>NZ_CP033324.1:2667500-3354608 GCF_003710085.1 Nocardioides pantholopis | reverse complement strand
GCTCTTCAGGTAGGCAGTGGTCGCGGCGAGCGCGACCGACATCGCGCCGAGCGCCTCGTGGCAGGCCGCCACCCGCCCGGTGTCCAGTGCCGCCGCGAGCGCCGCGGACTGGTCCGCGCCCGGCTCGCCCAGCGGCACCGCGGCGGTGCCGTCGAGCACCACCCGGGCCGCGCGGGCGCCGTCGTAGGTGCGGTAGCCGGTGCGGGCGGCGGCGTCGCCCTGGACCAGGAACAGCCCGGACCCGGCGCCGGGCAGTGCGGCGCTGACCACCAGCAGGTCCGCGCGGGCGCCGTGCAGGACCGGCTCCTTGGTGCCGCTCAGCGTCCAGGCGCCGGCCTGCTCGCTCGCGGTGACCGGCGTGGCGCCGTCGGCGTACGCCAGGGCGAGGACGCGCTCGCCGGCGGCGAGGGGGCCGAGCACCTCGGCCCGCTGCTGCGGCGTACCGGCCTCGGCGACGGCGGTGCCGGCGAGCACCACCGAGGCCAGGAACGGCTCGGGGGCGAGCACCCGGCCCAGCTCGTGGGCCACGATGCCGACCTCGGCGGGACCGGCGCCGACGCCGCCGTCCTCCTCGGCGAACGGCAGGCCGAGGATGCCCATCTCGGCCAGCCGGGCCCAGACCTCCTCGCTCCAGCCGGGCTCCTCGGCCACGGTGCGGCGGCGCTGCTCGAAGTCGGAGTAGGCCTTGCCGACCAGTCCGCGCACGGCCTCGCGGAGGGCGACCTGCTCGTCGTCGTAGGTGAAGTCCACGTGCGGTCTCCTTCAGAGTCCGAGGATCGTCCGGGCGATGATCTGGCGCTGGATCTCGTTGGACCCGCCGTAGATCGAGGCCTTGCGGAGGTTGAGGTACGTCGGGGCGCTGCGGCGGGCCCAGGCCGGCAGGTCTGAGCCGTCGGGGCCGTCGGGGGCGCCGGAGGCCAGGGACGCCGGGCCCGCGAGGTCGAGGACCAGCTCGCTGACCGCCTGCTGCAGCTCGGTGCCCTTGAGCTTCAGCACGGAGCTGGCCGGGTGCGGCTCCGCGCCGGCGGAGTGCGCCGCGACCCGGATCGCGGTGAGCTCGAGGGCGAGCAGCTCGTTCTCGAGCTCCGCCACCCGGGCCCGGACCAGCGGGTCCTCCAGCTGCGGCCCGGCGAGCTCCTTGGCGCGGGCCAGCACCCGCTTGACGGTGCCGACCGGAGCGACCCCGACCCGCTCGTTGCCGAGCAGGAACTTCGCCATCGTCCAGCCCTGGTTGAGCTCGCCGACGAGGTTCTCGCCCGGGACCCGGACGTCGGTGAACCAGACCTCGTTGACCTCGTGGCCGCCGTCGATGAGCTCGATCGGGCGCACCTCGAGCCCCGGCGAGGTCATGTCGATGAGCAGCATCGAGATGCCGGCCTGCTTCTTGGCCTGCGGGTCGGTGCGCACCAGCGTGAAGATCCAGTCGCCGTACTGCCCCAGCGTGGTCCAGGTCTTCTGCCCGTTCACGACCCAGCCGTCGCCGTCGCGGACGGCGGTGGTGCGCAGGCTGGCCAGGTCGGAGCCGGCGTCGGGCTCGGAGAACCCCTGGCTCCACCAGATGTCGAGGTTGGCAGTCGTCGGGAGGAAGCGCTCCTTCATCTCCTGGCTGGCGAACTGGGCGAGGACGGGGCCGATCATGTTGGCGTTGAACGCCAGCGGCGCCGGCACCCCGGCCCGCTGCAGCTCCTCGAGCCAGATGTGGCGACGCAGCTCGCTCCAGCCCCGGCCGCCCCACTCCTCGGGCCAGTGCGGGACCGCCAGCCCCGCGGCGTTGAGGATCTGCTGGCTCTGCACGAACTCGGCGCGGCCCAGCTCGCGGCCCTCGATCACGGCGTCGCGCAGCTCCTGCGGCACCTCGGTGGTGAAGAACGTCCGCATCTCCTCGCGGAACGCCTGGTCCTCCGCGGTCAGCTCCAGCCGCATGCCGGCCCCTCCCTGGTCGTGGGCGCCCATCATGGCGCGGACCTGGTCGGGACGACATGGGCGCAGCGCCCAAGGGTGCCCGTGTGCACTGCGCCCGGATCGGATTCTCGGCGCCCCCGCGCCAAACGATTCGCCGAGGATGCGCCGGGGGGCGGAGAATCACCCGACGTGGGTCACGTGGATGTCGCCGGGGTGCGCTACGAGCTGCCGGACGGGCGGGTGCTGCTCGACGACGTCTCGTTCCGGGTGGGCGAGGGGGCCAAGGTCGCGCTGGTGGGCGCCAACGGAGCCGGCAAGACCACCCTGCTGCGCATCGTCACCGGCGAGCTGACCCCGCACGCGGGTGCGGTGACCCGCTCCGGAGGCCTCGGCGTGATGCGCCAGCACGTGGCGGCGTCGAGCACCACCGTCGCCGAGCTGCTGCTCTCGGTCGCGCCGGAGCGGGTCCGGGCGGCGGCCGCCGCGGTCGACCGGCTCGAGCTGGCGCTGATGGAGACCGACGACGAGGCGACCCAGATGCGCTACGCCGAGGCGCTCGCGGAGTACGCCGACGCCGGCGGCTACGACCTCGAGGTGCTCTGGGACGTCTGCACCACCGCCGCGCTGGGGGTGCCCTACGACCGCGCGAAGTACCGCGAGCTGACCACGCTCTCCGGCGGGGAGCAGAAGCGGCTGGTCCTGGAGTTCCTGCTCCGCGGGCCGGACCAGGTGCTGCTGCTCGACGAGCCGGACAACTACCTCGACGTGCCGGGCAAGATCTGGCTGGAGCAGCGCATCCGCGAGTCCGAGAAGACCGTCCTGATGGTCAGCCACGACCGGGAGCTGCTCGACAACACAGCGACCCGCGTCGTCACCGTCGAGCTCGCCGGCGGCGGGCACGGGGCCGGCAACACGGTGTGGACCCACCCGGGCGGCTTCGCGTCGTACCACGAGGCGCGCCGCGACCGGTTCGCCCGCTTCGAGGAGCTGCGCCGGCGCTGGGACGAGGAGCACGCGAAGATCAAGGCGCTGGTGCTGCGGCTGAAGACGAAGTCGGAGTTCAACGACGGGATGTCCAGCCAGTACCGCGCCGCCCAGACCCGGCTGCGCAAGTTCGAGGAGGCCGGCCCGCCGACCGAGCAGCCCCGCGAGCAGCAGGTCACGATGCGGCTGCGCGGCGGGCGCACCGGCAAGCGCGCGGTCGTCTGCGAGGACCTGGAGCTGACCGGGCTGATGCGGCCCTTCGACCTCGAGGTCTGGTACGGCGAGCGGGTGGCGGTCCTGGGCTCGAACGGGTCGGGCAAGTCGCACTTCCTGCGGCTGCTGGCCGCCGGCGGCACCGATCCGGACGTGGAGCACCGCCCGGTGGGGGAGGTGCCGATCGCGCCGGTGCCCCACACCGGCCGGGCCCGGCTGGGGGCCCGGGTGCGCCCGGGCTGGTTCGTCCAGACCCACGCCCATCCCGAGCTCGTCGGCCGGACCCTGCTGGAGGTGCTGCACCGCGGCGACGGGCACCCCGACGGGCGGCACGGCCTGGGCCGGGAGCAGGCGGCGCGGGTGCTGGACCGCTACGAGCTGGCCGCCTCCGGGGAGCAGACCTTCGACTCGCTCTCGGGTGGCCAGCAGGCGCGCTTCCAGATCCTGCTGCTGGAGCTCTCCGGCGCCACGCTGCTGCTGCTCGACGAGCCCACCGACAACCTCGACGTGCAGTCGGCCGAGGCACTGGAGGAGGGGCTGGCCGCCTTCGAGGGCACGGTGCTGGCGGTGACCCACGACCGCTGGTTCGCCCGCGGGTTCGACCGGTTCCTGGTCTACGGCGCCGACGGCGTCGTCTACGAGTCCGACGGCCCGGTCTGGGACGAGGGACGGGTGGTGCGCTCCCGATGAGCGCTCCGCGCCTGGTGATCACCGAGGTCGACCCGCGCGACGCGGGGTTCGACGTGGCGTTCCAGGCGTGGCACGCGGTGTACGCCGCCGCGGAGCGCCACGGCCGCGAGGACACCGCGACGCCCTGGCAGCGTGACGAGCTGCGGGTCCAGCTCCAGGAGCCGTCGATCCGGCGCCGGTCCACCGTCTTCGCCGGTCGCCTGAACGGGGAGCTGGTCGCGACCGGCCTGATCGAGACCCCGCTGCTGGACAACCTCGAGCGCTGCGAGCTGTCCGTGCACGTGCTGCCCGGGCACCGGCGCCGGGGGCTCGGCACCGCGATGCTGGCCCACCTCGAGCGGGTGGCAGGCGAGCGGGGCCGCCGGGTGCTCGGGGGCGAGACGTCCTACGCCTACGAGGCCGGCCCCGAGGGGGTGGGGGAGAGCGGACCGGAGTTCGCCCGGGCCCGCGGCTACGACCTCGCGATCGGCGACGTGCAGCGGGTGCTGCGGCTCCCGGTCGAGGAGCGGCTGCTGGACCGGCTGGACGCCGAGGCGGCCCCGCACCACACGGCGTACCGGCTGCGCTCCTGGGTCGGCCCGGTCCCCGAGGAGCTCCTCGGGGGCTGGGCCGCGCTGACCGCGACCCTGAACACCGAGGCGCCGACCGGGGGCCTGGACCTGGAGCCGGAGTCAGCGGAGCCGGCGGCGGTCCGCGAGGGCGAGGCGCTGGCCGCCAAGCAGGGCCGCACGATGTACAACACCGTCGCGCTGGCCCCCGATGGGGCGCTCGTCGCCTACACCGACCTGGTCACCACCGGGCACGAGCCGGGCCGCGCCTACCAGTGGGGGACGCTGGTCCGTCGGGACCATCGCGGCCACCGCCTGGGCGTGGCGGTCAAGGTTTCGAACTTGCGCCTGCTGCAGGCCGAGCGTCCCGACATCGACCACCTCGTCACCTGGAACGCCGAGGGGAACGGCCCGATGGTCGCGGTGAACGAGCTGCTCGGCTTCGAGCCGGTGGCGCGGCTGGCGGAGTTCCAGAAGCGCCTGGGCTGAGCCGCGGCGCGATCAGCAGGTCAGCTGTCCCCGTCGGAGTCCAGCGTCAGGTCGGTGCTCTCCTCCTCCCCGCCGCGCTCGTAGACGACGGTGACGGTGTCGCCGGGCCGGTAGGACCGGATCGTGGCGACCAGCGAGTCCGCTCCGGTGACCGGGTGGTCGTCGATGCGGGTGATCACGTCGCCCGCCTCGAGGCCCGCCTGGCCGGCCGCCGACTGCGGCGAGACCTCGCGGATCAGGGCGCCCTCCGACGGGCTGGCGCTCGCGTTGCCGCCCTGCACGCCGGAGGCGTCGGAGACGGTGATCCCCAAGATGGCGTGGGTCGGCTCCTCGCCGGCGACGATCTGCTCGACGATCGGCAGCGCCGCGTCGATGGGGATCGCGAAGCCCAGGCCGATCGAGCCGGCCTCGCCGCTGCTCGAGGAGTTGCTCAGGATCGAGGAGTTCATCCCGACGACGTTGCCGTCCATGTCCACCAGCGGACCACCGGAGTTGCCGGGGTTGATCGCGGCGTCGGTCTGGATGGCCGGATAGGCGGTGGTGTTCCCCTCGGTGTTCTGGCCGACGTTCACGGGCCGGTTCAAGGCGCTGATGATGCCGCTGGTGACCGTCGCGTCGAGCCCGTACGGCGAGCCCACCGCGACGACCTCCTCGCCGATGGCGAGGTCGTCGGAGTTGCCGAGCGAGGCCGGTGTCAGGTCGTCGACGTCCTGGGCCTGGATGACGGCGACGTCGGTCAGGGGATCGGTGCCCACCACCTCGGCGTCCGCCCGGGAGCCGTCGCTGAACGAGACCGAGATCGTGCCGCCCTGTCCGGCCCCGGAGACGACGTGGTCGTTGGTGAGGATCCGGCCGTCGGCGGTGAGGACGATGCCGGAACCCGACCCGGCGCCCTGCTGGCTGGTCACGTCGATCTTCACCACCGAGGGCAGCACCTTCGCGGCCACCGCCTCGACCGAGTCGGTCGAGGCGCCGCTGCCCACCTGGCTGTTCTGGTCCTGCGAGGACGACGTCGAGGACGAGGACGTGCTGGCCTCGTCGTCGTCGTCGAACGCGTCCCAGGCGGCAGCACCGCCGAATCCCGCGAGCGCCCCCACCACGAGGGAGCCCGCGACCACGGCAGCAGCGAGCCCGCCGCGGCCCTTCGACCCCGACGACGGCCCCGACGAGCCCGCGGGCGCGGCGCCCTGCGGCGGCACCGGGCCGCCGGGACTGCTCGGATTCGCCGGGTTCCCGGGGTTGCCCGGGTTGCCCGGGTTCCCGGGACTGCCCGGGGGTGCTGAGCCTGCCGGCGACCCCGGACGGGCGGGGGAGGGTCCGTCAGGAGCCGGCGGTTCGGAGCGGGGAGACGGCGGCTGATCGGTCATTCCACAACGGTGCCCACCATCCCTGTGACCATGCTGAGACCGCGCTGGCCGCCGCCCAAGAACCCGACCCCCCGGAACCGTTGTCACCGGGTGTGTGCTGGATCACAATCGGCGCAACCGACCGGAGGTACCGACCATGGACGTCACGACCGAGCCCGAGACCAGTAGTGGTGCCAGCAGTGCCCCCGCCCCCGCCTTCGTCGACGATCGGCTGGCGCACTGGGCGCTGGCCACGCCCGACGCCGAGGCGATGACCTACGGCGACCGGACCTGGACCTGGGCCGCGTGGAACGACCGGGTCCGGCGGGCGGCGGGCGGGCTGCAGGCCCTCGGCATCGGCCGTGGTGACGTGGTCGCGGTCCTCGACAAGAACCACCCCGCGTGCGTCGAGATCTCGCTGGCCGCCGGGTCGCTGGGCGCTGCCAACGCGATCGTGAACTGGCGGCTGGCCGGCGACGAGATCGACTACGCAGTCAACGACTCCGGCGCCCGGGTGCTGGTGGTCGGCACCGAGCTGCGGCCGGCGGTCGACGCGATCCGGGACCGGCTGCGCCACGTCGAGCGGATCATCGAGGTGACTCCGGACGGCGCGGACGGGGACGAGTACGAGGCCTGGCTGGCCGCCGCCTCGCCGGTGTCCCGCCCGGCCGAGGTCTCACCCGACGACGTGTGCCTGGTGATGTACTCCTCGGGCACCACCGGGCATCCGAAGGGCGTGCTGCTGACCCACGCCAACCTGGTCGAGCACACCCTCAACGCCCACGACGGGTGGGCATTCGAGCCCGGCGACAAGTCGATGGTCGCGATGCCGCTGTTCCACGTGGGTGGCTCCTCCTACGTCCTGTTCGGCATCCACGACGGCATCCCCAGCGTGATGACCCGCGACCCCGACGGTGCGTCGCTGGCCGGTGCCATCCTGGCCGGCGCCAACCGGACCTTCCTGGTCCCGGCGGTGCTGGCCCAGGTCCTGCAGGCGGGCCCGGACGCCGTCCGGCTCTTCGGGGCGCTGCGGACCTTCACCTACGGCGCGGCGCCGATGCCCCTGCCGCTGCTCCGGGCGGCGATGGAGTCCTGGCCGGAGACCGACTTCATCCAGGTCTACGGCCTGACCGAGGTGGCGGGCGTCGCCACCCACCTGATGCCGGAGGACCACCGGGCCGCCGTCGCGGGGGAGCACCCGGAGCGGCTGGTCTCCGCGGGTGTCCCGATCCCGGGCATGGAGGTCCGCATCGTCGACCCGGCGACGCTGGCCGACGTGCCGACCGGCGAGCACGGCGAGATCTGGCTGCGCAGCCAGCAGGTGATGCAGGGTTTCCTGGGTCGGCCCGAGGAGACCGCGAAGGTGCTTGTCGACGGCGGCTGGTTCCGCACCGGCGACCTCGGCAAGGTCGACGACGGCGGCTACGTCTTCGTCGAGGACCGGATCAAGGACATGATCATCAGCGGCGGGGAGAACGTCTACAGCCCCGAGGTGGAGCGGGTGCTCTCCGAGCACCCGGCGGTGCTGGAGGTCGCGGTCATCGGCGTCCCCGACGCCACCTGGGGGGAGACGGTCAAGGCAGTGGTGGCGCTCGCGCCCGAGACCCGGGCCAGCGAGGAGGAGCTGCTCGCGTGGTGCCGCGACCGGCTGGCGCACTTCAAGTGCCCGCGCTCGGTCGACGTGGTCGACGCGCTGCCGCGCAACCCGACCGGCAAGATCCTCAAGCGCGACCTGCGCGCGCCGTACTGGGCCGACCGGGACCGGGCGGTGAACTGACCCGGCCCCCGCTCACACCGGCAGGCCGAGGTCACGCAGCGCCGCCCGGAGCCGCGCGGCGTCGCGGAAGAGGAGCGCGTGCAGGCCGGCGGCCGAGGCCGCCGCGACGTTGTCGTCGCGGTCGTCGACGAAGACCAGCTCCTCGAGGGGCCGGCCGGTGCGGGCGCGCAGCACCGCGAAGATCCGCGGGTCGGGCTTGGCCACGCCCTCGACGCCGGAGACGACCACGTCCTCGAGCAGTGCGAGCACGTCGAAGGTCGCCGGCGCGTGGTGGTAGAGCTCGGCCGACCAGTTGGTCAGCCCCCACTGCGGGACGCCGGCGGCGTGCAGCTCGCGGATGATCGCCGCCGTGCCCGGGACCTCGCCGACCAGTGAGGCGGGGAAGTGGTCGTGGTAGGCCCGGGCGTGCTCGGCCCAGTGCGGGGAGGTCCGCGCCACCTCGGCCAGCCCGTCGGCCCAGGTGCCGCCGGCGTCGTGCAGGTGGTTCCAGGCGCGGAAGTCGAAGTCGCTCGCCGCGAGGAACCGGGCCGCCTCGGCGGGGCCGACCCCCGCCGCGACGGCCGCGTGCGGGTCCCAGTCGATCACCACGTTGCCGAGGTCCCACACCACCCCGGCGGGCCGGGACGGCGAGACCCCCGACGGCGGGCCGTCGGGGGTCTCGTCCATCACTGGTCGATCGGGGCTGGGCTCAGGCCCAGCGCTCGGATGCGGGCACGAAGTCCAGCGTGCGCGCGCCGGTGTAGATCTGCTTGGGCCGGGCGATCTTCTGCTCCTTGTCCTGCACCAGCTCGCTCCACTGGGCCAGCCAGCCCGGGGTGCGGCCGATCGCGAACAGGACCGTGAACATCTCCGGCGGGAACTGCAGCGCCTCGTAGATCAGGCCGGAGTAGAAGTCGACGTTCGGGTAGAGCTTGCGCTTGACGAAGTACTCGTCCTCAAGCGCGATCTTCTCCAGCTCCTGGGCGATCTCGAGCAGCGGGTTGACCCCGGTGACCTCGAAGACGTCGTCGCAGGCCTTCTTGATGATCTTGGCCCGCGGGTCGTAGTTCTTGTAGACCCGGTGACCGAAGCCCATCAGCTTCTCGTCGCCGTTCTTCACGCCCTCGATGAAGGCGGGGATGTTCTCCTTGGTGCCGATGCGCTTGAGCATCCGCAGCACGGCCTCGTTGGCGCCGCCGTGCAGCGGGCCGTAGAGGGCGCCGATGCCGGCGGCCACGGCGGAGTACGGGTCGACCTGCGAGGAGCCGACCGAGCGGACCGCGTTGGTGGAGCAGTTCTGCTCGTGGTCGGCGTGCAGGATCAGCAGCACGTCGAGGGCCTTGACCAGGCGCTCGTCGGCCTCGTACTTCGACTCGCTCATCTTGAACAGCATCGAGAGGAAGTTGGCGGTGTAGGACAGCTCGTTGTCGGGGTAGACGTACGGCTTGCCCTGCGCGTGCCGGAAGGACCAGGCGCCCAGCGTCGGCATCTTCGCGATCATGCGGACCATCTGGATGTGCCGGTTGTCGGCGTCACCGATGTTGGCGGCGTCGGGGTAGAACGTGGAGAGGGCTCCCGTCGACGCCATCAGCATCCCCATGGGGTGCGCGTCGTAGCGGAAGCCCTGCATGAACGACTTGACGTTCTCGTGCACGAAGGTGTGGTAGGTGATCTCGTGCACCCACGCCTCGTACTCGGCCTTGGTGGGCAGGGAGCCCTTGATCAGGAGGTAGGCGACCTCCAGGAAGGTCGACTTCTCCGCCAGCTGCTCGATGGGATATCCGCGGTACTCGAGGATGCCCTTCTCGCCGTCGATGAAGGTGACGGAGCTTCGACAGGAGGCGGTGTTGACGAAACCGGGGTCGTAGACGGCAAGGCCCGGACTGTCGTCCGATGCCTTGATCTTCCCGAGGTCGGCGGCCTTGATGGCGCCGTCGGCGATCGGGACGTCGTACTCCTGTCCGGTGCGGTTGTCGCGGACGGTGAGGGAATCGGTCACGCCGCTCAACCTAGCCGTGCTTCCCAGGGTCCCGGTAGGCGGTGTCCGCCCCGCGGTCCTCGGGCGGGGTCGCGGGCGGTCCAGTGAGGGGCCCGGCGAGCGGGCGGAGCCGCTTCCGAGCGGCCGCGCAGCGGCGGGGGGCGGTGGCCCAGTCCACCTCGTCCGTGGCCGGTTCGTGCTGCCGGTGCGAGGCGGTGCCTTCCGCGCGTTTTGACCCCGGCCCCGGGCGCCCGTATCTTGGTTGGTCGCGCCCCCTGCCGCGCCCTGACCTCGCACGTCAGGGTGCAGCCCCGGACTCCAGCCTCGCTGGGAACGCCCGGGCAGTTGTTCGTCAGAGGGCGTGGCAGCACCACCCGCCAGGGACCGCCTGGCCGGGACCAACGAACGAGTAAGGCTCCGTCGTGCGTACGTACAGCCCCAAGCCCGGCGACATCCAGCGTGACTGGCTCGTCATCGACGCCACCGACATCGTCCTGGGTCGTCTCGCCGTGACCACCGCGAACCTGCTTCGCGGCAAGCACAAGGCGATCTTCGCGCCCCACGTCGACACCGGTGACTTCGTCATCATCGTCAACGCCGAGAAGGTCGCCCTCTCCGGCACCAAGAAGACCACCAAGATGGCCTACCGCCACTCCGGCTACCCGGGCGGCCTCTCGGCCACCCCGATCGGTGAGCTGCTGGAGAAGGACGCCCGCAAGGCCATCGAGAAGGCCGTGTGGGGCATGCTCCCGAAGAACAAGCTCGGCCGCCAGCTGCTGAAGAAGCTGAAGGTCTACTCCGGCCCGACGCACCCGCACCAGGCCCAGAAGGCCGTCCCGTTCGAGATCACCCAGATCTCCCAGTAATCGAACCGCTTTCTAACAAAGTCTGAGTGAGGAACACAGTGGCTGACACCACCGAGGTCGAGGAGACCTACGAGGCCGACGAGCAGGGCGTTGCCTACAGCTCCGAGAGCGCCCCGTCCGCAGACGCGCCGGAGCACCCGGCCACCATCGCCCCCGGCGCGGCCACCGGCCGTCGCAAGGAGGCCGTGGCGCGGGTCCGGATCGTTCCGGGCACCGGCAAGTGGACCATCAACGGTCGCGACCTGGACTCCTACTTCCCGAACAAGCTCCACCAGCAGGTCGTCAACGAGCCGTTCGCTGCGCTGCAGCTCGACGGCCGCTTCGACGTCATCGCCCGCATCCACGGCGGCGGCATCACCGGCCAGGCCGGTGCGCTGCGCCTGGGCGTGGCGCGGTCGCTGAACGCGATCGACATCGACGCCAACCGCGCGACCCTGAAGAAGGCCGGCCTGCTCACTCGTGACGCCCGCGTCATCGAGCGCAAGAAGGCCGGTCTGAAGAAGGCCCGCAAGGCGCCTCAGTTCAGCAAGCGCTGATCGGGGCCACACCACACGTGGCTCGCATCTTCGGCACGGACGGGGTCCGGGGCGAGGCGAACGGTGTTCTCACCGCTCCTCTCGCCCTGGACCTTTCCGTTGCAGCCGCCCGCGTCCTCGCCGACCGCGGTGAGTTCGCGGGCCACCGCCCCCTCGCCGTCGTCGGGCGCGACACCCGCATCTCCGGGCAGTTCCTCGAGAACGCCGTGGTCGCGGGCCTCGCCTCGGCGGGCGTCGACGTCCTCCTCCTGGGCGTGCTGCCCACCCCGGGCGTCGCGTTCCTGACCGACTCGCTCGGCGCCGACCTCGGCGTGGTCATCAGCGCCTCCCACAACGCGATGCCGGACAACGGCATCAAGTTCCTCGCCCGCGGCGGCGTCAAGCTCGATGACGCCGCCGAGCAGGTCATCGAGGCCCGGCTCGGCGAGGAGTGGCAGCCCCCGACGGGCGCCGACGTCGGCCGCGTCACGCCGTACGCCACGGCCGTGCCCGAGTACGTCGACCACCTCGTCTCCACGACCAAGCCGCTGACCGGGCTGCGGGTCGTGCTCGACTGCGCCAACGGCGCCGCGTCGCAGGCCGGCCCGCTGGCGCTGACCGCCGCCGGGGCCACGGTCATCGCGACCCACGACCAACCCGACGGCCTGAACATCAACGACGGCTGCGGCTCCACCCACCTCGGTCCGCTGCAGGCAGCGGTCCTCGAGCACGGCGCCGACGCCGGCTTCGCCCTCGACGGCGACGCCGACCGGTGCCTGGCCGTGGACGCGGCCGGCGACGTCGTCGACGGCGACCAGATCCTCGCGGTCCTCGCCCTGGGCCTGCGCGACGCCGGCCGGCTCGCGCAGGACACGGTCGTGGCCACCGTGATGAGCAACCTGGGCTTCGTCCGGGCGATGCGGGAGGCCGGCATCGAGCCGCGCCAGACCAAGGTCGGCGACCGCTACGTGCTCGAGGAGATGAACGCCTCCGGCTACTCGCTGGGCGGCGAGCAGTCCGGGCACGTCATCATGAGCGACTACGCCACCACCGGGGACGGCATCCTCACCGCGCTGCACGTCCTGGAGCGGATGGTCGTCACCGGGCGCACGCTCAGCGACCTCGCCTCGGTCGTCACCCGCTTCCCCCAGGTGCTCCTCAACGTCCCCGGCGTCGACAAGAGCCGGGCCAGCACCGACGAGGTGCTGCTGGCGTCCGTGGCCGAGGAGGAGGCTCGCCTCGGCGACACCGGACGGGTGCTGCTGCGTCCCTCCGGCACCGAGCCGCTGGTGCGGGTCATGGTCGAGGCGGCCACCGAGCGCGACGCGCAGGAGACCGCCGAGCGGCTCGCCGCCGTGGTCCGGGACCGGCTGAGCCTGGCCTGAGCGGCGCCCGGCCCGAGAATCGCCTGGCAGGCGTCCCCCGGGGCTGCCTACTGTCGGCGGGATGAGCACGGTGCTGGTCGAGCGGGTCGATCCGGGCGACGAGGACGTCCTGCGCGCCTGGTGGGAGGTCGGTGCGCAGAGCGTCGCGCACGACCGGCCCTTCCCGGCCTGGCCGGCCTGGGAGGTGGCCCGCAGCCTCTACCCGCGACCGCGCTCCGACGTGGCCCGGACCCTGCTGGTCGCCCGCCGCGACGGCGTCGTCGTCGGGTCCGGGTTCCTGGTGCTGTTCCTGCTCGACAACACCCACCTCGCCGAGCCCGACGTGCACGTGCTCCCCGCGCACCGGCGGCACGGGGTCGGCCGCGCCGTGCTGGCGCAGCTGGAACGTCTCGCGGTCGCCGAGGGGCGTACGGCGCTGGTCGGCACCGCCTGCGCGCCGGTGGACGCCGAGAGCCCGTCGACGCTGTTCGCCGCGGCCTGCGGCTACCCGGTAGCGAACCGGGAGGAGACCAAGCTCCTCGACCTGCGCACCGCGCCGGCCCGGTGGCCGGCCCTGGACGCGAAGGTCGCGGCCGGGCTGGACGGCTACCGGGTCGAGGTCTTCGACACCCGGGTGCCCGACCGGTGGGTGGCCGAGTACTGCCGGCTGGTGGGCCGGTTCCGAGAGCTGGTCCCCAGCGGCGACCTCGAGCTCACCGGCGGCGACTGGACTCCGCAGCGGCTGCACGAGAGCGAGGAGCGGCACCGGGCGGTCGGCCGGGACTGGGGCGGCGTGCTCGCGGTGTCCCCGGGCGGCCGGCTGGTCGGCTGCCACGACCTGCTCGTGCCGGTCGCCGACCCCCGGGTCGCCTCCGTCGGCGGGACGATGGTGCTCCCCGAGCACCGGGGGCACCGGCTGGGTCTGGCGATGAAGCTCGCCGGCCACCGGCACCTGCTGGACCGGCATCCCGCCTGCACGGCGGTGGTCACCGGCAACGCGGGCGTCAACGCGCCGATGAACGCCGTGAACCAGGCCCTCGGTTACCGGGTCGTCGAGCGCTCGCTGGACGTGCAGAAGCTGGTGGGGGCGCCGGCGGGCTAGAGCTTGCGGAGCCGGACGTAGCGCACCGAGTGGTCGCGGTCCTTGCGCATCACCAGCGTGGCCCGGGACCGGGTCGGCAGGATGTTCTGCACCAGGTTGGGGCCGTTGATCGTGTCCCAGATCCGCTCGGCCTCGGCGGCGGCCTCCTCCTGGCTGAGCGCGGCGTACTTGGCGAAGTAGGACTCGGGGTCGCGGAAGGCGGTCTCGCGCAGCCGGAGGAAGCGCGAGACGTACCAGTCGCGGATCTTGTCGCGCCCGGCGTCGACGTACACGCTGAAGTCGAAGAAGTCGGAGAGGCCCAGGCCGGTGCGCCCGTCCTCGCGCGCCCGGGCCGGCTGGAGGACGTTGAGGCCCTCGATGATGACGATGTCGGGGCGCTTGATGACGATCTTCTCGTCGGGCACCACGTCGTAGACCAGGTGCGAGTACGTCGGCGCGAGCACCTCGTCCTTGCCGGACTTGATGTCGACGACGAAGCGCAGCAGCGCGCGCCGGTCGTAGGACTCCGGGAAGCCCTTGCGGTGCATCAGCCCGCGGCGCTCCAGCTCGGCGTTGGGGTAGAGGAAGCCGTCGGTGGTCACCAGCGCCACGTTCGGGTGCTCGGGCCAGTGCGCGAGCATCTGCTGCAGGACCCGCGCGGTCGTCGACTTGCCGACGGCCACCGACCCGGCCAGGCCGATCACGAACGGGGTGCGCGGCGGGTTGCGCCGGTGCAGGAACTCCTCCTGGTCGCGGTGCAGCCGGCCCGCCGCCCCGACGTACAGGCTGAGCAGGCGGCTCAGCGGGAGGTAGACCTCCTCCACCTCGCGCAGGTCCAGCGACTCGCCGAACCCGCGCAGGCGGCGGATCTCCTCGATGCTGAGCGGGTTCTCGGTCTCCGCCGCGAGGGCGGCCCAGGCCGCACGATCGAGCTCGATGTAGGGAGAGGCCTCCCGCGGGGTTTCGGGGGAGGTCGCGGGCACCTGGCCCGGGACGCCGCCGTGGGGGCCACCGGAGGACATGCGGGCGATTGTTGCAGCCGCGGGTCCTGGCGCGGGTGTGGCGTCCACCTCAACCCACCTGACTGCGGGTCGCAGGATTCGTGGGAGGCCGGTGGGGGCGCTCTAGCATGGGCCCCATGTGCGGCATCGTGGGCTACGTCGGTCACCAACAGGCTCAGGGAGTGGTGGTCGAGGGACTGCGACGGCTGGAGTACCGCGGCTACGACTCGGCGGGGATCGCGCTGGTCGACGGCGGCTCGATCGCCAGCGACAAGCGCGCCGGGAAGCTGGCCAACCTGGAGAAGGCCATCGCCGAGGCTCCGCTCCCGGCCTCCACCACCGGCATCGGTCACACCCGGTGGGCGACCCACGGGGCGCCGAACAACGCCAACGCGCACCCGCACCTGGGCGCCGTACGCCGCGTGGCGCTGGTGCACAACGGCATCATCGAGAACTTCGACGAGCTGCGCGCGCGCCTGGAGAACGCCGGGCACGTGCTGCTCTCCGAGACCGACACCGAGGTGGCCGCCCACCTGCTGGAGCTGGAGCTGGAGGCGGGGGTCGACCTGACCGTCGCCATGCAGCGGGCCTGCCAGCAGCTGGAGGGCGCGTTCACGCTGGTGGCCATCGACGCGCAGGACCCCGACCGGGTCGTCGCCGCCCGGCGCAGCTCACCGCTGGTGGTCGGGCTCGGCGAGGGGGAGAACTTCCTGGGCTCCGACGTCGCCGCCTTCATCGAGCACACCCGCGAGGCCCTGGAGCTGGGTCAGGACCAGGTCGTCACGATCACCGCCGACGCCGTCGAGGTCACCGGCTTCGACGGCAGCCCGGCCCGCGGCGAGCGCTACCACGTCGACTGGGACCTCTCGGCAGCCGAGAAGGACGGCCACGACTGGTTCATGCGCAAGGAGATCTTCGAGCAGCCGCGCGCGGTCGCCGACTCGCTGCTCGGCCGGCACAGCCGCGGCGGCCAGCTCCAGCTCGACGAGATGCGCCTCTCGGACCAGGAGCTGCGCGACATCGACAAGATCATCATCATCGCCTGCGGCACGTCGTTCTACGCCGGGATGGTCGCCAAGTACGCCATCGAGCACTGGTGCCGGATCCCGGTCGAGGTCGAGCTGGCCTCGGAGTTCCGCTACCGCGACCCGATCCTCGACTACTCCACGCTCGTGGTCGCGATCAGCCAGTCCGGCGAGACCGCCGACACCCTCCAGGCGATCCGGCACGCCCGGACCCAGCGCTCCAAGGTGCTGGCGATCTGCAACACCAACGGCTCCACGATCCCGCGCGAGTCCGACGCGGTGATCTACACCCACGCCGGCCCCGAGATCGGCGTCGCCTCCACCAAGGGCTTCCTGACCCAGCTGGTGGGCTGCTACCTGCTCGCGCTCTACCTGGCCCAGGTCAAGGGCACCCGCTTCGGCGACGAGATCGAGCAGGTCATGGACCAGCTCCAGGCGATCCCGGAGCAGGTGCAGAGCGTCCTGGACGACGCGGAGAGCATCTACGAGCTGGCGCGCGCCCACGTCGGCACCCGCTCGGTGCTGTTCCTGGGCCGGCACGCCGGATACCCGGTCGCCCTCGAGGGGGCCCTGAAGCTCAAGGAGCTGGCCTACCTGCATGCCGAGGGCTTCGCGGCGGGCGAGCTCAAGCACGGCCCGATCGCGCTCGTGGAGGAGGGCACCCCGGTGCTCTGCATCGTGCCCCCGCGCGGGCGCGACCAGCTGCGCGACAAGATGATCAGCGGCATCCAGGAGGTCCGGGCCCGTGGTGCCCGCACCATCTGCCTGGCCGAGGAGGGGGACGAGGCGATCGCGGCGTACGCCGACCACGTGGTGCGGCTGCCGAACGTCCCCGTCCTGCTCCAGCCCCTGGTCTCGGTCGTGCCGCTGCAGCTGTTCGCCTGCGAGCTGGCCACGGTGATGGGCCACGACGTCGACCAGCCGCGCAACCTCGCCAAGTCGGTCACGGTCGAGTGACCGCCTGATGGCGATCGTCGGGGTCGGGGTCGACGTGTGCGACATCGACCGGTTCAGCCACTCGCTGACCCGCACCCCGGGCCTGCTCGACCGGCTGTTCACGCCCGCCGAACGGTCCCGGCCGGTCGCCTCGCTGGCGGCCCGGTTCGCGGCCAAGGAGGCGCTGGCGAAGGCGCTCGGTGCCCCGACCGGGATGGCCTGGCACGACTGCGAGGTCGTCAACGAGTCCTCGGGCCGCCCGGTCCTGGAGCTGCGCGGCACCGTCGCCGCCGCGGTCGCCGCGGCGGGCGCCGCCCACGTGCACGTCTCGCTCTCCCACGACGCCGGGATCGCCTCGGCGATGGTGGTCCTGGAGTCCTGACGGAGCCCGGCCGGATGGCGCCCGGCTAGGTTGGCGGGCATGAGGCGGGCGCACACCGTGGACCAGGTCCGGACGGCCGAGGCCGCGGTGCTGGCGGTGCTGCCGGACGGCGCGCTCATGCAGCGCGCCGCGCACGGGCTGGCCTACGCCGTGCTGGACCTGCTCGGGTCGGCGTACGGGCGCCGGGTGCTGCTGCTGGTCGGGGCCGGCGACAACGGCGGCGACGCCCTGTACGCCGGGGCGGTGCTGGCCCGCCGGGGCGCCCGGGTGGAGGCCCTGCTGCTCAGCGAGCACGCGCACCCGGGCGGGCTCGCCGCGCTGCGGGCGGCCGGCGGGCGCGTCGTGGCCGCGGTCGGCACCCCGCCCGAGGTCGTCGTCGACGGGATCGTGGGCATCGGTGGGAGGCCCGGGCTGCGGCCGGAGGCCGTGGCCGCCCTCGCCGCGGTCGCGGACGTCCCGGTGGTCGCGGTGGACCTGCCGTCCGGTGTCGACGTCGACACCGGCGAGCTGGCCGGGCCGCACGTGCGGGCCGCGGTCACCGTCACCTTCGGCACGCTCAAGGTCGCCCACCTCGTCGACCCGGCGGCCTCGGCCTGCGGCGCGGTCCACCTCGTCGACCTCGACCTCCCGCTGCCGGCCGCCCCGGTCGAGGCGCTGCAGGCGCCGGACGTCGCGCGGCTGCTGCCGCGCCCCGCGAGCGACGCGCAGAAGTACACCCGCGGCGTGGTCGGCGTCCGCGCCGGCTCGCCGCGCTACCCGGGGGCGGCCCTGCTCAGCGTCGCCGGGGCCTCGAGCGGGCTGTGCGGCATGGTGCGGTACGCCGGGGACCCGGGCGTCGGCGACCGGGTCCGGGCGGCCCATCCGGAGGTGGTCGGTCCCGGCCGGGTGCAGGCCTGGGTGGTCGGGTCGGGCACCGACGACCGCGCCGCCGGCGAGCTGGCGGCGGCACTGGCCGACGGGGTCCCGCTGGTCGTCGACGCCGACGCGCTCGCGCACGTCGCCCGCCCGCTGCCGCCGACGACCGTGCTGACCCCGCACGCCGGGGAGCTGTCCGCGATGCTCGGCGCCGAGCGGGCAGCCGTCGAGGCGGCACCGCTCGCGCACGCCCGGCAGGCCGCCGACTCCTACGGCTGCGTGGTCCTGCTCAAGGGCCGGCACACGCTCGTCGCCGAGCCCGCGGGCCGGGTCCGGGTCACCACGACCGGGGTGCCGTGGCTGGCGACCGCGGGGGCCGGGGACGTGCTCGGCGGGCTGATCGGGGCGCTGCTCGCCGCGGGGCTGGACGCCTTCGACGCGGCCTCGGTGGGGTCCTGGCTGCACGGGGCCGCGGCGACGCTGGCGTCGGCCGGTGGGCCGCTGGTCGCCGGGCAGGTGGCCGCGGCGATCCCGGACGCCGTGCGGGCCCTTCCCCTGGGCTGAGCGTCCGGCGGATGTCGCCGGGTGGGAGAATGGGGGCCATGAGCCACCTCGCCCGCGCCGAGATCGTCGTCGATCTGGCCGCGCTGCGGCACAACGTGCGAGTGCTCTCCCGCCTGGTCGGGGAGGACGTCGCGATGATGACAGTGGTCAAGGCGGACGCCTACGGCCACGGCATGGTCGCCGCGGCCGGGGCCGCCCGGGAGGCCGGCTCGCAGTGGCTGGGCGTCGCCACGCTCGAGGAGGCGCTGGCGCTGCGGGCGGCCGGCGACAGCGGACGGGTGCTGTGCTGGCTGGCCGTGCCCGGCGAGGACTACGCCGCCGGCGTGGCCGCGGACGTGGACCTCTCGGCGTACTCCGTGGCGGAGCTGGACGAGATCGCCGCGGGCGTCGAGGCCGTGGGCCGGCCGGCCCGCGTGCAGCTGAAGGTCGACACCGGGCTCTCCCGGGGCGGCGCCGCCCGCGCGGACTGGCCGGCGGTCTTCGCCCGGGCCCGCGCCGGCGAGGAGGCCGGCACCTGGCGGGTCACCGGGATCTGGTCGCACTTCTCCTCCAGCGACGAGCCCGAGGACCCCGCGAACGACCGGCAGGAGCGGGTCTTCCGCGACGCGCTGGCGCTGGCCGACGAGGTCGGCCTGGACCCGGAGGTGCGGCACCTGGCGAACTCCGCCGCGGCCGTGCTGCGACCCAGCGCCCGCTTCGACCTGGTGCGCTGCGGGATCGCGTCGTACGGCCTGGAGCCGGCCCCCGGCCTGATGCCCGACCTCGGCCTGGTCCCGGTGATGACCGCCCGGGCCGCCCTCGCGATGGTCAAGCACGTGGCCCCTGGCGACGCGGTCTCCTACGGCCGGGCCTGGATCGCGGAGAGCGAGACCACGCTCGGGCTGGTCCCGGCGGGGTACGGCGACGGGGTGCTGCGCTCGGCGAGCAACGCCGCGGAGGTGCTGGTCGGCGGCAAGCGCCGGCCGGTGCGGGGGCGGATCTGCATGGACCAGTTCGTGGTGGACCTCGGCGGCGACGAGCCGGACCCGGGGGAGGAGGTCGTGCTGTTCGGCACCGGCCTCGACGGCGGACCCACGGCGACCGACTGGGCGCAGGCGAGCGGCACGATCAACTACGAGATCGTCACCAGGATCGGCGGCCGGATGACGCGGCGCCACGTGGACTCCGGGCTCGATTCCGGGATGGGTGCCGGGGTGGGCGCACCGTGAGGCCCAGCCGCGCGGTCGCAGGCGCCCTCGCGAGCGCGGCCGGGCTGGCCGCCGCCGGCGCCGCTGTGGGGGTGGCCCACCAGCGACGCTCCGCGACGCGCCGTCCCGACGACCAGGTCCCGTTCGGCAGCCTGCGCTCGGCGCCGCTGACCGTGATCGCCGACGACGGCGTCCCGCTCCACGTCGAGGTCGACGAGCCCCATGAGGCCCCCGAGTCCCCGGTCACGGTCGTGCTCGTGCACGGCTACGCGCTGACCCTCGACTGCTGGCACTTCCAGCGCGCCGCGCTGCGCGGGCGGGTGCGCACGGTCCTCTACGACCAGCGCTCGCACGGCCGGTCCGGCCGCTCCTCGCTGGAGAACGCCACGATCGAGCAGCTCGGCGAGGACCTGCGCCGGGTCCTGGAGGAGGTCGTGCCCGAGGGGCCGGTGCTGCTGGTCGGGCACTCGATGGGCGGGATGAGCGTGATCGCGTTCGCCGAGCAGCACCCGCACCTGTTCGGGGAGCGCGTGGTCGCGGTCGGGCTGATCTCGACGACGGCCGGCGGGCTCGACATCGGCCGGCTGCTGCTCCCGGTGGTGCCGGCGAAGCTCGGCCTGCCGCTCGCCCGGCGCACCGTCGCGGCGCTGGCCCGGCGCCACCGGGTGGTCGACGGGGTCCGCCGGGTCGGCCGCTCGGTCGCCCTGGCCGCGACCGACGTGTTCGCCTTCGGCGACCCGGTGCCCCACTCCTACGTCGACTTCGTCGACTCGATGCTCTCCGCGACGCCGTTCGAGGTGCTGGCCGAGTTCTTCCCCAGCTTCGGGGCGCTGGACAAGTTCCACGCCGTCGACGTGCTCTCCGACGTGCCCACGCTGATCGCCTGCGGCACCGCGGACCGGCTCACCTCGATCGGGCACAGCCGCAAGCTGCACGAGCGGATCCGGGACTCCCGGCTCGTCGAGTACGCCGGCGCCGGCCACATGGTCGTCCTCGAGCGCCACGAGCAGATCAACGCGGAGCTGGACCGGCTGCTGACGGCCGCGGCCGGGGAGCTCCCGCGCAGGACGGGCACCCGGTGAGCGAGGTCGTCGTCCGCCGCGTCGGGCCGGAGGCGGCTGCCGACGTGCTCGCGGTGGTCCAGGAGGCGTTCGCCGCCCGCCCCCCGCTCGACCCGCCCGCCGACGCACTCTCGGAGACCGTCGAGTCGATGGCGCGGCTGCTCGGCAAGCACGGCGGCCTGCTGGCCTGCCTGGACGGTCGCCCGGTGGGCGCCCTGGTCCTGGACCCGGTGGGCAGCACCATGTACCTGCGCCGCTTCGGCGTACGCCCCGACGCGCAGGGGCACGGCATCGCGCGCCGGCTCATCGACGCGGTCGTGGACGCCGCGGAGGGCTTCGACGACGCGACGGTCGTGGCGCGCGAGGAGCTGCCGGCGACTGTCCGGTTCTGGGAGCGGCAGGGCTTCCGCGAGATCGCCCGGGACTCGCCGCTGGTCGAGATGCGCCGGCCGCTGCGCACCTGCGTCTTCGAGGCGCCCGACGCCTCCGCGATGCGGTCCCTGGGCCGGTCGCTGGCCGGCCAGCTCGCGCCCGGCGACCTGATCGTGCTCTCCGGCGGCCTCGGCGCCGGGAAGACCACGCTCACCCAGGGCCTGGGCGCCGGGCTGCACGTGCGCGGCGACGTCACCTCGCCGACCTTCGTCATCGCCCGGGTGCACCCCTCGCTGGTCGGCGGCCCGGCGCTGGTCCACGTCGACGCCTACCGGCTCGGCGGGATCGAGGAGCTCGACGACCTCGACCTCGACACCGACCTGGACGAGGCAGTCACGGTCGTGGAGTGGGGCGAGGGGCTGGCCGAGGGGCTGACCGAGTCCCGCCTGGAGATCCGGATCGTGCGCAGCACCGAGGCCGGCCCCGAGGACGAGGTCGACCCGCGCCGGGTCGAGATCACCCCGGTCGGGCCGCGCTGGCACGCGCTGTCGTTCCGCGGCCTCGGCTGACGCCGTACCGGGTCAGGGACGGGTCAGGTGCCGGTCAGGCCTTCTCGCAGGCGATGCCGTCCTTGTCGCGGTCGCTCTTGGTGTTGGCGGCGTAGACCTTGCCGTTGCGCTTGAACGTCGTGACCGGCTTGCCGGAGGTCTGGTCGCGGGCGCCCGGCCTGCCGACCCCGTGGGGGTAGACCTTGTTGAGCGCCGTGCAGTTCTTGAACGTCCGGGGCTTGGCCGCCTCGGCGGGGGACGCGATCAGGGTGGCCGGCACGGCGGCGAGGACGAGACCGAGGACGGTCGCGGCGGCGGGGATGGAGCGGGGCATCTGTTCCTCCTGGAGTCGGCGCACAGTCTGCTGGGTCGCCGGCCCGGGCGTCCGGGGTTCGGGGGAATCGGCAGCGTCGGCCAGCGCACAGCGCTCGGCCGGCGCCGGATAACCTCGACGCGTGCTCCTCGCCCTCGACACCGCGACCCCCCTGGTCACCGTGGCCCTCCACGACGGCTCCGACGTCGTCGTCGAGCTGGTCTCCGAGCGGCCCATGAAGCACGGCGAGCAGCTCGCCCCGCTCATCGAGCAGGCGCTCGCGCAGGCCGGGGTGGTCCGCCAGGACCTCACCGCGATCGCGGCGGGCGTCGGCCCCGGCCCGTTCACGGGGCTGCGGGTGGGCCTGGTGACCGCCCGCACGCTCGGATTCGTCCTCGAGGTGCCGGTCTACGGCGTGTGCAGCCTCGACGTGCTGGCGGTGGAGGCGGCACGGCAGCTGGACCGGCCCTTCCTCGTCGCCACCGACGCGCGGCGCAAGGAGGTCTACCTCGCCTCGTACGACGAGACGGGGGACCGGCTCGAGGGCCCGGTCGTCGCGAAGCCGGCTGCCGTGGCGAGCGAGCTGCCGGTGGTGGGCGAGGGCGCCCACCTCTACCCCGACGACTTCCCCCAGGCCGTGGGTCCCCGGCGGCCCAGCGCCGGCTGGCTGGCCCGGGCGGTCACCGAGGAGCTCGCGGAGCTCGTCGACCCGGAGCCGATGTACCTGCGGCGCCCGGACGCGGAGGCTCCCCGGCCGCCGAAGAAGGTCTCGTGATCCGCGGGGCGACCCTCGCCGACGCAGACGCCGTGGTCGCCCTGGAGACCGAGAACCTCGGCGCGGACGCCTGGCCCCCCGGCCTGGTCCGCGAGGGCCTCGCCGGCACCCTCCCGACCGTGAGCTACCTGGTCGCCGAGGTCGACGGCGAGCTCGTCGGCCACGCGGTCGCGAGCGTGGTCGGGGACATCGCGGAACTGCAGCGGATCGCGGTGCGCCCCGAGCACCGCCGCAGCGGCGTGGCCAGCGAGCTGCTCGCCGAGGTGGTCGCTGCCGCGGTCGCCGGGGGCGCCGAGCGGCTGCTGCTGGAGGTCCGCGAGGACAACGTGGGTGCGGCGCGGTTCTACGCGGCCCGGGGCTTCATCGAGATCGCCCGGCGCCAGCGCTACTACCGGGACGGGGCTACCGCACTCGTGCTCGCCCGGGACCTGCCCGCCGCCTGACCGTCCTCACGGGTGCATCCGCGCGCCCTTGAGGATCCGGTCGACGGCGTTGCGCGGGCCGTGCACCGCCAGCCCCACCAGGTCGAGCTTGGCGCGGGGGACCGCCGCCACCGCTGCCCGGTTGTCCTCGTCGTTGCCGGTCCGGAACAGGTCGGAGGTGAAGACCGCCACCGGCAGCTCGCGCCGCAGCGCCCGCTCGTGCGCGGTGACCAGGGCCGGGCCTTCGCCCTCCAGGACCAGCACCGGCTGGCCGAGCATCGGCAGGTACGCCGTGCCGTCGGCGTCGGCGTACGGCTCGCCGACCAGCTGCGGCCAGCGGGCGGTCACCCCGCTGATCAGGAAGGCGGTGGCGTTCAGGCGCTGCCAGCCGGGCAGGTCGTCACGGAGCAGGACGGCGATCTTGGTGTCGAACCTGATGTCGGAGCGGGTCATGTCCCTCAGCGTGCTGGGCCGGAACGCCGCCGGTCTTGTACGTTCCTGACATGGTGCCGACGCCCACCGTGCGGGCCTGGCGGCCGCCGGTCGCGGGCGTCGTGGAGGTGCTGCACGCCTACTTCCCGGACCACGCCTATCCCCGCCACACCCACGACACCTGGACCGTGCTGCTGGTCGACGCCGGCACGGTGGCCTACGACCTGGAACGCCGCTCGCACGGCACCGTGCCGCGTCAGGTGACGGTGCTGCCTCCGCACGTCGCCCACGACGGTCGCGCCGCGTCCGCGGCCGGGTTCCGCAAGCGGGTGGTCTACCTCGAGGAGCCGCTGCTCGGCACCGACCGGGTCGGCGCCGCCGTCGACCGTCCGGGCTGGGCCGACCCCGTGCTGGCCGCCGCGGTCGACGGGCTGCACGGCGCGCTGGTGCACCCGGGGGACGGGTTCGAGGCCGAGTCCCGGCTCGCGCTCGTCGCCGACCGCCTCGCCCGGCACCTGGCCGGCCGCGACGTCGATGCGCCCGCCGTCGCCGACCGACCGCTGGCGTGGGCCGTCCGCGAGCTGCTGGACGGCCGGGTCGTCGAGGGGGTCGGCCTCGCCGACGTGGCGCGCGCGACGTACGCCTCGCCGACGCACGTCGTGCGCGCCTTCACCGCCGAGTTCGGCCTGCCGCCGCACCGCTACCTGACCGGCCGGCGCCTGGACCTCGCCCGGCGGCGGCTGCTGGCAGGGGAGCGGCCCGCCGACGTCGCCGTCGCCGTCGGGTTCCACGACCAGGCCCACCTGGGGCGCCACTTCCGGCGGCTGCTGGGCGTGGCACCGGGCGCGTACGCCCGGTCGGCACGCTGAGGGCACAATGAACGGGTGAGCGAGAGCAGCAGCGCCCCCCTGGTCCTCGGCATCGAGACCTCCTGCGACGAGACCGGCGTCGGCATCGTGCGGGGTCACACGCTGCTGGCCGACGCGGTCGCGAGCAGCGTCGAGGAGCACGCCCGGTTCGGCGGCGTCGTCCCCGAGGTGGCCAGCCGGGCGCACCTGGAGGCGATGGTCCCGACCATCGAGCGGGCCTGCGAGACCGCGGGGATCTCGTTGCACGACGTCGACGCGATCGCGGTGACCAGCGGCCCCGGCCTCGCCGGCGCGCTGCTCGTCGGCGTGGCCTCCGCGAAGGCGCTCGCCCTGGGCCTGGGCAAGCCGCTGTACGGCGTGAACCACCTCGCCTCCCACGTCGCCGTCGACCAGCTCGAGCACGGTCCGCTGCCCGAGCCGTGCCTGGCGATGCTGGTCAGCGGCGGGCACTCCAGCCTGCTGCGGGTCGAGGACGTCACCAGCGGCGTGCAGCCGATGGGCGCGACCATCGACGACGCCGCGGGGGAGGCGTTCGACAAGGTGGCCCGGCTGCTCGGGCTGCCGTTCCCCGGCGGGCCGCACATCGACCGGGTGGCACGCGAGGGCAGCAGCGTCTCCATCGACTTCCCCCGCGGCCTGACCTCGCGCCGCGACCTGGAGCGGCACCGCTTCGACTTCTCGTTCTCCGGGCTCAAGACAGCTGTCGCCCGCTGGGTGGAGGCCCGGGAGCGCTCCGGCGAGCCGGTGCCGGTCGCCGACGTCGCGGCGTCCTTCCAGGAGGCGGTGTGCGACGTGCTGGTTCGCAAGGCGCTGGACGCGGCGAGCAGCGAGGGCATCGAGGACCTGCTGATCGGCGGCGGCGTCGCGGCCAACTCCCGGCTCCGGGTGCTGGCCGAGGAACGGGCCGCGAGGCTGGGCATCCGGGTGCGGGTGCCCCGACCCGGCCTGTGCACCGACAACGGCGCGATGGTCGCGGCCCTCGGCGCCGAGATGGTCGCCCGCGGGCGCACCCCCTCCAACCTCGACCTGCCCGCCGACTCCAGCCTGCCGGTGACCGAGGTCCTGGCCTCCTGACCTCCTCGGTCAGCCGTCGCGGCCGACCCGGGCGTCCGGCCCGACCTCGGCCTCCGGGCCACCGCTGCGGTCGAGGCCCGGCTCGGAGGCTGCCCCGCCGCCGGCCCGGTCCTCGGACCGGGCCTCGTCGCCGTGCCCGGGCCACCAGGCGCGGTGGCCGATCAGGGCGGTGAGGGCCGGGGTGAAGAACATCGACATCACGAACGCGGCGACGATGATGCCGAAGGACAGCGCGAAGCCCATCGAGACCATCAGCGTGTTGCCGCTGAGCATCAGCGAGGCGAAGGTGCCGGCGAGGATCACCCCGGCCGCCGCGATCGTCGGCCCGGCGTGCTTGACCGCCTCCGCGGCCGCGCGCCGCGGGTCCTTGCCGGCCCGGGACTCCTCACGCAGCCGGGCGATCATCAAGATGTTGTAGTCGGTGCCGAGCGCGGTGACGAACAGGTAGATGTAGATCGGCAGCATGAAGATCAGGCCGCTCTCGCCGAGCACGTACTGGAACAGGATGACCGTGGCGCCCAGGGTCGCGGCGAACCCGAGGGCGACCGCCCCCATCAGGTACCACGGCGCCACCAGGCTGCGCAGCAGCAGCGCGAGGATCAGCATGATGATCAGCGCGGCCACCGGGAACACGACCGAGTAGTCGCGTTCCATCGCCTCCTGCAGGTCGGCGAAGACCGACGGCGTACCGCCGACGAACGCCTCGGTGCCCTCCGGGGCCGCGTCGTGCGCGGCGTCGCGGATCGGCCCCTTGACGTCCTGGAGAGCGGCGTCGGAGGCCGGGTCCTGGTCGAGCACCAGGCTGAACTGCGCGACGGTGCCGTCCGAGGAGGTCTGGGCGGGGAAGGCCTGCGCCACTCCGTCGGCGGCCTCGAGCTCGTCGCGGTACGCCGTGAGCGTGCCCGCGTCGAGCGGTCCGTCCCCGGAGCGCAGGAGCACCGGGACCGGCTCGCTCGCGCCGGCGGCGAAGTGGTCCTGGAAGGTCTCCAGGGCCTGGGTGGACTCCACGTCGTCGGGCAGGCTGGCGCTGAAGTCGAAGGAGGGGTTGAAGCCGAGCGCGAAGACCGCCAGCGCCGCCATCACCAGCCCCGAGACCGACGCGTAGACGCCGGGCCTGCGGCCGAGGCCGTCGCCCATCCGACCGAACCGGGCGCCCTCGGGCTCCCGGCGCCACGAGCGCGAGGGCCAGAACAGCCCGCGGCCGAGCACGGTGACGACGGCCGGCACCAGCGTGAGGGCGGCCAGCAGGGTGACGGCCACCGCGATCGCCAGCGCGGGTCCGATCGCCTGGAAGATGCTGAGCGTGCTCAGCAGCAGCGCCAGGAACGCGACGATCACCGCACCGCCTGCGGAGGCGATGGCCTCGCCCGCCCGCTCGAGCGCGTGCACGACCGAGGCCCGGGTGTCGGCCCCTGGCGCAGCCGCTCGCGGTAGCGGAACAGGAAGAACAGGATGTAGTCGGTGCCGATGCCGTACAGGACGACGACGAGGATGGTCTCGATCGAGGAGTCCGCCTGGAGGTCGAAGACCTCGTTGGCCCAGCCGATCAGCCCGGTCGCGATGATCGAGACCAGCGTGACCACGACCACCGGCATCAGGCAGATGATCACGCTGCGGAAGATCAGCGCCAGCAGCACCACGATCAGCACCACTGTCGCGATGCCGACGATGGCCAGCGACCGCTCCCCGGACTCCTGGGAGTCCAGGCCCTGGAGGACCGACCCGGTGGTCCGGACCCGTAGCCCCGAGCCCTCGGCCAGGTCGTCCAGGTCCTCGCGCAGCGCCTCGGCGTCCTCGAAGGCCCCGGGGTCGAAGCCGGTGGCGTCCTCGGCGAGGCCGACGATGCCCAGCTGGACCAGGCCGTCCTCGGAGACGTTGGGCCGCCCCTCGGGGTCGACGGTCACGACCTCCTGGACGAAGGTGTCCGCGCCCAGCTCGGGTCCGAGGCCCTCGGAGATCCGCCCGACCTCGGCCCGGTCCTCCTCGGTGAGCGCGCCGCCGTCCTCCCGCTCGAAGACCAGGATGGCGGCCGGGGTGGTCGCCCCGGGGAAGTTCTGCTCCTGCAGCTCGGCCGCTCGGATCGACTCGTAGTGGTCGGGCAGGAACTCCGACTCCTCCGAGGTGGTCTGGAGGGCCGGGGCGAGGGAGACCACCGCGACGGCCAGCACCACCCACGCGGCGATGACGAACCAGGGACGACGGGAGACCAGACGGCCGAGGGCTGCGAACACGATCCGGGACGCTAGCGAAACGGCGGCCCGGGCGCCTCTCGATTATCAGCCCGGCCCGGTCCCGAGCTGGACCCCCCGGGGCCGAGGGTGGGCGACCCACGGCGACTACCGTGGGACGACCGGACGACGAGGTCCGGGCCGACGTCGAGAGGAAGTCAGATGCAGCAGGTGCAGGCGGTCGTCGCCAAGGCCGAGGGGGCGCCCGTCGAGGTCGTCACGATCAACGTCCCGGACCCCGGGCCGGGGGAGGCCGTGGTCAAGGTGCAGGCCTGCGGGGTCTGCCACACGGACCTGCACTACCGCGAGGGTGGCATCAACGACCAGTTCCCGTTCCTGCTGGGCCACGAGGCCGCCGGAGTGGTCGAGGCCGTCGGGCCGGACGTGACCGACGTGGCGCCGGGCGACTTCGTCGTCCTCAACTGGCGCGCCGTGTGCGGGGAGTGCCGGGCCTGCAAGCGCGGGGAGCTGCAGTACTGCTTCAACACCCACAACGCGACGCAGCGGATGACGCTGGCCGACGGCCCCGACGCGGGCACGGAGCTGACGCCCGCGCTCGGGATCGGCGCCTTCGCGGAGAAGACCCTGGTCGCCGCCGGCCAGTGCACGAAGGTCGACCCGGACGCGCGCCCCGCGGCCGTCGGCCTGCTCGGGTGCGGCGTGATGGCCGGCATCGGCGCGGCGATCAACACCGGTGCCCTGACCCGGGGCCGCTCCGCGGCCGTGATCGGGTGCGGCGGCGTCGGCGTCGCCGCGATCGCCGGCGCGGCGCTGGCCGGCGCCTCGCCGATCATCGCCGTCGACATCGACGCGAAGAAGCTCGAGCAGGCCACGGCGATGGGCGCGACCCACACCATCGACTCCTCCCAGGTCGACCCGGTCGAGGAGATCAAGCGGATCTGCGCCGAGACCTACGAGGGCGCCGAGGGCGCGGACGTGGTCATCGAGGCCGTCGGCCGCCCGGAGACCTGGAAGCAGGCGTTCTACGCCCGCGACCTCGCCGGAGTGCTGGTCCTGGTGGGCGTGCCGACCCCGGACATGAAGGTCCCCGAGCTCCCGCTCGGCGACGTCTTCGGGCGCGGCGGGGCCCTGAAGTCCAGCTGGTACGGCGACTGCCTGCCGAGCCGCGACTTCCCGATGCTCGTCGACCTCTACCGCCAGGGCCGTCTCGACCTCGACGCGTTCGTCACCGAGGAGATCGGCATCGGCGACATCGAGGCCGCGTTCGAGAAGATGCACCACGGCGACGTGCTGCGCAGCGTGGTGGTCCTCCCGTGACCGCCCGGGTCGACCACGCGGTCTCCAGCGGCACCTTCAGCCTCGACGGCGAGACACACCAGGTCGACAACAACATCTGGGTGATCGGCGACGACCAGGAGTGCGTGGTCATCGACGCGCCGCACTCGGTCGACGACATCCTGGCCGTCGTGGGGGACCGCAAGGTCAAGGCGATCGTGTGCACCCACGCCCACGACGACCACGTCCGGGTCGCGCCCGCGCTGCGGGAGCGGGTCGTCGCGCCGATCATGCTGCACCCCGACGACCTCCCGGTCTGGACGCTGACGCACCCCGACCAGCTCTGGGACCTCGACCTCGCCGACGAGCTGATCCTCGAGGTCGCCGGCACCACCCTGAGGGTGCTGCACACGCCGGGGCACGCCCCCGGAGCGGTGTGCCTGTACGCCGAGGAGCTGGGCTGCGTCTTCACCGGCGACACGCTGTTCCAGGGCGGTCCCGGCGCGACCGGCCGGTCCTTCAGCGACCGGCCCACGATCGAGGCGTCGATCCGCGCGAAGCTGTTCGCGCTGCCCGACGACACGGTGGTCCACACGGGCCACGGCGACGACACCACGATCGGCGCCGAGCGGGCGCTGCTCGGGGACTGACGAGCGACGCACCGGGTCGGGCCGGTCGGCATGGAACCGGCCCGATCCGGGTAGGAGACGCACGCGATGAACACGGCGGACGAGTACTGGCAAGCGCTCGAGCGCGGCGACCGTCCGGCAGCGCTGGAGGCGGTCAAGCGCCTGCAGGCCGAGGGGCAGGCCCCGCTGGAGATCATGGAGTCGCTGGTCCTCCCGGCCCAGGGTCGCGCCGGCGAGCTCTGGCTGGAGGGCAGCTGGTCCTTCGAGCAGGAGCTGGCCGCCACCGCGATCAACGAGGGGCTGGTGCACTGGCTGTGCTCGTTCAGCGACGCCCCCCGCCCCGGCGCCGCGCTGGTGCTCGTGGCCTGCCTGCGCGGTGAGCGCCACGAGCTGCCGGCCCTCGTCGTCGCCGAGCACCTGACCGCCGCGGGCTTCCGCGGCGAGGTCGTCGAGGAGCCCGAGCTGGTGGCGCAGGTCCGGTCCCGGCGGCCGCGCGCGGTGCTGCTCAGCGGCACGCTCACGTCCTCGCTGGGCGACCAGTTGGCGCTGGTGGCCGAGCTGCGCGCAACCGGGGTCCCGGTGGTCATGGGTGGCGCCGCGTTCGGCGGCGACGAGCGCCGCGCGCTCGCCCTGGGCGCCACGGCGTACGCCGCGACGATCCCCGACGCGGTGCGGCTGGTGCACGAGCTTCCGGCGCGCGTCGAGCCGCTGCCCGCCGCCGAGCCCACGCCGGCCGAGATCGAGGCCGAGTGGATCCTCGGCTATCGCGAGGAGATCACGCCGTACGTCGCGGGCGCGCTGGTCGCGCGGCACCCCGAGCTGCGCCCCGTGGACCGGCACGCCGAGCTCGCGGCGACCGTGGACCACGTCATCGGCTGCCTGGCGGCGAGCCTGGTCACCGGCGACGAGACGATCATGGCCGAGGTGCGCGACTGGGTGGTGCGGGTGCTCGACCGGCGCGGCGCCGCGGGTGACCTCGCCGAGGAGCTGTTCGGGCTGCTGGCCGAGCCGCTGCGCGGCCATCCGGTCGCGGGGGCGCTGCTCGCCGGCGCCAGGTCGATCGACGCGCCGCCGGAGCGGGTGCCGCCCGCGGAGTGCCGTCCCGGCGCCTGAGCGGGGCCGACGGCTCAGGCGATCGGGCGCACCAGCAGGGCCGTGCCGCTCCCGGCGACCCGGGTGAGCACGATCGTCGCCTCCTCGGGGCCGGCGAGGTCGAGGCGGCGACGCAGCTGCTCGGGGACGACGTCGACGCCGCGCTTCTTGATCGTGAGCCGGCCGACGCCACGCTCGCGCAGGGCGGCGCGCAGCGCCTTCTCCCGGTAGGGCAGCTGCTCGAGGACCTCGTAGGTCCGGGCGAACGGCGTCGGGGTGCCGCGGTCCGCGGTGACGTAGGCGATGTGCTCGTCGACCAGCGTCCCGCCGGCGGCGGCGGCCACGGCGGTGACCAGCCCGGCCCGGATCACGGCGCCGTCGGGCTCGAGCAGGAACCGGCGCACCGGGCCGACGCCGACCGCCGCGGCGCCCGGGTCGTCCTCGTCGGTGAGCGTGGCGAGCCCGCCGTTCCCGATGACTGTCGCCCGGCGGTCGGTCGTGGCCAGGAGGCCCGACCACAGGGCGGCCTCCTTCACCTCGCCGTGGTCGCTGACCCACTCCGCCTCGACGCCGTCCGGGACCAGCGCGTGGGGGAGGCCGGGCGCGACCTTCACGCACGAGTCCCGGGCCAGCAGCATCTCCACGAACGACCACGGCGGCGTCCAGTCGTCGACGTCGAAGCTGCGCCCGCGTCCGGTGCGCCGGGCCGGGTCCGCGAACGCGACGTCGAACGGGGTCGGGTCGACGGTGGTGGCGTCGGCGACCATCACGGCGCCGGGGAGGTCGAGCGCCGCGAGGTTCGCCTCCGCGACCGCGACCCGGACCGGGTCCAGGTCGACCCCGGCGCAGGTGATCCCGGCGCGGGCCGCCGCGACCAGGTCGCCGCCGATGCCGCAGCCGAGGTCGACCAGGGTGCCGGTGCGGAACGCGGCCAGCCGGGCGGCGCGGTGGCTGGCCACGCTGGTGCGCGTCGCCTGCTCGAGGCCGTCGGGGGTGAAGTACATCCGGGCGGCGTCCGCCCCGAACTTCGGCACCGCGCGGCGCCGCAGGGTGGCCTGGGTCAGCGCCGCCGCGACGTGCTCGGCCGGCGCGGTGCGCCGCAGCCGGGCCTGGGCGCGCAGCGGGTCGTCGTCCGCGACCTCCTCGGCCGCGGCCAGCAGTCGCTGCCCCTCGTCGGTCAGCAGCCACCGGAAGGCGTCGAGGTCCACGCCGCTCATCCTGCCAGCGCCGGGGTGTGCCACCGCGCCCCGGACCCGGGGGGTCGCTGGCACTCCGCGCGGGTGAGTGCTAGTTTCTGACTGGCACTCTCCCTGTGAGTGTGCCAGCGTCTGCCCCCGGTGCGGCTCCCGCGACGGCGTACCAGGACCCAGCAGGCACCTACGTGCTAACACCCACCGCTACACCGAGTGCTGAGAAAGTGGAGGTCGACATCGTGTCGGTCAACATCAAGCCCCTCGAAGACCGGATCGTCGTGAAGCCCCTCGAGGCCGAGCAGACCACGGCCTCCGGCCTGGTCATCCCGGACACCGCCAAGGAGAAGCCCCAGGAGGGCGAGGTCGTGGCCGTGGGCCCCGGCCGCTTCAACGAGGACGGTGACGAGCGCATCCCGATGGACCTCTCCGTCGGCGACAAGGTCATCTACAGCAAGTACGGCGGCACCGAGGTGAAGTACGGCGGCGAGGAGTTCCTCATCCTCTCCGCGCGTGACGTCCTCGCCGTCGTTTCCTGATTCTCCTGTTCCACCAGATAGTCCGGCACGCTCCGGTCGTCCGTACCTCGTGCTGACCGACCTGCGTGCCGGACTATCGCCTTTCCGCCTCTGAAGGAGTGCAATGCCCAAGATTCTGGACTTCGACGAGTCCGCTCGTCGCGCGCTCGAGCGCGGCGTCGACGCGCTCGCCAACGCCGTCAAGGTGACGCTCGGCCCCAAGGGCCGCTACGTCGTCCTCGACAAGAAGTGGGGCGCTCCGACCATCACGAACGACGGCGTCACCGTCGCCCGTGAGGTCGAGCTCGACGACCCGTTCGAGAACCTTGGCGCACAGCTCGCCAAGGAGGTCGCCACCAAGACCAACGACATCGCCGGTGACGGCACCACCACCGCCACCGTGCTGGCCCAGGCGATGGTCCACGAGGGCCTGCGCGCCGTGGCCGCCGGCATCAACCCGATGGGCCTCAAGCGGGGCATGGACGCTGCGGCCGAGGCCGTCGGCGACGCCCTGCGCGACGCGGCCCGCGAGGTCGACTCCAAGGAGGACATGGCCTCGGTCGCCACGATCTCCAGCCGCGACAGCGTGATCGGCGACCTGCTCGCCGAGGCGTTCGACAAGGTCGGCAAGGACGGCGTGATCACGGTCGAGGAGTCCAACACCATGGGCACCGACCTGGAGTTCACCGAGGGCATGCAGTTCGACAAGGGCTACCTGTCGGCGTACTTCGTCACCGACCAGGAGCGTATGGAGGCCGTCCTCGACGACCCCTACATCCTCCTGCACCAGGGGAAGATCTCGGCGATCGCCGAGCTGCTGCCGCTGCTGGAGAAGGTCATCCAGTCCGGCAAGCCGCTGTTCATCCTCGCCGAGGACGTCGAGGGCGAGGCGCTCTCGACCCTGGTCGTCAACAAGATCCGCGGCACGTTCAACGCCGTGGCCGTGAAGGCCCCGGCCTTCGGCGACCGCCGCAAGGCGATGATGCAGGACATCGCGACCCTGACCGGCGGTCAGGTCATCGCGCCCGAGGTCGGGCTCAAGCTCGACCAGGTCGGTCTCGAGGTGCTGGGCCAGGCCCGTCGCGTCGTGATCACCAAGGACAACACCACGATCGTCGACGGCGCGGGCGACTCCGCCGAGGTCGAGGCCCGGGTCAGCCAGATCAAGGCCGAGATCGACAACACCGACTCCGACTGGGACCGCGAGAAGCTCCAGGAGCGGCTCGCCAAGCTGGCCGGCGGGGTGTGCGTGATCAAGGTCGGCGCCGCCACCGAGGTCGAGCTCAAGGAGAAGAAGCACCGCATCGAGGACGCCGTCTCCGCGACGCGCGCCGCGATCGAGGAGGGCATCGTCGCCGGTGGCGGCTCCGCCCTCATCCACGCGGTCTCGGTCCTCGACAAGGACCTCGGCCTCACCGGTGACGAGGCGGTCGGCGTCCGCGTGGTCCGCAAGGCGGCCGACGAGCCGCTGCGCTGGATCGCCGAGAACGGCGGCGAGAACGGCTACGTCGTGACCACCAAGGTCCGCGAGGGATTCAAGGAGAACGGCTTCGGCTTCGGTTTCAATGCCGCCACCGGCGAGTACGGCGACCTGGTCGCCCAGGGCGTCCTGGACCCGGTCAAGGTGACCCGCTCGGCGCTGGTCAACGCGACCTCGATCGCCGGCATGCTGCTGACGACCGAGACGCTGATCGTCGAGAAGCCCGAGGAGGACGACGACGCCCCGGCGGCCGGCGGCCACGGGCACGGCCACGGCCACTGATCGACCCCTGCACCACCCGAACGGCGCCGGTCCCCTCGAGGGGCCGGCGCCGTTCGGCATCTCGCGGGCTCAGTCGAGCCAGGTTGCCAGGTGCTGCTCGGCCCCGTGGCGGCGGTTCAGCGGCGTGTGCCACATCAGGAGCTCCGACCCGGCCGGGACCGCGCCGCCGAGGCCGAAGTTGGAGATCCTGTCGCTGAGCCGCACCAGCTCCCCGGTGCCGGGGTCCCAGGCGTAGGCCCCGCCCTCGTCGCGGTCGTAGCTCTCCACCAGGACGACCGAACCAGCGGTCCAGCCTGCCTCGAGGCCGTCGCCCTGGACGGTGACCACCGGGTCGCCGCGGTCGGTGACCACCTGGACGCGGTCGTCGCGGACGTCGTCGCGGGTGCCGCAGTACTGCGAGAGCACGAGCAGGTCGTCGATCCGCTGGAGCCCGAGCTGGTTGCAGCGGTCACCCGACAACGGGTCGAAGTCCCACTCCTCCCCGCTCGCCAGGTCGCGCACGTGGACCCGGTCGTTGGGTTCGTTGTGGGTGGCGGTGAAGGTCAGCAGGTCACCGGTGATGTCGAAGTCGCCGACGACTGTCTGCTCGTTGCGGACGTCCCCTGGGTCGCTCAGGGAGACCGACCACAGGTCGAACTGCCTGATCTCGCCGCCGGTGTCGAGGGCGAGGTAGAGCCGGTCGCCCCTGGCGTCGACGGCCTGGACCTCCGCGCGGGGGAGCCCCTCCCACCGCAGCCTCGTCCAGGTCCCCTCGCTCCGGTCGAAGACCAGCACCGGGGCGCCGGACGAACGAGCCCCCTGCCCGTAGAAGACCAGCCGCTCCTCGGTGAGCGCGATGGGTGCCGAGACCTGCTGCGGCCCGCCGGGGAGCCAGGCGGGCTCATCCGCGGCCGGGTCGAGCAGCCCGATCCGGGTCTCGTTGCGCATCGTGCGGGGGCCGTCGGTGACCAGCACCAGGCCGTCGTCGGTGACGCCGGAGAGGTAGCGGCCGTTGGCCTGGTCGAGGTTCTCGTTGGTCAGGGACGTCAGCACCCGGAAGTCCTCGCCCGGCACCCCGGCCCGCGCGTCCGCCAGGGTCAGCACCCGCCCGACCGGCTCGAGCTCGCGCTCGGCGGCGTCCGGCCCGCCGGATCCTCCGGCGACGACTGTCAGCAGCGAGCCGGCCACCAGGGCGGTGGCGACGAGCGCTGCGGTGCCTCCGGCGGCGGCGGCGCGCCGGCGACGTACCCGTCGACGGCCCGCCGTGAGGACGGCGCCGACGTCTACCTGGTCGGAGGGACCGTCTCCGGCGCTCCTCCGCATCAGCTCTGCGAGCTCGTTTCCCATCACTGGCTCCTCATCACGTCGAAGACGAGCTCGTCGCGTGACGCGCTCTCGAAGGTCGCCCGCAGGGACGACAGGGCCCGCGAGGTCTGGCTCTTGACGGTCCCCTCGCTGCAGCCCAGGGCGGTCGCGGTCTCGCGGACGTCGAGCTCCTCGAAGTACCGCAGGACCACGCAGGCGCGCTGCCGGGCCGGCAGCGCGGCGAGCGCCGCCATCAGGGCGGCTCGATCGGTCACCGCGGCCGCGACGTCCTCGGGGGACGCCATCGCCAGATCGGGGTCGGTGGGCAGCTCTCGGCTGGAACGGCGCCGGCTCTCGTCGATGACCACGCTCGCCACGGCGCGCCGGGCGTAGGCCAGCTCGCCCCCGCGCCGCTGGAGCTTGGGCCAGCGCACGTAGACCCGCACCAGCGCCTCCTGGACGTGGTCGCGGGCCCGGTCCCAGTCACCGCACATCAGGTACGCCGTGCGCCGCAACCGCCCGCGGGAGGCCACGGCGAACTCCGCGAAGGCCTGCTCTGCTGCCGGGGTCATCCGGGTGCCTCTCGTCGTCTCATGACCTTCCAACGAGGTGAGGGGCCGATCGGTTGCCTGGCCGCCCAGGCTCAGGCGCAGTCGGGCTCCAGCGGCGGGCGCTCCACGCCGCGCAGCAGCCAGACCCGGCGGCCGTCGCAGCCGGTGCCGTGCAGGACGTAGCGGTCCTCGACGAGGTCGCGCAGCCGCTCCCCGCCGTCGCGGTCCCAGGTGGTGAAGTCGACCCACTCCACCAGCCAGGTGGGGGCGTCCGGGCCGGCCACGACGTCGGTGAGCTCGTCGAGGTCCCGGTCGAGGGTGCGCATCGGCAGGCTCCACAGGTGCCGGTACGGCGAGTCCAGCCCGCTCTCGAGCTGGACGTCGGCGCGACCGCCGAAGACGACCAGGGTGTCCGCAGGCTCGGCCGCCGCCGCGATCGCCACCCCGGTGTCGTGCTCGTCGAACTCCTGCATCCCGGCGGCGTTCCACAGCACCCAGCCGACCAGGCAGGCGGCCGACGAGAGCGCGGCGCCGACCACGATGGTGCGGGTGGCCAGGCCGCGCCGGGAGGCCCGGCGCACCAGCAGCGCCGCGGCCAGCGCGGTCGCCGGCACCAGCGGGAACAGGTAGTCGCGCCAGTAGCTGCCGCCCGCGACCAGCGCTGTCACGTCGAAGACGAGCAGCGCGAGGGTGGCCGCGGTGACGGCCCGGTCCTCGGCCCACTCGCTGCGCACGTGCACGACGAACCCGCCCAGGATCAGCAGCATCCCGGCGCCCAGGGCGAGCGTGAGCAGCAGCAGGGCGCGCATCGTCGGCGCCTGGGTGTTGCCGTCGGCCAGGACCAGTGCGGCGTCGGAGCGGAAGCCGAACACGGCGTACCAGAGCGTCTCCAGCCGCACCCCGGCCGCGAGGCTCCACGCGATCGTGGCCCCGACCGGGACCGCGGCGCCCGCCAGGCCCGCCGCGGCGAGCCGGGCGAAGTCCCGCCCGCCGACCCGGCGCGTGGCCACGGCGACGAGCAGCAGGACGCCGGCGAAGACCAGGCCGCCGGCCAGGTTCTGCTTGAAGCCCGGGGCGATGCCGGCACACAGCCCGGCGAGCAGCGCCAGCGGGGCGGAGCGCCGCTGCAGGGCGGCCAGGGAGAGCCAGCAGGCGGCCATCACGAACGGCAGCCCCAGCAGCTCGCCCTTGACCGCGACCGCGTCGATGAGCGTGTTGGTGGTCATCGCGGCCACGCACACGGCGGTCCAGCGCGCCGAGCGGTCCCCGGCCAGCGAGCGGGCGGTCCCGGCGGCGAGCACGACGAGCAGGGCGCAGGCCAGCGCTCCGAGGACCCGGATCGTGAGCGGCCCGGCCAGGGCGTCGGCGCCCCGGAACACCGCGATCAGCAGCGGTGGCCGGTCCACGAAGAAGTGCCCGTACAGGCTGTCGGGCTGCGGGTCCCAGGAGCGGGCCACGAGCAGGAAGCCGGCCTCGTCGGCGCGCACCGGGCGGGTCAGGCCGGGCATCCGGAGCAGGAACGCGGCCAGCGCCGCCAGCGGCACCGTCCACCGCGAGTCGACCCACGACGCGATCCGGCGGCCGGTCTGCTGCAGCACCCGCCCCCCGGTCACGGGGCACAGGATCGCAGGTCGGCGGGCGCGGACCACGCGAGGGTCGTAGCCGGCCGGAAACACCGCCGACGCGTAGCCGGCCAGAAAACACCGCCGACGCGTAGCCGGCCAGAAACACCGCCGACGCCGACGGGCAACGTGGGCGGGCCACGGTGGGGCCATGTTGTGGAGAGTGCGTACCAGGCTGCCCGACCGTCCCGGCGCGCTGGCGGCGCTGGCGAGGAGCTGCGGGGACGCAGGGGTGAACATCCTCGGCCTGCAGATCTTCCCCGACCTCGACAGCGTCACCGACGAGCTGGTGCTGCGCACCCCGGCCGGCTGGGCGGAGGACGAGGTGACAGCGCTGGTCGTCGCCTCGGGCGGGTACGCCGTGCGCGCGGCGCCGTGCACCGAGGCGGCCCTGGCCGACCAGCCCACCCGCTACGTGCTGGCGGCCCGGAGCATCCTGGCCCGGCCCACCTCGTTCCCCGAGGTCGTCGCGACGCTCTTCGACGCCGAGGCGGACCCGGTCGACCCGGCCGGCCCGGTCCAGGACGCCATGGAGCTCAGCGTCGGCGACGTGCAGGTGCAGGTGCGCCGCACCGCGCCGTTCACCGGGACCGAGCACGCCCGGGCGGCCGCGCTGGCCGACCTGGTCAGCGACGTCCTCCAGCGCAGCAGGGAGTCGGCCGCGCTCGGCGCGGCCGCCGCCGGCCGGCGGCTGGGGGAGGGGACCACCCCCGAGCTGGTCCGGACGGCGGACTCGGTCTCCGCGGTCGTCGGCGGCCTCGCCGTGGGGCTCGCGACGGTCCAGGAGCCGGCACCCGACGACCCGCGAGCCCGCCCGGTCGTGCTCCGGGTCGACCCCGGCTGGCAGCGGCGCGGCATCGGGACCCGACTGCTCGTGGAGGCCGCCCGCACCGCGCACGCCCTGGGTGCCGCCGAGATCGTGCTGACCACCCGCTCGGACAACCAGGCGGTGCTGCCGATGGTGCTCGCCGCCGGGATGCGGGGCCGGATCCGGCTGGCGGCCGACGTGCTCACGGTGCGGGTGCCGGTCCGCGACCTCCGGCCGTCGCCCTGAGCGGCACGCCCGTAGACTGGAGGCGTGGAGCTACCCGAGAAGTTCGCCGCCCTGGGCCTGACCTACGACGATGTCCTGCTGCTCCCCGGTCACTCCGACCTGGCGCCAGCGGACATCGACACCAGCTCCCGGCTGACCCGCGAGCTGACGCTGCGCGTGCCGCTGGTGAGCGCGGCCATGGACACCGTCACCGAGTCCCGGATGGCGATCGCCATGGCCCGGCAGGGCGGGCTCGGCGTGCTGCACCGCAACCTCTCGATCGAGGACCAGGCCTACCAGGTCGACCTCGTCAAGCGCACCCAGACCGGGATCATCCCCAACCCCGTGACGATCGGTCCCGACGCGACGCTGGAGCAGCTGGACCACCTGGCCGGCGAGTACCGCATCTCGGGCTTCCCCGTCGTGGACGTCGACGGCCGCCTGATCGGCATCATCACCAACCGCGACCTGCGGTTCACCCCCGTGGCGGAGTGGGCGACCACCAAGGTCGAGGAGGTGATGACGCCGATGCCGCTGGTCACCGGGCCGGTCGGCATCTCCCGTGAGGACGCGACCCTGCTGCTGCGCCAGCACAAGCGCGAGCGGCTCCCGCTGGTCGACGACCAGGGCCGCCTCGCCGGCCTGATCACCGTCAAGGACTTCGTGAAGTCCGAGCAGTTCCCGAACGCCTCGAACGACGGCCAGGGTCGGCTGATGGTCGGCGCCGCGATCGGCTACTTCGGCGACGCCTGGGAGCGGGCGACCACGCTGATCGAGGCCGGCGTCGACGTGCTGGTGGCCGACACCGCGCACGGCAACGTGCGGCTGCTGCTCGACATGGTCCAGCGGCTCAAGTCCGACCCCGCCACCCGGCACGTCCAGGTGATCGGCGGCAACGTCGCGACCCGGGAGGGCGCCCAGGCGTTCGTCGACGCGGGCGCCGACGCGGTCAAGGTCGGCGTGGGCCCGGGCTCGATCTGCACCACCCGCGTGGTCACCGGCGTCGGCGTACCCCAGGTCTCCGCTGTCTACGAGGCGTCCCTGGCCTGCAAGCCCGCCGGCGTCCCCGTGATCGCCGACGGCGGCATGAAGTACTCCGGCGAGATCGCCAAGGCGCTGGTCGCCGGGGCCGACACCGTGATGCTCGGCTCGCTGCTCGCCGGCTGCGAGGAGTCTCCGGGCGAGCTGGTCTTCGTCAACGGCAAGCAGTTCAAGAGCTACCGCGGGATGGGCTCGATGGGCGCGATGTCGAGCCGCGGGAAGAAGTCCTACTCCAAGGACCGCTACTTCCAGGCGGAGATCGCCAGCGACGACATGATCGTGCCCGAGGGCATCGAGGGGCAGGTCGCCTACCGCGGGCCGCTGGCCGCGGTCGCCCACCAGCTCATCGGCGGCCTGACCCAGTCGATGTTCTACGTTGGTGCCCGCACCGTCCCGGAGCTTCAGGAGAAGGGCCGGTTCGTCCGGATCACCCAGGCCTCCCTCAGCGAGAGTCACCCGCACGGCGTTCAGATGACCGTCGAGGCCCCCAACTACACAGGACGCTGATGACCGACATCGAGATCGGCCGCGCCAAGCGCGGCCGCCGCGCCTACGCCTTCGACGACATCGCGATCGTGCCCTCCCGGCGCACCCGCGACCCCGAGGAGGTCAGCACCGCCTGGCAGATCGACGCCTACCGGTTCGACATCCCGGTCCTGGCCGCCCCGATGGACTCGGTGATGTCGCCGGCGACCGCCATCGCGTTCGGGCAGCACGGCGGCCTCGGGGTGCTCAACCTCGAGGGCCTGTGGACCCGCTACGACGACCCCGAGCCGCTGCTCGCCGAGGTCGCCGGGCTCCGCGGCGCCGACGCCACCCGTCGGATGCAGGAGATCTACGCGGCGCCGGTCCGGGCCGAGCTGATCACCGAGCGGCTCCGCCAGGTGCGGGAGGCCGGCGTCACCGTCGCCGGGTCGCTCTCCCCGCAGCGCACCAAGGAGTTCGCCAAGACCGTCGTGGACGCCGGCGTGGACATGTTCGTGATCCGCGGAACCACTGTCAGCGCCGAGCACGTCTCCGGGCAGGCCGAGCCGCTGAACCTCAAGGAGTTCATCTACGAGCTCGACGTCCCGGTGATCGTCGGCGGCTGCGCGACCTACCAGGCGGGCCTGCACCTGATGCGGACCGGCGCGGCGGGCGTGCTGGTCGGCTTCGGCGGCGGGGCGGCGCACACGACCCGCACCGTCCTGGGCGTCGCCGTGCCGATGGCCTCGGCCCTCGCGGACGTGGCGGCCGCGCGCCGCGACTACCTCGACGAGTCCGGCGGGCGCTACGTCCACGTGATCGCGGACGGCTCGATCGGCAAGTCCGGCGACCTGGCGAAGGCGATCGCCTGCGGCGCCGACGCGGTCATGGTCGGCTCGCCGTTCGCCCGGGCCACCGACGCACCGGGCCACGGGTTCCACTGGGGCGCCGAGGCGCACCACGCCGAGCTGCCCCGCGGCGAGCGGGTGGAGTTCGAGACCGTCGGCACGATGGAGCAGATCCTGTTCGGCCCGTCGCACGTCGCGGACGGCACGATGAACCTGATCGGCGCGCTGCGGCGCTCGATGGCGACCACCGGCTACACCGACGTCAAGGAGTTCCAGCGCATCGAGGTAGTCGTTGGCTGAGGGCCGTCCGGTCCTCGCCGCCGGCCAGGCGGTCGCCGTCGCCGGCGACCCGGCCGGCAACGTCGCCACGGCCGCCCGGCTGACCCGCCGGGCGGGGGACCGTGGCGCCGACGTGCTGGTGCTGCCCGAGGCGTTCCTGACCGGGTACGACGCGCCGGTGTTCGCCGGCGCCCTGCCGGACGTCGCCGACCACCAGGGGCCGCTCCTGGACCCGCTGCGCGACGCGGCCCGGGCCGCCGGGACCACGGTGGTGGTCGGCACGGCCGTGGACCGCGGCGAGCGGCGCACCCTGTCGACAGCGCTGGTCCGTCCCGACGGGACGGTCTCGCTGCCCTACGACAAGCAGCACCTCGACGGCCTCGAGCGCACCCACTTCCAGCCGGGCGACCACGGCACCTCGGTCGCGGTCGCGGGCGTCGAGCTGGGGCTCTCGATCTGCTACGACGGGTGCTTCCCCGAGCACGCCAGGTCCGCGGCGGCGGACGGCGCCCTGGGCTACCTCGCCTCCGCGGCGTACTTCCCGGGCGGCGCGCACCGGCGCGACCTGTACTACGCCGCCCGCGCCCTCGACAACGGGTTCTACGTTGTCCTCTCCGGACTGACCGGGCCGTGCGGCATCAGCCGGTTCATCGGCGGCTCGGCGATCTACGACCCCGAGGGCCGGCCGCTCGCGCGGCTCGACGAGGAGGAGGGCGTGGTCGTCGCCGAGCTCGACCCCGAGCTGGTCGCCGCCACCCGCGCCCGGCACACGATGCACGAGGACCACCGGCCCGGCCTCGGGCAGCGCGTGCGGGTCTGAGCGCGGCTCAGTCCGCGGGCTCCTCGGCCGCGGGGAAGGCCAGCAGGCCCAGGTCGTTGAGCTCACCGAGCGGCTTGATCTCCTCCTCGCCCTCGAGCAGCGCCACGTCGCCCTCGATGCTCCGGTTGCGGGCGAGCACGAGATCGGCGCCGTGCACCACCGCCATGGGCGCCGTCACCAGGCCGGCGAGCATCGCGTCGTCCATCGCCCAGCGGCCGACCAGCTCGCCCGTCTCGAGGTCGAGCGCGAGCAGGTCGCCCACGGCTGCGGAGGAGTGGAACGCGAGCGCGACCGAGCCGTCGGGAAGGACCGGGCCGAGGGTCAGGCGGTCGAAGTACCTGTCCTCGCCGGTGGTCTGCAGCGGCTCGCGGTCGAAGGTCCACTCGTACTCGCCGGTGGCCGGGTCCAGCCGGCTGATGTTCCCGCCGTCCTCGATCACGATGTCCTTCTCGACGGAGAGCACCGTCTCCCGCGGCACCCGGTACAGGTCCCGGCTGGCGAGCATCGGGTTGTGGTACGTCCCGTCCTCGGCCCGCTCGGCCGGGAGCCGGTGCTGGGCGAGGGTGCGGCCGGTGGCCGGGTCGATCAGCCACAGGTACTTGACGCCCACCAGCTCCCCGTCGGCGCCGGTCGCGGAGGACTCGCGGAGGATCAGGCGCCCGTCCGCGGGGCTGGGGTCGGCGTCGGTGTCGGGCGGCTCGTCCGTGGGGAACTCGGCGTTGCGCCGCCGCCAGAGGATCTCCCCGCTGGTGGTGTCGACCCCGACCACGAAGTCGGTGCCGAACTGGGCGCGGTACAGGGAGAGCACCAGCACGTCGGCGCCGCGGACCGGTGCGATGCCGGAGACCGTCATCTCCTTGCCGAGGCTGCGCTGCGGCGTGAGCACCGCGACCGTGCCGTCCTCCTGCACCTGCTCGAGACCGCGGTCGGTCACCACGAAGGTCTCGTCGGCGTGGCTTCGGATCTCCTCGACGCCGCCGAAGCTGCCCAGGCGCAGGTTCGCGACGACGTCGCCGGTGCGGACGTCGAGGGTGACGAGCCGGGTGCCGCGCTCGTCCAGGTCGGCGCTCGCGGTCTCGGGGTAGGCGAAGGTCCACAGGTGCTCGTGGTGCGGTGCGGAGCCGGCGTACTCGACGACCTCGCCGCCGAGGTCGACCGGGCTGCGCCACAGCTCCGCGCCGTCCTCGAGGGACACCCCGAGCACTGTGTCGAGAGCGAAGTAGACGACGACGTCGTCGACCACGAACATGCCCTGCTGGTTCACGTCGTGCTCGGTCGACTCCGCGGTGCCGGTGCTGCGCACCAGCCACCGCGGCTCCACGACAGGGTCGGTGACCTCGCCCGAGGAGGGGAAGTCCGTCTCCGCCGGCAGCGCGGGGCCGGCCGGCGTCTCCGGCTCCGCAGGCGGTGGCGCGGCGTCCCGGTCGGGGTCGTCGCTGCAGCCGGCGAGCAGCGTGCCGGCCAGGAGCAACGGCAGGGCAGCGCCCAGGACCGTGCGGCCGGACCTGGTCACCACGACTGCACCCAGCTCTGGACCTCGGCCAGCAGGGCGTCGTGGGACTTCCAGCCGGCGGTCCGGACCGCCTCCTCGGTCGGCTTGCGGTAGCAGGCCCGGCCGAAGTCGAGCGCCCCGTCGCGGCCGCGGCGGTCCTCCATGAACGCGAACACCGCGGCGGCGCAGCCGTAGTTGGTCGACACGTGCGGCTCGGCCTGGAAGACCCCGCCGTCGATGACGTTCCTGCCGCGCATCCGCTCGCGGAATCCGGCGAACCCGGACCGGACCAGGCCGCCGTACTCGGCCCGGACCCCGGCGCCGGAGCCGACCTCGCCCCAGGTCGCCAGGCCCTCGGCCGGCCACGGGTCGCTGTCGCCCCACTGGTAGGCCAGGCCGTGGACCGCCTCGTGCATCGCGACTGCCGTCGCGCGGGCCGGGGAGTCGAACGCGCCCGGGCGCAGCATCAGCCGGCTGCCGGCGTACGCCGCGCGCGGACCGGCGCTCTTGCCGGTCCGCGCGACCTCGGCGGGGTCGACGTACCCGGCGCGGATGGCGAAGCCGTCGCGCTCGGGCCGGTAGTCGCCGTTGCCGAAGAGCGGGTCGCCGACCTCGGCGACCGCGAAGAACAGCTTGCTGACCCCGTCCGGCGGCGCGATCAGCTCCATGGCCCGCGCGGCGCCGGCGTCGACGCTCGCGATGTTCGCCCGGACCCGGTCGACCATCGCGGTCCGGACCGCCACCCAGGAGTGCCGGCCCTCGACCATCTCCCAGCCCCGGAGGTCCCACGGGGCGGGACTGATGGGGTCGCGGGGCCCGTCCAGCCCCAGGATCTCCAGCGGGGAGTCCGGGGTCGCCTTGCGCATCGTCGCGTGGTAGGTCTGGACCACCGGGCGCGAGTCGACGTCGCTGATCCGGTGGGTCAGCGCGACGTCGGCCTCGATCTCCACCGGCCCGCCGGCGGCGTTCACCATCCGGTCGAGGGTCTCGTCGAGGACGAATCCCACGTCGGAGGTCGGGAACCGGCGCAGGTTCTCCAGCCGGCGCTGCCACTCGCCGACCTTCAGGTCCGGGACGACGGTGCGCATCGTCTCGACGTCGGCGTGCCGCAGGGCCTCGCCGAGCCGCCCGACGAGCGCCTCGATGTCCTCGGTGGTGATGACGTTCCCGGCGTCCTGGGTGTGGATGATCGGGCCGTCCGGGGTGGCGCTGGTGCTCTTCCCCGGTCCGGGCGCCGAGGCCTTCGAACCGCCGTCGCTGCATCCCGCCAGCAGCACACCGGCCACCCCGGCGACCACCGCCCGACGTCCGAGGGGCGCGGCTGGCGACCAGGGCAGTCCCCGCGGAGCGGGTGGGTGCGGCGCGCCGAGGGGCGGGCGGGGTGCCGGAGGCGTCACGGGTTCTCCTCGGTCGGTCCCGGCGGACTGCCGGATCCCGCACAGGCTCCCCGTCGGATCTCGGCCGAAACGCTGGTGTAGGCCGGTTTGCGACCATGGAGACATGAGCCGCGACCCGAGCGCCCTGACCCCCGCCGCCCGCGAGGCCGCGCTGAGCGCGCTGGCGGGCGCGAGCACCGGCGGGGGAGCGGCGGCCGAGCTCGACGTGCTGGTGGTCGGGGGCGGGGTGGTCGGCACCGGGGTGGCGCTCGACGCCGTCACCCGTGGCCTGAGCACCGGCCTGGTCGAGCAGCGCGACCTGGCCAGCGGCACCAGCAGCCGCAGCAGCAAGCTGGTCCACGGCGGACTGCGCTACCTGGAGATGCTCGACCTGGCCCTGGTCCGCGAGGCGCTGCACGAGCGCGGGCTGCTGCTGACCCGCCTCGCCCCGCACCTGGTCCGCCCGGTGCCGTTCCTCTACCCGCTCACGCACCGCGGCTGGGAGCGCGCCTACATCGGCGCCGGCCTGGCGCTGTACGACGCGATGGCGAGCGTCGGCACCCAGGACCGCGGGGTGCCGCGGCACCGGCACCTGACCCGCGGCCAGGTCCGCCGGATCGCCCCCGACCTGCGCACCGACACGATCACCGGGGCGATCCGCTACCACGACGCCCAGGTCGACGACGCCCGCCTGGTCCTCACGCTCGCCCGCACCGCCGCCGGCCACGGCGCGCAGGTCGCGACCCGGACCGCCGTGACCGGGTTCCTGCGCGAGGGCGAGCGGGTCGTCGGGGTGCGCGCCACGGACCTCGAGACCGGCCGCGAGCTGGAGATCCGGGCCCGCGTCGTCGTCAACGCCGCGGGCGTGTGGACCGACGAGATCCAGGAGATGGTCGGCGGCCGCGGGGCGCTGGACGTGCAGGCCTCCAAGGGCATCCACCTGGTCGTGCCGCGGGACCGGATCCGCTCCGAGGCCGGCCTGATCGCGCGCACCGAGACCTCGGTGCTGTTCGTGATCCCCTGGGGGCGGCACTGGATCATCGGCACCACCGACACCGCCTGGGACCTCGACAAGGCGCACCCGGCGGCCAGCCGCGCCGACATCGACTACCTCCTCGAGCACGTCAACGAGTTCCTGCGCGAGCCGCTGGACCACGACGACGTCGAGGGCGTGTACGCCGGGCTGCGCCCGCTGCTGCGCGGGGAGTCCGAGCCGACCTCGAAGATCTCCCGCGAGCACACGGTCGTCACGCCGGTGCCGGGCCTGGTGATGATCGCCGGCGGCAAGCTCACGACGTACCGCGTGATGGCCCGCGACGCCGTCGACGCGGCCGCCCACTCGCTGCGGACCACCCTCGGCGCCACGGTCCGGGACTCGATCACCGACCGGGTGCCGCTGCTCGGCGCGGACGGGTTCGCGGCCCGCACCAACCAGCGGGTGCTGCTGGCCCACCGCACCGGCCTGCACGTGGCCCGGATCGACCACCTGCTGGGCCGGTTCGGCGGTCTGGTCGACGACCTCCTCGCGCTGATCGACGAGCGGCCCGACCTCGTCGCGGAGCTCGCGGGCGCCGAGGACTACCTCGCCGCCGAGGTCGTGTACGCCGTGACCCACGAGGGCGCCCGCCACCTCGACGACGTGCTGACCCGGCGGACCCGGATCTCCATCGAGTCCTTCGACCGCGGGGTGCGGGCCGCCCCCGAGGTCGCGCGGCTGATGGCCGCCGAGCTGGGCTGGGACGAGGTGCGCACCGCCGACGAGGTCGACCACTACCTGCGCCGGGTCGAGGCGGAGCGGCTCAGCCAGCTCCAGCTCACCGACCGGGAGGCCGACGAGGCGCGGGTGCGGGCCCCCGACATCGTCTGAGCGGGCCCGGGAGGCGGCGGTGTCCGGAATTGCTACCGGAGGGTAGTTTTCCGCGACGCCCGTCACATACTCTCGGTACATGAACGCCTCGAACCCGACCTCTGCCGGTGGCCCGACCGTGGCGGGGCCCCCCGACCCCGAGCACGACCCGGCCGCGTCCTACGCGCTGGAGCCGGCGTACGTCGAGGCGCTGACCCGGCGGGTGGCGGCGACCACCGGACGCTCGGTCCAGGTCCACTCCCCGCTCAACGGAGCCCCGCTGGCCCACGTGCCGCAGTCGGGGCCGGCCGACGTCGACGCCGCCTTCGCCCGGGCCCGGCGCGCCCAGGTCGCGTGGTCGCGGACGCCGATCGCGGAGCGCTCGGCGCTGCTGCTGCGCCTGCACGACATCCTCCTGGACCGCCAGGAGGAGATCATCGACCTGATCGTCTGGGAGTCCGGCAAGGCCCGCAAGCACGCGTTCGACGAGCCGCTCCACGTCGCGCTGACCGCGCGCTACTACGGCCGGATGGCCGAGCGGCACCTGGGCACCCGGCGCGGGATGGGCGTGGTGCCCGGCCTGACCCGGGTGGACCTGAACCGGGTCCCCAAGGGCGTGGTCGGGATCATCGCGCCCTGGAACTACCCCTTCGACCTGGCGCTCGTGGACGCGCTGCCCGCGCTGGCCGCCGGCAACGCAGTGGTCATCAAGCCGGACTCGCAGACGACGCTCTCGGCGCTGCTCGCCGCCCGGCTGCTCGAGGAGGCCGGGCTGCCCGAGGACCTCTACACGGTGCTCGCCGGTCCCGGCTCCGAGATCGGCCCCGCGCTCATCGAGCGCGCCGACTACGTCTGCTTCACCGGCTCGACCGCCACCGGCCGCGGGGTCGCCAAGGCGTGCGCGGAGCGGCTGATCGGCTGCTCGCTGGAGCTCGGCGGCAAGAACCCGCTCCTGGTGCTGCGCGACGCCGACCTGGAGAAGGCGGCCGAGGGCACCCTGCGTGCGTCGTTCGCGAACGCCGGGCAGCTGTGCGTCTCGACCGAGCGGGTCTTCGTGGCCGACCAGGTCTACGACCGGTTCGTCGAGCGGCTGGTGGCCCGCACCGAGGCGATGACGCTGGGCGCCACGCTGGAGTGGGGCAACGACATGGGCACGCTGATCTCGCAGGCCCAGCTGGACACCGTGACCGCCCACGTCGAGGACGCGGTCGCCCAGGGGGCGCGGGTCCTGGTCGGCGGCCGGGCCCGCCCCGACCTGGGGCCGTACTTCTTCGAGCCGACCGTGCTGGAGGGCGTCACCCCGGAGATGACCTGCTTCGGCACCGAGACCTTCGGCCCGGTGATCTCGCTGTACCGCTTCCACGACGAGGCCGACGCGCTGGCGCGCGCCAACGACGGCCACTACGGGCTCAACGCCTCGATCTACAGCCGGGACGGCGACCGGGCCCGGCGGCTCGCCGCCCAGGTGCGCTGCGGCAGCGTCAACGTCAACGAGGCCTTCGCGGCCTCCTTCGCCAGCATCGACGCCCCGATGGGCGGCATGCGCGAGTCCGGCCTGGGCCGGCGCCAGGGCGCGGAGGGCATCCACCGCTACACCGACGCCCAGACCGTGGCCAGCCAGCGGCTGATCCGGTTCGCGCCGATGCTGGGGATGAGCGATGAGACCTACGGTCGCGTGATGACCGCGAACCTGCGGATCCTCAAGCGGCTGGGGCGCGCGTGAGCGCGGCGTACGACTTCGACGTCCTGGTCGTCGGATCCGGCTTCGGCGGCTCGGTGACCGCGCTGCGGCTGACCGAGAAGGGCTACCGGGTCGGCGTGGTGGAGGCGGGCGCCCGCTTCGACGACGCCGACTTCTCCTCCGGCACCCTGGACCTCGGCAAGTACCTGTGGGTGCCGCCGCTGGGCATGTACGGCATCCAGCGCATCGACGCCCTGCGCGACACGATGATCGTCGCCGGAGCCGGGGTGGGCGGCGGGTCGCTGGTCTACGCGAACACCCTCTACGAGCCGCTGCCGGCGTTCTACAACGACGCCCAGTGGGCGCACATCACCGACTGGAAGTCCGAGCTGGCGCCGTACTACGACCAGGCGAAGCGGATGCTGGGCGTGGTCGAGAACCCGGTCCGCACCGCCTCCGACGACGTCATGGAGAAGGTCGCCACCGAGATGGGCGCGGCCGACACCTTCCACGCCACCCCGGTGGGCGTCTTCTTCGGCGGCCCCGGCCAGCAGCCGGGGGAGCGGGTCGAGGACCCGTTCTTCGGAGGTGCGGGCCCGGCCCGCAACACCTGCCTCAACTGCGGCGAGTGCATGTCCGGCTGCCGGCACAACGCCAAGAACACACTGGTCAAGAACTACCTCTACCTCGCGGAGCAGAACGGCGCGGCGGTGCTGCCGCTGACCACTGTCACCCGCCTGGAGCCCCGCGCCGAGGGCGGGTACGACGTGACGGTGCGCTACACCAAGGCGCGGCGCGCGACCCCGCGCACCACCCGGGTGCTGACCGCGCAGCACGTGGTCCTGGCGGCGGCGTCGCTCGGGACCCAGAAGCTGCTGCACCGGATGAAGGACGAGGGCCACCTGCCGCGCCTCTCGTCCCGGCTGGGCGAGCTCTCGCGCACCAACTCCGAGTCGATCCTCGGCGCGATCGCGCCGAAGAGCGACCCGACCGACTACTCCCACGGCGTCGCGATCACCTCCAGCTGGCACCCCGACGAGGACACCCACATCGAGCCGGTGCGCTACGGCAAGGGCTTCAACGTGATGGCGATGCTGCAGACCGTGCTCACCGATGGGGACGGCGACGTCCCGCGCTGGCGGGCCTGGCTGCGCGAGCTGTGGAGGCAGCGCTCGCGGGTCCTGGACCTCTACGACTTCCGGCACTGGTCGGAGCGCACCGTGATCGCGCTGGTGATGCAGAGCCTGGACAACTCGATCACCACCTACGGCAAGCGCAGCCGGCTCACCGGGCGCTGGCGGATGACCTCGCGGCAGGGCCACGGCGCCCCGAACCCGACCTGGATCCCGGCGGCCAACGACGCCGCGCGGCGGATCGCCGACCAGCTCGGCGGCACCCCGGGCGGGAACATCGGGGAGCCGTTCGGCATGCCGCTGACCGCGCACTTCATCGGCGGCTGCGCGATCGGGGAGTCCTCCGAGACCGGGGTCGTGGACCCCTACCAGCGCGTCTTCGGCCATCCCGGCCTGCACGTCGCCGACGGCTCGGCGATCACCGCGAACCTCGGCGTGAACCCGTCGCTGACGATCACGGCGCAGGCCGAGCGGGCGATGGCGTTCTGGCCGAACAAGGGCGAGGCCGACCCCCGGCCCCCGCTCGGGGCGCCGTACCAGCGGCTGGACCCGGTGCCGCCGCGGGCGCCGGTCGTCCCGCCGCACGCCCCGGCGGCCCTGCGGCTGCCGGTGGTCGGCGTCAGCTGAGCCCCGGTCGAGCCCCGTAACCCGGGTTCGTCGTCCTCGTTGAGGAGGCGTACCCGGCACCTGCTCCCTCTCGACCCGCCGGGTCCGCTCGGTCCGTGGCGTCGTTCGCGGCGCGTGGACAGTCAGGGCCCGGCCTCGGGGTGGCCGGGCCCTGGTGGGTTTTCTGGGGCCCCGGATCGCTAGGCTCTGCTCATGGCCTCTCCCGCTCAGGACCACGACCTCGTCCTGGTGGTCGACTTCGGTGCCCAGTACGCCCAGCTGATCGCGCGCCGGGTCCGCGAGGCCCGCGTCTACTCCGAGATCGTGCCCCACCACGTGCCCGTCGAGGAGCTCCTCGCCCGCAACCCGAAGGCGATCATCCTCTCCGGCGGACCGTCCTCGGTGTACGCCGAGGGGGCGCCCGCCATCGACCCGGCGCTCTTCACGGCCGGCACCCCGGTCTTCGGCATGTGCTACGGCTTCCAGCTGATGGCCCGCGGCCTCGGCGGGGAGGTCTCGCACACCGGTGCCCGCGAGTACGGCCGCACGGAGGTGAGCGTCAGCGACGGCGGCACGCTCCTCGCCGACGTCCCGGACGCGCACACCGTCTGGATGTCGCACGGCGACTCGGTCACGGCGGCGCCCGAGGGATTCCGGGTGCTGGCCTCGACGGCCTCCACGCCGGTGGCGGCCTTCGAGGACGTCGACCGCGGCCTCGCCGGCGTGCAGTGGCACCCCGAGGTGCTGCACACCGAGCACGGCCAGCGGGTCCTCGAGCACTTCCTGCTCGACATCGCCGGCTGCCGGCCCACCTGGACGATGGTCAACATCGTCGAGGAGCAGATCGAGACCATCCGCCGCCAGATCGGCGAGCGCGGCCGGGCCATCTGCGGCCTCTCCGGCGGTGTCGACTCTGCAGTGGCCGCGGCGATCGTGCAGCGCGCGATCGGCGACCGGCTCACCTGCGTGTACGTCGACCACGGGCTGATGCGCCAGGGCGAGACCGAGCAGGTCGAGCGGGACTTCGTCGCCGCGACCGGCGTGGACCTCAAGGTCGTCGACGCCGCCGACCAGTTCCTGGACGCGCTCGCCGGGGTCTCGGACCCCGAGGAGAAGCGCAAGATCATCGGCCGGGAGTTCATCCGGACCTTCGAGGCCGCCGAGGCCGAGGTCCTCGCGGCCACCGCCGAGAGCGGCGAGAAGGTCGCGTTCCTGGTGCAGGGCACGCTCTACCCGGACGTCGTGGAGTCCGGCGGCGGCGCCGGCACCTCCAACATCAAGTCGCACCACAACGTGGGCGGGCTGCCCGAGGACCTCGAGTTCGAGCTGGTCGAGCCGCTGCGCACGCTGTTCAAGGACGAGGTGCGCCTGGTCGGCGAGCAGCTCGGGCTGCCGGCCGAGATCGTGTGGCGCCAGCCGTTCCCGGGCCCCGGCCTCGGGATCCGCATCGTCGGCGAGGTCACCCGCGATCGCCTGGAGATCCTCCGCCAGGCCGACGCGATCGCCCGCGAGGAGCTCACCCGCGCCGGCCTGGACCGCGACATCTGGCAGATGCCGGTGGTGCTGCTGGCCGACGTCCGCTCGGTGGGCGTCCAGGGTGACGGGCGCACCTACGGCCACCCGGTCGTGATCCGCCCGGTCACCTCCGAGGACGCGATGACCGCCGACTGGGCGCGGCTGCCGTACGACGTCCTGGAGCGGATCTCCACCCGGATCACCAACGAGGTGGCCGAGGTGAACCGGGTGGCGCTGGACGTGACGTCCAAGCCCCCGGGGACCATCGAGTGGGAGTGACCGGAGCTGAGTGGGAGTGGCCGCAGCGAGGCACGAGCGGAGGCCGGCTCCCACTCCAAGGAAGGGCACGAGCGGAGGTCAGCTCCCACTCCAGACAGTGCCGAGTGGGAGTGACCGGAGCCGAGTGGGAGTGGGGCCCGGCTCAGTAGGAGAACCGACTGACCTCGCGCCGCAGCAGGGTGGCCATGCCGGCCAGCTCGCCGATGGCGGTGCTGGTCTGGTCGACGGCCTCGGTCGTGACGGCGCTGCTCTCGGCGACGCCGCTGATGCTCTGGGCGATGTCGCTGGAGCTGCCGGCGGCCTGCGCGACCAGCCGGCTCATCTCGCCGGTGGTGGCGGTCTGCTCCTCCACGGCCGCGGCGATCGTCGTCTGGTAGTCGCTGATCGAGCTGACGATCTCGCCGATGCTGCCGATGGCCTCCCGACAGGCCGACGCGTCGGCCTGGATGGTGCCGATCTGGGCGGTGATGCTCTCGGTGGCGCGGGCGGTCTCCTGGGCGAGCTCCTTGACCTCGCCGGCGACCACGGCGAACCCCTTGCCGGCCTCTCCGGCGCGGGCGGCCTCGATGGTGGCGTTGAGGGCGAGCAGGTTCGTCTGCTCGGCGATCGAGGTGATCACCTTGACGATCTTGCCGATCTCCTCGCTGGACGTGCCGAGCTTGCGCACGGTGTCGTTGGTGAGGGCGGCGTGGCCGACCGCCTCGCCGGCCACGGACGCGGCGCGCTGCGCGTTCTGGGCGATCTCCTGGATGGAGCTGCCCATCTCCTCGGTGCCGGCGGCGACCGCCGCGACGCTGCGCGACACCTCGTCGGCGGCGCCGGCCACGCGGCTGGACCGGGTCGAGGTCTCGGCGGCCGAGTGCTCGATCGAGCGGGAGGTCGCGGTGAGCTCCTCGGCGGCGGAGGCGACGGTGGTCGCGGACTCCGCCACGGATCCCACGAGCGAGCGCAGCGAGGTCAGCGCGGTCGACAGGGACCCGGCCATCTGGCCGACCTCGTCGCGGGAGTCGACGTCGAGCTCGACGGTGAGGTCACCGGCCGCGACCTTCTCCAGCCCGGCGCTGACCCGCCGCAGCGGGCGCACGATCGAGGCCGCGAGGAGGGCCGCCAGCACGCCGCCGAGCAGCACGACCAGGACGGTCGCGACGAGCGAGGCCAGCCGGGTGCTGTCCTGCGCGGCGGCCGCGTCGGCCCGGACCTCCTCGACGTGCTCGCCCACGGTGCCGGTCAGCGCGTCGAGCGCCTCGGTGATCGTGAAGTAGATCTCCCACTTGGGGCCTTCCGAGACCGCGTCGCCCTGGTCGAGCCGGCCCTTCGCCCACAGGGCGTGGATCTGGTCGTTGTACTGCACCAGCTCGGCCCAGCTGCTCTCGATCGTGGCCAGGTCGGCTGCCGCCGCGTCGCTGAGGTCGCCCCGGTCGAGGTCGAAGAGCCTCTCGAAGCCCTTGACGCCGTCCCGGTAGCTCGCGAGGTTCTCCCCGCCGGGCGCTGCGGCGTCCCGGCCCTCCGAGCGGGACTTCCAGGCGGTGATGTTCTGCCAGTTCGAGGCCCACAGCAGGTCGTAGCGGGCCCGCTCGACGGTGTCCTGGACGGCGACCGCGGCGGAGACGTCGTCGTGGAGGTCCTCGACCGTGCCGGCGCCGGCGATGCCGACCACCGCGACCACGAGGGTGCCGGTCCCCATGAGTGCCGCGAGGGCGAAGAGACGGGCGCGCAGGCCCACGTCGGAGATCCGGCGCCGGCGGGCCGGGGGAGTGGGGGAGGACATGGGGCTCGCTCTCGTGGCCGGGTCCCTCGCGCGCCCGGTGCGCACAAGGCCTGGATCCGGTCTGGAGTAGAGATCGGCCCGGGCCGGCGCGTGCTGAGCCACGGATCACGCCACGCGTGAACGGTCGTCCTGGCAAGATCTGCCAACGGCTCGGAAGCCCGGCGCCGCAGCGCCCGCAGGCCCCCGGTGCTGCGGTCCTCGCCCCCTAGGATGCCGGGATGGAGCGTGCGCTGCACCACCTGGACCTGTGGGTCTCCGACCCCGAGCTGGCCGCCGACGAATGGGGCTGGCTGCTGGGGGAGCTCGGTTGGGAGGTCGACTCCCAGGCTCGGTCGTGGGCGCACCCCGACGGCACCTACCTGTTCCTGGAGCGCTCCGCGGACCAGGCCGACGTCCCGCACGACCGGCTGCGGCCGGGCGTGAACCACCTGGCGCTGCGGATGCCGGAGGACGCCGACCGGGACGCGCTGGACCGGCTGCGGGCGGAGTCCTCGGGGCACGGGTGGCGCGAGCTGTTCGCCGACCACTACCCGCACGCCGGGGGCGAGCAGCACACGGCGCTGTACGTCGAGAGCTCGGAGGGCTTCGAGGTGGAGGTCGTCCTCGGCGACTGAGGACGCCGGCCGGCCCGCACTCGGGCCAGCCGGAGGGCCGCTAGGAGTACCGGTGGCTCTTCGCCGCGTGCCCCTGCTCGCGGGTGCAGGTGCGCCCGCTCATGTTGCGGTGCCCGCACAGCGCCTCGACGGTCTCGCCGTCCGGCTTCGCCACCTTCGAGGCGGCCTTGGGCGCGGCCTTCGAGGTGGTCTTGGCCGCCGTCTTCGCGGGCGCCGGGGCCTTGGTGGCTGATCGGGTCACGGGCTTGGCGCCCGGATCGGCGGCCCGGGCCCGGGACTGCTCGTAGCGGGCCTCGCGCATCGCTCGGAGGGCGTCCATCTTGCTCATCGTCGACTCACCCGACCGATGGTAGGCCCGGGCGCCGACAACTCCCGCCCGGGGCCATGGCGAGAACCGGCCGGTCCCGCTCCACCGGCTCCCCGGACGTTTGAGGAGCGCCGGCCCGCGGGATGTTCCCAGGCGACCGCGCGAGACCCGAGGAGTAGACCCGATGGCTGACCTCTTCATCGACTTCGCAGCCCTCAGCCGCGTCCGGCACGACATGGACGGCATCTCCGACCTGCTCAGTCGTCCCGTCGACGCGATGCGGACCCGCGCCGCCGGGGCCACCGGGCACGACGGGCTGCGCCAGCGGCTGCAGGAGTTCGGGGACGACTGGGACTACGGGATCAAGCAGCTCGGCAAGTACTCCGCGGGCTGTTCGGAGGCCCTCGAGAACATCCGCACGCAGTTCGAGAAGCTCGACCAGGAGCTCGCCAGCGCCTTCGAGGACCAGGCGTGAGCAGCATGACTGGCTACCCGACGCTGGGCTTCGACCCGGTGGAGAACGACCCCGGCGCTAGTGCGGAGATCGCCGCTGAGCTCCGCACCGCGACCCAGCGCCTCGGGGAGGTCGACCAGGTGCTGCGCGGCGCCGGCGACCAGGCGTGGCAGGGACAGACCGCCGAGGCCTTCCGCGACTCGGTGTCCTCCGAGCTGACGCCCCGCGTGAGCGAGGCGTACCAGGCGTTCTGCGACGCGAGCCGCGCCTTCGATGCCTGGGTCGACATCCTCCCCACCTACTGCAGTCGGGCCGATGCGCTCGAGGATGCGGCGGTGGCGGCGGCTGCGCAGGTGGACTCGGCGCTGGGCGAGACCCGCTCGCTCTCCGAGCCGGCTCCGGACGCCGACGCGTCCGCGCTGGCCGACCACGCGACCCAGCGCCAGCAGCTGTCGGACTCGCTGGACGCAGCGCGGGGCGAGCTCGACCGGATCCGGGGCGAGGCCGAGGCCCTGCGCACCGAGGTCCGGGAGCGGGCCGGGATCGTGGCGGCCGCGTTCACGACCGCGGCGGACAGCGCTCCGGACGAGCCCGGGTTCTGGGAGCGGGCCGGCGACTTCCTCGCGGACGCCCGCGACATGCTGGGCGAGGCCTTCGACTGGTTCATGGAGAACCTGGCGCCGCTGCTGCAGCAGCTCGCCAGGATCGTCGGCGCGGTCGCGACGATCCTCTCGATCGTCTGCTTCGTCGTGGGCTTCGTCTTCCCGCCGGCGTTCGCGCTCGCCGGCACCCTCGGCACCGTCGCCAAGGTCGCCAGCTTCGTCGATCTCGGCATCCAGGGGCTGCGCGTCCTCCACGGCGAGGACGGGGCGCTCCAGGGCCTGCTCCTCCAGGCGGGCGGCATGGCCGCGGGCTTCGGGCTCGCGCGCGCGATCGGTCCGATCGCGGTGAACACCGAGTCGATCCTCAAGGGCGGCCTGTACACGCCGGTGCTCGCCGGCGTCTCGGTCGGCACGGGTGGCGCGGGCGCCACGGCGACCGCGGCCCTGACCGTCAACCCGGACGCCATCCACGCCCTCACCTACTGGGGCATCACCCGCTTCCGGGACCTCAACGACGCGTTCGGCACCCTGGAGCGGGAGGGCCGGTGAGCCTGCCCGTGGAGTCGCTGACCTTCGCGACGGGCCTGCCGCCCGGGTGGCTCGAGATCGGCGCCCACGAGGACGAGGAGGCGTTGCGCGGCTTCCTCGCCGCCCAGATCGCCGCCGACGCCGGCGCGTACACGGCCGAGCAGGAGCAGGCACTGGTGGACGCCTGCGTGCGGGCCCGCGAGCTGATGGCGGACCGGGCCTGGCTGCACCTGGGCTGCGTGGTCACCCAGGTCCCGCGGGACGAGACCTGGGTGAGCACCGTGTGGTCCGTCGGGATCGGGGTGCTCCGCGTGCCCGACTTCGGTGATGTCGACCCGATGGCGGTCGCGCAGCGCGGCGTCGCCCACCTCGGTGCTGTCGACTCGGTGCGCGAGTTCGCCCTCGCCGACGGGCGCGAGGGGATGCTCTTCGGGATGCGGGGAACCGCCGGCCCGGCCCTGAGCGAGGTGCCGCCGGACCAGCGACTTCCCCAGCTCGACCCCGACGCCCTGGGCATGTACGTCGTCCTGCTTCCGGTGGCGGGGGTCCCGGGGCTGGTCGGCATCACGGTCGGCGTCGCACCGAACGTGGAGGAGCGTGGCCCGATGTCGGTGCTGGCCGGCGAGATGGCAGCCAGCCTGCACGTCGTCGACGACCCCGCCTCGACGCCCCGCGACGCCGTCCTCATCGACACGACCAGGACCGTGCTGCCGCACGGGTTCCTGGAATGATGCGACGACCATGACCCTGATCAGCGACGAGAGCAGACGACTCCTCGACCCGGTCGGCACCCAGGCCACCTCGACCGCCGAGCTCGACCTGCTGCGTCGCGAGGTCAGCTCCCCGCGGCGGCTGCTGGCCGGCACGGGTGCCGTCGTCCTGGGCCTGATCGGCGTTCTCCCGGCCGGCTTCACCGCCTCCGAGGCGGCCGAGGGGCGCTGGTCGGGTGCCGCCCTGGCCGCGCTGCTCACGCTGGTCGTGGTGGTCCCCGCCGCGTGGCTGGGGTTCCGGGTCGTGGCCGCCGGGCGCCGCGTCGTCGACGGCTACGTCGCCCGCTCGCGGCACGCGGCGTACGCCCGGCCCGGCGGCCTGGTCGCGCTGACGCTGAGCGGACCGATGATCCTCCGGTCGGCGCTCGCCGCCGCCGGGATCATCGGCGCCTGCCTCGCCGGGTCGCTGCTCTACCTCGGGCTGAGCGACCCGGACACCGGGGCCGAGGGTGCGGTGATGGGGCTCGTGCTGCTCGTCGTCAGCGCGGTGCCGACGTGGTGCCTGGTCTCCGGTGAGGTCCGGGTCGTCCGCGCGCAGGGGCAGCGGACCCGTCCCTGACCGCGTCGCACGCTGGAAGGATGGCTCCGTGCGCACGATCTCCGATGACGAGCGCCGGGCCCGCCTGGCCGTCCGGCACGGGCTCGCCGCAGGCCTGCCCACGGTCGAGGACGCCACCGCGGCGATGACCGCCCTGCACGCGACCGAGGCGGCCACCGTCCACCTCGCGCTGTGGGCGCGGGTCCCCGGCGTCACGGTGGCCGACATCGACGCCGCGCTGTACGACCGGCGCACCGTGGTGAAGCAGCTGGCCATGCGCCGCACCCTGTTCGCCTTCCCGCGCGACCTGCTGCCCGCGGCCTGGGGCAGCGCCGCCGCCCGGGTCGCCGCACAGCTGCGGGCCCGGCTGGTCAAGGACGTCGTGGCCGGCGGCCTGGCGACGGACCCCGAGCGCTGGCTCGCCGCCGCCGCCGACGCGGTCCTGGAGCGGCTCGCCGACGGCTCCGCGCCCACCACCGCGCAGCTGCGCGAGGAGCTGCCGGCCCTCCAGGGCCGGGTGTCGCGGGGCACCCCGGGGAAGGCCTGGGCCGCCGAGGTCCCCATCGCCCCGAGCGTGCTGTGGCTGCTCGGAGCCGAGGCCCGGGTGCTGCGCGGGATCAACGCCGGGCACTGGCGGCTGAACAAGCCGACCTGGGTCCGGACCGACCACTGGCTGGGTGCGGTACCCGAGCCGTGGCCGGAGGCCGAGGGGTACGCCGAGCTGGTCGGTCGCTGGTTGCACACCTTCGGGCCCGGCACGGAGGCCGACCTGGTGTGGTGGCTGGGCGCGACCAAGACGGCTGTCCGGCGGGCGCTGGCCGCGACCGGTGCCGTGCAGGTCGGTCTGGAGGACGGGGGGACCGGCTGGGTCCTGCCCGACGACCTCGAGCCGGTCGCCCCGGTCCGGCCGTGGGCGGCGCTGCTGCCGACGCTCGACCCCACGGTGATGGGCTGGCAGGAGCGCGGCTTCTACCTCGACGCCGCTGACCGCCCCCGTCTCTTCGACACCAACGGGAACGCGGGGAACACCGCTTGGTGGGACGGACGGATCGTCGGCAGCTGGCTGCAGGACGACGCCGGTGTCGTCCGGGTGCTGCCCTGCCGCGAGGTCGGCGCCGCCGGGCGGACCGCGCTCGAGGCGGAGGCGAAGCGGCTGACGGCGTGGCTGGACGGGGTGCGGATCACGAACGTCTACGCGTCACCGCAGATGCGGGGTGCGGCGCTGCCCTGAGCCGGTCGGCCGGGAGCCGCCGGTCAGAGGCGGACCGGCCTCTCCGACTCGCGCAGGTCAGCGGTCGCGCCGGCGAGGAAGAGCGTCCACACGCCGAGCCCGACGTGGCACCAGGAGCTGCGGACCAGCGAGATCCCGAGCTCGTCCTCGGGCAGCCAGCCGGTCCCGAGGGCTGTCAGTCCGAGCGCGAGCAGCCAGACCAGGGCCAGCACCCGGAACAGCAGCGGACGCAGTCGCGCGTCGCCGGCGGCATCGCTGTCGGCGGCCGCGCTGAGCAGCACGTACGCCAGAGCGCCCAGGGTGAGCACCAGCACGGTCAGGCCGATCCGGACCATCCAGAGCCCTCCCTCGAGGGAGTAGGGGTGCAGCTCGAGGCTGCCCAGGTCCTCGGCCTCCAGCCGCCAGGCCCAGCTCATCGAGGCGAGCAGGCCGCGCCGCTCGACCGGCTCGGGCTCGTCGAGGGAGTGCTCGCCGGGAACGAACTCGAGGGTGGTCGGCACCGCGACGGTGACCACCACCAAGGTCGCGAGCAGCAGGTGGAGCAGGTGGAGGAAGCGGTCGCGGAGCGCGGTGTCGAGCATGTCGCGACCATGCCCGGTCGTCGGCGTCGCCAACCTGCCCAGCGGACCTGCCCAGCGGACCTGCCCAGCGGACCTGCCCAGCGGACCTGCCCAGCGGACCTGCACAGAACGGCCCCGCGGCCGGTCTATGCCAGCAGCGGGGCCGTGCCCGGGAAGCGTCCCGTCAGAGCTGGTCCTCGTCGATGACGTGGACCGCGGCCTCCTCGGCGGAGGCGGCCGCACCGTCGATGCCGACGTCCTCGCCGACCAGGTCCTTCTCGGTGTCCGCGGTCAGGCCCTGGTCGGGAGCGACCAGACGGCCGGCGCGCTCGGCACCGGCCTGGCCGCCCTCGACCTCGTCGGGGGAGGGCTCGAGCTCGGCCTGGACGTACGGGTCGGGCTCGGGGATCTCCTGACGCTCGCGCTGGTCGATGGTCTCGCGGTGCGCCTCCTCCCAGGGGGTGTTCCCGTAGCCCTGGGCGGGGGAGTACTTCTCCGGCGGGGAGTAGCCCCGGTCGGCCTCGTCGGCCACGTCGCGGTCGAGCAGGAGGTCCTCGGCGGCCGGCTGGTCCTCGTCGTCGACGCTGTAGTCGCCGTAGACCTCGCGGTCGCTCGGGTCCGGGGTGGAGTTGGTCTCGCTCATGGTCTGGCTGTACCCGTCGACCGAGGCGGCATGCCCGGCCGCGCGACCGGAGCCTTGACTTTAGTTCGAGGGTCGCACTTAATGGTGACGTGGCTCACATCCTCGGTGTCGACTCCTCCACGCAGTCGACCAAGGCGGTCCTGGTCGACGCCGACGACGGCCGGGTCGTCGCCGAGCGCGCCGCCCCGCACCCGCCCGGCACCGAGGTCGACCCCCGGGTCTGGCTGGACGCCTTCGACACCGCGACCGCCGGCCTCCTGGAGCGCGCCGACGCGCTGGCGGTCGGCGGGCAGCAGCACGGCATGGTCGCCTTGGACGGGACCGGGACGCCGGTCCGGGACGCGCTGCTGTGGCACGACACCCGCTCGGCGTCCGCCGCGCGCGCCCTGATCGAGGAGATGGGGGGCCCGCAGGCCTGCGCCGACGCGGTCGGCAGCGTGCTGGTGGCGTCGTTCACGGTGAGCAAGCTGCGCTGGCTGCGCGACCACGAGCCGGCGGCCGCTGCCCGGGTCGAGGCGGTGCTGCTGCCGCACGACTACGTCTCGCAGCACGCCTGCGCGCCGGGCACCACCGCCTTCACCGACCGCGGCGACGCCTCCGGCACCGGCTACTTCAGTTCCAGGACCGGGCAGTGGCGGCCCGACCTCGCCGCCGCTGCCCTCGGCCACGAGCCGCGTCTGCCGGTCGTGGTCGCCTCCGGTGCCGTGGCGGGCCAGGGGCGGGCCGGGCAGGTCGTCGCGGCCGGCACCGGCGACAACATGGCCGCCGCCCTCGGCCTGGACCTCGGCCCCGGCGACGTGCTGCTCTCGGTCGGCACCTCGGGGGTCGCCTCCGCGGTCAGCACTGCCCCGGTCGCCGACGGCACCGGCACCGTCACCGGCTTCGCCGACGCACGTGGCGGCCACCTCCCGATGGTGGTCACGATGAACGCCGCCGGGATCCTCGACCTCCAGGCCAGGCTGCTCGGGGTCGACCACGCCGGCCTGGCCGGGCTCGCCCTCGAAGCGCCACCGGGAGCGAACGGCGTCACGCTCTCGCCGTACTACGGCGGCGAGCGCACCCCGAACCGTCCGGGTGCCGTCGGGACCTGGACCGGCCTCACCCCGGCCACGACCCGCGCGGACCTGGCCCGGGCGGCGTTCGAGGCGCTGCTGTGCTCGCTGGCGGACGCCGTGGAGCGGCTGGTCGAGGAGACCGGCGAGCAGCCGCGCCGGCTGCTGATGGTCGGCGGGGCCACGCGGAGCCCGGCGCTGCGGGCCCTGGCGCCCGCCGTCCTCGGCCGCCCGGTCCAGCTGCCGCCGCCGGGGGAGTACGTCGCGCGCGGCGCCGCCCGGCAGGCCGCCTGGACCCTGGCCGGCACCGACGACCCGCCGGACTGGCCGCTGCCCGGCACCGTGACCCTCGAGGCCGACCCCACCCCGCACGTCCGGGAGACCTACGCGCTGCTCAGCGAGCGCACCGCCGCCTGGTCCTGATCCATCACCCGCACCCAGCACCCGGAGAGGTCCCACCCATGAGCCCGTCCAGCCCAACCAGCCCAGCGATCCCCGAGCCCACGCCGGCCGACAAGTTCTCCTTCGGTCTGTGGACCGTCGGCTACCCCGGCCGCGACCCGTTCGGCGAGCCGACCCGGCCACCGATGGACCCGGTCCACGCCCTGGAGCGGCTGGCCGGGCTCGGCGCGTACGGCGTGAACTTCCACGACGACGACCTGATCCCGTTCGGCAGCTCCGACGCCGAGCGCGAGGCGATCATCGGCCGGTTCACGAAGGGCCTGGCCGAGACCGGGATGGTGGTCACCACGGCCACGACCAACCTGTTCACGCACCCGGTGTTCAAGGACGGCGCCTTCACCGCCAACGTGCGCGACGTGCGCCGCTTCGCGATCCGCAAGGTGATGCGCAACATCGACCTGGCCGCCGAGCTCGGCGCCCGCGTCTACGTCGCCTGGGGCGGGCGGGAGGGTGCCGAGTCGGGTGCCTCGAAGGACGTCGCCGCGGCCCTGGACCGCTACCAGGAGGCGTTCAACCTGCTCGGCGAGTACATCGTGGACCAGGGCTACGACCTGCGGATCGCGATCGAGCCCAAGCCGAACGAGCCGCGCGGGGACATCCTGCTGCCGACCGTCGGCCACGCGCTGGCGTTCATCGAGACCCTGGACCGGCCCGAGCTGGTCGGGGTGAACCCCGAGATCGGCCACGAGGAGATGGCCGGCCTCAACGCCGCCGCCGGCTACGCCCAGGCGATGTGGCAGGGCAAGCTCTTCCACATCGACCTCAACGGCCAGCACGGCCCGCGCTACGACCAGGACCTGCGCTTCGGGGCCGGCAACGTGCGCGGGGCGTTCTGGGTGGTCGACACCCTGCTCGCCGGCGGGTACGACGGGCCGGTGCACTTCGACTTCAAGCCGCCGCGCACCGAGGACGAGGAGGGCGTCTGGGTCTCCGCGCGCGCCTGCATGACCAACTACCTGGTGCTGCGCGAGAAGGCGCGGGCGTTCCGGGCCGACCCCGAGGTGCAGGCCGCGCTGGAGGCGGCGCGGCTCCCCGAGCTGGCCCGGCCCACCCTGGACGCCGGGGAGGGCTGGCAGCAGCTGGCCGAGTGGCCGCTGCCGGACGTCGAGGCGCTCGCCGTGCGCGGTGCCGGGCTGGAGCTGCTCGACCAGCTGGCGCTCGAGCACCTCTACGGCGTGCGCGGCTGAGCGGCCGGGTGGCCGACCTGCGGGCGGGGGCCGTGCCGGCCACCGCCGAGGGCCTGCGTCGTCAGAACACCGCACTGGTCCTCGGTGCGCTGCGCCGCCACGGCCCGGCCACCCGCGCCGAGCTGGCCGGGCTGACCGGTCTGGCCAAGGCCACCGTCGGGGTCATCGTCCCCGCCCTCGCCCAGGCCGGGGCGGTCGTGGAGGAGGAGACCCGCGGTGGCAGCCGCGGCCGGCCGGGCCGGCCGGTCGCGCTCGCCGGCGAGCGGTTCGTCGGCCTGGGGCTGGAGCTGAACGTCGACTACGTCGCCGCTGTCGTGCTGGACCTGGCCGGCGCCACCCGGTGGAGCGTCAGCCGGCCGGCGACCCCCGACACGGCCGCGGACCTGCTGGTCGACCTGGCCAGGGAGGCGGCCGAGGCCTTCGCCGGCCCGCGCTGGCTGCTCGCCGGTGCCACCGTCGCGGTCCCCGGCCTGGTCCGCGGCGACGACCGGACGGTGGCCTGGGCGCCGAACGTCGCGGTCGCCGGCCCGGTGCTGGCCGACCGGGTCGCGGCCGTGCTCGGGGACGGCGCGGTGCCGGTGGGTGTCAGCAACGACGCCAACTGCGCGGCGTACGCCGAGGCGCACCACGGGGCGGCCGTCGGCGTCGCGCACGCGCTCTACCTGACCGGCACCGTCGGCATCGGGGCCGGGATCGTCGACCGGGGCGAGCTGGTGCGCGGGGCGACGGGGTTCGCCGGCGAGGTCGGACACATGCCGGTCGGGGACCCGGCGGCGCGCTGCGGATGCGGACGGCGGGGCTGCTGGGAGGCCTCGATCGGGCTGCGGGCGGTGCTCGACCAGCTGGGGATGGTTGAGCTCGGCAGCCCGCTGCGCACCGCCGAGGCGGTCGCGGCGCGGTCCGGCGAGCCGGCGGTGCGCGCGGTGCTCGGCCGGGTCGGCCACGACCTCGGGCTCGGCATCGCGATGCTGGCCGGGGTCCTCGACCCGGCCGTGGTGGTGCTCGGGGGCTACTTCGTCCCGCTGGGCGACCTGGTGCTCGAGCCGGCCCGCCGGACCCTGGACGAGCGGCTCGCCTCCGCCGCCCAGCACCGGCCCGAGCTGCGGCCCAGCGTGCTCGGCATCCAGGCCGCCGCGCTGGGCGCCGCGGAACTGTCGCTCGGCGCGGTCTTCGCCGCCGCCGAGGTCGGTCCGGTCGCGCCGGCGGACGCCTTCCCGTCGCCCTAACCGCCCTAACCTCTGCTCTTTGTGGCGGGCGAACCCGGCGAAGGCGAACTCCGTGGCCGGTTCCTGCCGTTTTGAGACTTTAATCATCAGAGGTATTGCCAAGCAGTCCCGCCTGCACCACGATGTCTGGACCAGTCGAGGACCAGTCGAGCGGGAAGAACGGACACGAATGAAGCGAATCGGAGTAGACGTCGGGGGCACGTTCACCGACCTCGTCCTGTGGGACGACGACGGCACGGTGACCGTCCACAAGACGCCGTCGACCAACCACGACCCCTCGATCGGGACGATGGACGGCATCGGCGTCCTCGCCGAGCGCGCCGGCATCGATCCCAGCGAGATCGAGATGTTCTTCCACGGCACGACCGTGGCGACCAACATCGTCCTGGAGCACAACGGCAGCGACGTCGGCATGATCACGACCGACGGCTTCCGCGACCTGCTCCACATCGCTCGCAAGAAGCGCCCGCTCAACTACTCCAACTACCAGGAGCTGCCCTGGCAGAAGTGGCAGCTGGTGCCCCGGCGGAACCGCCGCACGGTGCCCGAGCGCATCGACGCCTCCGGGACGGTGCTGACCCCGCTCGACGAGGACGCCGTACGCCGTGAGGTGGCTCTGCTGCGCGAGCGCGGCGTCGCCGCGATCGCGGTGGCGTTCCTGCACGCCTACCGCAACCCGACCCACGAGCGGCGGGTCAAGGAGATCATCCTCGAGGAGTACCCGGGCGTCTTCATCTCGCTCTCCAGCGAGGTCGCCTCGCAGTACCGCGAGTACGAGCGGTTCTCCACCACGGCGCTGAACGCGTTCATCGGCCCGAAGACCTCCTCCTACATCGCCAACCTGGCCGGCAAGGCCAAGGCGGCCGAGGTCGGCGAGGACGTGCACCTGATGACCTCCGCGGGTGGTCTGGTCACGTCGCGCAGCGCCAGCGAGATCCCGGTCTCGCTGCTGACCAGCGGCGTGGTGGCCGGGCTGCTCGGCGGCTGCGCCATCGGCGCGGCGTCGGGCTTCCCCAGCGTGATCACGCTCGACGTCGGCGGCACCTCCGCGGACATCGGCGTCGCGCCGGACGGCCGGCTGCGGATGAAGCACCTGCTCGACACCCGGGTCGGCGACTACCACGCGATGGTCCCGATGGCCGAGGTCGACACGATCGGCGCCGGCGGCGGCTCGGTCGCGATGGTCGACGAGGGCGGCATGTTCCGGGTCGGCCCGCGCAGCGCCGGGGCGTACCCCGGTCCCGCGTGCTACAACCGCGGGGGCACCGAGCCGACGTCGACCGACGCCATGGTCGTGATGGGCTGGCTGCGCGAGGACAGCTTCCTGTCCGGCACCATGGACGTCGTGCCGGCGCTCGCCGAGGACGCGATCCGTGGCCAGGTGGCCGAGCGCCTCGGCACCAGCCTGGAGAAGGCGGCCATGGGCATCTTCACGATCCTGGCCCACTCGATGACCGAGGCGATCAGCCTGCACTCGGTCCGCAAGGGCTACGACCCGCGGGACTTCTCGCTGGTCGCCGAGGGCGGCGCCGGGCCGCTGTTCGCCTGGCAGATCGCCGAGCAGCTGGGCATCCCCCGGGTGATCGTGCCCGGGCACCCGGGCATCACCTCGGCGGTCGGCCTGCTCACCACCGACATCCGCTACGAGGTGCCGACCACTGTCTGGACCTCCTCGGCGGAGCCGGACCTGGCGCTGCTGCGCGAGCAGATGGACCGGCTGGCCGACCAGGCCACCGCCCAGCTGCGCGCGGACGGCATCGCGGCGGAGGACATCACCCTGGAGCGCAGCGTGGACTGCCGCTACGTCGGCCAGGGCTACGAGCTGCGGGTCGCCGCCCCGGCCGGTGAGATCGACGAGGCGTGGGTCCAGCAGACCGCCGAGGCGTTCCACGAGGCGCACGGGCGCACCTACTCCCAGCGCTTCGACGACAAGCCGGTGCAGCTGGTCAACATCCGCGTGACCGGCGTCGGCGCCGTCCCGCACGTGCGGATCGCCGAGATCGAGCGCGGCGGCGAGGACGCCGCCCACGCGATCAAGACCACCACCAAGGCGCTGTTCTGGGAGCGCGACAGCGCCGAGCCGGAGTGGATGGAGACCCCCGTCTACCGGCGCGAGCTGCTGCTGGCCGGCAACACCTTCACCGGGCCGGCCATCGTCGAGCAGTTCGACTCCACCACCATCGTCGGCATCGGCCAGCGGGCCACCGTCGACGCCGTCGGGCACATCATCATCGAAAGGGCGTCCGCATGAGCAAGACCGCCATGCCCACCACCGGGGTCTCCCTGGCCGGTGAGGCGACCCGCACCTGGAACGACGTCGAGGTCGACCCGATCACCCTGCGGGTGATCGGGGGCGCCCTGGACTCGATGGCCAAGGAGATGGCGCAGGTCCTCTACCGGATGGCGTACTCCAGCCTGATCCGCGAGTCCGAGGACCTGGGCGCCGGCATCTTCGACGTCAACGGCCGCGAGCTGTGCGAGTCCGACTCCACCCCGATGCACTGCGGCTCGATCCCGGCGTACATCCGCGGCATCAACCGCCGCCTGGCCGGCACCTACGCGCCCGGCGACGTGGTGCTGCACAACCACCCGTACCACGGTGCGGCGCACTCGCCGGACTACGGCGTCGTGATCCCGATCTTCTGGGAGGGCGCGCACGTCGGCTTCGCCGGCTGCACCGGCCACGTCTCCGACATCGGCGGCAACTTCCCGGGCCTGTGCATGGACGTCGTCGACGTCTGGGCCGAGGGCAAGCTGATGGACTCGATGAAGATCTACGACGCCGGCGTGCGCAACGAGATGCTGATCCAGCACATCCTGGACAACGTCCGCACGCCGGAGCAGAACCGCGGTGACCTCGAGGCGCTGATCGCGTGCGCCCGGATCGGCGAGAAGCGGTTCGTCGAGCTGCTGGAGAAGTACGGCCTGGACACGGTCATGAGCGCCAGCGAGCGCTGGATGGACTACTCCGAGGAGATGCTCCGGGCCCGGATCCGGGCGATCCCGGACGGCAGCTACGAGGCGCCGGTGGGCTACCTCGACGACGACGGCAAGAACCGGGGCGTGCCGCTGAAGGTCGCGGTCCGCGTGCAGGTCGAGGGCGACGACGTGCTCGTCGACCTCACCGGGTCCAACGACCAGGTGCCGACGGCGTTCAACGTGCCGTTCGAGGGCTCGGTGCTGCCGGTCGCGGTCAGCGCGATCCGCACGATCCTGCTCGACGAGGACGTCACCGAGGAGTACGTGCCGCAGAACGACGGCTGCTTCCGGCCGGTCAAGGCGTACGCCCCCGAGGGGACGATCTTCAACCCGGACTTCCCGGCGTCCTGCTTCGCCCGGTTCTCCCAGGTCAACCGGATCTTCGACTCGATCAACCTGGCCCTGGCCCCGGTGCTGCCCGACCACGCGGTCGCCGGCTCCTCGGCGGCGCTGTGCGCGATCGCCTACTCCGGCCTCGCCGAGGACGGGGAGTCCTACTGGGTCTACATCGAGATCAACGAGGGCTCCTACGGCGGCCGCAACGGCCGCGACGGCATGGACGCCGTCGACGCCCTGATGGCGAACACCCGCAACAACCCGATCGAGGAGCTGGAGCTCAACCACGCGATGCGGGCGCTGCGCTACGAGCTGCGCGACGAGCCGCCGGCACCGGGCAAGTGGCGAGGGGGCATCGGCAGCGTGCGGCACTGGCTGATGGAGACCGACACCTTCCTCGGCTCCGAGGCGGACAACCGCTCGGACGCCCCGGCCGGTGTCCTCGGCGGCGCCGACGGCGTGTCGGGCTCGTTCGTCCGCAACGCCGGCACCGACCGCGAGGAGGTGCTGTACTCGAAGGTCACCCAGGAGATGATCAAGAGCGGGGACACCCTCGAGATCAAGATGCCGTCCGGTGGCGGGTTCGGCGACCCGTTCGAGCGCGACGCGTTCGCGGTGCTCTCCGACGTCTGGGACGAGTACCTCACCGCCGAGGACGCGGCGCGCGACTACGGCGTCGTCGTCGACACCGAGGCCTGGATCGTGGACGAGGAGGCCACCACCCGGCTGCGAGCGGCGCGGGCGGGGGCCTGAGCAGTCACGGGGGAGGGAGCCCGCAGCGGGCTCCCTCCCCGCAGGACCTGCGCGTCGAGGAGGTCCTCCACAGCGTGATCTCGTGGGTTCCTCCGGTCCGGAGCGACCGGGGACCGGTCGCGGGGCCGCTGGCCGGCCTGACGGCCGGTGTCAAGGACAACATCGAGGTCGCCGGCGTCCGCTCGACGTGCGCCTCGGAGTTCTTCGCGGACCGGGTCGCCGACGCGGACGCGACGGTCGTACGCCGGCTGCGGGCGGCGGGGGCCGACGTCGTCGCGACGCTGAACCTGGCGGAGTTCGCCGTCGGGGTGACCTCGCAGAACTCCGCCGCCGGCGGGGCCCGCAACCCGTGGGACCCCCGGCGGGTGCCGGCCGGCTCCAGCGGGGGCTCCGGCGCCGCGGTCGCCGCCGGCCTGGTCGACGTCGCCCTCGGCACCGACAGCGGGGGATCGGTGCGGCTGCCGGCCTCGGCCTGCGGCGTCGTCGGCCTGCGCCCGACCCCGGGGCTCGTCGACGTCACCGGGGTGTTCCCGGTCAGCGCCGACTTCGACACGGTCGGACCGATGGCCCGCTCGGTCGACCTGGTCGCGCGGGTCTTCGACGTGCTGACCGATCAGCCGCGCCGCCCGCGGGCGGCGCCGGTCCGGATCGGGGTGCCCCGACGCTTCGTCACCGACGACGTCGACCCGGCGATCGCGGCAGCGGTCCGGGCCTGCACCGCCACGCTGGCCGACATCGGGTTCGAGGTCGTCGAGGTGGAGGTCCCGCACGCCGAGGACGCGCAGGACCACGTGTACACGCTGCTGTACGCCGACGTCGCCGAGATCCACCGGGAGCGGCTGCACCGGGCGCCGGAGCGGTTCCAGCCGGCCACCCTGCAGCGGATCCGCCAGGGGCTGGACATCGGGCCCGCCGCGCGGCGGGCCGCCGCGCACGCGCGCAGCGACTTCCGGGCCGGGCTGCGCGGAGTCTTCGAGGAGGTCGAGGTGGTGGTGACCCCGACGCTGCCGGTCGACGTGCCGCTCGCGGCCGACTGCGGGTCGGTGCTGGACCAGTCCCGGCGCCTCGGGCAGCTGTCCTACCCCTGGTCCCTGCACAACGGGCCCACGCTGTCGCTGCCGGTCGGCTTCCACCCGTCCTCGGGGATGCCGGTCGGGGCGCAGCTCAGCGCGGCCCGTGCCGACGAGGAGGCGCTCTTCGCGGTGGGCCGTGCCTACCAGGCCGCGACGGACTGGCACACCCGCCGGCCGCCGGTCCGGCGCTGAGCGCCGGCCGGGCTCAGTCGGCGTCCGGCTCCGGGTCCAGCGTGCGCAGCAGGTCCATCTGCTTGTAGGCGTCGCCGATCCGGTCCAGGTGCCGGCGCATCTGCGTCATGGCCGCCATCGAGTCCTGCTCCTCGATGGCGGTCAGGATGCGGCGGTGGTCGTCCTGGGAGGTCTCCCAGAAGCGGCTCCCGGTCCGCTCGCTGACGAACCGGCCGCTCAGCACGCCGAAGACCGGGGCGCACACCAGCTCCAGCATCGGGTTCCCGGCGGCGTGGAGCACCAGCATGTGGAACTCCTGGTTCGCCTCGTAGGTCGCGGTCGCGTCCGGCTCCTCGACGCTGCAGCGCATCTGGGTCAGCTGCTCCTCGGTGCGCAGGTGCGCCGCGGTCCCGGCGGCGTGCACCTCGGTGAGCGTCCGCACGTCCATGAGCTGGTCGACGGTGACGGCGTTGGCCGCCGCCATCAGCGCCACGCTGTGCTCGACGCGCGCGGTGATCCGGGCGATGTCCGGGACCGCCACGAACGTGCCGCCGGTGGTCCCGCGGGTCGTGTAGACGAGGTTCTCGCTGGCGAGGGTCCGCATCGCCTCGCGGATCGTGCTCCGGCTGAACCCGAAGTCCTCGATGAGCTCGGCCTCGCTCGGCAGCCGCTGACCGGGCCGCAGCTCGCCGGCGAGGATGCGCCGGCGCACGCCGGCGGCCACCGCCTCGTAGGCCGGCACCTTCACCGAGTCAGACATGGGGCCCCTTCGCATCGCCGAGAAGTCAACCAGTCTGGCGGCTGTGGGGCGGCACGCCGTCCCGCGCTCAGCCAGCGAGCCGGGACCGGACGTCGAGCAGCGCCGATCCCAGCCCGGCCACCGGGTCGGTGAACAGCGGCTCCAGGGCGCTCTCGGCGGCACCCATCAGCACCGAGTCGGTCCCGAGTCCGGGCAGCGCGAGCGTGACCGACTCCAGCGGGGCGGGCAGCGCCCGGTCGGCCAGTCCGGCGTTCACCTCGGCGCGCACCATCGTGTAGAGCGAGCGGAAGTAGCCGCCGAGCACGACCATCCGCGGGTTGAACGCGTTGACGATGCTGGCCAGGCCATGGCCCAGGGCGGTGCCGGTGGCCCGCAGCTCCCGGGGGGTCTCGACGAACGCGTCGAGGACCTCGCCGAGCTGGGCCACCCGGTCGGCGGGGCAGCGGATCGCCTCCGCGATCGCGAGCGCGCCCACCTCGGTCTCCCAGCAGCCCAGGTTGCCGCAGTGGCAGGGCCGCCCCGCCGGGTTGAAGCGCAGGTGGCCCACCTCCCCGGCGTACCCGCTGGCGCCCTCGAGCCGGTGCCCGCCGGTGATCACCCCCGCGCCGACGCCGACGTTGCCGGAGACGTAGATCAGGTCGTCGATCCCCACGCCCGCGCCGCGCTCGTGCTCGGCCAGGGCGCCGAGGTCGGCGTCGTTGGCCAGCGAGACCGGCACGTCCAGCCCGAGGGCCGCCAGCACGATCGAGCCGAACGACACGTCGTGCCAGCCGAGGTTCGGGGCCAGCCGGACCAGTCCGTCGCTGCGCCGCACCAGGCCGGGGACGCTGATGCCGATGCCGACCAGCGCCGCGCTGGCCGGGGCGTCGGCGACCACCCGGCGCACCAGGGCGGCGACCGAGGCGCCCACCTGCCACGCCTCGGCCTGCGGGTCGATCGTGCAGGCGGCTCGCTCGGCGATCTGGCCGCCGAGGCCCACCCGGGCCACGACGGTGCGGTCGACCCCGAGGTCGACGGCGACGACGAACGGCCCGCACGGAGCCACCTGCACCCCGGCCGAGGGGCGGCCGGCCCCCTGGCGGGCTCCGGACGGCGACGCGTGCTCGATCAGCCCGAGCAGCTCCAGCTCGCCCACCAGCCCCGCGATCGTGCTGCGGTTCAGACCCATCCGGGTGGTGAGGTCGGCGCGGGAGAGCACGCCGGCCCGGTGGACGTGGCGCAGCAGGGTGCCGAGGTTGTGCCGCCGCACGGCCTCCTGGTTGGCACCCAGGCCGGTGCGGTCGGTCCGGACCACGCCGGCGGCCTAGACGCCCGCCGCGGAGCGTCGGCGCCGCGAGATCGCGTCGACGCTCGCGGCGAGCAGCAGCACGCCACCGGTGACGATGTAGTTGATGTAGCTGGCCTGGTTGAGCAGCCCCAGGCCGTTGGTGATCGTCGCGATCACGACGCCGCCGATGACCGCGTGCACGGCGCGGCCGCGGCCGCCGAAGAGGCTGGTGCCGCCGATGACCGCGGCGCCCACGGCGTAGAGCAGCACGTTGCCGCCGCCGGAGCCGGGCGAGACCTTGCCGGCGTACGACGCGGCGAGGATGCCGCTGACCGCGGCCATCGAGGAGGCGATCATGAACGCGCTGATCCGGATCCGCTGGACGTTGATGCCGGCGCGGCGTGCCGCCTCGGCGTTGCCGCCGACCGCGTACAGGTGGCGCCCGTAGGCGGTGCGGCCGAGCACGAAGGTCCAGAAGATCAGCAGCACGGCGACCACCGGCAGCACCCAGGGGATGCCCTGGATCGGGAAGACCGGGTTGAGGCTGCGGTTGGTGTTGAGCAGGGCGGTGATCCCGAGCACGACAGCGGCGAGGGCCACGATCTTGATGACGACCAGGGCGATCGGGGGGCGCTGGAGGTCGCGCGCCACCCGGGTCCGGTACCGGACCAGCGACAGCACCGCGTAGCCCAGCACCAGCGCGACCGCGGCGATCCACCCGGCCGTGACCGGGACGTTCTTGATGGTCAGCCCGCGCAGCACCTCGTCGTCGATGCCGATCGAGCCGCCGGCGCCGATCAGCTTCAGCGGCACGGCCTGGAGGCCCAGGAAGAAGGCCAGCGTGACCACGAACGACGGGATGCCGAGCATCGCCACGAGGACGCCGATCACGGCGCCGATGACGGCGCCGACCGCCAGGGCGGCGAGCACGCCGACCCACCAGCTCTGGCCGTGGTCGACGATCAGCAGCCCGGCGATCGAGGCGCAGGCGCCGCCGGCGACGCCCGCCGACAGGTCGATCTCGCCCAGCAGCAGCACGAAGACCAGGCCCATCGCCAGCACGCAGATCGAGCCGGACTGGGTGATCAGGTTGGCGAGGTTCAGCGTGGAGAGGAACCTGTCGTGGGCCAGGCTGAAGACGATGAACAGCACCACGAGCCCGAACAGCGCCGGCAGTGAGCCCATGTCGCCGCTGCGCACCCGGGTGACGTAGTCGCGGGCGGAGTCGAGCAGCGTGGGGTTGTCGTTGTGGCGGTCGCCGGCGAAGCCGGCGTCCGGGGATCCGGGGGCTCCGGGGACGCCCGGGTTCCCGGGGTCGCCCGGGTTGCCCGGCGTGCCCGGGGTGCCCGGGGTGCCCGGGGTGATGGTGGGGTCCGACCCGACGGTCATGGTGGCGCTCGCTTTCCGAGGACTGCGCAGACGGTGGAACTAGACGGTGACGACGGCGGGGTTCTCGGCGATGCCGAGGTCCCCGGAGCGTCCCGCGGTGATCAGCTCGACGACCCGGTTGTGGTTGACGTCCTTGGTGGGGACGTCCGCGGCCACCCGGCCCAGGTAGAGGGCGGTGATGCGGTCGGAGACCTCGAAGACGTCGGTGAGGTTGTGGGAGATCAGCACGACGCCGAGCCCGCGGTCGGCCAGCCGGCGTACCAGGTCGAGGACCTGGCGGGTCTGGGCGACGCCCAGCGCGGCGGTCGGCTCGTCGAGGAGCACGATGCGGGAGTTCCACAGCACCGCCTTGGCGATCGCGACGGTCTGCCGCTGACCGCCGGAGAGGCTGGCCACGCTCTGGCGCACCGACTGCACGGTCCGCACCGACAGCGAGGCCAGGGTCTCCCGGGCCCGGGACTCCATCGCGACCTCGTCCAGGGCCAGGCCGCGCTTCGTCTCCCGGCCCAGGAACATGTTCTCGACGATGTCGAGGTTGTCGCACAGGGCGAGGTCCTGGTAGACGACCTCGACGCCCAGGTCGGCGACGTCGCGCGGCCCGTGCACGGTGACCGGGTTGCCCTCGAAGAGGTAGTCGCCGGAGTCGCGGCCGTAGATGCCCGCGATGATCTTCACCAGCGTGGACTTGCCGGCGCCGTTGTCGCCGACGAGCGCCGTCACCTGTCCGGGATAGACGGCGAAGTCGACGTCGTGGAGGACGTGGACGACCCCGAAGGTCTTGTTCACTCCTCGCAGCTCGAGCAGTGGCTGTGTCATGTCGACCCTTTCGAGACGTTCGAGACCCACGTGCTGCGTGGGTCGGGGGAGGGGTGCCCGGGTCGCGCAGCCGCGACCCGGGCACCACAGCCCTAGGAGATGCCGGCCTCGGCGCAGAGGTCGGCGAACGCCCCGGCGCAGACGTCCTCCTTGGCCTGACCGCCGTCGGTGATGACCTCGGAGACGTTCTCCTTGGTGATCATCTGCGGGTCGAGCAGGATCGAGGGCACCTCGCGCCCGGACTCGGAGTCCTCGGTCGTGCCGGTGGTCTCGGCCTCCTCGCCCTGGGCCAGGGCGATGGCGGTGTCGGCCAGCGCGCCGGCCTCGAGCTTCGCGGACTTGTAGACGGTCATGCACTGGTCGCCGGCGAGGATGTTCTGCAGACCCTCGGCGGTCGCGTCCTGTCCGGTCACGGGCACCTTGCCGTTGCGCCCGTTCTGCTCCAGGACCGAGATCACCGAGCCGCCCAGGCCGTCGTTGGCGGCGAGCACGCCGTCCACCTTGCCCCCGGCGCCGGTGTAGAGCTGCTGGAAGATCGTCACGGCCTGGTCGTTGTCCCACTCGGGGACCGCCTGCTCGCCGACGACCTGGTAGTCGGCGATCTCGTCGAGCACCGAGTGCGCGCCGGCCGCGAACAGCGTGGCGTTGTTGTCGGTCGGGGAGCCGTTGAGGAAGACGATGTTCTTCGCGCCCTCACCGAGGCAGTCGGCCAGACCCTGGCCCTGGAGCTCGCCGACCTTGGTGTTGTCGAAGGAGACGTAGTACTCCGCCGACCCGCCGAGGGTGAGCCGGTCGTAGTCGATGGTCTTCACGCCCTGGGAGGCGGCCTTCTCCTGGATGGCCTTGCCGGAGTCCGAGTCGAGGTTGACGATCGCCAGCACGGTCACGCCGTCGGCGATCATGCTGTCGGCCATCGTCGTCATCTTGTCGGCGTCGCCCTCGGCGTTCTGGATGCTGTACTCGACGCCGGCCTCCTCGAACGCCGACTCCAGGGCCGGCCGGTCGGCGCTCTCCCACCGCACCGAGGACTCGGTGTCGGGGAGGATCACGCCGATCTTGCCCTCGGCGCTGGCGCCGCCGCTGTTGTCGGTGTCGCTGCCCGATCCCGAGTCCGAGTCGTCACCGCACGCGGTGAGCGCCAGGGCTGCCCCGAGCAGACCGACGACCACCAAGCTCTGCTTTCGCTTCATGCGAAACCGCCTCCTAGCTCTTCGGTGATCCGCATCCGCCGCTGATCGGGGGCCGCCACCGTTTGTTGTTCGCCACAACATATAAGGTGATGTACGTCACGTCTATGGTTCGCCGCGGGGTTTCCCAATTCGTCGCGAGGCGCCCGAAAGGCCTCAGTCGCGGTCCTCGCGCAGCCGCACGTGCGGCAGGGCGTCGGGGTTGTGCTCGCGCAGCCACACGACGAGCTGCTCGCGCACGAAGCAGCGCAGGTCGAAGAGCGTCGGCGCGTCGTGGGAGGTCACCAGCACCCGGACCCGGACCCACCCCTGCACGGCGTCGGTCACCTGGAAGTGCGCGACCCGGCCGTCCCACATCGGGCCGGCGTCCGCCATGATCGCGGGCAGGGCCTGACGGATCCGGACCGTGTCGACGTTCCAGTCCAGGTCGAGCTCGACGGCGCCGAGCAGCTCGGAGTTGCGCCGGGTCCAGTTCTGGAACGGCGTGGTGATGAAGTACGTCGACGGCAGGATCATCCGCCGGTCGTCCCACAGCCGGACCACCACGTAGCTGAGCGTGATCTCCTCGATGCGCCCCCACTCGCCCTCGACGATGACCGCGTCGTCGACCTTGATCGCGTCGCTGAACGCCAGCTGGATCCCGGCGAAGAGGTTGGCCAGCGCCGACTGGGCGGCGACCGCGGCGATCACCGAGAGCAGCCCGGCCGACGCCAGCACGCTCGCTCCCAGGGCGCGCACGCCGGGGAAGCTGAGCAGGATCGAGCCGGCGGCCATCACCACCACCCCGGCGATCGTCAGCCGCCGCACCAGCAGCACCTGGGTGCGCAGCCGGCGGGCCAGCCGGTCGTCGCGCGTCTCGGCGCGGGGCCGGCCCAGGCCGAGGTCCTCGATGAACAGCAGCACCACGCAGATCAGCCAGGCGACGACGGCGATCATCGCGATCCGGGCCACCAGCGCGGCGGCGTCCCAGCCCGCGTCGTCGGCGCCCCACAGGCGGACGGCGGCGATCCAGCCGGCCGCGGCGATGATCAGCAGCAGCGCGCGGAACGGCACCCGGAGGTGCCGGAGCAGCCGCCGGCTCGCCGGCCAGCGGAGTACGGCGCGCCGGGCGAGGAGGTGGGCCAGGACCACGACGAGGAGCGTCGACAGGAGCGCGGCCGCAGCCCCGGCCAGGGCTTGGACCACCGAGACAGCCATGGAGGCCGGTGACCGGTAGCCCCGGCCGGATGCGTCGCCTGCTCGTCGGCCTGCCGCGGTCGGAGGGGTCAGCCGGTGGCTGGCTCCGGGTCGCGGCGTACCGCGTCGTAGAGCGTGGTCCGCTCGCGGACCGGGCGGCCGATCCCGGCCCCGATCTCGACCAGCTCCGCGACGGTCTTCGCCGAGCCGTGCTCGGAGCCGGCCATCCGGGAGATGGTCTCCTCCATCAGCGTGCCGCCGAGGTCGTTGGCGCCGGCGTTGAGCATCGCCCGGGTGCCGTCGGTCCCGAGCTTGACCCAGCTGGTCTGGATGTTGTGGATCCGCCCGTGCAGCAGGATCCGCGCCATCGCGTGCACCGCGAGGTTGTCGCGCAGGGTCGGGCCGGGCCGGGCCACGCCGGCGAGGTAGATCGGCGCGCTGGTGTGCACGAACGGCAGCGGCACGAACTCGGTGAAGCCGCCGGTCTCGTCCTGGATCCGGGAGAGCACCCGCAGGTGCCCGACCCAGTGCCGGGGGTGGTCCACGTGGCCGTACATCATCGTGCTGGTGGTGGGGATCCCCACCCGGTGGGCGGTCGAGACGATCTCGACCCAGGTCCGGGTGGGCAGCTTGCCCTTGGTGAGCACCCAGCGCACCTCGTCGTCGAGGATCTCCGCGGCCGTGCCGGGCAGCGACCCGAGGCCCGCCTCGCGCGCCTTGATCAGGAAGTCCTCGATGGAGAGCCCCGTGCGCGCGGTGCCGTTGACGACCTCCATGGGGGAGAACGCGTGCACGTGCATGCCCGGCACCCGCTGGCGGACCGCGGCGGCCAGGTCGAAGTACGCCGTGGCCGGCAGCTCGGGGTCGATGCCGCCCTGCATGCACACCTCGGTGGCGCCGAGGTCCCAGGCCTCCGCGGCCCGGTCGGCGACCTCGTCGAGGGAGAGCGAGTAGGCGTCGGCGTCGCTGCGGCGCTGGGCGAACGCGCAGAACCGGCAGCCGACGTAGCAGACGTTGGTGAAGTTGATGTTCCGGTTGACGACGTAGGTGACCTCGTCGCCGACGACCTCGCGGCGCAGGTCGTCCGCGAGCCGGCAGACCTGGTCGAGCAGGTCGCCCTCGGCGGTCATCAGCGTCAGCGCGTGCTCGTCCGAGAGGCCGCCGGGATCGGCCTCGGCGGCGGCCAGCGCCTCGCGGCCCTCGGCGTGCAGCACCGCCGGGGCGCCGGTGCTGCCGGCGGCCTCGCGGACCGCGTCCCAGTCGCCGTAGACCGAGGCGAAGTCACCGCGCCGGTCGGCGGTGCGCCCCTCGGTGTCGACAGCTGTGTGCAGGTCGGTCCGGCCCGTTCCCGGTCCGGCGGCGGCGAACCCGCCGTCGGGCTCCTGCCACGGCAGCCCGCTCGGGCGTACGCCGGGGCGCGCCAGGCCGGCGCGCGGCCCGTCCAGCAGCGCCAGGGCGGCGACGTGCTGGTGCAGCCGGGGGTCGATCCAGGGCGTGCCGCCGGAGAGCGAGGCGACGACGTACTCCGGGTGCACGGTCAGTCGCGGCGCCAGGTCGAGGCCGCACTGCTCGGTGATCGCGCGCAGCCGGTCCAGCGAGGGCCAGGGCCGCTCGGGGTTGACGTGGTCGGGCGTCAGCGGGGAGACCCCGCCCCAGTCGTCGACCCCGGCGCCGAGCAGCGCGCGGCACTCCTCGAGGTCGACGAGGTTCGGCGGCGCCTGGATCCGCGCCTTGGGGCCCAGCACCAGGCGGGTGACCGCGATCGCGGCGCGGTACTCGTCCAGGTCGAGGTCCCCGGTGTGCCGCATCGCGGTGTCGGGCTTGGCCCGGAAGTTCTGCACGATCACCTCCTGGACCGCGCCGTAGGCCCGGGAGGTCGCGCGCAGCGCGAAGATCGTCTCGGCCCGCTCGGCGAGGGTCTCGCCGATGCCGACCAGCAGCCCGGTCGTGAACGGCACCGAGAGCCGGCCCGCATCCTCGAGCACCCGCAGCCGCACGGCGGGGTCCTTGTCGGGGGAGCCGAAGTGGGCCTCGCCGCGGGTCTCGTGGAGCCGGGCCGAGGTGGTCTCGAGCATCATCCCCATCGACGGGGAGACCGCCTGGAGGCGGTTCATCTCCTCCCACGACATGACGCCGGGGTTGAGGTGCGGCAGCAGCCCGGTCTCCTCGAGCACCCGGACCGCCATCGCCCGCACGTAGGCCAGCGTGGAGTCGTAGCCCTGCTCGTCGAGCCAGGCGCGGGCCTCGGGCCAGCGGTCCTCGGGCCGGTCGCCGAGCGTGAACAGCGCCTCCAGACAGCCGAGCTCGGCGCCGCCGCGGGCGATCTCGAGGATCTCGTCGGGCGAGAGGAACATCGACTCCCCGGCCCGCTCGAGGTGCCCGGGGGTGGTCACGAACGTGCAGTAGTGGCACCGGTCCCGGCACAGCCGGGTCATCGGGATGAAGACCTTGGGGGAGTAGGTCACGACGCCGGGCCGCCCGGCGGCGGCCAGGCCGGCGTCCCGGACCTTCGCGGCGGCGGCCGTGAGCCGCTCCAGGTCGGGCCCGGAGGCCGCCAGCAGGACGGCGGCCTCGGCGGGGTCGAGCGCCGCGCCTCGCTCCGCGCGGGCCAGCGCGCGGCGTACCTGCTGGGGGGTGGGCGTCTCGCTCATCCTCAGCAGGCTATCCGGACGGCGGCCGCCGCGGTGGACGGGTCCGCCCGTGGACGCGGCTCGGCCCGGGCCCCGAGGGCCCGGGCCGAGCGTGGGCGTCAGTTCCGGCGCGACTTCTTCGCCTTCTTCTTGGCCTTGGCCTTCTGCTTGGCCTTCTTCGCCTTCGCCTTGGCCTTCTGCTTCGCCTTCTTGGCCTTGGCCTTGGCCTTCTGCTTGGCAGTGGGGGCGGCGGCGACCTTGGTGCTCGGCGCGCTGGCCGCCACCGTGGCCCGGTGACCGGCGAGGGTGCCGGTGACCTGGACGGCGATCCGCTTGCCCTGCAGGGCCTTGGTGACCTTCAGCGTCCTGCCGGTGGCGCCGGCGACGGTCTTGCCGTCAGCGGTCCAGCGGTAGCTCAGCGCGGTGCCGGCGGGCCAGCTGCCGGCGGTGGCGGTGAGGGTCTTGCCGACCTGGGCGGTCCCGCTGATCCGCGGGGTGCCGGCCGGAAGCGCGGGCAGGGTGGCGGATGCGACAGCGCCGGGGCGGGCGTCGAGCGTGACGCCGGCCGCGTCGGGGTGGGTGCCGGTGACGACACCCGTGATGGTCATGCCCAGGTGCTCCGCGGTCAGGGCGAGCGTCTGGCCGCGGCCGATGGCGCCGCCACCCTCAGAGGTCGAGCCGTACCACTCGTAGGAGAGCGTGGTGCCGGGCTCCCAGGTGCCGGGGTTCAGCGAGACCTGGCTGCCGACGGTGAGGCTGCCCTGGACGGTGACGGCCGCGGGGGCCTGGACGAACCGGGCGTGGGTGGTGACCGTGGTGGTGGACACCGGGCTGGCGAACGCGCCGTCGACGGCGGTCACGGTGACCGTGTACGTCTGGCCGGCCGCCAGGTCGTCGGTCGAGAAGACCTGGTCCCAGGTGGTCTCGGTGGCAACCAGGTTCCCGGCGGCGTTCCGGACCGTGACGACGTAGTCCGTGGGGGTCTCCTCGTCGAGCTCGAAGGAGTGCTTGCCCTCGTTCCACGACGCATAGATTCCGGTGGTCGACATCGAGTCCGGTGCGGCCGTCAGGTTGGCCGGCGCTGCGGGCGTCGTGAGGGTGGCCACGCGCTTGCCCTGGGAGTCCGCGAGGTGCACGGTGCCGTTCGCGCCGAGCAGGATCGAGTCGGGCTCGAGGTCGTCGAACCAGCTCGACGGCGCCGGGTTGTCGTCGTCGTAGGAGTCCAGGGCGTCGGTGGCGTACGCCTCGACCGTGTCGGAGGCCGTCGTGGCGTACAGCGTCTCGCCGTCGGCGGAGAGCGCCAGTGCGGTCGCCGGCGTCTCGAGCTCCACGAAGGTCTGGTCGTCGCCGTCGAGGACGGTGATGCCCGAGTTCTCGTACCAGTTGGGTGCATGGCTGGCGACGTAGGCGACGTCGGAGTCGACGTCGACGACGAGGTCACTCACCCAGGAGTGCTCCTCCTCGAGTGCCACGGGCTGCGCACCGTCCTCGGTGACCTCCCACGCGGTGGCGATGCCCTGGCCGTCGTCGTCCCACGTGACGCCGGCGGCGAACACGGCGTTCCGGCCGATCGCGACGACCTGCGGGGCCACGCGCCCGAGGCTGATCCGCTCTTGTCCGGTGGAGACCCAGCCGTCGTCGCTGGATGTCCCGACGATGGCCGAGGTGGTGCCACGCGTAGCCACGTCGTTCAGCTGGTCCGTGAGGGTCTCCATCTCGGGCTGGCCCTGCAGGTCCGCGTCGACGGTCCAGATGGCGCCCACGGTGGCCGGCTCGCTGTCCTCGTCCTCGCCGGAGACCTGGGTGCTGCCGACCACGATCAGCGTGCCTGCCGCGCCGCCGGGTGCCGCGGCGACCGCGGTGCTGCCGTCGCCGAGGTCGAGCGGCTCGCCGACCGGATTCCCGTCGGCGCCGAAGCGGGCGACGTAGCCGTGGGAGGACTCGACCTCGTCGCCGTCCTCGGACCAGACGGTGTCGGACCCGACGGCGAAGACCGCGTCACCGACCGCGACGAGGTCGTTCGGCTCGAAGCCGAGCTCGGTGGTGGGCACGGCGGCGTCGGCCGCGGTTCCGATCGTGGTGAGGCCGGTGACGAGCAGGGCGGCGGCGGCGAGGCCGGCGGAGCTGCGGAGGCCGGTGCGGCGCAGGGGGCGCGGTGCGTGGTGCATGTGAGGGGTTCCCTTCGAGATCGGGCCCGCTCTGGACCCGAACCGGATCCTGGCGGCGACCGGGGCCGGATCCCGGTCCGGAACCGGCCATGGCAGCGGTCGGTCGTGGCCGACCTCGGTCATGGCCGGTCCCGGACACGAGGAGTGGGGAGGATGGCGCGGTTCGGCCCGGTTCCGGCGTTCGCCTGGGACGGCGCCCGCGGCGTGCGACGATGCCCTCCGTGCCCGGATCCGCCGACCCGCCGTTCGAGCTTCTCCGCATCGCCCTGCGGTCCCGGGCCGCCACCGTCGCCGAGCTCGCCGGCCTCGCCCTGCGCAGCGAGCCCGAGGTCCGTGCCGACCTGGTGGAGCTGGCCGGCGAGGGCCTGCTGGTCCTCGACGGGGACCGGATCCGCTACCGGGCCCCGGCCGAGGGGGTCGCCGAGGCGGTCCGGCACCGCGTCGAGGACCTCGGTGCCGAGATGGACCGGCGGCTCGCGGCGCTGGCCGCGCTCGTCGACCAGGTGCCCGGCCTCGCGCGCGAGTGGTCGACCGGCGCCGAGCTGCTCCAGCCCCTCGACGTCGAGATCTTCCACGGTCCGGAGGCGGTCGTGGACCTGTGGCACCTGCGGCAGGGCCGGGAGCCGTCACGGCGCACCGACGTGATGCTGCCGGACGCCTCCCGCCTCTACGTCGCGGACCCCGACATGCAGCAGGTGTGGCACGACGCGATCCGCGGCGAGGGCCGGCACGCCCGGGTCCTCGCCGCGCTCGAGGACGCCACCCACCCCGAGGCCCAGGAGCGGATCGCGCAGGAGCTGGCCGGCGGGGTCCAGATCCGGCTGATGGCGGCTCCGCCGAGCTGGTTCTGGATCACCGACGCGAGCACTGTCGCGCTGCCGCTGGTCTGGGGCGAGCGGTGGCCGACGTCGGTGATGGCGGTGCGCAGCCACGTCGTCGCCGACCTGGCCGGCTGGCTCTTCGAGCGGCTCTGGGAGCAGGCGGTGCCGGTCGACGTGGAGTCCGACGGCTGGGACTCCCTGCTGGTGCTGATGCGCGGCGGGGCGACGCTCGAGGCCGCGTCTCGGCTCCTCGGCATCTCCGAGCGCACCGGCCGCCGCCGGTTGGCCGCGGCGATGGAGCACTACGGGGCGGCCTCGATGCTGGCCCTCGGCGTCGCCTGGGGGGCGGCCCGGTCCCGCTGAAGGCCGGCCGCGCCCGCTCCCGGGCGGCGGCGACCTACCCGCGCACCGCCGACCCCGGGACCACCGCCGGCTCGCTCGGCGCCGGTCCCCGGTCGAGGCTGCTGGGCCACCACATCCGGCCGCCCAGGTCGAGGTTGAGCGCGGTGACGAGCACCGAGCGCACCACCAGCGTGTCCAGCAGCACGCCCAGCGCCACCGCGACCCCGAGCTCGGCGAGGAAGACCACCGGGATCGTGCCGAGCATCAGGAACGTCGCGGCGAGCACCACGCCCGCCGAGGTGATCACGCCGCCGGTCGAGGCCAGCGCGACCAGTGCCCCCTCCCGGGTGCCCCGGGTGGCGGTCTCCTCCCGCACCCGGGTCATCAGGAAGATGTTGTAGTCGATGCCCAGCGCCACCAGGAACACGAACGCGAACAGCGGGAACCCGGGGTCGGAGCCGGCGAACCCGAAGACGTACTCGAAGAGCAGCGCCGAGATCCCGAGCGCGGCACCGAAGGACAGCACCACGGTCCCGATCAGGATCAGCGGGGCCGTCACCGCGCGCAGCAGCAGCACCAGGATCAGCAGCACCACGAGCAGGATCACCGGGATGATCACGAGGTTGTCCCGGTTCGCGGCCTCCTTCGTGTCCAGGTACGTCGCCGACCAGCCGCCCACGAGGGCGTCGGCGCCGTCCACCGCGTGCACCGCGTCCCGGGCGCGTTCGACGATCTCGAACGCCGCCGGCGAGGAGACGTCGGCGCCGAGCCTGGCCTGGACGAAGGCCACCCCGTCCTGGACCACCGGGTCGGGGCCCGGCTCGAGCCCCTCGACCCCGGCCAGGGCCTCGGTGACCGCGTCGGCGGACTCCGGGTCGGTGACGACGTCGAGGGTGTTGGACTGGTCGACCAGGCCGTGGTCGGCGAGGACCTGCTGGCCCGTGATCGACTGGAACTCCTCGGTGTAGGTGTCCTCGGTGGACAGGCCCTGGGTGTCCAGGCGCAGCATGCCCAGGCAGGCCACGGCCAGGACGATCGCGGTGACCACCCAGACCGCTCGCGGGCGGGGGCGGATCGCGTTGCCGACCCGGGCCCACAGGCCCCGTGTGGTCGGCTCGGGGGAGCCGAAGGTCGGCCGCTTCGGCCAGAAGATCCACCGGCCGACGATCACCAGGAGCGCGGGCAGCAACGTGCTCATCACCAGGAACGTGACGCCGATCCCGATCGCGGCGACCGGGCCCAGCCCGGCCGTGGAGTTCAGGTCGGCGAGCAGCAGGCACAGCATTCCGGCGCAGACCGTGGCGGCGCTGGCCAGGATCGCCGGAAGGGCGCGGTGCAGCGCGTAGGCCATCGCCTCGTGCCGGTCCTCGTGCCGGCGCAGCTCCTCGCGGTAGCGCGCGACCAGCAACAGCGCGTAGTCGGTGCCGGCCCCGATGACCAGGATGCCCAGGATCGCCTGGCTCTGCCCGTTGACGGTGAGGTCGGCGTACCTGGCCAGCAGGTACACGACGCCACCGGAGACCGTGTAGGCGACCACCGCCCCGATGATCGGCAGCAGCCACAGCACCGGACTGCGGTAGGTCAGCAGCAGGATCACGATCACCACGCCCAGCGTGAGCAGGATCAGCCGGGTGTCGATGCCCTCGAACGCCTCGGCGGCGTCGGCCGCCTGGCCGCCCGCGCCCGCGATGTAGAGCTCGAGGCCGTCGGCGGCAGCGGCCTCGCGCAGCTCCGCCGCCGCGTCCGGCATCTCGTTCCAGCCCTCGGCGCCGAAGTTGAACGTGACCAGCGTCTGGGCGACCCGGCCGTCCTCGGACAGGATCGGGCCGACCACCTCGCCGCTCACGCCGTCGAGGTCGGCGTACTCGGCGTTGCGCTCGCCGAGCTCGGCCAGCTGCTCGGGACTGATGGCGCCGGAGGGGGACTCGTGGACGACGATCGTCGGGATCTGGTCGGGATCCTGGAAGGACGTCATCCGCTCCAGGGCCTGCGTGGACTCGGCCGACTCCGGCAGCCAGGAGGACGCCTCGTTGTTCTGGACGTCGACGAGCTTCGCGGAGAGGCTGCCGAAGACCACGAGGAGCACCACCCAGGCGGCCGCGACGACCCACTTGGTGACGGGGCCGGTCAGTCGACCGGCGATCTGACGGTGCATGCTCTCGACTCCAGCACTCTCGGGTCCCGGACGTCATCCGGATTTCCCCCGAACCGACCCTGAGGGTCGCCGCGTCTCACCGGCTACCCGCCATTGGTCTAGACCAGTTGTGCGGCGGGCTCCTCGGCCCGGGGGAGCACCCGGCGCCGCTCCCAGAGCGTGCCCAGCGCGATCGCCGCGAGCGCGGCGGCCGCCCCGGCCACGGCATCGATCACGTAGTGCTCGGCGAAGTAGACCAGTGCCGTCGACATCGCCAGCGGATAGGCCAGCAGCAGCCACCTCCAGCGGGTCTGCAGCCGCCAGATGGCGTAGAACGCGATGAGGAACGCGAAGCCCGCGTGCAGGGATGGCATCGCCGCGACCTTGTTGGCCATCCCGTGCAGCACGATGTTCTGCCGGTGCAGGTCGAGCTCGGACCAGCCGCGGCCGGTGATCCGGGCGACCTCCCCGAGGAAGCCGTCGCGCGAGGCCATCCACGGCGGCGCCATCGGGTAGGCCGCGTAGCTCGCCAGCCCGAGGAAGTTCAGGGTGACGAAGCGGCGCATCCACCGCCGCCACTCGCTCATCGGGCCGCTGTGGTCGCGCACCCAGAGCACCGCGCCGAGAGTCAGTGCGGCCACGAAGTGGGAGGCGTAGACGGTGGTCAGCACTGTGTCCCACCACCGCGGCGGCAGCGCCTTCGCGCACGGCTCGGCGCACCAGGCGGCCTGCAGGACCTCGGTCGGGGTGCGGTCGGCGCCGACGAGCCCCGCCAGCCACTCGTCGGCCCGGATCGGCATCGTGACGTGCACCGGCGTCCCGATCTGGTCGGCCAGCCCGCGGCCCAGCCAGTAGACGACCAGGGCCAGCACGAAGGGCCACCAGTCCCGCCAGAACTCGCGGTGGTCGACCCCCGGCTCGCCCGCGCGCCAGGCGACGGTGCCGAGCCAGAGCCACCCGATCACGCCGACTGTGTCGTTCGGGATCCCGATCACCAGGCTCCACAGGAGCAGGGCGAGGGCGTAGAGAGGCAGGGCGGCGCGGCGGTTCACGGGCGGTCCCGTCGGCGGTGGATGACGAACGTCCCGGTCGTCGCGACCGGTGTGTAGTACTCCTCGACGAGCGCGTCGGCATGCCGGCCGTCGATGCCCCAGGTGTCCAGGGAGCGGCCGTAGACGATCAGCCAGTCCGGCCGGTCGGGCCCGGTGAGCACCGCGCCGAGCCGGTCGAGCTGTGGGTCGCGGACCCGGACCGGCAGGCTCCACAGGTCCGGGTAGGGGCTGGTGAGCCCGGCGGCGTGCAGGATGTTCGGCGCGCCGAAGGCGACCACGCCCGTCTCGCCCGGCCGGGCGTGGTCCGAGATCCAGGCGGAGGCCCGGTCCTCGGGACGCTCGAAGGGGGCGAGGGTCGCCGAGGCGACCGCGACCAGCAGCGAGGCCACGGCCAGGGCGAAGGCGGTCCGCAGCACTGGCAGCGTCCGGCCGGGCGCGTCCAACCCGCTCCCGGCGGCGGCGGCGAGCAGCACGATCCCCGGGACCAGGCCGACCAGGTAGTGCAGCCAGTAGCTGCCGCCCGAGACCACCACCAGCAGCTCCCAGGCGAGCAGCGCGTACGCCGCCCGGCGCAGCCCGGCGCCGCGACCGGAGTGCCGGCCCAGGCGGGCCAGCGCGACCGCGAGCAGTGGCATCCCGGTGCCGACCAGTGCCAGCAGCACCCTGGCCAGCCGGTCGCGGGTCGCGTCGGTCGCGGACTCCAGGATCACCCGGGTCGCCTCGCCGCGGAAGCCCACGACGGCGTCCCACAGCGCGCCGGGGCCGGTGCCGCGGCTGTACGCCAGGAGCACCACGGCCCCGGTCAGGGCGAGTGCGCCGGCCACGCCGCTCGCCGCGACGGCAGCCACTCGGGCGCGACTCCGGTGGCCGGTGACCAGGTCGGCGACCAGCACGACCGCGGCCAGCACGAAGACGTCGACGAGGCTCTGCTTGATCAGCGCGGCCGCCGCGCCGGCGACGCCGGCGGCTCCCGCCCAGGCGACCGCCCGGCCCGGGGTGGGCGCGGACCTCGCGAGCAGGATCGCGGCGAAGCCGGCGAGCAGGAACGGCAGGCCGAGGAGCTCGCCGTTGACGCCGCCGGAGCCGGTGAGCGGGGTGGCCAGCAGCAGCGCGGCGCTCGCCGCCGGCAGCAGCGCGGCCCGTTCGCTGTGCGGCGCGACGATCCGGCCGAGGAGGCCGGCCAGCAGGACCGAGGTCGCCACGGCCAGCAGGCCGAGCGCCCGGACCGCCCAGTCGCCACCGGCGAGGTCGGCGAGCGCGAAGAGGGCGACCAGCCCCGGGGGCCGGTCGACCCAGTAGTCGCCGTACAGCGAGTCGCCCGGCTGCCACTGGCCGGCGACCATGAGGAAGCCCGCCTCGTCGGGGCTCAGCGTGTGGGCGAGGAAGGGGGTCCAGGCCAGGCAGGCGCCGGCGGCCAACAGCCCGACGCCGGTCCGCGCGGACGGGACGCGACGACCGGGCGGGGGGTCCGCGACACGGACGACCGGTCGTGCGGTCATCTGCCTCCTCCCGCCGTCGAACCCTCCCAGCGGACGCTACCAACCCCGGTCGGGGGCCGCGCCAGGCAATTTCGCGGCGCTCAGATGCCGAGGCTGCGCCCGATGATCTCCTTCTGGATCTCGGTGGTGCCCCCGTAGATCGTCTGGATCCGGCTGTCCATGAAGGCCTTCGCGATCGGATACTCCGTCATATAGCCGTAGCCGCCGTGCAGCTGCACGCCGGCGTCGACGACCTTCTTCTGCAGCTCGGTCGTCCACCACTTGGCCATCGACGCCAGCGCCGTGTCGACCTTGCCCTCGTTGAGCTTGAGCACGCAGTCGTTGAGGAAGACCCGGGCGATGTGGACCTCGGTGGCCATCTCGGCGAGCAGGAAGCGGTTGTGCTGGAACTTCCCGATCGGCCGGCCGAAGGCCTCGCGCTCCTTGGCGTAGGACAGGCACAGCTCCAGCACGTGCTCGCAGGCCGCGACCGCGATCGCGGCGATCGAGATCCGCTCCTGGGGCAGGTTGACCATCAGCGAGATGAATCCGGACCCCGCCTCCCCGAGCAGGTTCTCCTTGGGCACCGCCACGTCGTCGAAGAAGAGCTCGGCGGTGTCCTGGGCCTTGAGGCCGACCTTCTCCAGGTTCCGGCCGCGCTCGAAGCCCGGCATCCCACGCTCGACCACGAGCAGGCTGATGCCCTGGTGGCCGGCGTCCGCGTCGGTGCGCGCGACCACGATGACCAGGTCGGCGAGGATGCCGTTGCTGATGAAGGTCTTCGACCCGTTCAGCACGTAGTGGTCGCCCTTGTCTACCGCCGAGGTGCGGATGCCCTGCAGGTCGGAGCCGGCGCCCGGCTCGGTCATCGCGATGGCCGAGATCAGCTCGCCGCTGACCAGTCCGGGCAGCCAGCGCTGCTTCTGCTCGGGGGTCCCCAGCTGGCTGATGTAGGGGACGATGATGTCGGTGTGGACGGGGAAGCCGAGCCCGCTCGCGCCGACCCGCCCGATCTCGTCGGAGACGACCATGTTGTAGCGGAAGTCGGCGATGCCGGCGCCGCCGTACTCCTCGGCGACGTCGAAGCAGAGCAGTCCCTGCTCCCCGGCCTTGCGCCACACCTCGCGGTCGACCTGGCCCGCGCGCTCCCACTCGTCGTGGAACGGCACCACCTCGCGCTCCAGGAAGGCCCGCACGGTGCCGCGGAAGTCCTCGTGCTCCTGCTCGAAGATCGACGGGGTCTCGGGCATGGGGGCTACCTCCGGGATGTGGGCTGAACCACAACTGTGACAGTGGCACTGTCACATTCGCAAGGGTTCCCGACCGCCGGTCTCAGTCGGCGGTCCCGGCCCGCTTCCGGGCGGGCAGCAGCCCCAGGGCCCGGCCCAGTGGCTTGGTCAGCCGAGTGGCGTACGCAGTGGTCAGGTGGCTGCGGTCGCGCATCGTGATCGTGGAGCCCACCACTGCTGGGCACACGTCGACGGCGCACAGCCACGGGGTGGTGTCGACGAACTCCACGCCCGACGCGGCGGCCGCCTGCCGACTGGCCTCCAGGACCCGCTGGGCGCGCCCGGTCGGGGGCCCCGCGCAGCTGCCGAGGGTGGCGTCGCGGGTGCCGAGGCACTCGGAGGGCTCGAACGGCAGCCGGGGGGTGTCCCCGAGCAGCACGGTCCGGGCGGCGGAGCCCCCAGGTCGGCCAGGAGCGCGTCGAATCCGCCGCGCATCTGCGCCACGACCGTGTCCTCGTCGCTGGTCGCCGACCCGTCCACCACCAGGTGGGCGGGGGCACTGGTGCTGATCACCAGCAGGTCCGGCCGCAGCTCGCCCACCTGCTCCTGTGCCCAGGTGTTGAACGCCGCGCAGTCCTCCCACGCCTCGTCGGTGCCCTGCTCCACGGTCACCACGTGGGCCGGGGTGCAGGCCGGCTTCACCAGGTAGTACGCCGTCCAGCCGGCGCGGTCGGCGATCCGCTCCAGCGCGGGGATCCAGTGCCGGCCGTGGGAGTCGCCGAGCACCACCAGGGTGCGCTCCGCGTCGTCCGCCCCCCGCGGGCACAGCGTGAACGGCGGCCCGCCGTAGTCGCAGTCGCCCAGGTCTGCCTTGTCCTCGCGCAGGTCGAGCAGCGCCGGGGTGAGGTCGGTCGGGATCGGCGCGTCCTCGCGGGCCGCCTCCGCGGACGCCTCGACGAGGGCGATTGTGGGGTCCACGGCGAGCTCGTCGCCGTCCGGGGCCTGGCTGAACTCGCTGGTCGCGATCGCGGGGACGTCGGGCCCGCGGTGCTGGTCGACCCAGGTCGCAGACGCCAGGCAGCCGGCCAGCACCACGGCCACGGAGACCGGGTAGAGCACCAGCGCCCGGCCGATCGGGCGCGGGGCCGCGCGCCGGAACGGGGTCTCGACCCACCGGAAGCTGGCCCAGGACAGCGCGGCCAGGGCGACCAGCATCAGCGCGGTCTCCCCGGGGCCGAGTCCGCGCCCGAGGTGCCCGGTGAGGATCACGTACAGCGGCCAGTGCCACAGGTAGATCGAGTACGACGCGTCGCCGATCGCCCGCATCGGCGCGGTGCCCAGCAGCCGCTGGACCGCCGCCGGTCCGGACCGCTGCTCGGCGCCGGCGACCATCAGCGCGGCCGTGCCGAGGACCGGCAGCAGCGCGGCGTACCCCGGGAAGGCGGTGGTGCCGGTGTAGCGGACGGCGGCCAGCGCGACGGCGGCGAGGCCGAGCGCCCCGAGCAGGTTGCGGGCCCGGGTGGTGAGCATCCCGGCGAAGTGCGGCGTCCCGATCGCCAGCAGTGCCCCGACGCCGAGCTCCCAGATCCGGGTGAAGGTCGAGAAGTACGCCGTCTGCGGGCTCTGCGCCGTGGCGTACAGCGACCAGGCGAAGCTGGCGAGCGTCAGCACGCCGACGGCTGTCGCGATGGCCCGGGTGGGCGAGCCGGGCCCCCGGGACGGCTGCGCTCCGCGCCGGCCCCGGGCGGCCCAGGCGAGGCAGCCCAGGATGAGCAGCGGCAGCACGACGTAGAACTGCTCCTCCACCGACAGCGACCAGTAGTGCTGCAGCGGCGAGGGAGCGGAGTCCAGGGCGAAGTAGTCGGTCTCCTCGTCGGCGAAGCGCACGTTCGCCACGAACAGCGAGGCCCACAGGGCGTCGTACGCCGCCTCGCGCGCGTCGATGAGGTTGAGGAAGTACCAGGCGCCGGCGACCGTCACCAGCGACACGAAGGTCGCGGCGGGCAGGATCCGCCGGGCCCGGCTGGCGTAGAAGCGCACCAGCGAGACCCGCCCGGTGCGCTGCTGCTCGCGCAGCAGCAGGGAGGTGATCAGGAAGCCCGAGACGACGAAGAAGACGTCGAGGCCGACGAAGCCGCCGGGGAAGGGGCCGACTCCGGCGTGGTAGGCGACCACCGCCAGGACGGCGATCGCCCGGACGCCCTGGATGTCGTCGCGGAACCCGCTGGTGCGCACGCGGGAGCCCTCCCTCCGAGTCGAGGCAGGAAGAACCTAACAACCGGGGTGCCCGGTTCGGGGACGCGGGGCTAGGACACCCATTCCTTGATCTGGGCGATGGTCGCCGCCGGGTCGGCCGAGGCGGGCGTCACCGAGAGGCTGGTCACGCCGGCCGCCCGGAAGGCGGCGATCCGCTCCTGGACGTAGGACGCGGGGCCCACCAGGTTGCCGGCCTCGAGCCACTCGAGCGGGACCTTGGCCTCGGCCTCGCGCTTGTGGCCGTCGAGGTAGAGGTCCTGGATCTCCCGGGCCTCCTGCTCGTAGCCGTACTGGCAGGCGAGCTCGTTGTAGAAGTTCTTGCCGCGCGCGCCCATGCCGCCGACGTAGAGCGCGTACATGGGGCGCATCAGGTCGAGCATCCCCTTGACGTCCTCGCCGATGGCGACCAGGCCGCCGGCGCTGATCTCGAGGGGGCCGAGCTCGGGGGAGCGCTTGGCCGCGCCCTGGGCCAGCGCGTCGCCCCACACGTCGGCCGCCTTCTCGGGGTGGAAGAGGAACGGCAGCCAGCCGTCGGCGACCTCGGCGGTCATCGCGACGTTCTTGGCGCCCAGGGCCGCGACCCAGAGCGGGACCACCGGGCGCTCGGGCCGGTTCAGCAGCTTCAGCGGCTTGCCGAGGCCCAGGCCCCGGTCCGCGGGCAGCGGCAGCTGGTAGATGCCGTCGTGGATCAGCGGGTCGCGGCGCAGCCCCATCCGGATGATCTCGATGACCTCGCGGGTGCGGCCCAGCGGCTTGTCGTAGGGCAGGCCGTGGAAGCCCTCGATGACCTGGGGGCCGGAGGCACCGAGGCCGATCACGGCCCGGCCGCCCGAGACGTTGTCGAGCCCCGCCGCGGTCTGCAGCAGCGCGCCGGGGGTGCGGGAGTAGACGTTGAGGATGCCGGCGCCGATCTCGACGGTCTCGGTCTTCGCGGCGAGGTAGCCCATCAGGGTCGGGGCGTCGAAGCCGTACGGCTCCGCGACCCAGATCGTGTCGAGGCCGGCCTTCTCGAGCCCGGCCACCTGGTCGGCGGTCTCGCGGGGGTTCCCGGCGTAGACCAGGGGCATCGACAGCTTCATGGGTTCCCTCTCGAGCGCAACGACCGTGACAGTGCTTTTGTCACGATAACAGGGCGCCCGGATGGTGGCCGCGTGGCTGGCGCCGAGGGGTCCGGTGCGATCATCGCCGGAGCCGGCCGACCCGTCGCCGGCTCCCGGAACCACCCAGAGGAGCGCATGTTGACGTCGTACACGATCGCCGTGATCGGTGGCACCGGCCCGCAGGGCAAGGGGCTCGGATACCGCTTCGCCCGCCACGGGCACACGGTGGTGCTCGGCTCGCGCTCGGCCGAGAAGGCCGTCCCGGTCGCCGAGGAGGTGGCCGCGCGGCTCACCGGTGTCGACGGCGCCGGCGCGGTCTCGGGCGCCGCGAACGCTGAGGCAGTCGCCCAGGCGGACGTCGTCCTGCTGGCGGTGCCGTGGGACGGGCACGACGAGCTGGTCGGCTCGCTGGACCTGGCCGGCAAGACAGTCATCTCCTGCGTGAACCCGCTCGCCTTCGACAAGCGCGGCGCGCACGGCGCGGTGGTCGACGCGGGCGAGGGCTCCGCGGCCGAGCACGCCCAGCAGCTGGCGCCGGAGGCCACCGTGGTCGGGGCCTTCCACAACGTCTCGGCTGTCCACCTGTGGGGCGAGTACGACTACCTCGACGAGGACGTCCTCGTGGTCGGGGACGTCGTCGAGGCCAAGCAGGTCGCCCAGGACCTCGCCGTCGCGGTGACCAGCCGCCGCGGCATCGACGCCGGCAAGCTCCGCCTGGCCCGGGTGCTCGAGCCGTTGACAGCAGTGCTGATCTCGGTCAACCGCAAGTACAAGGTCAACTCCGGTCTCCGGATCAGCGGTCTGGAGGGCATCGAGCGCTGAGCGCTCCGCTCACCGGGTCGTGTGCCCCTGGACGCGCCATGGCGCGTCCAGGGGCACACGACCGCATCATCCGTCGGAGCCGCGGCCGTGCCAGCTCTCCCAGAGGGCTGCATAGGAGCCGCCGGCCGCGACCAGCTCGTCGTGCGAGCCGAGCTCGGTGATCCGGCCGTCCTCGACGACAGCCACCCGGTCCGCGTCGTGGGCGGAGAAGAGCCGGTGCGCGATCGCGATCACCGTGCGGCCCTCGAGCACGGCGGCCAGCGAGCGCTCCAGGTGCCGGGCCGCGCGCGGGTCGATCAGCGAGGTCGCCTCGTCGAGGACCAGCGTGTGCGGGTCGGCGAGCACCAGCCGCGCCAGGGCGATCTGCTGGGCCTGGGGCGCGGTCAGCGACCGGCCCCCGGAGCCGACGACCTCGTCCAGCCCCTGCGGCAGGGCCGCCACCCAGGGCAGGGCGTCGACGGCTTCGAGCGCCTCGCGGACCGCGTCGTCGGAGGCGCCGGGCCGGGCCAGCACCAGGTTCTCGCGCAGCGTCCCCGCGAAGACGTGGTGCTCCTGGGTCACCAGCGCGACGTGGCCGCGCAGGTCGTCCAGCGGCAGCTCGACGAGGGGGACCCCGCCCACCGTGACCGACCCGGTCCGGGGCGGGTGGATGCCGGCCAGCAGCCGGCCCAGGGTGGACTTCCCGGCCCCGGAGGGCCCGACCATCGCGACCCGCTCGCCGACGCCGACCGCGAGGTCGATGCCGTGCAGCACGTCCCGGCCCTCGCTGTAGGAGAACCGCACGTCGGTGGCCTCCACCTGCTCGCCGTCGGGGATCCGGCCGCTGACCTCGCGGTCGTCGGGGACGTGGGCGACGCCGAGCAGGCGGGCCAGCGAGGCCGCGCCCAGCTGGAGCTCGTCGAGGATCGAGACGATCCGGTCGACGGGGTCGATCAGCATCTGCACGTAGAGCACGGCAGTGGTCACGTCGCCGAGCGACGCCTGCCCCTGGGTGTTGAGGTAGCCGCCGAGCAGCAGCGTGGCCACCGTCGGCACCAGGTAGGACAGCTCCATGCTGGGGAAGAAGACCGTGCGCAGCCGCAGCGTGTACCGCTCCGCGGCGTAGGAGGCCGCGATGTCGTCGTCGATCGAGCGGATCCGCTCCTGCTGGAGCCCCAGGGCCTCGACGGTGCGGGCGCCCTCGACGGTCTCGGTCAGCGTCGCGTTGATCTGCGAGTACGACGCGCTCTCGCGCAGGTAGCCGTCCTTGGCCCGGGCCAGGTACCACCGCAGCCCGGCCACCAGCGGCGGCAGGCCGAGCAGGCACGGCAGCGCCACCCACCAGCCGACGCTGATCGCGGCGGCCAGCGTGATGACCGCGGTGACGACCGCGATCGTCCACTCCGGCAGCGCCCAGCGCACCGACCAGCCGAGCTGGTCGACGTCGCGGGAGGTCCGGGTGAGCAGGTCACCCGAGCCGGCCGACTCCACCACGCCGACCGGCAGGGCCAGGGTGTTGCCGACGAAGTCCTCGCGCAGCTCCGCGAGCACCTGCTCGCCGAGCACCTGACTGAGGTAGCGGGCGTAGCGGGTCAGCACTGTCTGCAGCACCAGGAAGCCGGCCAGCAGGGCGACCACCCGGTCGACGTGCCCGACGGTGGTGCCCTGCTCGGCGGCCTCGACCAGGTCGCCGAGGAGCCGGGGGGCGGCGAGCGCGGCCAGCGCGGCCAGTACGTGCAGCGAGAGCGCCCCCAGCAGCAGCCGCGGGTGCCGGCGGGCCAGGCTGGCGGCGTACGAGCGCAGGGCGCGGCCGTCGGCGACCGGCAGTGCGGTGGTGGCGCTCACGCGCGTGCTCCTTCGGGCTCGCTGTGTCCGCTGGGCTCACCGGGCTCGCCGGGCTCGCTGTGCCCGCTTGGCTCGCCGGGCTCGCTGGGCTCCCCGGTCTCGCGGACGACGACGGCGCGGTACTCCGGGCACCCGTCCAGCAGGTCGGCGTGCCGGCCGGTGGCGACCACGACGCCGTCGCGCAGGAACGCGACCTCGTCGACGGCGTCGAGCAGCAGCGGGCTGGAGGTGCTCACGACGGTCGTCCGGCCGGCGCGGTGCCCGCGCAGCCGGGCCGCGATCCGCGCCTCGGTGTGGGCGTCGACGGCCGAGGTCGGCTCGACCAGCACCAGCACCTCCGGGTCGCTGGTCAGGGCCCGCGCCAGGACCAGCCGCTGGCGCTGGCCACCCGAGAAGCTGCGGCCCCGCTCGGCCACCTGGGCGTCCAGGCCCCCGGGCAGGGCGAGCAGGATGTCATCGGCGGAGGCCGTGTCCAGGGCCCGGGCCACTCGGTCCGGGTCGGCGGCGCCGGTCACGTCCAGCCGGTCGGCCAGCCGCCCGGAGAACAGCACCGAGGCGGTGTCCGAGACCACGATCCGGCTGCGCACCTCGGACCGGGCCAGGTCCGGGAGGGGTACGCCGCCGAGCGTGACGTCGCGGTCGACCTCGGCGGCGCACATGCCCAGCCGGTCGGCCAGCGCCGAGGACTCGTCGGGCCGCTCGCTGACCACCGCCAGCAGGGTGCCCGGCCGCACCCGCAGGCCGCTGCGCCGGTCGGCGAGCTCGCCGCCGGGTGCGGGGGAGGGGACGGGGACCGCAGGGTCGGTGTGGTCGGGGGCGATCGCCAGGACCCGGACCACCCGGCGGGCGGCCACCTGGGCCCGGACGAACTTGTTGGCGAACTCGGTGGCGGTCCGCAGCGGGATCATCAGGAAGGCCGCGTAGCCGTAGAACGAGACCAGCTCGCCGGGGCTGATCCGACCCTCCACGGCGTACCGGGCGCCCAGCCAGATCACCACGACCACGAAGAACCCGGGCAGGAAGACCTGGAGCGCCTCGATCACGGACTGGACCCGGGCGACCTCCACGCCGGCCCGCCGGGTGGTCTGCGACTGGCGGACGTAGCGGTCGTGGAAGACCTGCTCGCCGCCGATGCCGCGCAGCACCCGCAGCCCGCTGACGATGTCGCTGGCGGTGTTGGCCAGCGTCCCCATCAGCTCCCGCTGGTGGGTGCTGCGCCGCTGCAGCGGGGCGAGCAGCGGCCCGACCAGCAGCATCAGCGTGGGCACGCCGATCAGCACCAGCAGCCCGAGCGGCACCGAGGTCTGGAGCAGGATCACCGCGACCAGGACGAACGAGGCGACCGCGCCGGCGAACCGGGCGGCGACGTCCATGACGCCGCCCAGGTGGCTCAGGTCGCTGGTGCCGATCGCGACGACCTCACCGGTGGAGACCTTGCGCGGCAGGGTCCCGCCCAGGTGGACGCTGTGCCGCCCCACCAGCTGCACGGTGCGGTACGCCGTGACCAGCCAGTTCGTGACCGCGAACCGGTGCCGCATGATGCCGCTCGCCGCCTGGATCAGGCCGATGGCCAGCATCACCGCGGCGTAGCCGAGCAGCGCGTCCCGGTCCCGGTCCGCCACGCCCTGGTCGATGGCCCGGCCGATCACGGCGGGCATCACCGCCTGGCTGCTCATCCAGACGACGCCGAAGAGCATGCCCATGACCAGGCTGCGCCACTGCCCGAGGGCCAGCCACCACAGGAACCGGCCCGGCGACCGGTGGTCGGCGGTGCCTGGGTGGGCGAGGGGAAGTTGGCGCACCCGCCCACGTTACGGACCGGACCGAGCCGCGATCCAATCGTTATCGCCGCACGCGAAGTCCTCAGCCGAGGTCGAGGGCCAGGGCGAGGTCCGCCACCACCTCGGCGCCCGGCAGGTCGCCGACCAGCGCGCCGGGGACCAGCAGCTTGGAGCGGCGCAGGCCGGAGCCCAGGACCGCGACGTCGGCAGCGAGCACCCGGGCGTCGACCAGCACCCGCCACGGGGCGGGCAGCCCGATCGGCGTGATCCCGCCGTACTCCATCTCGGACTCGGCGACGGCGCGCTCCGTCGGCAGGAACGAGGCCTTCCGGACGTGCAGCAGCCGCTTGACGCGGTTGTTGACGTCGGCCCGGGTGTCGGCCCGCACCACGCACGCGGCGACCCGCTCCTCGCCGTCGCGACGCCCGGAGACGACTACGCAGTTCGCGCTCGCGTCCAGCGGTACGGCGTACGCCTCGGTCATCGCCGCGGTGTCGGCCAGGGCCGGGTCGATCTCGACGACCGCGACCCGGTCTCCGTGCGGCCAGGCGGCGAGCGCAGCTGCGACGGGGGCGGCGAGCAGGTCGGTGCGCTCGAGCGCGGGCAGCGAGGTCAGCGACGGGAAGGCGGGCAGGTCCACCGGCTCATCATCTGCCATTCATCCGCCGCGCGCGGCGCGGCCACCCCGCCGACACGCCGACCTGGCAGAACCGGACCGTGAGCCTCCTCCCCTCGCTCCGCCCCCCGCTCCGGCCCGCTGCTCCGGCTCCCCGGCTCGTGGTCACGCCGGCGGTCGTCGCGCACCGGGGCGCGAGCGGATACCGCCGCGAGCACACTCTCGACGCCTACCGCACGGCTGTCGCGATGGGCGCGGACGCCGTCGAGCTCGACCTGGTGCCGACCGCCGACGGCGTCCTGGTGGTGCGCCACGAGAGCGAGCTGAGCCGCAGCACCGACGTCGCCGAGCACGCCGCGCTGGCGCCGCTGCGCACGACCAAGGTGATCGGCGGTCGCCCGGTGACCGGCTGGTTCACCGAGGACCTGACCCTCGACCAGGTCCGGACGCTGACCGCGCGGGAGCGGCTGCCGGGCCTGCGGGCCCCGCGCCCGGACCGGTCCGCCGCGGGCGTGCCGACGTTCGCGGAGGTGCTGGCCGTCCTGGGCGAGGAGTCGGCCCGGCACCGCCGGGCGGTCGGGGTGCTGGTCGAGCTCAAGGACCCGGCGTACTTCGCCGGCCTGGGGCTGCCGCTGGAGGATCCGCTGCTGGCCGACCTGGCCCGACACGGGCTCGACCGGCCCCGCTCCGGGGTCACGCTGATGTCCTTCGACCCCGGCGTCCTGCGCCGGCTCGCGGCGCGCACGACACTGCCGCTGGTGCGGCTGCTCGACGTCGGGGACGACGTGGGTCCCGCGGCGCTGGACGCGGTGGCGGCGTACGCCGAGGGGGTCGGCGTGCACCAGCGGCTGGTGCTGCCGCGCACAGCCGGAGGCCGGCTCGGCGCGCCCACCCGGCTGGTCCACCAGGCCCACCGGCGCCGGCTGACAGTGCACGCCTGGACGCTGCGTGCGGAGAACGCGTTCCTTCCGCTCGAGCACCGGCGTGGGGACGACCCGGCCGTGCTGGGGGACCACCGGGCTGCCGTCGGGACCCTGCTCGACGCCGGGGTCGACGGGATCATCACCGACCACCCCGACCTGGTCCTCGACGCGGTCCGGGCCCACGGGCGCCGGACCTGAGCCGTCACTCGGCCCGGGGCCGGTCGTCCTTCCGGGCCTCGCGCCGCCCGCCGAGCGTGGTGGCGAGCAGGCCGGCGAGACCCGCGAGCACCCACGGCAGCGGCATCAGCCAGCGGACGGAGCCGAGGCTCACCACGTCGCCCTGGACCAGTCCCCAGATGCCGACCAGGCCGAGCAGGGCCACCCCCAGCACCAGGTGGGCGACGTTGACCGGGTGCCGGCCGGCCGGCAGCCGGCGGAAGGGGTCGGTGCTCATCGGGCGATCTCCTTGCTCTGTGCTTCCGGGCTCTCCGGGCTCTCCGGGGCCGCCGGGGCCGCCTGGCGCACCCGCACCTCGCCGATGCCGAGGTCGGCCTCGATCACGAGGGCGCCGGTGATCGAGGAATCGGTGCCGTCGAGGCCGGCCCCGCTGCTGACACCGAAGCCGCCGTTGTCCTCGCCGAAGAGGCGCACGTTGCCGATCCCGACCTCGCCCTCCGCCCGGACGGCGAGCCCGGCCGGCACGATCACCTCGAGCTGGCCGATCCCGGCCTCGACGCGCACCCGGCGACCCGCGAGCTCCGCCGGGTCCGCGACCTGCGAGAGGTCCAGGACCAGCTCGCCGGAGCGGATCTCGTAGCCGCTCTCGACCTCCGCAGCGGTCTGCGGGGTCTCCAGGACCGAGCGCTGCTCGACCTGGTCCACGGCGGTGTCGGCGGCCATCGCGAACGCCGCCAGGAGCCCGACCAGGATCAGCCCGCCGGCCCGGCCGTAGAAGGCCCCGACGACCAGGAGCACGCCGCAGACGGCCACGACGACGGCGGGATAGGCGCCCTCGGCGACCTCGGTGCCCGTGCCGTCGAGCAGACCCAGCACGCCGAGCCCGAGGAGGGACAGGGCGAGGGCGGCCCAGAAGAGCAGCGGGCCACAGCGCCGGGGGTTGCGGGGGGCCGGCGCGACGGGGCCGGGCTGGGCCGGTCCGTAGCCGGGGGCCCCGGGGGCCGGGGGCCCGTACCCCGGGGCAGGTGGCCCGTAGCCGGGGGCGGGTGGCCCGTAGCCCGGGGCCGGGGGGCCGTAGACCGGCGCGGGCGGCTTGCGCCGGGTCAGCGCCACGGCCGCGACCACTGCCAGCAGCGCCAGCGGCCAGGGGTAGCCCCAGCCGCCGAGGGTGTCGCCGAGCAGGCTCAGCCCGGCGACGGTCCCCACGATGACCAGCGCGACGGTGCGGCTGCGCTCGTCGAGCGGCACGATCGGCGGGCGGCCGTCGTCCTCGGGCACCAGCAGCCAGCAGCCGGCGTACACGATCAGGCCGGCCCCGCCGAAGAAGATCAGCACGACCAGCGCGACCCGAAGCACGACGGGGTCGACGTCCAGGTGCCGACCGAGCCCGCCGGCGACGCCGGCGACCCGGCGGTCGGTGGTGCTGCGACGCAGGCGACCCAGGTCGCGGACGTCGTCGCGGGAGACCCGGGGCCCGCCGTCGGGCTCGGTGGGTGCATCGGGAGGGCTGCTGGTCATGGCACCAGCCTGCTGCCTCGAGCCGCCCGCGACCATCGGGGACGCCCCTGAGTCCGACCTGATCGGGACCGGGGTCTGCGGTGGTGGCGGGTCAGGGTCGGGCCGGGGTCGGACCCGATGCCCCGCGGGCCCGCGCTGTGTGACGATGAACCGGTCATGACCACCACCAGCGCCCCCGCCGGCTCCCGCGAGGTCCGCAAGGCCTACCGCGACACCCAGGACGTGGTCATCGGCGGCGTGGCCGCGGGACTGGCCCGGCACCTGGGAGTGCAGGTGCTGTGGGTGCGCGCCGCGTTCGTGCTCACCTCGGTGCTCGGCCTGCTGGGCGTGGTGATGTACGCCGCCCTGTGGATGGTGCTGCCCGCCGAGGCCCACTTCGAGACCCAGGCGCCGGGCCTGGAGAGCGCGACCCGGTCCGGGCGCCGTCCCGGCCGGCGCCGGCGCCTGCTGGACGTCGGGCCCTCGATCGCGCTGGCCGCGCTGGGCCTGGGCGTGCTGCTGATGGTCGAGGCCGCGCTGGGCCGGGGGGCGATCCTGTGGCCGCTGTTCATCGGCGTCCTCGGGCTGGCCCTGCTCTGGCGGCAGGCCGACGAGGCCCAGCGTGAGCGTTGGCGCGACACCACCGACCGCATCGACCCGTTCAGCATCATCTTCGGCAGCGGCGGCTGGCCAGCGATCGCCCGGATCGTCACCGGCGTGCTGCTCGTGCTCTCCGCGGCCCTGATCGTGGGCTTCGACGGTCGCTCGCTCAGCGACGCCCGCGGGGTCCTGGCCGGAGCGGTGCTGGTGCTCGTCGGCGTCGGGGTCGTGGCTGGTCCGTGGATCCACCGGCTGGCCAGCGACCTCTCGGCGGAGCGCGAGGAGCGGGTCCGCACCCAGGAGCGCGCCGACGTCGCCGCCCACCTGCACGACTCGGTCCTCCAGACGCTGGCGCTGATCCAGAAGAACGCCGACGACGCTGCCACGGTGGCGCGGCTGGCCCGCTCCCAGGAGCGCGACCTGCGGGCTTGGCTCTATTCGGGGGAGTCGACCGACCAGAGCACGATCGCGAGCGCCCTGCGCGGCGCGGCGGCGGAGGTCGAGGACGCCCACGGCATCTCGGTGGACGTGGTCACGGTCGGCGACGCTCCCGTCGAGGAGTCCCTGCGCCCGCTGCTCGCCGCGACCCGGGAGGCCCTGACCAACGTCGCCAAGCACGCCGGCACCGGTCGCGCCGACCTGTACGCCGAGGTCGTCGACGCGCAGGTGGACGTCTTCGTGCGCGACCGCGGCCGGGGGTTCGACCCCGACGCCGTGCCGCCGGACCGCTACGGCGTACGCCGCAGCATCGTGGACCGCATGGAGCGCCACGGCGGGACCGCGCAGATCCGCTCGACCCCGGGCGAGGGCACCGAGGTGCACCTGCACCAGCCCCGCCCGCACCACCAGGAACCACGAGGAGACGACGATGAGTGAGCCCGACGCCCCGGTGCGGGTGGTGGTGGTCGATGACCACGCGATGTTCCGCCGCGGGGTGCGCGCGGAGCTGGAGGCCGCCGGTGCCGGCGTCGTGGAGGTCGTCGCGGAGGCCGCGGACGTCGACGAGGCGGTCGCCGCGGTCGCCCAGCACCGGCCCGACGTGGTCCTGCTCGACGTACACCTGCCCGGGGGCGGGGGCGTGGAGGTGATGCGGCGCGACTCCGCCCCCGGGACCTGCTACCTGGCGCTGAGCGTCTCCGACGCCGCCGAGGACGTCATCGGCACCATCCGCGGCGGCGCCCGCGGCTACGTCACCAAGACGATCACCGGACCGGAGCTGGTCTCCGCGATCCGGCGGGTCGCCGACGGCGACGCCGTGTTCTCGCCCCGGCTGGCGGGCTTCGTCCTGGACGCGTTCGCCGGCTCCATCGAGGTCGCGGCCGTCGACGAGGACCTGGACCGGCTGACCGAGCGGGAGCGGGAGGTGATGCGGCTGATCGCCCGTGGCTACGCCTACAAGGAGGTCGCCAAGGAGCTGTTCATCTCGATCAAGACCGTCGAGACCCACATGTCGAACGTGCTGCGCAAGCTCCAGCTCTCCTCCCGGCACGAGCTGACCCGCTGGGCCTCGGACCGCCGACTGCTCTAGCCCGCCTGCCCGGACCGATCGTTTCGCGCTCCGGCGACCCGGGTACCCCCGGTCGTTTCGCCGGGTCCGAGCCGGTCGTCCACCCCGAGCAGGAGGCAGCCGTGAGCGAGACGCAGGAGGTCGGCGAGGGGGTCGACGACGAGGGCCTGAAGCAGGGGATCACCGGACGGCTGCTCTACTTCTACGTCCTCGGGGACGTGCTCGGCTCCGGCATCTACGTGCTGATCGGCTCGGTCGCCCTCGCGGTCGGCGGGGCGTTCTGGATCGCTTTCGCGGTCGGCATCACGGTCGCCACGATCACCGGGCTGGCCTACGCCGAGCTGGTCACGAAGTACCCCCAGGCCGCCGGCGCGGCGCTGTACGTCAACAAGGCGTTCCGCAACCCGGTGCTGACCTTCCTGATCACGATCTGCATGCTCTCCGCGACGTACGCCGCGGCCGGGTCGCTCGCGACCGGCTTCGCGTCGTACTTCCAGGAGGTGTGGGCGCTGCCGCCCGAGCTGCTGCTGACCGTGGCCTTCATCATCGCGCTGGCGATCGTGAACTTCATCGGCATCACCGAGTCCGCGGTCGCGAACATGCTGATGACCTTCGTCGAGATCGCCGGCCTGGCCATCGTGCTGCTGATCGGGATCTGGTACATCGCCCAGGGCGACGCCCGGTTCACGACGCTGGTGGAGTTCGAGACCACCGAGTCCAACGCGGTGCTCGGGGTGATCGCCGGCGTGGCGCTGGCGTTCTTCGCGATGACCGGCTTCGAGAACGCCGCCAACGTCGCCGAGGAGACCATCGACGCGCCGCGCACCTTCCCGCGCGCCCTGATCGGGGGCATGGTCACCGCCGGCATCATCTACGTGCTGGTGGCGATGGCCACCGCGCTGACCGTCGAGGTCGGGGTGCTCCAGGATGCCGGCGCCGCCGGCGACCCGGCACTGCTGGAGGTGATCGAGGAGGGGATCATCCCGGTGCCGGTGGGGTTCATGACCATCCTCTTCGCGATCATCGCGATGGTGGCGATCACCAACACCACGCTGGTCGCGCTGGTCACCCAGTCCCGCATCCTCTACGGGATGGCCCGCGAGGACATCGTTCCCGGGATCTTCGGCAAGATCCACTCCACCCGGCGCAGCCCGTGGGTGGCGCTGATCTTCTCCGCGCTGGTCGTCATCGGCCTGCTGATCTCCGGCGCCGACATCGCGCGGCTCGCGACCGTCACCGTCGTCTTCACGCTGTTCATCTATGCGCTGGTGATCGTCTCCGCGCTCAAGCTGCGTGGCCACGACGAGGACGAGCGGACGTTCACCGCCCCGCGGGCCCTGCTGCTCCTCGGCATCATCGGCAACATGGTCCTGCTGGTCTACGTGGTCTACGACGACCCGGCCTCGCTGCTGTGGTGCGCCGCACTGCTGGCCATCGGCCTCGTCCTGTACATCCTGGAGTCGATCTTCGGGGACCGCGGCGGCAGGCAGGGGACCCCGGATCCGGACGCCTCGCCGCAGACCCAGCCGCACACCGCGTCCCCGACCGAGGAGGGCTGAGCCGTGCACGTCGTCATCGCCACGGACGGATCGCGTCAGTCGCTGACCGCCGCCCGCTACTTCAAGTCCTTCGCCGACCCGGAGCGGATCACGGCGATCACGGTGGTCGCGGTGATCCGGCCGCTGGCCGCGGTGTCCTTCGCCGACGAGCTCTCCGCGATGGGTACCAAGCGCCCCGACCTGGAGTCGGCGACGTTCCGGGAGGCGGCCGAGGGTGCCCTCGAGGTCGTCTCGGAGGTCTTCGCCGACTGGGGCCCGCGGGTCCAGCGGCGGATCCGCTCGGGCTCGCCGGCCAGCGAGATCATCAAGGTCGCCAAGGTCGTCGGCGCCGGCCTGGTGGTCGTCGCCAGTGGGAGCCGCGGGCTCAGCGAGACCGTGCTGCTCGGTAGCACCGCCCAGCGGGTGCAGCACTCCGCACCCTGCCCGGTGCTGGTCGTCCGGCCCGCCCCCCGGCCGCCGAAGCCCAAGGTCGCGAAGGCCAAGACCCCCCGGGCCGTCGCGAGCAAGCCCGCGACCTAGGATCACGGGCGTGGAGACCCTGCGCCTGATCCTGCTGTTCGTGCACATCCTCGGCTTCGCCGCGCTGCTCGGCGGGCTGCTGGTCCAAGCCCGGGAGTCGGGCCCCAAGCGGGTCAACGCGCTGATGCGCGACGGCGCCGGCACCGCCTTCCTGACCGGTCTCGCCCTGGTGGGCGTCCTCGAGGCCACCGACGGCGTCGACGTCAACCACGCCAAGATCGCTGTCAAGCTCGTGATCAGCCTGGTGATCCTGGTCCTGGTGATGGCCAACCTGCGCAAGGAGCGGATCCCCCAGGGCCTGTGGCTGGGCCTGCTCGCCCTCACGGTCCTCAACATCGGCGTCGCGACGTTCTGGACCTCCGCGCACCTCTGAGCTGGGCGCCCCCGCCGCGGCTTGTAACGCGACGTTCGCTGCTCTGGGCGCCTGCTGCAACGGGCGCCTAGTGGTGCGAACGTCGCGTTACAAGCAGACGATCGGCCCTGCAGCGTCCCCCGCGTCCGGCCGGCCGGTCAGGCCGTACGGCGCGCCCGGCGGCGTACGACGTACGGCGACAGGTCCTCGATCGAGGTGCCGAAGCGTGCGTCGGTGTCGGCCAGCTCCCGCTCCAGCCGGGCCGCGGCGGCCTCCCGGCCAGGGCCGAGCACGTCGGCGACGGTCAACCGGCTCATTCCCAGCTTGAAGCCGCACAGCCAGTCCTGGCGCTTCTTCTCCTCCCAGACCACGTCCTCGGCGGGACGGTCGGCGAGTCCACCGGCCTCTCGGCGCCGGTACTTCACCTGCCCGTCGAACTCGATCAGGTGACGTCCCAGGCGCAGGTCGACGAAGGCGGTGCGACCTTCCCGCGACAGCCCGAACTGGGTCTCGGGGCGGCCGCGCCCGAGACTCTCCACCAGCAGCCGGGCGAGTGTCTCGCCCCACGACTCCGCGCCCGCGTCGGCCAGGTCGACGGCCTGCCGGGCAATCGTGACGTGCGGCCAGTTCCTCATCCGGTCCAGCACCGCAGTGAACTCCGCCGGGCCGGAGCCGGCGTGGAGCGCCGCGTCGACCGTGACCACGCCGGGCAGCAGCCCCCGGTCCCGGGCGATGTCGAGCGCGGTGCGCGCCCGTCCGAGGACCCCGATGCCGTCGACGACCGTCGGCAGGTCCGCCGGGCCGTACGGCGCCCGGTGGTGCTTCACGCCGTGGCGCCGCCGGGTCCGCTGCGGCGCCGGCGGGGCGTCGGGGGGCACCGGGACCGTCAGGTGGGTCCAGGAGACCTTGGGCAGCAGGATGGGCAGGCCCCACACGATCGCGGCGCTGTCGTGGCTGCGGACGTGCCGCACCCGGGTGGTCAGGCAGGCCGCGTCGTCACGCAGGCGCTGGCGCTCGGCGCGGGTGGCGAGGGTCGCGACGTACGCCCGCTCGGCGTACACGCCGCGGCGTACGGCGACCCAGTCGCCGTCCCGGACCAAGCGGTCGATCGCCTGCGGGGCCAGCCCGGCGGCGCGGGCCGCGGCGCGGGTGATGAGGTGGTGGCGGCGGAACGCCCCCTCGAGCATCGGGTTCATGACCCGACCGTCGTCGCCACCGGCCCCGGCCCTGCCGGGCCCGCCGTACGGCTGGGGACGAGGCGTGCCCCGGGTCCGGCTGTGGACGGTGGCCGGTCGCCGCTGGGGGCCCCGAGCTGTTGTAACGCGACGTTCGCTGCTCTGGACGCCTGCTGCAGCGGGCGCCTAGTGATGCGAACGTCGCGTTACAAGGGTCGGGGCCCCGACTCCGCCCCCGCCGACCCCGGCTCCGGGGGTGGCCGGACGTAGGCTTGCGGACAGCATGAGCACCCTTCCTGGCTTCGAGCACCTGACCGACGCGCCCGCTCCCGAGGCGCCCCGCACCCAGCGGCGCGGGCCCTCCCGCGAGGAGCTGCTGGAGGGGCTCAACGACCCCCAGCGCGCGGCGGTGGTCCACGAGGGGACGCCGCTGCTGGTCGTGGCCGGCGCCGGCTCGGGCAAGACCCGGGTGCTGACCCGCCGGATCGCCTGGCTGATCTCCGAGCGCGGCGCGCACCCCGGCTCGATCCTGGCCATCACCTTCACCAACAAGGCGGCGGCCGAGATGAAGGAGCGCGTCGAGGCCCTGGTCGGCAAGCGCGCCCGGATCATGTGGGTCTCGACGTTCCACTCGGCCTGCGTGCGCATCCTGCGCAAGGAGATCGAGCGGCTCGGCTACAAGTCGTCGTTCTCGATCTACGACGCCGCCGACCAGAAGCGGCTGATGGGGATGATCATCAAGGACCTCGACCTCGACGCCAAGCGCTACCAGCCCGGCCCGCTGCTCAACTGGGTCTCCAACCACAAGAACGAGCTGCGCGACGCCGAGGCCGCCGCGAAGGAGGCCGGCAACAAGCTCGAGGAGACGTACGCCGCGGCGTACACGATCTACCAGCAGCGGCTGCGCCAGGCCAACGCCCTGGACTTCGACGACCTGATCATGCACACGGTGCACCTGTTTCAGGCCTACCCCGACGTGCGCGAGGTCTACCGGCGCCGGTTCCGGCACGTGCTGGTCGACGAGTACCAGGACACCAACCACGCCCAGTACGCCCTGATCCACCAGCTGTGCGCCGACGTCCCCGGTGCCGACGAGGAGGCCGAGCACAGCGGCGGCGAGCGGATCGAGCCGGCCGAGCTGATGGTGGTCGGCGACGCCGACCAGTCGATCTACGCCTTCCGCGGCGCGAACATCCGCAACATCCTGGACTTCGAGCAGGACTTCGCCAACGCGACCACGATCCTGCTGGAGCAGAACTACCGCTCCACCCAGACCATCCTCACCGCTGCCAACTCCGTGATCACCAACAACGCCGGCCGCAAGCCCAAGCGGCTGTGGTCCGACGCCGGGGACGGCGAGCGGATCGTCGGGTACGTCGCCGACGACGAGCACGACGAGGCGCGCTTCGTCTCCTCCGAGATCGACAAGCTCGTCGACCAGGGCGCGCGCGCCGCCGACATGGCCGTCTTCTACCGGACCAACGCCCAGTCCCGGGTCTTCGAGGAGGTGTTCATCCGCACCGGCCAGCCGTACAAGGTGGTCGGCGGGGTGCGCTTCTACGAGCGCCGCGAGGTCCGCGACGCGCTGGCGTACCTGCGGATGCTGGCCAACCCCGACGACGAGGTCTCGCTGCGGCGGATCCTGAACACCCCCAAGCGTGGCATCGGGGACCGCGCCGTCGCGTGCGTGACGGCGCTGGCCGAGCGCGAGCGCACCACGTTCTGGGAGGCGCTGCGCCGCGCGGACCAGGCGCCGGGCCTCGCCACCCGGTCGCTGAGCAGCATCACCGGCTTCGTCGCCATGGTCGAGGAGCTGCAGTCGATGGTGGCGGCGGGGGAGCGGGCCGACGTCGTGCTCGAGTCCGTGCTGGCCCGGTCCGGCTACCTCGCCGAGCTCGAGGAGTCCGACGACCCCCAGGACGCCACCCGGGTGGAGAACCTCGCCGAGCTGGTCGCGGTGGCGCGCGAGTTCAGCGACGACCCGGTCGCCGGCCCGTCGGCCGATCCCTCCGACGTGGAGGCCGGCACCGTGCGGCCCGGCCTCGTCGACTTCCTGGAGCGGGTGGCGCTGGTCGCCGACACCGACCAGATCCCCGAGGGCGAGGAGGGGGTCGTCACGCTGATGACCCTCCACACCGCCAAGGGGCTGGAGTTCCCGGTCGTGTTCCTCACCGGCCTCGAGGACGGCGTCTTCCCGCACGCGCGGGCCCTCGGCGACCAGACCGAGCTCGAGGAGGAGCGGCGCCTGGCGTACGTCGGGATCACGCGCGCCCGCGAGCGGCTCTACATCTCCCGGGCCGTGGTCCGCTCGGCCTGGGGTGCGCCCTCGCACAACCCCGCGTCCCGGTTCCTCGACGAGCTCCCGATCGACCTGGTCGACTGGCGCCGCACGGAGGCCTCCCAGACCCGTTGGGGCCGGCCCAACCTCGCCGAGCAGTCCGGCAACCGGCTGGGGACCCCCACCGCGGCCGGTCGTCGCAACTTCTCCTCCGCGGCGCTGCGCGCGGACGCCGCCGCGAAGGCGAAGCCGGGCCGCGAGGTGCCGTCGCTGGAGCCGGGCGACCGGGTGCTGCACGACTCGTTCGGCATGGGGACCGTGGTCGCGCTCGAGGGGGTCGCCGACAAGGCTGTCGCCTCGATCGACTTCGGGTCCGAGGGCGTCAAGCGGCTGCTGCTGCGCTACGCCCCGGTGGAGAAGCTGTAGCGACACCCGGGCGCGACCCGGTGCGGGGCGCGCCCGGGCGACGCTCAGCCGCGCGTCAGTGGGTGGTGATCAGCGTCAGGGCGTGATGCCGTGGTGGCTGAGGGCGGCGTACGGGTCGACCGGGTCGCCGGCGCCCGGGCGCACCTCGAGGTGCAGGTGCGGGCCGGTGACGTTGCCGGTCGAGCCGACCGTGCCGATCTGCTCGCCGGCGCGGACCTGGTCGCCGACCGAGACGTTGACGGTGGTCTGGTGGCAGAGCCACACCTCGGTGCCGTCCTCGAGGGTGAGCACTGTCTTGTTGCCGTACGCGCCGTCGTAGCCGGTCTCGGTGATGGTGCCGTTGGCGACAGCCAGGATCGGGGTGCCGGTGGGGGCGGCGAAGTCGAGGCCGGTGTGGTAGTTCGCCCACAGGCCGTAGTCGCCGAACTCCGCGGTGAGGCGGTAGCCGTTGATCGGCAGCACCCACTGGTTGAGCTTGATCTTCTCGGCCTGCTTCTCGGCCTGGGCCGCGAGCTCGCCCAGCGCGTCGGCGCGCAGCCGGTTCTGCTGCTCGGCGGCGGCCACCAGCTCGGACTCGGCGGTGTCCGCGAGGGCCTGCCGGGAGTTGTCGCTGCGGCTGACGACCGCGCGGCGGTCGACGGTCTCGATGGTCGCGCTGCTGCTGAACCCGCTCAGGGCGCTCGCCTGTACGGGCACCTCGGTGGTGGAGCTGGACCGGACGGTCTCGCCCACGGTCAGTGCGGCGCCGCTGGCGGACACGGCGAGCGCGGCGACGCCGAGCAGGACCGGGACCGGGGGAAGCGCCCGCAGCCGGGAGCCGCGAGTGGGCTTGACGGCCTTGCGTCGCCCCGGCTGGGCCTGGACGAGCGGGAGCTGCTCGGTGCGGTCGTCGTCGCCGAACAGCGTCGTGCTGTCCAGCGCGGCGGCCGGCTCGTCCTCGACGCGTACGACGGTCTCGGCGAGGCCGAAGCGCGCGGGGTCGAGCGGCCGGGCGGCCGGCACGACCGGGGGAGTGGTCACCTCGACGGCGACGTCGAGCACGGCGTCGAGCACCGGATCGGTGCTGCGGTCGAGGACGGAAGTGTGGGGACCGGCGGAGGTGGGTACGGATCGACCAGCGACTCGGCGGCCGTCGTACCTGTCCTGACGGGTCTCCGAGGGGCGACGGCGAGGGCCGCGGCGTTCCGCTCGGTGGTTACCCATGAATCATTGACTCCGGAGGATCGGCTTCGTTGAAGATCGGTCAGCGGCTGTGACTGTAACGGAACGATGACGGCCACTGAAACTCGCCTGGCCCCGATTCGACCACGACTCCCGGGCTTGCGGTGTCGTTATCCCCAGACTTGATGGGAACTTGGCGGTCTGGACCGGGCGAACGCGTGAGCGGGCTCACCTCGCGGGGCTGTTTTCGGCGCTTGCGCCTGGATGGCTCCGGTTACCGGGTCGGGTATGCCGTGCGTCACGAACGCCGCCCTGGCACTCGTGGCGAGCGGCGTCCGGCACTAGGGTGCCGGAGTTGTGCCGAGCCGCAGTGCTGCTCCACGCGGGCCACGCGACTCGCATCCGTGATCACACGCGACTACAGACTGGTGGACTCAGTGGACCTGATGGAGTACCAGGCGAAGGAGCTCTTCGCCAAGCATGACGTGCCGGTGACACTCGGCATCGTCGCCAACACCCCCGCCGAGGCTCGCGAGGCCGCCGAGAAGCTCGGTGTCGTCGTCGTCAAGGCGCAGGTCAAGGCCGGCGGCCGGGGCAAGGCGGGCGGCGTCAAGCTCGCCAAGACCCCCGACGAGGCGCAGGCCCACGCCGAGGCGATCCTCGGGATGGAGATCAAGGGCCTCACCGTCAACCGCGTCCTGATCGCCCCGGCCGCGAGCATCGAGGAGGAGTACTACTTCTCGTTCCTGCTCGACCGGGCGAACCGTCGCTACCTGTGCATCGCGAGCGTCGAGGGCGGTGTGGAGATCGAGGAGGTCGCCAAGACCAACCCCGACGCCGTCAAGCAGATCCCGATCGACCCGGGCACCGGCGTCGACGAGGAGAAGGCCAAGGCGATCGTGGCCGAGGCCGGCTTCCCCGAGGCTCTGGTCGACCAGGCCGTGCAGACGGTCCTGACGCTGTGGAAGGTCTTCGTCGAGGAGGACGCCACGCTGGTCGAGGTGAACCCGCTGGCCCGTCTGGCCGGTGACAAGCTCGAGGCGCTGGACGGCAAGGTCTCGCTCGACGAGAACGCCGAGTTCCGCCACGCCGACCACGCCGCGTTCGAGGACAAGGCCGCGGCCGACCCCCTCGAGGCGAAGGCCAAGGAGAAGGGCCTCAACTACGTCAAGCTCGACGGCGCTGTCGGCATCATCGGCAACGGCGCGGGTCTCGTGATGAGCACCCTCGACGTGGTCGCGTACGCCGGTGAGGCGCACGGCGGCGTGAAGCCCGCCAACTTCCTCGACATCGGCGGCGGCGCCTCCGCGCAGGTGATGGCGGACGGTCTCGACGTGATCCTCAACGACCCGCAGGTCAAGAGCGTCTTCGTCAACGTCTTCGGTGGCATCACGTCCTGCGACGCGGTCGCCAACGGCATCGTGGGCGCGCTGGAGATCCTCGGTGACGAGGCGAGCAAGCCCCTCGTCGTACGCCTCGACGGCAACAACGTGGAGGAGGGCCGCCGCATCCTCGCGGAGGCCAACCACCCGCTGGTGACGCTGGTGGACACCATGGACGGTGCGGCCGACAAGGCCGCCGAGCTCGCGAACAAGGCAGGGGTCTGAGAATGTCGATCTTTCTGAACAAGGACTCCAAGGTCATCGTCCAGGGCATCACCGGCGGTGAGGGCACCAAGCACACCCGCCTGATGCTCAAGGCCGGGACCAACGTCGTCGGCGGCGTCAACGCCCGCAAGGCCGGCACCACCGTGACCCACCAGGACGCGGACGGCAACGACGTCGAGCTGCCCGTGTTCGCCTCGGTCGCCGAGGCGATCAAGGAGACCGGCGCCGACGTGTCGGTCGCGTTCGTGCCGCCGGCGTTCACCAAGGACGCCGTGATCGAGGCCATCGACGCCGAGATCGGGCTCCTGGTGATCATCACCGAGGGCGTGCCGGTGCAGGACAGCGCCGAGTTCTGGGCCTACGCCCAGGGCAAGCAGACGCGCATCATCGGCCCGAACTGTCCCGGCATCATCACGCCGGGGGAGGCGCTCGCGGGCATCACCCCCGCCACGATCGCCGGCAAGGGCCCGGTCGGGCTGGTGTCGAAGTCGGGCACGCTGACCTACCAGATGATGTTCGAGCTGAAGGACTACGGCTTCTCGACCGCCATCGGCATCGGCGGCGACCCGATCATCGGGACCACCCACATCGACGCCCTCGAGGCGTTCGAGGCGGACCCCGAGACCAAGGCGATCGTGATGATCGGCGAGATCGGTGGCGACGCGGAGGAGAAGGCCGCGGCGTACATCAAGGAGCACGTCACCAAGCCGGTCGTCGGCTACGTCGCCGGCTTCACCGCTCCCGAGGGCAAGACGATGGGCCACGCCGGCGCCATCGTCGCCGACGGCGCGGGCACGGCCCAGGGCAAGAAGGAGGCCCTCGAGGCCGCCGGGGTCAAGGTCGGCAAGACGCCGTCCGAGACCGCCGCGCTGATGCGGGAGATCCTGCAGGCGCTCTGAGCCCAGCACCACGAAGGCCCGCTCCCGTCCGGGGGCGGGCCTTCGTGCGTCCCGACCCGGGACTCCTCGGGCACTCCCCGCGCTTCTGGGGGCTTGCAATCCCCGAGAACCCTGGGGATCCCCGGTGTACCGGGGATCCTCGACCCCCGCCCGCTCACCCCCGCGGCGGCGGGAGGTACTGCAGCCGCTGGAGGGCCCGCTCGGCGAGGGCGACGAACTCCGGGTCGGAGATCTGGACCCGGCCGGAGGGCACGAAGCCGACCTGGGAGACCGCCGTGCCGTTGCGGACCAGGGCCACCAGGTAGCGGATCGAGCGGTCGTCGGAGACCTCGGTGGTCACGTCCCACACCGACAGGTCGGTACGCCGGCCGCTGCGGTCGGCGATCTCCTCGACCTCGCTGCCGAGGTCACGGTCCGGGCAGCGGGCGATCCGGGCGCGGATGTCCTGGACGAACCGGCGGGCGCGCCGCTCGCTGGTGGACCCGACGGTCTGGGTGATGCCGAACTCGGCGGGCAGCTTCGCGCCGGGGATCACGAAGGTGCGGGTCAGCGTGTTCGACCAGGTCCGGCCCCGGAAGGAGGCGTCGTCGCAGGTGGTGGCCGCGTAGTTCTCCCGGGCCCGTCGGGGCTCGGTGCCGACCCACGGCTTGGCGACGCCGCTGGCCGGCGGCAGGTCGACGGCCGAGAGCATCGCCGGGACGGTGCCGGTCCGCGGCGGTGTGGCCGCGCGGACGGTGGGCCGGGGCTCGGCGCAGGCGCCCGCCTCGGGCAGGTCGCACAGGTCTCGCACCGCGTCGCCGAGCAGGCGGGCGGCGGGCTTCACCTCGGCCGGGCCGGACCCGGCCGCGGTGGTGGCCACCGTGGTGGTGACCCGTCCGGTGCGGGCCACGCCGGCCACGATCGTCGTCACCGGCCGGCTCCAGTCGCGCAGCACCAGCAGCGAGGCGCGGTCGCCGGCCCCCTGGACCCGGTAGGTCGCGAGCAGCTGGGTGCGGTCGGTGGTGCAGCCGGCGAACCAGTCGACGGAGGTGCGGAACGCCCGCCCCGCTGCCCGGTCGGTGGTCGAGGCCTCCGCGAGCTGCACGGTGCTGCGGGCCGGGGCCTTGCGGCGGCCCTTCGCGACCGAGGTGGCCGCGAAGGCCCGGGCCCGGGCGGTGAGGCTGCGGGAGTCGGCGTACCGCGTCGTCTGGCAGGGGAGGATCAGGCCGTCCCCGGCGGTGTTGTCGTCGGTGCGCTCCGCGGTCCAGGTGCTGTCGGGGAACCGGGCGCCGACCTGCTCGGGGGTCAGCAGGTTGTCGTCCCCGAGCTCCGGCGGCTCGGTGTCGGCGGGTGCGGAGGAGGACGAGTCGTCGCCGCTGCCGGTGAGGCCGGCGCCCTCCAGGCTCGGGCGGACACCGCCGGTGTCGGTGACCACGAGGCCGCTGACGACCACCGCGGCGACGGCGACCAGGGCCCCGAGCGCCGCCTGGGTACGCCGGCGGCGGGTGCCCGCGCGCCGCAGGATCCCGGGCTGGGGGAACCGGACCCGGGACACGACCTCGGCCAGCGGGGAGAGCAGGGTCCGGACCTCGGCGGTGGTGACGCCGGTGGCCATCGACACCTGGGCGGTCGCGATCTGGAGCTGGCGCTCGGCCTCGTCGCGGGTGATGCCGATCTCGCGGGCGTGGTCGGCGAGGGTGCCGTTGGCCAGCAGGGTCAGCAGCAGGATCCGGCGCTGCTCGGTGGTGAGAGCGGCGAGGGCGTCCAGGGTCGCGCGGGCGTCCTCGTCGAGGTCCTTCTCCCGGTGCCAGGGACGGGCGGAGTGCCGGCGCTGGGCGTGCGCCCACGCCTGCGGACGGGTCCACGCCTCGGGGTCCTCGGACCGGCTCACCTTGGCCCAGTGGTGCCAGGTGATCACGAACGCGTCCCGGACCGCGCCGCGCGCGGCCGGCAGGTCGCCGGTCAGCGCGAAAGCCTGCAGCAGCAGGCGCTCGCGGGCGTCCTGGTAGAACGCGTCGAAGTCGGAGGGGTCCTTCATGGCGCCCTCCAAGGTACGCGACCGGTCCCCGGCTCGGCGTGGGAGCCACCGGGTCCCGGACCCGCGGGCGATGATGTCCGGGTCATGACGTCCCTGCTCCCCGCCTCGGCCCGGGTCCGCGTGGACCTGCGGCACCGCCGACCGCTGCTGGCGGTCGCCACGCTCGGCGGCGCGGTCGCTGCGCTGACCACGCTCCTGGGCTGCCTCGCGCTCGGCGTCGTGGGCTGGTTCCTCACCGACGCCGGCGCCCACGGCACACCCAGTGACGGGCTCCGGGTCGGTGCGCTGGGCTGGCTGCTCGGCCACGGCTCCGGCCTGCGGGTCGGCGGGGTGCCGATCGAGGCGGTGCCGCTCGGGGTCACGCTGGTGTGCGCCTGGGTCGTGTGGCGGGTGGGCGAGTGGGTCGGCGACGCTGTCTCCGGCCACGGACCCGACGCCGACGCGATCGCGGACGGCGCCCGGGACTGGACGGTGCCCGGCGCCAGCGCCCTGCTCGCCCTCGGGTACGCCGCCGTCGCGGCGCTCACCTGCGCCGTGGCCGGCACCGCGGCGACGGCGCCCGACACCGGCGCCGTCGTGCTCTGGTCGCTGGGGCTGTGCCTGACCTTCGGCGCCTGCGGGGTGGCTGTGGGGTCCGGCCGGGCGGCGATCTGGACGGCGCTGCTGCCCGGCACCATCCGCGGCGCCGCCCTCGTCTGCCGACGGGTGCTGCTCACCTGGCTGGCCGTGTCCCTGGCGGTGCTCCTGGTCGCGCTGGTCGTCGACGCCGGTACGGCGGTCAACGTCACCGCCCAGCTGCACGCCGACGCCGGCGACGCCACGCTCTTCACGCTGCTGACCACCGCGGTGCTGCCGAACGCGACCGTCTTCTCCGGCTCCTACCTGCTCGGGCCCGGCTTCACCGTCGGGCTCGGGACCCTGGTCTCGCCCACGGCGGTGACGATCGGCGCGCTGCCGATGTTCCCGCTGCTGGCGGCGCTGCCCGACAACGGCGCCCCCGCCGCCTGGACGGCGTACCTCGTCGCGCTCGGTCCGCTGGTCGCGGCCTGGGCCGCGTACCGAGCCCTGCGCCGGCTCCCGGCCACCGGCTGGCTCGAGGGCGCGGTGCGCGGCCTCGCCGGCGGGGTGAGCGCCGGCGTGCTGTTCGGCCTGCTGGCGGCGCTCTCCGGCGGCGCGGTGGGCCCCGGCCGGATGACCGACGTCGCGCCGCTCGCGCTCGACGTCACCGTGCACGCCGTCACCGCCCTCGGCGTGGGCGGGCTCGTCGGCGGGCTGCTGGCCACCTGGCTGGGGCGCCGGGCGGAAAACCGGGAGCGCCCCGGCCGCTAGGGTGTCCGCCGTGCCGCACCCCGCCAGACCCGCCCAGCCCGCCAGGCCAGCCAGGCCAGCCAGAATCGTCGTGCTCGTCTCGGGGGCCGGCACCAACCTCCAGGCGCTGCTCGACGCCTGCGCCGATCCGGCGTACGGCGCCGAGGTGGTGGCGGTCGGGGCCGACCGCGACGGCATCGAGGGGCTGGCCCGCGCCGAGCGGGCGGGGATCCCCACGTTCGTGCACCGGGTCTCGGACTTCGCTACCCGCGAGGAGTGGGACGCCGCGATGGCGCAGGCGTGCGCGGACCACGACCCCGACCTGGTCGTCTCGGCCGGGTTCATGAAGCTCGCCGGACCGGCGTTCCTCGGGCGCTTCGGCGGCCGCTACCTCAACACCCATCCGGCCCTGTTGCCCGCGTTCCCCGGCATGCACGGCGCCGCCGACGCCCTGGCGTACGGCGTGAAGGTGGTCGGCGCGACGCTGTTCGTCGTCGACCCCGGCGTCGACACCGGCCCGATCGTGGCCCAGGCCGCGGTGCCGGTCGAGGACGACGACACCGTCGAGACCCTGCACGAGCGGATCAAGGTGGCCGAGCGCACCATGCTCGTCGCCACGGTGGGCCGGCTGGCGCGCGAGGGCTTCGCGGTCGAGGGCCGGCGGGTCCGCATCGGGTCCTGAGCCGCCGCTATGCTGGCGCTCACACGACTGGCGCAGGTGGGCAGACCACCGGGGAGTGGCCCCTTCGGGGGATCAGGGAGCATCGACCGCCTGGGTGCTCCTCCACATGATCCGTATGTCAAGCACCCCTGAGCAGGAGTTGGTCCCGTGCCCGACAACCGCGTCCCGATCAAGCGCGCGCTGGTCTCCGTCTACGACAAGTCCGGCCTCGACGAGCTCGTCCGCGGGCTCCACGAGGCGGGCGTCGTCCTGGTCTCCACCGGCGGCTCCGCGGCCCTGATCGAGGGCCTCGGCCTTCCGGTCACCCGGGTGGAGGAGCTCACCGGCTTCCCGGAGTGCCTGGACGGGCGGGTGAAGACGCTGCACCCGCGCGTGCACGCCGGCATCCTCGCCGACCGGCGCCTGGACTCCCACGTGGCGCAGCTCGCCGAGCTCGACGTGGAGCCGTTCGACCTCGTGGTGTGCAACCTCTACCCGTTCTCGCAGACCGTGGCCTCGGGCGCGGCGCCCGACGAGTGCGTGGAGCAGATCGACATCGGCGGCCCCTCGATGGTGCGCGCCGCCGCCAAGAACCACCCCTCGGTCGCGATCGCCACCTCCCCGGCGATGTACGCCGAGGTGCTGCGCGCCGCGCAGGAGGGCGGCTTCACCCTGGCCGAGCGGCAGCGGCTCGCCGCCGCCGCGTTCGCGCACACCGCGGCGTACGACGTGCAGGTCGCGAACTGGTTCGCCCACACCCTCGGGGCCGACGAGGACACCCCGTGGCCGGCGTTCCACGGCCAGGCGTTCGAGCGGAAGGCCGTGCTGCGCTACGGCGAGAACGCCCACCAGCCGGCCGCGCTCTACACCGAGATCGGCGCGGAGCCGGGCCTCGCCCACGCCGAGCAGTTGCACGGCAAGGAGATGTCCTACAACAACTACGTCGACGCGAGCGCGGCGCACCGGGCCGCCTACGACTTCGCCGACCCGGCGGTCGCGATCATCAAGCACGCGAACCCCTGCGGCATCGCCGTCGGCGCGGACGTGGCCCAGGCGCACCGCCGCGCCCACGAGTGCGACCCGGTCTCGGCGTTCGGCGGCGTGATCGCCACCAACCGGCCGGTCAGCGTCGCGATGGCCGAGCAGGTCGCGGAGGTGTTCACCGAGGTCGTCGTCGCCCCGGCGTACGAGGACGGCGCCGTGGAGGTGCTGGCCGCGAAGAAGAACATCCGCTTGCTGGTGTCCCCGCCCCCGGGCGCCGACCCCACCGAGGTCCGGCAGGTCCCGGGCGGCTCTCTCGCCCAGGTCACCGACCGGTTCCAGGCGCCCGGCGACGACCCGTCCGCGTGGACCCTGGCCACCGGCGAGGCGGCCAGCCCGGACGTGCTCGCGGACCTGGCCTTCGCCTGGCGCGCCTGCCGCTCGGTGAAGTCCAACGCGATCCTGCTGGCCAAGGACGGCGCCTCGGTCGGGGTCGGGATGGGCCAGGTCAACCGGGTCGACTCCTGCCGGCTGGCCGTGGAGCGGGCGGGGGAGCGGGCCGCCGGCTCGGTCGCCGCCTCCGACGCCTTCTTCCCGTTCGAGGACGGGCCCCAGATCCTCATCGACGCCGGGGTGAGCGCGATCGTGCAGCCCGGTGGGTCGATCCGCGACGAGCTGACCATCGAGGCGGCCAAGGCCGCCGGGGTGACGATGTACTTCACCGGCACCCGCCACTTCTTCCACTGACCAGGACGATCGGGAGCCCTGCCATGACTGCACAGAAGCTGGACGGAACCGCCACGGCGGCCGCGATCAAGGACGAGCTGCGCGTACGGGTCGCCGAGCTGGCCGAGCGGGGCGTGCGCCCCGGCCTGGGCACGGTCCTGGTCGGTGACGACCCCGGGTCGCGCTGGTACGTCAACGGCAAGCACAAGGACTGCGCGGAGGTCGGCATCGAGTCGATCCGGGTGGACCTGCCGGCCAGCGCCAGCCAGGACGAGATCGAGGACGCCGTCCGCACGCTCAACGCCGACCCGGCCTGCACCGGCTACATCGTGCAGCTTCCGCTGCCGAAGGGCCGCGACGAGAACCAGGTGCTGGGGCTGATCGACCCCGCCAAGGACGCCGACGGGCTGCACCCCACCAACCTCGGGTGGCTGGTCCTGGGCAAGGAGGCGCCGCTGCCGTGCACGCCGTTCGGGATCGTCGAGCTGCTGCGCCGCCACGGGGTCGAGATCGCCGGTGCCGAGGTCGTGGTCGTCGGTCGCGGGGTCACGGTCGGGCGGCCGCTGGGCCTGCTGCTGACCCGCCGCTCCGAGAACGCCACCGTGACCCTGTGCCACACCGGCACCCGCGACCTGGCCGCGCACGTGCGTGGTGCCGACATCGTGGTGGCCGCCGCGGGCGTGCCCGGCATCATCACGGGCGACATGGTCAAGCCCGGGGCCGCGCTGCTCGACGTCGGCGTCTCCCGGGTCGACGGCAAGCTCGCCGGGGACCTGGCCGCCGATGTCTGGGACGTCGCCGGCTGGGTCTCGCCCAACCCCGGCGGCGTCGGCCCGATGACCCGGGCGATGCTGCTGTCCAACATCGTCACGGCGGCCGAGAAGGCACTGGTCTGAGCGCCGTGGACCCCGCGCCGGAGACCCCTGGCGAGCCGGTCGCCGTACCCTCCGAGGAGGAGGTGGCGGCCGAGCTCGAGCAGGCCCGGGCCGAGGCGGACGCGCGGCGTCGCTACCCCTCCACGATCGGCGGGATGTTCTACATCCTGATCATGGTCCTGGCCGCGATCGGGCTCGCGGTGGCGGCCACCGGCAACTGGCGCGCCGGCGTGCGCTGGATCGCCGTCGCGCTGGAGGCGGGTGCGCTGCTGCGGCTGGTGCTGCCCGCCCGGGACGCCGGGATGCTGGCGGTGCGGCACCGGATCTTCGACGTCCTCGCCCTCGCGCTCGTGGGCGGCGTGCTGTTCTTCCTGGCCCAGACCATCCCGGACCAGCCGGTCTGAGGACGGCCGGGGCGAGGTCCCCGGACGTGTCCTCCCCAGAACGACGACGGCCCGCCCCCACCAGGGGACGGGCCGTCGCTACGTCGAGGCTCAGATCAGGCCGAGCTGACGGACCGCGTCGCGCTCCTCGACCAGTTCGGCGACCGAGGCGTCGATCCGGCCGCGGGAGAAGTCGTCGATCTCCAGGCCCTGCACGATTTCCCAGTCCCCGCCCCGGGTGGTGACCGGGAACGAGGACACCACGCCCTCGGGGACGCCGTACGAGCCGTCCGAGGCGACGGCCATCGAGACCCAGTCGCCGGCGGCGGAGCCGTGCAGCCAGTCCCGGGCGGCGTCGATGGTCGCGGAGGCCGCCGAGGCGGCCGAGGAGGAGCCCCGCGCCTCGATGATCGCCGCGCCCCGCTTGGCGACGGTCGGGATGAAGTCGTTCTCCAGCCAGTCCTGGTCGCCGACGACCTCGGCGGCGTTGCGACCGCCGACCTCGGCGTGGAACAGGTCGGGGTACTGGGTGGCCGAGTGGTTGCCCCAGATCGTCATCTTGGTGATGTCGCCGACCGGGGCGCCGGTCTTCGCGGCGAGCTGGGAGATGGCCCGGTTGTGGTCGAGCCGGGTCAGCGCCGAGAACCGGTCGCGGGGGATGTCAGGGGCGTTGCTCAGCGCGATCAGCGCGTTCGTGTTCGCCGGGTTGCCGGTGACCCCGATCCGGACGTCGTCGGCGGCGACCTTGTTCAGCGCCGCGCCCTGGGCGGTGAAGATCGCCCCGTTGGCCTCCAGCAGGTCCGCGCGCTCCATCCCCTTCGACCGGGGGCGGGCACCGACCAGCAGGGCGAGGTTCACCCCGTCGAAGATCCGCTCGGCGTCGTCGCCGATCTCCACGCCCGCCAGCGTCGGGAACGCGCAGTCGTCGAGCTCCATGACCACGCCCTCGAGTGCCTTGAGCGCCGGGCTGATCTCCAGCAGCCGCAGCTCGACCGGGCGGTCGCCGAGGGCGCCGCTCGCGAGCCGGAACAGCAGGCTGTAGCCGATCTGGCCGGCAGCACCGGTCACGGCCACCTTGAGTGGGGTTGAGCTCACGTCGACTCCTCGTCCAAAGCGGGAACGGTCCGGGCTCGACGCTAGCAGCGCAGCGGGGCGGGTGCGGGTGATCGCGGCGGGCGGGGATCCCCGGTTCAGCGCGGAGTGACCGAGGAGTGCGCCGCGGTGGCGGCGGGGGCCGGGCGCGCCGGTCGGGGAGAATGGCGCCATGCCCGCCCGTACGCCGCTCGCCGCGGCCCTGCTGCTCGTGGCCGGCCTGACCGGCTGCGCGTCCTCACCGGGGACGGTGCCGCCCAGCGGGGTGGACCAGCTCGTGGTCCCGACCCCCACGCCGGACCCGGGGGACTTCGTCGACGTCGTCGACAACCCCTGGTTCCCGCTCGAGCCGGGCAGTCGGCAGCGGTGGACGATCGACGGCGAGCCCGAGGGCGGTCTGCGCGTCGAGGTGCTCGCCGGGCCCCGGACGGCGGGCGTGGCCACGACGGCGGTGCGCACGACGGCGACTCTCGACCCGGCCGGGGGAGAGGGCTGGTCGGCCGACCTGGGCACCGACTACTACGGCCAGGACCGGGACGGCAATGTCTGGTGGTTCGGCCACGAGGGCGAGTGGCGGGCCGGCGTGGACGGCGCCGAGGCCGGCCTGGTGGTGCCCGCCCGGCCGCGGACCGGCGACGGCTACCGGATGGCGTTCCTGGCCGGGGTGGTCGAGGACCGGGCGGAGGTCCTCGCCGCCGGGGCCGACCTGCTCGAGATCGAGCGGATCCCCGAGGACGGGGCCCGCAGCGTCACGCACTACGAGCGCGGGCTCGGTCCGGTCCGGGTCGAAACCAGCGACGGGGTCGCCGAGAGAATCTCGGACGACCCCGTCAGCCGGTGACCCGGCGCTGACTACCTGCGGATCTGGGTCTGGCCGTCGTCGTCGGGCCACTGCCCGTGCTGACCCGGCTGCCCGGGCTGGCCGGGCTGACCCGGCTGCCCGGGCTGACCCGGCTGCCCGTACTGGCCGTGCTGGCCGGGCTGGGGCTGGCCGGGCTGGGCCTGGCCGTACTGGCCCTGCTCCGGCTGGGTGCCCTGCTGCGGGGCCTGCGGAGCCGGCGGCTGCTGCTGGGCCGGGATCCACTGCTGGGACTGCGGGTCCCACTGCCAGCCGTCCTGGATGATCGGCTCCGGGCCCCACTGCTGGGTCGCGGTGCCCTGAGCGCCCTGGGCGGCCTGCCCCTGGTTCCAGTTCGGCTGCTGGTTCCACTGCTGCTGGTACTGGTCCTGGCTGCTCCCCGGGGCCGAGGCCCGAGCGGAGCGCTGCGCGAAGGTCAGGCCGGAGCCGGGCACCGGGTCGGTGTCGCGGCCGAACAGCGCCGGGTAGGCGAGGCCGGCCACCGCGGCACCGAGCAGCGGGGCGAGGATGAACAGCCACAGGTCGGCGAGGGCGTCGGTGCCGGCGAACAGGGCCGGGCCGATCGAGCGGGCCGGGTTCACCGAGGTGCCGGTGGCGGAGATCGCCACCAGGTGCACAGCGGTCAGCGTGAATCCGATCGCGAGCGGGGCCAGGCCGGGGTGCTCGTTGCGGCCGTCGGTCACGGCGAGGATCACCAGGACGAAGATCGCGGTCAGGAGCAGCTCCAGGAACAGCGCCGCCCACCAGGCGTAGCCGCCGTCGCCGAAGAAGTTCTGCCCCATGTTGTTGGTGGCGTCGTAGCCGTCGAAGCCGTGCAGCAGCGCGAAGAGCGCCGCGGCGCCGAGGATCGCACCCACCAGCTGCGCGACGATGTAGATGCCGGCGTCGCGCCAGGCCACCCGGCCGCTGAGCGCGGCCGCGACCGAGACGGCCGGGTTGAAGTGGCCGCCGGAGACGCGGCCGAACGCATAGATCATCACCAGGACGGCGAGGCCGAAGGCCATCGCGATGCCCAGGATGTCGAACTCCCCGCCGCTCGCGGCGTACACGGCGCTCCCGCAGCCGATGAAGACCAGGACGAAGGTGCCGATGGCCTCGGCGGCGATCTTCTGTCCCAGGGTCGGGGCCGCCGGTTCGGCGGCTTCGGTCGTGACGCTGGCGGCGTTGGCGCCGGTGTGTTCGGTCAAGGCTGCTCCTCGGAACGGGCCCCGCGGTCCGGGGGATCGCCACTCTAGTGGACCTGGGGCGCGTTGCCGAGCGCCCCGCCGGGTGCGAGGGTGAGGGAATCGCCGCCGTCAGGTATCTTGACGTCGAGAAACTTTTTTCCAGTGCTCAATCCCAGTGCTCAGGAGCAGCCGTTCATGGCCAAGATCATCTACACGCACACGGACGAGGCGCCGCTGCTGGCGACGTACTCCCTTCTCCCGATCATCCAGGCGTACGCCGCGAAGGCCGGGGTCGAGGTCGAGACCCGCGACATCTCCGTCGCCGCGCGCATCCTGGCCCAGTTCGGCCTCGCCGACGACGCGCTGGGTGAGCTCGGCCAGCTGGCCACCACGCCCGAGGCCAACATCATCAAGCTGCCGAACATCTCCGCCTCGATCCCGCAGCTCAAGGCCGCGATCGCGGAGCTGCGGGGCAAGGGCTACGACATCCCGGACTACCCCGAGCACCCCACGACCGACGAGGAGCGGGACGCCCGCGCCAAGTACGACACGGTCAAGGGCTCCGCGGTCAACCCGGTCCTGCGCGAGGGCAACTCCGACCGCCGCGCGCCGGCCTCGGTGAAGAACTACGCCAAGGCCCACCCGCACCGCATGGGTGCCTGGAGCGCCGACTCGAAGACCAACGTCGCCACGATGGGCGAGCGCGACTTCTTCGCCAACGAGAAGTCCGTGGTGATCCCGGCCGACGACACACTCACGATCAAGCTGGTCGGCGCCGACGGCACCGAGACCGTGCTCAAGGACGGCCTGAAGGTCCTCGCCGGCGAGGTCGTCGACGCGACGTTCATGGACGTCGCCGCGCTGCGCCGCTTCCTCACCGAGCAGGTCGCCCGGGCCAAGGCCGAGGGCGTGCTGTTCTCCGCCCACCTCAAGGCCACGATGATGAAGGTCTCCGACCCGATCATCTTCGGCCACGTGGTGCAGGCGTTCTTCCCGACCCTCTTCGAGCAGTACGGCGAGCAGATCAAGGCCGCCGGCCTGTCCCCGAACGACGGCCTCGGCGCGCTGCTCTCCGCCGTGGAGAAGCTCCCCGAGGGCGAGGCCATCAAGGCAGCGGTCCAGCAGGGCCTCGCCGACGGCCCCGCGCTGGCGATGGTCGACTCCGACAAGGGCATCACCAACCTGCACGTGCCCTCCGACGTCATCATCGACGCCTCGATGCCGGCGATGATCCGCACCTCGGGCCACATGTGGGGCCCGGACGGCGAGGAGCACGACACCCTCGCGGTCATCCCGGACTCCTCCTACGCCGGCGTCTACCAGACCGTTCTCGACGACTGCCGCGCGAACGGCGCCTTCGACCCCTCGACCATGGGCTCGGTCCCGAACGTCGGGCTGATGGCCAAGGCCGCGGAGGAGTACGGCTCCCACGACAAGACCTTCGAGATCCCGGCCGCCGGGACCGTGCAGGTCGTCAACTCCGCCGGCGAGGTGCTGCTCTCCCACGACGTGCAGCCCGGCGACATCTGGCGCGCCTGCCAGACCAAGGACGCGCCGATCCGCGACTGGGTCAAGCTCGCCGTCTCCCGCGCCCGTGCCACCGGCTCCCCGGCGGTCTTCTGGCTCGACGAGAACCGCGCGCACGACGCCAACCTGATCGCCAAGGTCAAGGAGTACCTCCCCGAGCACGACACCGAGGGCCTGACCATCGAGATCATGGCGCCGGCCGCGGCCTGCGCGTACTCGCTGGAGCGGATCCGCAAGGGCGAGGACACCATCTCGGTGACCGGCAACGTGCTGCGCGACTACAACACCGACCTGTTCCCGATCCTCGAGCTCGGCACCTCGGCGAAGATGCTCTCGGTCGTCCCGCTGATGAACGGTGGCGGGCTCTTCGAGACCGGCGCCGGCGGCTCGGCGCCCAAGCACGTCCAGCAGCTGGTCAAGGAGAACTACCTGCGCTGGGACAGCCTGGGCGAGTTCTTCGCGCTGGTGCCGTCCCTGGAGCTGTACGCCGAGCAGGCCGGCACCCCGGGGGCAAAGGTCCTCGCGGCCGCCCTGGACCGGGCCACGGAGACCTTCCTCAACGAGGACAAGTCCCCGACCCGGCGCGTCGGCGGGATCGACAACCGCGGCTCGCACTTCTACCTGGCCCTGTACTGGGCCGAGGAGCTGGCGAACCAGACCGAGGACGCCGAGCTGGCGGCCGCGTTCAAGCCGCTGGCCGAGAAGCTGCGCGCGGCGGAGGAGACGATCGTCGCCGAGCTCAACAGCGTGCAGGGCAGCCCCGTCGACATCGGCGGCTACTACCAGCCGGACGACGCCAAGGCCGAGGCCGTGATGCGGCCGAGCGCGACCCTGAACGAGGCGCTCGCCTCGTTCTGACCGGCTGACGCCTGAGCCCGGGCCCCCGCACCGACCGGTGCGGGGGCCCGGGCCGTCTGTCTGCGGGGCGGGCGCGCACGTGACAAAACGGGTGCGTGAGGTCGGTGCCGGCGCGTAGCGTTTCCCCCGATGAGCGCGCCCACGGCCGGGCGGCCGGGTCCCGTGCGGGACCGCGGGCCGGACGGGCCTCCCGATGCCCCTCGCCCCGACATCGATCCCCGGCGACGCGTCGACTGGCGACGCCTGCGCGGGCCGGTCGGTGCTGTCGCGATGGCCGCCTCCCTGCTGGCCGCGGTCGGGCAGGCGCTGGGTGCCGTCGTCGCGGGCCGGCTGGCCGGGGACGGGACCTGGTCGCTGGTCGGGGTGCTGGCCCTGTGCGTGGTCGGGGCCGCCGTGCTCGACGCCGCCGGCCGCACCGCCTGGGCCGGGGTCGTCGACCGTGCCGAGGGCCGGCTCCGGGCTGACCTGCTCGAGGCCGCCCTGCACCAGCCGCTCGACGCGCTCTCCGAGCAGGCCGTGGGCGAGGTGCTCGACCGGGTCGACGACGACACCCACGAGGTCGGGGTGCTGGTGCGCCGCCAGGTCTGGGAGGCGCTGCGCACGGTGTTCGCCAGCGGCCCCATGTGGATCGTCGCCGGCCTGACCTGGTGGCCGGCGTGGCTGCTGTTCCCGCTCGTGGCACTGCTGACCCTGGTCGTGGTGCGGCCGCTGCTGGCCGAGATCACCACCCGGAAGGTCGCCGAGGAGATCGCCTGGACCGACCACTCGGCTGCGCTCGAGGAGGGCATCACCGCCCGCGACGACCTGCGCACCAGCCTGGGGCAGGCGCACGTCGTACGCCGTTGCGCCGAGCTGTCCGCGCGCATCCACCGGCGGCTGCTGCGGGTGCTGGCGGTCGAGACCCGGCTGACCCGCCGCGCCGGCCTGCTCCTGCACGGTCTGCTGGCAGTGGTCGGGGTCGCCGGGGTGCTGCTGGTCGCCGACGGTGACATGTCGGTGACGCAGCTGGTGACCCTGTTCCTGGTGACGAGCACCTTCGTGGGCCAGGTCGACATGCTCGCCAGGCACCTGCCCGAGCTGCAGGAGGGCCTCGGGGCGCTGGTGCGGCTGCGCTCGATGCTGGCGGTCGAGCCCGAGCCGAGCGGCGGCAGGGAGCTGCCGGAGGGTCCCCTGGACCTCGCCTTCGAGGACCTGCACTTCGCCTACCCGGGCGGCGGCTTCGCGCTGCGCGGGGTCGACCTGCGGGTGCCGGCGGGGCACACGCTGGCGCTCGTCGGCCGCACCGGGTCGGGCAAGTCCACCCTGGCGGCCCTGCTCTCGCGTGCGGTCGACCCCGAGCCGGGGACCGTGCGGATCGGCGGCGTCGACGTCCTTGAGCTCGACCTGCAGCGGCTGCGGGCCGCCGTCGGCGTGGTCACCCAGCGCACCGAGATCCTCGCCGGCACCCTCGCCGAGAACCTCACGCTGTTCGCTCCCGTGGCCCGCGAGCGGGTCCAGGCGGCGGTCGCCGAGCTGGGGCTGGCGGAGTGGGTCGCCGGCCTGCCGGCCGGCCTGGACACCCCGCTCGGCCCGGGCGGCACCACGCTGTCGGCGGGGGAGGAGCAGCTGGTCGCCTTCGCCCGCCTGCTGGTCCGCGACGTCCGCGTCGTCGTGCTCGACGAGGCGACCGCGCGGATGGACCCGGTGACCGAGTCCCGGGTGGTGCGCGCCGCCGACCGGCTGCTGGCGGGGCGGACGGGCGTGCTGGTCGCCCACCGGCTCTCGACGACGGCCCGCGCCGACCAGGTCGCGGTGCTGGACGCCGGCCGGGTCGTCCAGCACGGCTCGCGGGCGCGCCTGGCGCGCGACCCGGGCCGGTTCCGCGACCTGCTGCTGGCCAGCGGCGCCGGTCCGGCCGATCCGGAGGCCGAGCGTGCCGGCGTGGACGCTGCGCCCGCCGGCGCGCCCGTGGGCGGCGCGCGGCGCAGCGGGCTGCCGCCCGCGCGGCCCGACGTGGCCGAGGGGCCGTCGCTGTCCCGCGGCATCGCCCACGCGCTGCTGGTGCGTCCGGCGTGGGGCGTGGTCGGGGCGCTGCTGTTCCTGGGCGCCACGCTGGTCGGCGCCTACGGGGCCGCCACCGGCTGGGTCTGGGGCCACCTGGTCATGGAGCTGCGCGACGGCGGGACCTCGGTGCCCCTCACCGTGGGGCTGGTCGCGAGCCTGCTCGCCGGTCCGGTGCTGCTGGCGGCGGCGTTCCTGCGCTATCCGCGGTGGTGGATCGAGGTGATGCTCCGGACCCGGATGTCGGTGCTGGTCGGCCAGACCGCCCAGCGCCGCCTGGACCGCACGCCGCCGGGGGAGGTGGTGGCCCGGGCGATGGACGCCGACCGCTTCGCGCGCTACGCCGACCGGTGGGTCGACGTGCTCAACGGGCTCGTGGTCGTGGTCGTCACGGCCGTGGTCGGCGGCACCGCGCTGGCCGGGCTGGTGCTGCTGGTGGTGATGGCGGCCTCCGCGCTCGCCTCGACGGCCGGCCGCCCGGTGGCGGGCCGCTCCGCCGCCGCGGCCTCGCTCGCCCGGGCCGGCTTCGGGCGCTCCCTGGTCTCGGCGCTGGAGTCCGCGCGCACTGTCAAGCTCGCCGCCGCCACGCCTGCGGTCCACGACCACCTGCGCCGGGTCGACGGCGGCCGGGTCGCGGCCGCGGTCCGGGAGCACCGGGTCCAGGCCCTCCTCGACGGCGTCCCGGTGGTCATGGTCCAGGGCGGCGTGGTCGCCGTGTGGGCGATCCTCGTGGCCGGCGGTTGGGACCTGGCCACCGCGCTGCTGGTGGCCAACGCTGTCAACGGGTTCGACTGGTTCGGTCGGGTGGCGGGCGCGGTCATCACCGAGGCGCCCGGGACCCGTGCCTGGCAGCAGGCGACTGCCCGGCTCGCCGGGGGCGCGGACCTGATGGACCTGCCACCCGGCGTGGACCTGGTCGCCGGGACCGCGCCGGCCCCCGCGTCGCCGGCCCGGGTCCCGCTGGAGCGCCTCGAGCTGCGCGACGTCGACGCAGTCCACGACGACGGCACCCGCGGGGTGCGCGGCGTGGACCTGAGCGTGGAGCGGGGCGAGCTGGTGCTGCTGGTCGGCCAGGTCGGCGCGGGCAAGTCCAGCCTCCTCGCCGCGCTCGCCGGGCTGGTGCACCACACCGGCCGGATCAGCTGGAACGGCGTGCCCGTGGACGATGCCGAGCTGTTCCTGCGCCCCGGCCAGGTGGCCCACGTCGCCCAGGTGCCGCGAGTGCTGTCGGGCAGCTTCACCGACAACGTCGCGCTGGGGCACGGCCGGGCCCTGGCGGCGGCCGTGACCGACGCCCGGCTCGACCACGACCTGCACGCCGCCGGGGGAGCGGACACCCTGGTCGGCCACCGCGGGGTCCGGCTCTCCGGCGGCCAGGTCCAGCGCCTCGCCCTGGCCCGGGCCCTCGCCGCCGGGGCAGAGCTGCTGCTCGCCGACGACGTCTCGAGCGCGCTCGACGCCCGTACCGAGGTCGAGCTCTGGGCCGCGCTGCGCGAGCGCGGGACCACCGTCCTCGGCGCCACCTCCAAGCGGGCGGCCCTGGAGCAGGCGGACCGGGTCGTGGTGCTCGTCGAGGGCCGGGTCGCCGCGGTCGGGCCGTGGGCGGAGCTGGCCGGCACCTGGGGCGACCTTGCGGGCTGAGCGGCCCCGCGCCGGGTCAGCCGCTCGCGGGCAGCGTCCCCAGCAGGTACCGCTCGGCCGCGCCGGACTGCTCCGCGAGGTCCCCGAGGGTGGAGGAGGCGGCGCCGTCCGTCTGCGGCGCACTGCCGTTCGCGGCGCCGTCCGCGGTGTCGAGCAGGTCGGCGGCCCGGGCCAGCGCCGCACGGTCGGCGGTGGCGGCGTCGACCATCGTGGTGAGGTCGCGCAGGCCGGAGCGGAGCCGCTCGAGCGCGGCGAGCTGGCGCTCGTCGAGGTGCTCGCGGTCCGGCACCAGCTCGTCCTGGGTCTGGCTGGCGTCTCGGTGCAGCGCGAGGAACTGCTGCACCGACGGGGAGCCGTCGGAGGCGGCCCGCAGCACGGCGGCCGTCGCCTCGGTCGCGTCCAGGACGCGCCGGCGCAGCGGCGCGGGCCGGAACGCCGGGACGACGGCGAAGCCGAGGACCACCCCGACGGCCACGGCGCAGGCGGTCAGCACGGCGTACTGGACGAGCAGCTCCCCGGGGTCGAGGTCGCGGGTGACCGCGTTGAACCCCACGCTGACGACCACCATGAACGCCGCGCCGAGAGCGGGCCGGGTGGTGATGTACCAGAGCCCCAGCACCAGAGCGACGGCCGCGATCTCGGTCAGGTAGCGCTCCGGCACGGTCAGCAGGATCACGGCGACGGCGGCCGAGCCGGCGACCACGCCGACGACCTTGGTCCGGGCCTTGCCGAGCGTGTCGCGCCAGCTCGCCTGGAGGATGGCGAAGGTGCTCAGCAGCACCGTGGAGATCAACGGGTCGCCCGGCTCGAGGTGGTAGGTGATCAGCAGCATCACCAGCAGCCCGAACGCCGTGCGGAAGGCGTGCCGCACCTGGATCGAGCGCAACCGGGCCGAGGGGTGCAGCACCGCGTCCCGGAACTCGTGCCGGCTCCCGCGGTCGAGGACGACGGGTGTCCGGTCGCGATCGTGGGCCGCGTGCTCCACGGAGTCCAGGGCCGCGTCGGCCCGCCGCACCGCGGACGCCTCAGCCGGACCGGCCCCGGGGGCCGGGGCCGCCGCGTCGCCGGCCGGGGGATGCTTGGCGCGGAGCTGCTCGGCCAGCTCCTCGGCCCGCGCGCGGAGCGCCGCGACGTCCCCGTCGGAGCCGGACCCCGCGGCGTCGAGCTCGTTCGCCCGTACGGCGAGCCGGTAGCGGGAGGCCCCCTCGAGTGCCTGGGCGAGCCAGCGCTGCCGGCCGTCGCTGAGCCAGGTGTCGAAGGCGGTCGAGGTGGCCGCCGCCGGGTCGTCGGCGACGAGGACCTCGGCGACCTGCTCCCGGGTGGGCTTCGACGGGTCGGAGACCCCGAGCAGCAGCCGAACCAGCAGGGCCACCAGGACCCCGGCGACGGCGGCCGCGATCACCTGCTGATGGTCCGTCACCCCGTGGGGGGCGTAGGCGTAGGCGTACACGGTGGTCATCCCGAGGCCGAGCCCGGCGTGGGCGAAGCGCGGGCCCCGCAGCGGGAGGAGGGCCGCGACGAAGCCGAGGACCACGACCAGTGCGATCGCGGCCGGCCGCGACACCTCGGCCAGCAGCCGCGGGACGATCGCCGCGAACAGCAGGAGCGGCGCGATCAGCGCTGCCGCGCGCAGGTCGGCGCGCAGCGGCCCGCCCATGAAGGCGACCAGGGAGAACAGGGCCACCAGGCCGCCGATGATCGCGGCGGGTCCGGCATCGAAGGAGTCGGCGACGATGACCGCGGGCACGACCACGATCGACATCAGGATGATCAGCACCGGGCTGCCACCGGGCCTGTGCGCCTTCGTCGACTGCTGCTCCGGCGTCGTCTCGATGTCGCTCGCTCCGCTCACGGTCCCTCCTCCCGAGATGGGAAACCTGTGTGGGGGAAGTGTAGGGCTGGTGTGAGCTGCGTCTCGGTGATGGTGACGTGACCCGGCGGCCCGGGCGTCGGCGCGCGAGGTGGTCGATGCCACGGAATAGCGCGCCGCCGGGCCCGGTTTGGCCCGTCATGACCACGACCGCCGCCGACGGCACCGCCACCGACCGCACCGCGGCCGATCGCGGCGGGGCGCGTCACGTCAGTCTGGCGATCCTCGCCCTGGCGATGGGCGGGTTCACGATCGGCACCACCGAGTTCGTGACGATGGGGCTGCTGCCGCAGGTCGCCGACGGGGTGGACGTCTCGATCCCCGCCGCGGGGCACACGATCTCGGCCTACGCCCTCGGCGTGGTGATCGGCGCCCCGGTGCTGGCCTACTTCGGGGCCCGCTGGCCGCGCCGCGGCCTGCTGCTGGCGCTGATGGCGGCGTACGCCGTCTTCAACCTGCTCAGCGCCGCCGCTCCGTCCTACGAGGTCCTGACGCTGGCGCGCTTCCTCGACGGCCTGCCGCACGGCATCTACTTCGGCGTCGCCTCGCTGGTGGCGGCGAGCATGGTGCCGCCCGAGCGCACCGGGCGGGCGGTCGCCGCGGTGATGCTGGGGCTCTCGGTCGCCAACGTGGTCGGCGTGCCGGCGGCGACCTGGCTGGGGCAGCACCTCGGCTGGCGGGCGGCGTACGTCGCCGCGGCCGGGCTCGCGGTCCTGACCCTGGTGATGGTGCGCGCGTTCGTCCCGCCCACCCCGGGCGACCCCCACGCCACCGGCCGCCGCGAGCTGGCGGCCTTCGGCAGCCCCCAGGTGTGGCTGACGCTCGCGGCCGGCGCGGTCGGCTTCGGCGGCATGTTCGCGGTGTACTCCTACATCAGCCCCACCGTCACCGAGGTCGGCGGCCTGGGGGAGTCCACGGTCCCGGTGTTCCTGCTGGCCTTCGGCCTCGGCATGGTCGCCGGCACCTGGCTGGCCGGCGAGCTGGCGGGCTGGTCGGTGTTCGGCTCGCTGCTCGCGGGCGCCGGCGGCACCGCCGTCGTGATGGTGCTGTTCTACCTCGCCGCCCCGCACGGCTGGTGGGCGCTGCCGGTCGTCTTCGCGATCACCGCCCTGGGCTCGGTCCTGGTGGTGAACCTCCAGCTACGGCTGATGGACGTGGCCGGCGAGGCCAAGACACTCGGCGCCGCGATGAACCACGCCTCGCTCAACGTCGCCAACGCGCTCGGTGCCTGGCTGGGCGGCCTGGTGATCGCCGCCGGCTACGGCTACCGCTCGACCGCGCTGGTCGGCGTCGGGCTCTCCCTGCTCGGGGTGCTGGTGCTGGTCTGGTCGGCCCTGGCTCAGCGGCGTACGGACGCGGCCGACGCGTCCTAGGCGACGGGACGCTCGCTCTCAGCCGGAGCCGCCGTCGGGGCCGGGTCGGCGCTGTCGGCGGCTCGGTCCTCGGCGTCCAGGTCCTTGCAGATCAGGTAGATCTCGTGCAGCACCTCGTTGAGGGTGCGCACCAGGACCACGAACAGGGCTGGGACGACAGCGGTCGGCAGGTCCAGCGCGATGCCCCACTCGACCAGCTGCTCGCCGGCCGGCTGAGCCCACCTGTCCCCCAGCGGGGCGGGCTCCCAGCCGTGGGCCACCAGCCGCTCCCAGGCCTGGGCCGAGCCCAGGCCCAGCCCGCCGCCGGCGACCAGCAGCAGGAAGCGCCACGCGAAGGCCCCGACGGGGCCGCCCCGACCGGGGACCGGCGAGCCGTGGCGGCGCCAGGACAGGACCAGCCCGATGGCGACACTGACCCCGACGGCGGCGATGCTGAGGACCGAGCCGAGGTCCCAGGACACCTGCCTCGCGATGTTCGTCGTCAGGCTCGCCACCGTGCCGATCACCGTGATCACGACCAGGAGCACGCCGGCGCCGGCCTGGAAGCCCTGCTCCCGGCTCGCTGCTCTCACCAGACCCGGCACGGTCGGAGCGGCGAGCACCATCAGCACCGAAGCCTCGACCGCGTAGGTCATCAGCAGGTCCGGGGTCTCCAGCCGGCCGTCGAGGACCAGCCACAGCGGCAGCAGGTTGACCACCAGGAGCGTCGGCACGGCGCTCCAGCGCGGCACGGGCGCGATCACGGGGCCACCACCTCCACGGAGGAGACCAGGAGCGGGTCGTCGAGCTCGCCCTCCGCCGCGAGCCGGCAGCGCAGGGTCCCCTCCTTGGGCGCGCCGTCGGTGCCCCCGCGCCCGACGTGGCGGAAGTCGGCCTCGATCGTGTTCGGACCCACGAAGCGGGGGTCCTCGACGTCGTAGGACCACTGTCGGCCGTCGTTGAGCAGCGCGCCCAGGCAGCCGTCCAGGGTGTCCTGGTCCAGGACCCGGTCGTGCTGGCTCAGGGAGGACCAGACCCCCAGCAGCAGGAAGCTGAGCACCAGGTTGGCGAGGACGAGGGCGAGCATCGCCCACCAGCGACGGCGTGGCGGATGTGACACGAGCGGTGAACCTACCCACGTCGCACCGGTCCATGCCTGGCCCCCGTTCAGCGCGGATTCGGATCATCCGCGAGAATGGAGACGTGTCCAGCCCCGCCCCCGCCGCCCGCCCCCGGGTCCTCTCCGGGATCCAGCCGACCGCCGACTCGTTCCACTTCGGCAACTACCTCGGCGCGCTGCGGCAGTGGGTGGACCTGCAGGAGGAGCACCAGCCGTTCTTCTTCATCGCCGACCAGCACGCGATCACCGTGGAGCAGGACCCCAAGGTGCTCCGGGAGCGCTGCCTGCGCGCGGCCGCCCAGCTGCTCGCCGCGGGCGTCGATCCCGCCCGGTCGGCGATCTTCATGCAGAGCCACGTCCCGGCGCACGCCCAGCTCGCCTGGGTGCTGCAGTGCCTGACCGGGTTCGGCGAGGCCCGCCGGATGACCCAGTTCAAGGACAAGTCCGCGAAGGGCGGCGAGGGCGCGGCCAGCGTCGGGCTCTTCACCTACCCGATCCTGATGGCCGCCGACATCCTGCTCTACCGGCCCCAGTACGTCCCGGTGGGGGAGGACCAGCGCCAGCACCTCGAGCTGACCCGCGACCTCGCCCAGCGGTTCAACAGCCGCTACAAGAAGACGTTCCGGCTGCCGGAGCCGTACATCCTCAAGACCACCGCCAAGATCGGGGACCTGCAGGACCCGACCCGCAAGATGTCGAAGTCGGCGTCCTCGCCGGCCGGGATCGTCGAGATGCTCGACGACCCGAAGGTGAGTGCGAAGAAGATCCGCTCGGCGGTCACCGACTCCGAGGCGGAGGTGCGCTTCGACCCGGAGGCCAAGCCCGGCGTCTCGAACCTGCTCACGATCTACTCCGCCCTCACCGGGACCGGCGTCGAGGAGCTCGCCGAGCAGTACGCCGGGCGCGGCTACGGCGACCTGAAGGGCGATCTCGCCGACGTGGTGGTCGAGTTCGTCACGCCGTTCCGGGAGCGCACCCTGGAGCTGCTGGAGGACCAGGACTACCTGGGCAAGGTGCTGCGCGACGGTGCCGAGCAGGCGGCGGCGGTCGCCGAGCGGACCCTCGCGGACGTCTACGAGCGCGTCGGCTTCGCCGCGCCCCTGCGGTAGGGCTGGGTAGGGTCAGCGCGTGCCAACCATCGGAGTCGCCGTCGCGATCCCGGAGCCCTGGGCCTCCCAGCTCCAGGACTACCGCACCAGCGTGGGAGACGTCACCGCGACGATGATCCCCACCCACATCACGCTGGTGCCGCCCACCGAGGTGGCCGAGGCAGACCTGGCAGCGGTCGTCGGGCATCTGGAGAGCGTCGCCGCGAACGTCGCGTCGTTCTCGGTGCACCTGCGCGGCACCGGCACCTTCCGCCCGGTGTCCCCGGTGGTGTTCGTGACCCTGGTGCGCGGCATCTCCGAGTGCGAGCAGCTCGCGGCAGCGGTGCGGTGCGGGCCGCTGGCCGTCGACCTGGCCTTCCCGTACCACCCGCACGTCACCGTCGCCCACGACCTCGCCGACGACCGCCTGGACCAGGCGTTCAAGGAGCTTTCCGGCTTCGAGTGCGAGTTCGACGTCGACGACTTCCACCTCTACGCCCACGACGACGGCACCGGCTGGCATCCCACCAGCACCTTCGTGCTGACGGGCCTCGAGACGGCGTCCCGGACCGCGGAGGCCTGACGCGGTGGCGCCCCTCGGGGAGGCCGTCGGCGACCGGGTCGTGGCGCTGCGGCGGCGTCGGCCGGTCGTCGACCACGTCGTGCGGATGCAGCAGCACTACGGCGACGTCAAGGCCGGCCAGCAGGCCGGGGCGGTCACCTACTACGCGTTCCTGTCGTTCTTCCCGGTGCTCGCGCTGTCGTTCTTCGCGGTCGGCTACCTCTCCGAGGTGGTGCCCGACGCCGACGGCACCCTGATCCGGGCGATCAAGCAGGTCGTGCCGGGCCTGGTCGGGTCGGGCGAGGGGCAGGTCTCGCTGACCGACATCCAGGACGCCGCCGGGGCCGTGGGCGTGCTCGGTCTGGTCGGCGTCCTGTACTCCGGCCTGGGGTGGGTCTCGGCGCTGCGGGACGCGCTGCTGACGGTCTTCGAGAAGCCGTCCGCCGAGCAGCCCAGCTGGGTCGCCGGCAAGCTCCGCGACCTGCTGGCCCTGGTGGTCCTCGGCGTGGTGCTGTTCGTGGCGGTCGGCGTCTCCGGGCTCGTCGCGGGCTTCTCCGACGACGTCTTGGACCTGCTCGGTCTCGGCACCGAGCTCGGCATCCTGGTGAAGCTGCTGACGGTCGTGCTCGGCCTGGGCATGAACGCCGTGCTGTTCTACCTGATGTTCCGGCTGCTGGCGGCCCCCCACGTCCCGCGGTCATCGCTGTGGTCGGGGGCCGTGCTGGGCGCCGTGGCCTTCGAGCTGCTCAAGCAGCTCTCGGGGCAGCTGCTCTCGGTGACCAAGGACCAGCCCGCGTTCCAGGCGTTCGGCATCGCGCTGATCCTCGTGGTGTGGATGAACTACACCTCCCGGATGATCATGTACGCCGCGGCCTGGGCGTGGACCAGCCCCGCTGCCCGCGCCCTGCGCCAGGCCGAGCCCGCCGAGCCGGTCCAGGGCCCGCGGATGCCCTCGCGGGTCGAGGCGGCCGCCGTGAACGACGTCGCGCGGCCGACCCGGCTCGCCTCCTTCGTGGCCGGCGCCCTCACGGCGTCCGGTCTCCTCCACCTGATCCACCGTCGGAAGGACATCTAGTGAAGTTCGAGCGCAAGCACGCGATCCTGCTGCTCGCCGTTGCCGCCTGGAACGTCTTCAGCTTCGGCAACTTCGCGCGCAACCTCTACAACGCCTGGTCGGCGGGGGAGGACCGGGCCACCGGCTACTGGGTCGCCCACACCGTCCTGATCGTCGTGAACTTCGCCATCGCCGGGCTGCTGGGCTCCCTGGGCGTCAAGGCCCTGCGCGCCACCAAGCGCTGACGGTCCGGCCGCATCCGCTGGCTGCTGCAGCCGGTGGTCGAGCCGTGAAGGCGCCCTGGCGCCTGAGCGCGTCGAGACCACCGTTCACCGAACGAGGCGGCTGGGCGCCGCTGGGGTTGAGGGTCTTGGTTCCGCGGCGGGCCAGCTCCCATTTCTTGGGGTGACGGTCCCGCCTTCAGGTATCAGGATTTCTTTCCACATTCCGCGTCTCAGCCCTAGTGCTTCGAACGTGTGTTCGAGTAGAATGTGTTATGGCCATCGACCCGAACCCCGCCCCGCTCGGGGAGTGCGACAGCCCTGCCGCGGTGCTGGCCTTCGCCCGGTCCCAGCGGGCTGTGGCCGACCGTGCCGAGGTCGCCTTGCTCGAGGCTGCGGTCGCCTGGGCCGCCATGCACTCGACCGACTGCCTGGATGACGCGGCCTGCCTGCCGGGTGCGGAGGGTGAGGTCGCGATCGCGGGGCCGGGGGCTCCGCTGGTCACCGAGTTCGCCCCGCTGGAGCTGGGCGCCGCCCTGGGGATGTCCTCGGACGCGGCCCGGGCGATGCTCGGCGAGGCGGTCGAGCTCGCGCACCGGCTCCCCAAGACCTGGGCTGCGGTCCGCGCCGGCGAGGTGCCGGCGTGGCGGGGCCGCAAGGTCGCGGCGAACACCCTCTCGTTGCCCGCCGATGGTGCTGCCTACGTCGACACTCACGTCCACGCGGTGGCGGGGAAGATCGGGTACGCCGCCCTGGACCGGCTGATCGAGGAGGCCCGGGTCCGGTTCGACCCCGCAGGCGCGGAGGAGAAGCGGAAGGCTGCGGCCGACCGGCGTCACTTCGACCTCGACACCGGACGCGTCTCCTTCGCAGGCACCGTGACCGTGGACGGCGAGCTCGACCTCGCCGACGCCCTCGACCTCGACTCCGCGGTCGCCCGCGGTGCCCGGGTCCTCGGCGAGCTCGGCTGCGCGGAGTCCCTCGACGTACGCCGCTCCCTGGCCGTCGGCGAGATCGCCCGCCGCCAGCTCGCCCTGGACCTCGACACCACCCCGACCGAGGTCGCGGGCCTGTCCAAGCGCTGCCGGCCCCGCCAGGTCGTCGTCCACGTCCACCTCAGCGCCGCCGCCCTCGGCAGCCCCAGCGACGGGGATCTGCACCTGGCCCGGGTCGAGAACACCCGCTCGTTCGTCTCCGCGGACCAGGTGAAGACCTGGTGCGCCAGCCCCGACGCGCAGGTCATCGTGAAGCCGGTGATCGACCTGGCCGACGTCGACCACACCGACGCCTACGAGGTCCCCGACCGGATGGCCGAGCGGGTCGTCCTGAACAACCCGTGCTGTGTCTTCCCCTGGTGCACCCGCTCGGCCCGCCGCGCGGACACCGACCACGTCGTCCGGCACCGCCACGAACGTGAAGGACCACCGGGCGACGGCGAGTACGGCGAGACCACCGACCCCAACCTCGCACCCCTGTGCCGGACCCACCACCGGGCCAAGACCCACACCGCCTGGACCTACACCAAGCTCGACGAGACCACCTACCTGTGGCGATCCCCGAACGGCATCCACCTGCGCCGCGACCACACCGGCACCACCATCGTCACCACCTGACCGGGGTCTCGACACGCTCGCTGCGCTCACGGCTCGACCACCTGTCCTCGGTGGTCGAGCCGCGAAGGCGCCCTGGCGCCTGAGCGTGTCGAGGCCCCCGTACGCACCCATGGACCCGGGCACAGACCTGGCATCCGCCGACCGGGTCTCGACACGCTCGCTGCGCTCGCGGCTCGACCACCGCCGCGGTCCGACTCCTCGGGCACTTCCCGCGCTTCTACGGCATTCAATGCCCCGGGACGCCGAACGGCGCGAGGCCCGAACGACGACGGCCGCCCCACACCTCGGTGTGGGGCGGCCGTCGGGGGACCGTGGCGGTTCGGGTCAGCGACCCTGCTTGAGCGCGGTGCGCAGGTCCTTGTTGAGCTGCGAGATCACGTCGAGCGGGATCTCCTTGGGGCAGGCGGCGGTGCACTCGCCGATGTTGGTGCAGCCACCGAAGCCCTCGTGGTCGTGCTGGGCGACCATGTCCACGACGCGGGAGTACCGCTCCGGCTGGCCCTGGGGGAGCTCGCCGAGGTGGGTGATCTTCGCGCCCAGGAACAGCGACGCGGACCCGTTGGGGCACGCGGCGACGCAGGCGCCGCAGCTGATGCAGGTGGCGACGTCGAAAGCGCGGTCGGCCTTCTTCTTCTCCACCGGCGCAGCGTGGGCGTCGGGGGCCGACCCGGTGTTCACCGAGATGTAGCCGCCGGCCTGGATGATCCGGTCGAACGCCGACCGGTCGACGATGAGGTCCTTGAGCACGGGGAACGCCTCGGCGCGCCACGGCTCGATGGTGATCGTGTCGCCGTCCTTGAACGAGCGCATGTGCAGCTGGCAGGTCGTGGTGACCTCCGGGCCGTGCGCCTCGCCGTTGATCATCAGCGAGCAGGTGCCGCAGATGCCCTCACGGCAGTCGGAGTCGAACGCGACCGGGTCCTCGCCCTGCTCGTTGAGGTTCTCGTTGAGGACGTCGAGCATCTCCAGGAAGCTCATGTCCTCCGAGATCTCGTCGAGCTCGTAGGCGTGCATCGCACCGGCCGACGCAGCGTTCGGCTGGCGCCAGATGTTGAGGGTGATTCTCATCGGGGTCCCCTCGAGATCGTGCTCACCACGAGCGCAGCGAGTCTCTTGCAGGATGTCGTGGGGTGGTTCACTTGTAGCTCCGCTGCTTCATCTCGATGGCCGTGTAGATCAGGTCTTCCTTGTGCAGGACGGGCTGACCGTCCTCGCCGCCCCACTCCCAGGCCGCGACGTAGGCGAACTCGTCGTCGTGACGCAGCGCCTCCCCGTCCTCGGTCTGGGACTCGGCGCGGAAGTGGCCGCCGCAGGACTCGCGACGGTTGAGCGCGTCGATGCACATCAACTCGCCGAGCTCGATGAAGTCGGCCGTACGGCCGGCCTTCTCCAGGCTCTGGTTCAGGCTGTCGGCGGTGCCGAGGACCTTCAGGTTGGACCAGAAGTCCTTCTTCAGCTCCTGGATCATGCCGATGGCCTTCTTCAGGCCGGCCTCGCTGCGCTCCATGCCGCAGTACTCCCACATGATCCGGCCCAGCTCCTTGTGGTAGCTGTCGGCCGAGCGGGTGCCGTTGATGGAGAGGAACGTCGCGATCCGGTGCTCGACGTCGGCCTTGGCCGCCACGACGTCCGGGTGGCTCTCGTCGAGCTTCTCGAACGGCCCGTCCGCGAGGTAGTCGCGGATGGTGTTCGGGAGCACGAAGTAGCCGTCGGCCAGACCCTGCATCAGCGCCGAGGCACCGAGACGGTTGGCGCCGTGGTCGGAGAAGTTGGCCTCGCCGGTCACGAACAGCCCCGGGATGTTGGACTGCAGGTGGTAGTCCACCCACAGGCCGCCCATCACGTAGTGCACGGCCGGGTAGATCCGCATCGGCGTGGAGTACGGGTCCTCGCCGGTGATCCGGGCGTACATGTCGAACAGGTTGCCGTACTTGGTCTCGACGGTCGCCCGACCCATCCGGGCGATCGCGTCGGCGAAGTCGAGGTAGACGCCGCGGCGCACCCAGCGCTCGGTGCCGTCCTCGGCCAGCTCCTTGACCGCCGGGCCGACGCCGCGGCCCTCGTCGCACATGTTCTTCGCCTGGCGGGACGCGATGTCGCGGGGGACCAGGTTGCCGAAGGACGGGTAGATCCGCTCGAGGTAGTAGTCGCGGTCCTCCTCGGGGATCTCGCTGGGGTGCTTCTCGCAGTCCGCCGCGTTCTTCGGCACCCAGATCCGGCCGTCGTTGCGCAGCGACTCCGACATCAGCGTGAGCTTCGACTGGTGGTCGCCGGTCACCGGGATGCAGGTCGGGTGGATCTGCGTGTAGCAGGGGTTGGCCATGTAGGCGCCCTTGCGGTGCGCGCGCCACGCGGCGGTGACGTTGGAGCCCATCGCGTTGGTGGAGAGGAAGAAGACGTTGCCGTAGCCGCCGGTGGCGAGGACGACGACGTCCGCGAGGTGGGTCTCGACCTCGCCGGTGACCATGTCGCGGGCGATGATGCCGCGGGCCTTGCCCTCGACGATCACGACCTCGAGCATCTCGTGGCGGGTGTACTGCTTGACGGTGCCGGCCGCGACCTGGCGCTCCATGGCCTGGTAGGCGCCGATCAGCAGCTGCTGGCCGGTCTGGCCCCGGGCGTAGAAGGTCCGGGAGACCTGCACGCCGCCGAAGGAGCGGTTGTCGAGCAGGCCGCCGTACTCACGGGCGAACGGGACGCCCTGCGCGACGCACTGGTCGATGATGTTCGCGCTGACCTCGGCGAGGCGGTACACGTTCGACTCCCGCGAGCGGTAGTCGCCGCCCTTGACGGTGTCGTAGAAGAGACGGAACGTCGAGTCGCCGTCCTCCTTGTAGTTCTTGGCCGCGTTGATGCCGCCCTGGGCGGCGATCGAGTGGGCCCGGCGCGGGGAGTCCTGGTAGCAGAAGGACTTCACGTTGTAGCCGGCCTCGCCGAGCGTGGCCGCGGCCGCGCCACCGGCCAGGCCGGTGCCGACCATGATGACCTCGAGCTTGCGGCGGTTGGCCGGGTTGACCAGGCGGTTGTCGAACTGGCGCTGGGTCCAGCGGTTCTGGATGGGTCCGGTCGGGGCGACCGGGTCGACCAGGGGCTCGCCGAGGGTGTAGTAGCCCCGGGCGTCGTCCGACACCTGGACCGGCGGGGAGTTCAGCGCGGTGGTGTGGGAGGGGTCAGTGATGGATGCCATGAAGTGCGGAACCTCGTCCCTTGCTTAGGAGATGACGCCGGCGAGCGTGAAGATCGGGACCAGCGAGAAACCGACGCCGATGACGACGGCGATGGCCCAGCCGGCCTGACGGGCGCGAGCCCGCGACGTGGCGGTGTTGGTGAGGCCCAGGGTCTGGAGGGCGCTGAAGGTGCCGTGGTGCAGGTGCATGGCCAGGGCCAGCATGGCGAGGAGGTAGATCAGCGTCATCCACCATAGGTCGAAGGACTCGACCATGAGGTTGTACGGGTCGTTGGTCTCGCCGCCGGCCGGGTTGACCTTGCCGATGGTGAAGTGGATGAGGTGCCAGATGACGAACAGCAGGATGGTCAGGCCACCCCAGCGCATGGTGCGCGAGGACAGCGAGGACCGGACGTTCTTCTTCACCTGGTACTTGGTCCGGCGCGCGGCGCCGGCGCGCTTCCACAGGGCGAGTGCGGCACCGACGTGCACGACCAGCGCGAGGACCAGGACCACGCGCATGATCCACAGGAAGCCCTCGTAGGGGAGCATCGGCTCGCCGAGCTCGCGCAGGTGGTGCGCGTACTCGTTGTACGCGTCATGGCCCGAGAAGGCCTTGAGGTTTCCGTACATGTGCGCGAACACGTACGCGATGAAGACGATCCCACTGATGGCCATGGCCAGCTTGAGGGCGATCGTTGAGCGCGTCGCACGCGCTCCCTTGACGAGAGTCGGGGTTGCCACGGCAGCACGGTACCGCCGATGGGCACCGGCGTTGGAGACGGGGACTGTGACAAATGCCCGGTTACTGACGAGTCGCTAATTAGTTAGGACAACCTTACCGGCCGCTCCAAGCGGGTTCGGAACGGACCCGGGCGGCGCGCCGGCCGCCGGGCCGGGCCTCCCACCACGGGCCCCGGCGCATCGGAAACATCACATCGAGTGGCCCGACCAGGCCACCCTCCCTAGGGTTCGGACCATGAACGTCGACAACAGCGTCGAGGGCGGGCTCGACGAGCCCGCAGAGCTGGAGCCCGACCAGGGCACCCTCGACCTCGCGGACCCCGAGGACCGCTGGACCGTCACCGACTGGGAGGCCGCCGCGGCGGCCGTCCTGCGCAAGGCCCGCCGGCTCGGGGAGGACGACAGCGACTCGCTGGTCTGGGAGCGCCTGGGCCGGACCACGCTGGACGGCATCGAGGTCTCGCCGCTCGGCACCGCCGACCAGCTCGCCGGGGTGCGCACCGCCGGGCGGCCCGCCCGCTCCGGCCCGTGGGACATCCGGGTCCAGCTCGGCGCCGGTGACGCGCGCCGGCTCAACGAGGTGGCGCGCGCCGACCTCGAGGGCGGGGCCACCTCGCTGTGGCTCCAGGTCGGTGCCGACACCGATCTCGCCACCCTGCTCGACGGGGTGCTCCTCGACCTGGCGCCGGTCGTGCTCGACGCCCCGGCCGCGCCGCTCGCCGCCGCCGAGGCGTTCCTGACGTACGCCGGGGCGCGTGAGCTCGCCCCCGGCACCAACCTCGGCGTCCCGGCCACGGCGGCCGAGGACGACCTGGTCGCGGTCGCCCGCCTGGCCCGCGACCGCGGCCTGCTCGGGATCGTCGTCGACGCGACCGACGTCCACGACCGCGGCGCCTCGGACGTGCAGGAGCTGGCCCGGTCGCTGGCCCTCGGCGCCCGGGTGCTGCGGGTGCTCGCCGAGGCTGGGGTCTCCGTGGCCGACGCGGCGGCGCTGCTGGAGTTCCGCTACGCGGCCACCGACGAGCAGTTCGCCACGATCGCCAAGCTCCGTGCCGCGCGCCGCCTGTGGACCCGGGTGCTCGAGCTGAGCGGGGCGGACGCCGACGCGGCCGCCCAGCGCCAGCACGTGGTCACCAGCCGGCCGATGATGAGCCGCTACGACCCCTACGTGAACATGCTGCGCACCACCGTCGCCACCTTCGCCGCGGGCGTCGGGGGAGCGGACGCGGTCACGGTGCTGCCCTTCGACAGCCCGCTGGGCCGTCCCGAGGACTTCGGCCGCCGGATCGCGCGCAACACCTCGCACCTGCTGATCGCCGAGTCCCACGTCGCCGCGGTCGCCGACCCGGCCGGCGGGGCGTACGCCGTGGAGAAGCTCACCGACGACGTCGCGCACGCCGCCTGGGAGCTGTTCGGCCGGCTCGAGGAGGGCGAGGACCTCGACGCGCTCGTGGCCGAGACCGCGAGCCGCCGGGAGACCGAGGTGGCTCGGCGCACCCGCCCGATCACCGGGCTCACCGAGTTCCCCAACCTCGCCGAGGAGCTGCCCGTGCGGGAGCCGGACGGCGCGTTCGACGCGGTCCGCCCCTACGGCGCCAGCTTCGAGGCGCTGCGCGACGAGCCCGCCGCGACGCCGGTCTTCCTGGCCACGATGGGCTCGATCGCCGCGCACACCGCCCGGGCCACGTTCGCGACCAACCTGTTCGCCGCCGGGGGCGTCGCTGTCGAGGTCGCCGGACCCACCACCGGTGTCGAGGACCTGCGCGCGGCGTACGCCGCCTCCGGGCGCAGCCCGGTGGTGTGCCTGGCCGGCCCCGACCCGGCGTACGCCGAGTGGGGCGAGCAGGCCGCCGCCGCCCTGCGCGAGGCGGGGGCCAGCCACGTGATCCTCGCGGGCCGGCCCACCGACTACGTCGACGACTCGTGCGCGATGGGCGTGGACGCCCTCGCCTTCCTCACCACCACCCGGGAGAAGCTGACGTGAGCATTCCGAAGAGCTTTGCCGGCCTGCCGCTGGTGGGAGACACCAGCGCCGCGCAGCCCGCCGCCCCCGCGGGCGGCGAGCCCTGGCTGGCGCCGGAGGGGATCGAGATCAAGCCGTCCTACGGGGCGGCCGACCTCGAGGGCCTGGACGCCCTGGACACCCTCCCCGGGCTGAGCCCGTTCCTGCGCGGGCCCTACCCGACCATGTACACGACCCAGCCCTGGACGATCCGGCAGTACGCCGGGTTCTCCACCGCCGAGGAGTCCAACGCCTTCTACCGGCGCAACCTGGCGGCCGGCCAGAAGGGCCTCTCGGTCGCGTTCGACCTCGCCACCCACCGCGGCTACGACTCCGACCACCCGCGGGTGCGCGGCGACGTCGGCATGGCGGGCGTGGCGATCGACTCGATCTACGACACCCGGACCCTCTTCGACGGCATCCCGCTGGACAAGATGTCGGTGTCGATGACCATGAACGGCGCCGTGCTGCCGGTGCTGGCGCTCTACATCGCCGCCGCCGAGGAGCAGGGGGTGGCGCCCGAGCAGCTCGCGGGGACCATCCAGAACGACATCCTCAAGGAGTTCATGGTCCGCAACACCTACATCTACCCGCCGGCGCCGTCGATGCGGATCATCTCCGACATCTTCGCGTTCACCAGCCAGCGGATGCCGCGGTTCAACTCGATCTCGATCTCCGGCTACCACATGCAGGAGGCCGGAGCGACGGCCGACTTGGAGCTGGCGTACACGCTCGCCGACGGCGTGGAGTACATCCGCGCGGGCCTCGAGAGCGGCCTGACCATCGACCAGTTCGCCCCCCGGCTGAGCTTCTTCTGGGCGATCGGCATGAACTTCTACATGGAGGTCGCGAAGCTGCGCGCGGCCCGCGCGCTGTGGGCCCGACTGGTGCGCCAGTTCGACCCCCAGAACCCGAAGTCGCTGAGCCTGCGCACGCACAGCCAGACCTCCGGCTGGTCGCTGACCGCGCAGGACGTGTTCAACAACGTCCAGCGCACCTGCATCGAGGCGATGGCCGCGACCCAGGGGCACACCCAGTCGCTGCACACCAACGCCCTGGACGAGGCGATCGCGCTGCCGACCGACTTCTCCGCGCGGATCGCCCGCAACACCCAGCTGCTGCTGCAGCAGGAGAGCGGCACCACCGGGACCATCGACCCGTGGGCCGGCTCCTACTACGTCGAGCGGCTCACCCACGACCTCGCCGAGCGGGCCTGGGGCCACATCCAGGAGGCCGAGCGGGCCGGCGGCATGGCCAAGGCCATCGAGCAGGGCATCCCGAAGATGCGCATCGAGGAGGCCGCCGCGCGCACCCAGGCCCGGATCGACTCCGGCGCCCAGGCCGTGATCGGCGTGAACACCTACCGGCTGGCCGCCGAGGACAAGCTCGACGTGCTCCGCGTCGACAACGACGAGGTCTACCGCCAGCAGCTCGCGAAGCTGGAGCGGCTGCGCGCGGAGCGCGACGACGACGCCGTACGCCGCGCGCTCGAGGCGCTGACCAACAGCGCCGCTCAGGGCTCGGAGGCGGGCGCGGCCGGCGGCTCGCTGGACGGCAACCTGCTGGCGCTGGCGGTCGAGGCCGCCCACGCCAAGGCCACCGTCGGGGAGATCTCCGAGGCGCTGGAGAAGGTCTACGGCCGCCACCAGGCGGTGATCCGTACGATCAGCGGCGTGTTCCGGGACGAGTCGACCAGCGGCGAGGGCGGCACCCTCGTCCAGCAGGTGCTGCAGGCCACCGAGGAGTTCGAGGAGGCCGAGGGGCGGCGTCCGCGGATCCTGGTCGCGAAGATGGGCCAGGACGGCCACGACCGCGGCCAGAAGGTCATCGTCTCGGCCTTCGCCGACATGGGCTTCGACGTGGACGTGGGGCCGCTGTTCTCGACCCCCGAGGAGGTCGCCCAGCAGGCGGTCGACGCCGACGTGCACATCGTCGGGGTCAGCTCGCTCGCGGCCGGCCACCTCACGCTGCTCCCGGCGCTGAAGCAGGCGCTCGCGGAGCAGGGCCGTCCGGACGTCATGGTCGTCATCGGCGGCGTGATCCCGCCCGACGACGTGCCCACGCTGCGGGAGATGGGTGCCGCGGAGGTCTTCCTCCCCGGCACCGTGATCGCGGAGTCGGCGCTGCGACTGCTGGACGTGCTGCGGGAGCAGCTGGACGACTGAGATGGCCCAGCCCACGGTCCCCGAGCTGCTCGCCGGGGTCCGGGAGGGTCGCCGTGCGGCGGTCTCCCGGGCCATCACGCTGGTCGAGTCCGGCAAGCCCGCCCACCGTGCCCTGGCGCGGGAGCTGCTGACCGGGCTCACCGGCGAGCCGGACGGCGGGGTGCACTCCCCGGCGGTGCGGGTCGGGATCTCCGGGGTGCCCGGCGTCGGGAAGTCCACGTTCATCGAGGCTCTCGGCGCCCGGCTCACCGCGGCCGGCCACCGGGTCGGCGTCCTGGCCGTGGACCCCTCCAGCGTGCGCACCGGAGGCTCGGTGCTGGGCGACAAGACCCGGATGGCACGGCTCTCGGTCGACCCGAACGCCTATATCCGGCCCTCGCCCTCGGCCGGGACCCTCGGCGGGGTGGCCCGCGCGACCGTCCAGGCGATGGCGGTCCTCGAGGCCGGCGGGTACGACGTGGTGCTGGTCGAGACCGTCGGCGTCGGCCAGTCCGAGGTGACGGTCGCGGGCATGGTCGACACGTTCCTGTTCCTCACCCTGGCCCGCACCGGCGACCAGCTCCAGGGCATCAAGAAGGGCATCCTCGAGATCGCCGACGTGATCGCCGTCAACAAGGCGGACGGCGACCGCGAGCAGGAGGCCCGAGTGGCCGCCCGGGACCTCGCGGGAGCGTTGCGGCTGGTGCGCGGCAAGGACGAGTGGGCGCCGCCGGTGGTCACCTGCTCCGGGCTCACCGACGTCGGGGTCGAGGACCTGTGGGAGCGCGTGCAGGCCCACCGCGACCACCTCGGGGCCGAGGGCCTGGCCGCGAAGCGGTCGCGCCAGCAGCTCGACTTCACCTGGGCGCTGGTCCGCGACGAGCTCGACCAGCGGCTGCGGCACGCGCCCGGCGTCCGGGCGATCCGCGAGGAGGTCCGCGCCCAGGTCCTGGCTGGGGACCTGCCGGCGACGGTCGCTGCCGACCGGATTCTCGCGGCCTATGACGGCCGCTGAGCCCGCGTGAACTAACCTCGGTGGGGATGCCTGCGGACAACTCCACCTCCAGCTCCCCGCTCGGCTCGCTGGTCGCGGCCACCGTCGCCGCCCACGAGACCGAGCTGCTCACCCTGCGCCGTGACCTGCACGCGCACCCCGAGCTGTCCTGGCAGGAGACCCGGACCACCGACCTGGTCGCCCGGTGCGTGGAGCGGGCCGGCTGGCGGGTCACCCGGCTGCCGCGGACCGGCCTGCTGGCCGACCTGGGGGACAGCGGTCCGATGGTGGCGCTGCGCGCCGACCTCGACGCGCTGCCGGTCCCGGACCTGACCGACGACCCGTGGACGAGCACCGTCGACGGCGTCGCCCACGCCTGCGGGCACGACGTGCACACCAGCGGCGTGGTCGGAGCGGCCCTGGCCCTGGCGCAGGTGCACCGCGCCGGCCTGCTGCCCGGCCGGGTCCGGCTGCTCTTCCAGCCGGCCGAGGAGGTGATGCCCGGCGGCGCCCTCTCGCTGCTGGAGTTCGGCGCCCTCGACGGCGTCGACCGCCTCTTCGGGATGCACTGCGACCCCAGCCTCGACGTCGGTCACGTGGGGCTGCGCGAGGGGCCGATCACCGGTGCGGCCGACCACCTCAAGGTCACGCTCTCCGGGTCCGGCGGGCACACCTCGCGCCCACACCTGACCGAGGACCTCACCTTCGCGCTCGGCAAGGTCGTCACCGAGCTGCCGGCGATCCTGTCCCGACGCCTGGACCCGCGGGCCGGCGTGAGCGTGGTCTGGGGCGTGCTGCGGGCCGGCGCCGCGCACAACGTGGTGCCGAGCACCGGCTGGATCGGCGGCACCGTGCGGATGCTCGACGCGATCGCCTGGTCGGAGGCGGAGAAGCTGGTGCCGCTGCTGATCGGCCAGATCGTCGAGCCGTACGGCGTGCACGCGCAGGTGGAGTACCAGCGCGGCGTGCCGCCGGTGGTCAACGACTCCCGGTCCACCACGCTGCTGGCCGAGGCCGCCACCGCGGTGCTCGGGGCCGAGGGGCCGGTCGTCACCCAGCAGAGCCTCGGCGGCGAGGACTTCGGGTGGTACCTCGACCACGTCCCCGGCGCCATGATGCGCCTGGGCACCCGCACCCCCGGCGGGCCGACGTACGACCTGCACCAGGGAAACCTGCGCATCGACGAGCGGGCGGTCTCCATCGGCGCGATGGTGCTCGCGAACGCCGTCGCCGCCGCCCTCGCCTGAGCCGCCCGATCCGGCACCCCGGCCCGGGTCACCGGTAGGTAACAACTGGGCGACAATGGCTTCGATCGAGCGCCGGGATGGTTAGGTACTGCCCGTACCTGCGTCGCCAGTGACGCACTTGAGCTAAGGAGGAGTCTTGCGCGGAATTCGCAAGGCGGCACTACTGATCGCGGCCAGCGCGCTGGTCCTCAGCGGATGCGGCGGCAGTGACGACGAGCCCGAGGCCAAGGACGGCGGCAGCGGCGCGTCCGAGGACGTGTGCAAGACCGCCGACGGCGACGGCCCCAAGATCGGTGTGGCCTACGACGTGGGCGGCCGCGGGGACCAGTCCTTCAACGACTCCGCCTACGCCGGCATCACCACCGCCGTCGAGGACCTGGACGCCACCTGCATCGAGGCCGAGGCCGGGCAGGAGGAGAACGACACCGTCCGCGAGGAGCGGCTGCGCACGCTGGCCGAGCAGGGCTTCAACCCGATCATCGCGGTCGGCTTCATCTACTCCCCGGCCGCCGCCAAGGTCGCCGAGGAGATGCCCGACACCAACTTCGTGGTCGTCGACGGCTTCGCCTCGAGCATCGCCGAGCTGCCGAACCTCTCCGACCTGATCTTCGCCGAGCAGGAGGGCTCCTTCCTCGTCGGCGCCGCCGCGGCCATGAAGTCCGAGGCCAAGCACGTCGGCTTCGTCGGCGGCACCCGCGGCGAGCTGATCCAGAAGTTCGAGGCCGGCTACGTCGCCGGCGTCAAGGCGGTCGACCCGTCGATCAAGGTCGAGGTCCAGTACCTCACCGAGGACCCCAACGACGGCGAGGCCGGCTTCGAGAACCCGACCGGCGCCAAGACCGCCGCCGAGGGCCAGCTGGACAAGGGCGTGGACGTGATCTTCCACGCTGCCGGCAAGTCCGGCCTGGGCGTCTTCCAGGCGGTCACCGCCGCCGGCGAGGGCAAGTGGGCCATCGGCGTCGACTCCGACCAGTACCTCTCGGCGGAGTCCGAGCAGCAGGCGCACATCCTGACCTCGATGGTCAAGCGGATCGACGTCGCGGTCTCCGAGTACGTCGCCGCGTTCGACGAGGGCTCGGCACCGGCCGGGTTCACCAACTACGACCTCTCGGTCGACGGGGTCGGCTACGCCACCTCCGGTGGCTTCGTCGACGACGTCAAGGCTGACCTCGACGGCTACGCCGAGAAGATCAAGTCCGGCGAGATCAAGGTGCCCACCGCTCCCTGATCAGCAGCGCACGGGCTGTGTCGCGGACCCGGGGACGATCGCTTAGGTTGTCCCCGGGTCCGCCACGTCCGGAGGGTGGGGCATGGAGACGGGTCTAGGAGGACCGATGCAGACGGCTGTGGCGGGGGAACCCGCGGTTCGTGTCTCGGGGGTCGGCAAGCGCTTCCCCGGCGTGATCGCCAATGACGACGTGAGCTTCGAGGTCCCGGCGGGGACCATCCACGCGATCGTGGGCGAGAACGGCGCCGGCAAGTCGACGCTGATGAAGATCCTGTACGGCGTACAGCGCCCGGACTCCGGCACCGTCGAGGTCAACGGGCACGTCATGGACATGAGCTCGCCCTCGGACGCCATCGCGGCGGGCGTGGGGATGGTCTTCCAGCACTTCCAGCTGGCCGACAACCTCACGATCCTGGAGAACGTCGTGCTGGGCGCCGAGAAGGCCTTCGGCATCGGCGCGAAGGCGCGCGCGGAGATCCGGCGGATCTCCGAGGCCTACGGCTTCGACCTCGACCCCGACGACCTCGTGGAGGGCCTCGGGGTCGGCAAGCGGCAGCGGGTGGAGATCCTCAAGGTCCTCTACCGGGGTGCGCGCATCATCATCCTCGACGAGCCCACCGCGGTACTGGTCCCGCAGGAGGTCGAGGCGCTCTTCGACAACCTGCGTGAGCTGCGGGCCCAGGGCCACACGATCCTGTTCATCTCCCACAAGCTCGACGAGGTCCGGGCGATCGCCGACGAGATCACGGTGATCCGGCGCGGCACGACAGTGGCGACCGTGAAGCCGGGTGAGGTGACCTCGCGGCAGCTCGCCGAGCTGATGGTCGGCTCCGAGCTGCCCTCGCCGAACACCGAGGACTCCACGGTCACCGACCGCGTCGTGCTGGGGCTCGAGGACGTCACGGTCCTCGACGTGCACGGGCGCGAGCTGCTGCGCGACATCGACCTCCACGTGCGCGCCGGCGAGGTGCTCGGCATCGCGGGCGTGGAGGGCAACGGGCAGACCGAGCTCGTGGAGACCGTGCTGGGCATGCTGGCGACCGCGAGCGGCCGGGTGCTGCTCGACGGCACCGACATCACCTCGATGCCGACCCGGCGCCGCCGCGAGAGCGGCATCGGCGTGATCCCCGAGGACCGGCACCGCCACGGCCTGCTGCTCGACGCCCCGCTCTGGGAGAACCGCATCCTGGGCCACCAGACCCGCCCGCCGCTGGTCTCCCGGGGGTTCATCCGCCGGGGCGCCGCGGTCCGCGACTCCCAGCGCATCATCGAGGAGTACGACGTCCGCACGCCCGGCGTGAACACGACCGCCCGGGCGCTCTCCGGCGGCAACCAGCAGAAGTTCATCGTCGGTCGCGAGATGTCGGGCTCGCCGGCGCTGCTCGTGGCCGCCCACCCGACCCGCGGCGTGGACGTCGGAGCCCAGGCCGCGATCTGGGACTCGATCCGCACCGCCCGACGCGAAGGGCTGGCCGTCCTGCTGATCTCGGCCGACCTCGACGAGCTGATCGGACTGTCGGACACCATCATGGTGCTGTTCCGGGGCCGGCTGACGGGGACGTTCGATCCGCGCCAGGTCAGTGCCCGGGAGCTCGGCGCCGCCATGACCGGAACAGGGAGCACCACATGAACCGGGGCAGACGCCTCATCCTCGCGCTGGCGGCCCCGGCCCTGGCTCTGCTGATCGCCGGGCTCCTGGCCTCGGCGCTCCTGCTGGCCACGGACGCCGACGTCGGCGGATTCTGGGAGACCCTGCTGACCTGGCCGGGGGACCGGAACCTGGTCAACATCGCGAACAACTCCGCCGTGCTGTACCTCTCCGGCGTCGCGGCCGCCATCGGCTTCCGGATGAACCTGTTCAACATCGGCGTTGAGGGGCAGTACCGCATCGGCGCGTTCGTCGGGGCCGTCGTCGCCGGCGAGGCGCTGCTGCCCGGGCCCGCCAACACCGTGCTGGCAGTCGTCCTGGCCATGGCGTCGGCAGCTGCCTGGGCGGGCATCGCCGGGCTGCTCCGGGTCACCCGCGGCGTCAGCGAGGTGATCGGCACGATCATGCTGAACTCGATCGCGGCGCTCCTGGTCGGCTACCTGATCAAGCAGGTCGGCGTGACGACCGGCAACGCCACGAACACCAAGCCGGTCCCCGAGTCCAGCTGGGTCGGCGGGCTGGACCTGCCGTTCATCGGCGACGCGGGGAGCACCCAGTTCTACGGGCTGGGGCTGCTGGCCGTCCTCGTGGGCGTCCTCTACTACGTGGTCATCACCCACACCCGGTTCGGCTTCGACCTGCGCGCCACCGGCACCTCGGACAGCGCGGCCGTGGCCTCGGGGGTCGACGTCAAGAAGATGATCGTGATCGCGATGCTGCTCTCCGGTGCGGTCGCCGGGCTGATCGGCATGCCGGTCCTCTTCGGCCAGGCCCACAACTTCGGCAGCTCGTTCCAGTCCGGCATCGGGTTCTCCGGCATCGCCGTGGCGCTGCTGGGCCGCAACCACCCGCTGGGCATCGCCGCGGGCGCGCTGATCTTCGCGTTCCTCTCCGAGCAGGCCAACGCGCTGAACATCCTGGTCCGCATCTCCCCGGAGATCATCGAGGTCACCCAGGGCGTCATCGTGCTGGCCGTCGTCATCGCCTACGAGATCACCCGCCGCTACCGCGTGCGCCTCGAGCAGTCCGCCGTCGCCAGGCAGCTGGCGACCCCCACCGCCCCGGTCCCGCAGGAGGCATCGTGAGTGTCGCCATCCCGCCCGGCTCGACCGCCCTGGCCGCGCCGGAGCCGGAGACCACCGGCCGGAGCCGGCTGACCCGCTACCTGCTGATCGGGTTTGGGGTCTTCGCCCTGGTCTCCCTGGTCCGGGTCCTGACCGGTGCCGACGACCTGACCTCGGCCGGCGCCCTGCGCGCCGCCCTCGTCGCCGCCGTGCCGATCGCGCTCGCCGGTCTCGGTGGCCTCTGGTCCGAGCGGGCCGGCGTGGTCAACATCGGCCTCGAGGGCATGATGATCGTCGGGGCCCTGGGTGCCGGCTGGGCCGGCTACCACTACGGCTTCCTCGGCGGCATCCTCGGAGCGCTGCTCTTCGGGCTCGTGGGCGGCGTCGTCCACGCCGTCACGACTGTGCTCCTCGGGGTCGACCACATCGTCTCCGGTGTCGCGATCAACATCATCGCGGCCGGGCTCGCGGCGTTCCTGGCCCAGGCCTGGTTCACCGGCCTCCCCGGCGGCGGCCCCACCCAGTCCCCGTCGCTCGACCGTCCGCCGGCGTTCACCCTCGGGCCGATCGCCGACGCGGCGAGCGACCTCGCCGGGAAGGGCTGGTTCCTGATCTCCGACCTGGCCGCCGTGGTCGCCGCCCTGACGCGCAACCTCTCGCTGCTCACCGTGCTGGCACTGGTCCTCGTGGTCGGCACCGGCTGGCTGCTCTGGTCGACCGCGTTCGGGCTGCGGCTGCGCTCGGTCGGCGAGGCGCCGTCGGCCGCCGAGACGCTGGGCGTTCGGGTCTACTTCTACAAGTTCGTCGCGGTCGCGATCTCCGGCAGCTTCGCCGGCCTCGGCGGCGCCTACCTCGCCCTGGTGGCCGCACCCGGCTACCAGAACGGCATGACCGGCGGCCTGGGCTACATCGGCCTGGCCGCGATGATCTTCGGCAACTGGCGCCCCGCGGGGCTGCTCGCCGGCGCCGCGCTGTTCGGCTACACCTCCGCCATCCAGCTGCGCGGGGGCACCGACGCGCTGCACGCGCTGCTGCTGGTCATCGGCGTGATCCTGGTGATCGTGGCCGTGGTCCAGCTCCGGCGCGCCGCCGCGCAGCCGCTCACCGTGCACGACCAGGCTGGTCCCGGGGTCGGCGGCGTCGCGCGGATGGTGGTCGGGAACGTCGAGTTCCTGGCCGGCCTGGTGGCCACGCTGGTCCTGGCGGTCGGTTTCTGGCTGGTGGGGCCCGCCGACACGTTCGGTGCCCTGCCGACCTGGGCGCGACACGTCCTGGCCGCGCTGCTCGCCGTCGCCGCCGTCGTGGCGCTGGTGCTGGCGCTGCGCCGCCTGGCGTCCGCGGCGCGCACCCCGGTGATCACCCTCGGCCTGGCGGTCGCCTTCATCGCCTGGTTCGCCACCACCGACAGCGTGCCGAGCGAGTTCACCGGCATGGCGCCGTACGTCGCCACGCTGTTCGTGCTGGCCTTCGCCTCGCAGAACCTGCGGATGCCGGCCGCCGACGGGCTGGTCTACCGCAAGGGCAGCGCCGGGTGAGCAGCACGGCCGCCGGCGTCGACTGGGACTCCCTGCGGGAGGCCGCCGTCGCGGCGGCGGCCCACGCCTACGCGCCGTACTCCCACTACCGGGTGGGGGCGGCCGCGCGGGTCGAGGACGGGCGCGTGGTCGTCGGCTGCAACGTCGAGAACGCCTCCTACGGCGTGGCGCTGTGCGCGGAGTGCGGGCTGGTCTCCCAGCTGCACCTCACCGGCGGCGGACGGCTGACCCACTTCGTCTGCGTCGACGGGGACGGCGAGATCATCATGCCGTGCGGCCGCTGCCGGCAGCTGCTGTTCGAGAACGGCGGCCGGGACCTCCTGCTGTGGACGGTCTCGGGCGTGAGGACGATGGATGAGGTGCTTCCCGATGCGTTCGGTCCCGACAACCTCGATCGACCTGACGGCTCCTGAGGTCGTCGCCGATCCCTGTCCCCACTTCGCCGAGGAGCGCGCCCGGCACGCCGCCACCGGCGGCGTCGCGTGGCACGAGCCGTCGGGGATGTTCCTGACGTTCTCCCACGCGGCGGTCTCGGCGGTCCAGCGCGACCGTCGGCTCGGCCGGCTCTGGACGGACCGGGAGCCGGCGGCGTACCTGGAGCCGTTCAACCTGCTGCACCGCAACCAGATGATGGAGAACGAGCCGCCGGTGCACACCCGGCTGCGCCGTCCGGTCGCCAGCTCCTTCGCGCGCGGCCACGTCGAGCGGCTGCGACCGCGGGTGCGCGAGCTCGCCGCCGGGCTGCTCGCCGAGACCGACGGCGCCGGGTTCGACGTGATCGGCCAGTACGCCGAGCCGCTGCCGGTCCTCGTGATCGCCGAGCTGCTGGGTGTCCCGTCCTCCTACGCCCACGACCTGCGCGACTGGTCCCAGGCGATCGTGCGGATGTACGAGGTCGACCCGGCGCAGGAGACCGTCGACGCGGCCGTCCGGGCCGCGAGCGAGTTCGACGGGCTGGTGCGCGAGCTGGTCGCCGAGCGGCGGGCAACTCCCGCCGAGGACCTGATCACCGACCTCGCCGGGACCGAGTTGAGCGACGATGAGGTGGTGGCCGCGGTGGTGCTGCTGCTCAACGCCGGGCACGAGGCGTCGGTCAACGTCTTCGGCAACGGCCTGGTCGCGATGCTGCGGCGCGGGCTGCGGCCGGCGGCGGACGTCCCGGCGACCGTCGAGGAGATGCTCCGCTTCGACTCCGCGCTCCAGCTCTTCGAACGCACCGCCACCGAGGACGTGACGGTGGGCGGCGTCGTGGTCGAGCGGGGGCAGCGGATCGCGGCCCTGCTCGGCGCGGCCAACCGCGACCCGGCGGTCTTCGACCGGCCCGAGGAGTTCCTCGTCGACCGGACGCCGAACAACCACCTCGCCTTCGGCGTGGGCGTGCACTTCTGCCTGGGTGCCCCGCTGGCCCGGATGGAGCTCGCCGAGTCCGTGGCCGCCCTGGTCGCGACCTACCCGGAGCTCGCCCTGGCCGGCGAGCCCGAGAGCCGGGACACGTTCGTGCTGCGCGGCTACCACCGAGTGCCGGTCGCCGCCGGCTGACCCGGCGGCGACCGGCCCGTGGCTCAGGCCTTCGGGAGGAACCGCTTCCAGTTGATGTCGCGGCCCGGCCCGATCTCGAAGAACGGGCTGGAGGGCAGCAGGGTGTTGACCTTGTTGCCGGGCCGGCGGATGCACTTGGTGCCGCCGCAGATGTGCTGGGAGGTCCGGCCCTTGACCCGGAACGCCGCGTGTCCGCGGGCGCAGTAGGCCCAGCCCTTGCCCTTGACCCGGAACTCGGCGCCGGTCTCGCTGGTGGTGGTCGTGCTGCCCGAGACGCCGGCGGTCACGGAGGTCTTCGCCTTGGCGAAGACGACGCCCGCCTCGGCCTCCACGGTGCCCTCGACGCTGAACCCCAGGGTCGTGCCCTTGGAGAGCGAGCAGTGCATCTTCTTCGGCTTCTTGAAGTTGTTGTGCAGGAGGTCCTTGCCGTCCTGCCTCACGACCGGCTTGATCGACCGGAAGCGGACGCACCAGCGCATGGACTGGGAGATGCCGTGCGTCCACCGACCGCACTTCCAGGGCTTCGCCTTCCGTGCGGCCGGTGCGGTCCGCTCGGAGCCGAGCCGCTCCTGCGCGACGGCGGACTCGCGCGCCACGGGCGCGGGGGCTGCGCTCACCGCGCCGACCGGGGCGAGCGGGGCCACCAGCAGCACGGCGGCCGCCAGCAGGACCGAGATCTTCGTCATGGGTCATCCTCAGAGCCAGGGGTCGACACGCTCGACCCGACGGGTGGGTCCTACCCCGAGGGGCGGTGGCCAACCGCCGGCCCCGGCGCGCGCAGGCCCCGCACCGCGATGCGGAGCCGGCCCGCGCCGCGCCGTACCCTCCTCCCATGTCACAGCACGACGCGATCGAGGTCATCTCCGTCAAGCGCGACGGCGGCACGCTGTCGGACAGCCAGATCGACTGGGTGGTCGACGCCTACACCCGCGGCGGGGTCGCCGACGAGCAGATGTCGGCGCTGGCGATGGCGATCCTGCTCAACGGCATGGACCGGCGCGAGATCTCCCGCTGGACCGCCGCGATGATCGCGTCGGGGGAGCGGATGGACTTCTCCTCCCTGTCCCGCCCGACCGCCGACAAGCACTCCACCGGCGGGGTCGGGGACAAGATCACGCTGCCGCTGGCGCCACTGGTCGCCGCGTGCGGCGTCGCGGTGCCGCAGCTGTCCGGCCGGGGGCTCGGCCACACCGGCGGCACCCTGGACAAGCTCGAGGCGATCCCCGGCTGGCGGGCCACCCTCAGCAACGAGGAGATGCTCGCCCAGCTGGAGTCCGTCGGGGCCGTGATCTGCGCGGCCGGCGACGGCCTCGCGCCCGCCGACAAGAAGCTCTACGCGCTGCGCGACGTCACCGGCACCGTCGAGGCGATCCCGCTGATCGCGTCCTCGATCATGAGCAAGAAGATCGCGGAGGGCACCGGCGCGCTGGTGCTCGACGTGAAGGTCGGGTCCGGGGCGTTCATGAAGGACCTCGGCGATGCCCGCGAGCTGGCCGAGACCATGGTCGCGCTCGGCACCGACGCCGGCGTCCGCACGGTCGCGCTGCTCACCGACATGGCCACGCCGCTGGGCCGCACCGCCGGCAACGCGATCGAGGTCGCCGAGTCGGTCGAGGTGCTCGCCGGCGGCGGGCCCGCCGACGTCGTCGAGCTGACGGTGGCGCTGGCCCGGGAGATGCTCGCCGGCGCCGGGATCACCGACATCGATCCCGCCGACCGGCTCCGCGACGGCTCCGCGATGGACGTGTGGCGCCGGATGATCTCGGCCCAGGGCGGCGACCCCGACGCCGAGCTGCCGGTGGCCCGCGAGTCCCACGTCGTTCCCGCGCCGGCGACCGGGGTGCTGACCCGGCTCGACGCGATGTCGGTCGGGCTGGCAGCCTGGCGCCTCGGCGCCGGCCGGGCCCGCAAGGAGGACCCGGTGCAGGCCGGCGCCGGCGTCGTCTGGCACGCCCGGCCCGGGGACGCCGTCACCGCCGGCCAGCCGCTGTTCACGCTGCTCACCGACACCCCGGAGCGCTTCGAGCGGGCCCTGGCCTCCCTCGAGGGCGGGTACGACGTGGCGGCGGCGGGCACGCAGTACGAGCCGGGCTCGATCGTGATCGACCGGATCGGCTGACCCGCGCCGTCGGTCAGCAGTCCTACCGCGCGGCGCGGCGGTACTGCGCCGGCCACAGCGCGTCGCCGGTCTCGCCGAGCTCGCGGGCGGCCCGCAGCGGCCAGTGCGGGTCGCGCAGCAGCTCGCGCGCCAGCAGGACCACGTCGGCGGAGCCCTCGGTGAGGATCTCCTCGGCGTGCTTGGGCTCGGTGATCAGACCGACCGCGCCGCTCGGGATTCCGGCCTCGGCGCGGATGCGACGGGCGAACGGCACCTGGTAGCCCGGCTCGAGGGGGATGTCGGCGGGCACGTTGCCGCCCGACGAGGTGTCGATCAGGTCGACGCCCTCCTCACGCAGCAGCGCGGACAGCCGCACGGTCTCGTCAGCGCTCCAGCCGCCCTCGACCCAGTCGGTGGCGGAGAGCCGGACCAGGACCGGCACGCCGACGGGGACCCGGGAGCGGACCTCGCGGACCACGTCGAGCACGAGGCGGACGCGGTTGTCGAAGGACCCGCCGTACTCGTCGTCGCGGTGGTTGGAGAGCGGCGAGAGGAACTCGTGCAGCAGGTAGCCGTGGGCGGCGTGCACCTCGAGGACGTCGAACCCCGCGGCGAGGGCCCGCTCCGCGGCGTCACCGAATGCGGTCACGACGCGCTGGATGCCGGCGAGGTCCAGTGGCTCCGGGTCCTCGCGCAGGCCGGGGAACGGCTCGGCGGAGGGCCCGACCGGCCGCCAGCCACCGTCGGCGTCGGCGACGGCGCCGCGCCCGCCGGTGAGACCGACGGTCGACGCCTTGCGGCCGGCGTGCGCCAGCTGGATGCCCGCCGTGGCGCCCTGACCGTGCACGAACTCCACGATCCGTGCCCAGGCGGCCTGCTGCTCGTCGTTCCAGAGCCCGGTGTCCTCCGGCGAGATCCGGCCCTCCGGCACCACGGCGGAGGCCTCCGCGATCACCAGCCCCGCCCCGCCGCGCGCGAGCGAGCCCAGGTGCACCAGGTGCCAGTCGTTGGGTACGCCGTCGACGGCGGAGTACTGGCACATCGGCGCCACCCACACCCGGTTGCGGACGGTGACGTCGCGAAGGGTGATCGGGGTGAAGAGCTGGCTCACGGGGGTGTTGCCTCCTGGGTCGGTGCGGGTCGTCACCCGGCCCAACGGGGGAGGGGGCGTGGGGATTCCTTCCGGGCCGGTTTCTCCGGCCCGGGCGCGGTCATACTGCGCGCCATGACCCGCGCTGAGCCGTGCGACCCGGTGGGAACCCTTCGCCGGGCCTGGGTGGTCTGACGGGCATGAGGGATCCCCGGTCGCGAGACGAGGACTTTGCCGCGTACATGCAGGCGCGGTGGGGGGACCTGGTGCGCACGCTGGTCTCGCTGGGCTGCGAGCGGCACGAGGCGGAGGACGTCGCCCAGACCGCGCTGGCCCGCTGCCTGCGGTCGTGGGACCGGGTCCGGGCGGCGGACGACGTCGACGCGTACGTCTACCGAACGCTCCTCAACTGCTGGGCCACGAGCCGCCGGCGGCGCTGGTGGGGGGAGGAGCCGACCGAGTCCCTCCCGGAGCCGGAGCGCCAGCGGACAGCCACGCTCGACGCCGAGGTGGCCGAGCGGTCGGCCCTGGTGGCGGCGCTGTCCGGGCTCTCCGCCGATCACCGCAGCGTGCTGGTGCTCAGGTTCGGCGCCGATCTGACCGAGGCGCAGACGGCCGAGGTCCTGGGAGTCGCCGTCGGCACCGTCAAGAGCCGGGTCTCCCGCGCGCTGGCCGCGGTCGAGCGCCGGCACCTGAGCGAGGAGTCCGCATGAACGAGCAGCAGGTCACCGAGCTCCTCCGCGCCGAGTGGGCCAGCATCCCGGTCGGCGCGCCGCCGGTCGACGCCGTCGTGGCCCGGGCGGGGGCGCGGCGCCGCCGGGTGCGCGGCGGACTCGTCGCCGGTGCCGGCGCCGCCGCAGCCAGCGTGCTGGCGATCGTGCTCGTCACCGGTCAGGACCGCGGCCCCGAGGACGTACGCCCTCTGGGTCCCCCGGGGCCGGTCGTCGAGAACCCGGTCGAGATCTCCTGGTCCGCCGGCGAGGTACTCCATCTGGACCGCACGACCGTCGGCAACGACGGGGAGGACGAGGTCGACCGGGTCATCGCGTCCCACGCCAGGGTGGCGGAGAACGAGCAGTACGGCGCGGTCTACGTCGACCTCGAGGGAGACGTCGTACACGTCGACTCCCTCGGACGCACCCGCGCGGTCGGCGAGACCGAGCCGATGCCTTACCCGGTCGCGGCCTCGCTGTCCTCGGGATGGGCCGCCTGGGTGGACACCACCGGCGACGTCGCCGAGCTCGTGGTCCACGACACCGCCGAGGGTCGAGAGGTGAGCCGCGAGGTGCTCCCCGCCACGGAGTCGACAGGTGGCGCGTGGGAGGAGCGGACCGAGGTGGTCGCCGTCGACGGCGAGACGGTCTGGGTCCGCACCCCGGGCGGCGACCTGATCTGGGAGCCCGGAGAGCCGCTGCGCGCCTCGCCGTACTCGGACCGGTGGGTGGTCGACGCCGCTGGCGGCACCATCCTCACGCGCTCCGCCGACCTGGCCGACTCGACGTTCGAGTACGGCGACGCCGACGGGCCCGTGACCGCCGTACCCGGCGGCGGCGCTGGCGCGGTCTCGCCCGACGGGCGCTACGTCCTGGCCCAGCGGGGCGGCCTGGGCGACGGCACGGACGGGCCCGACGACTGGCGGGTGTATGACACGGCCAGCGGCGACAGGGTGCCCCTGCAGCTCCCGAGCCTGGGCGTGAACGACGCGATGGCCCAGGCTGCCTTCGGCGACGGCTCGTTCCACCTGGTGCTCGTCCGCGGCACGGCCCCGGGTGCAGGCGCCGGCGGGGTTCGGCGGTGGCAGATAGTCAGCTGCGAGCTGGCCGACGGCTCCTGCGCGACGACTCTCGACCTGGCCGGCGACGAGCTCGGCGCCGACGAGAGGCTACGGCTCCCAGACTGAGCGGACCGGACGCCTCGACCGCCGCCCACGGTCAGCGACGTACGTCGTAGCGCAGGTGGAGCACCCGGTCGCCCCGGACGACACGCTCGGGTCCTCCAGCAGGTGCTGAGAGTCCACCGGGCCGAAGTACGGCTTGCCCCGGCCGAACACGACCGGAACGACGTCCATGGCCACCTCGTCCACGAGGCCGAGCGTGAGCGCCTGCCCTCCGACGTCCCCGGCGCAGACTGCGACGACCCGGTCGCCGGCGCGCTCCCGGGCGTCCGCCACGGCTGCGGCGACGTCGTCGAAGAACGGGACGTCGGCCTCGGGATGCCACCCCTCCGGTTTCGGGCGGTGGGAGACCACGATCAGGTGCTCCCCGGCCGGAGGGTCGGCCTCCCAGCCGTTGGTCAGGTCGAACAGGTGGCGCCCCTGGACGATGGCGCCGATGCCGGCGACATCGAGGTGAGGTACTCGTAGGAGCGCTCGCCGACCCGGAACGGCGCGTGGCGCTCCTCGGCTGCCTCCTCGGTGACCGGCAGGTCGCCGTTGAAGTACCAGTCGAAGAGCGGCCCCACGTCATCGTGCTCGTCGGCGATGAAGCCGTCCACGGACACCACTGCGTGCATCATCACCGTTGCCATGGGAGTGCCGACCCGCCGGCCCCGACGGACGCATCGCGTGGATCAGTGGGCGGGGGTCACCGTGTCGGGGGAGGGGATCAGCTGGAGCGCGGGCCGCCGGATCAGTGCGAACGAGGTCACGGCGCCGAGCACCATCACCCAGGCCGCCGCGAACAGGACGTCGCCGTACCCGCCGGCGAGCGCGGGCATCCGGTCGGTGCCCTGGGTGAGGGCGTCGGTCACCGAGGAGCTGTAGAGCGCGGTGAACACCGCCACCGCAATGGACCCGCCCACGTGCATCGAGGCGTTGGCGAGCGCGGAGGCGACGCCGGCGTCGTGCGGGTCGACGCCGGAGAGGGCGAGGTTCTGCAGCGGCACGAAGATCAGCGAGAAGCCGAGGCCCATCACGACCAGGCCGGGGAGCACCTCGGACCAGTAGCTGCCCTCGGCGGTGATGCCGCTGAGGAAGAAGAGCCCGGCCGCCGCGAGGAGCGGGCCGACGGTGAGCACGACGCGGGGGCCGAAGGTGGTGAAGAGCTTCGTGGAGATCGGCGCGGTCGCCATGATGACGACAGTCATCGCGACGTTGCCGAAGCCGGCGGCGACCGGGCTCATGCCGAGCACGATCTGGAAGTGGAAGGTCAGGTAGAGCATCGCGCCGATCATCACGACGCCGACGAAGGCCTGCAGCAGGAAGGCGCCGCCGCGCACCCGGTCGCGGACCACACGCAGGGGCAGCAGCGGGTGGGAGGTGCGGCCCTGCCACCACACGAAGACGGCCATCAGGACCGCGCCGGACGCCAGGAACCCGATCGTGTCGGCCTCGCCCCAGCCGTGCTCGGCGCGCGCGAAGCCGTAGATCAGGGCGCCCAGGCCCAGTGCGACGAGGACGGTGCCGAGGACGTCGTAGCGGGTGTCGCCCTCCGCCTTGCTCTCGAGGAGCAGGAACTTGCCGCCGATGAGTCCCGCGACGACGAAGAAGAGGTTCACCAGCAGGCACCAGCGCCAGTCGGCGTACTGGGTCAGCACCCCGCCGAGCAGGAAGCCGAAGGCCGCGCCGGTGCCGGCGATGATGCCGAAGACGGCGAAGGCGATGTTGCGGTCACGGCCGCTGGGGAACAGGACGGCGACCATCGCCAGGGCCGCGGGAGCCAGCAGCGCCGCGAACACGCCCTGGAGGCCGCGGGCCGCGATCAGCTCGCCGCCCGACTGCGCCAGCCCGCCCCAGGCCGAGGCCGCGCCGAAGCCGACCATGCCGACCATGAAGGTGCGCTTGCGGCCCCAGAAGTCGGCGATCCGCCCGCCGAGGAGGAGCAGCGCGGAGAAGGCGACGGCGTAGGCGGTGACGACCCACTGACGCTGGCCGTCATCGATGCTCAGGTCGGCCTGCGCCGCCGGCAGGGCGATCGCGACGATGGTCCCGTCGAGGACCACCATCAGCTGGGTGAGGCCGAGGACGACGAGGGCCCACCAGCGGGTGCGAGAAGAGGGCAGTGCTGAGGACATACAGACAACTCCGGAGGTTCCAAGGCTGGATCTGGAGGTTTCCAGCCTCGGACCGCCGGCGCAGAGCGCACGCCTGCCTCACCCGATTCGTACCGGGTCAGAGAGGAGAAGTTAGCGCACCTCGCCACCGACCCTGCTGTCGACGCACGCATGAGGTACGCAACACCGCCGTTGCTGCGGCTCGCGGCCTCGAGCAGCGTGGTCTCAGTCGACCCGGGGCGGCGTCCCGAAGCGGCGGACCTCCTGGGGCCAGCCGCAGGCCTCCGCGACCCTGCCCGCCCACATCGTGGCCGTCTCCTCGTCGGGCACGTCGATCACGGTGAGCCCGCCGAGGTACTCCTTGGTCTCGACGTACGGCCCGTCGGTGATCAGCGTGGTGCCGCTGGTGGCGTCGGCGGTGTACGCCGGGGCGTCCTCCTCCAGCCCGCCGGCGAAGACGTAGACGCCGGCTGCCTTCATCTCGTTCACCACCGCCATGGCGAGCGGCGCGCGCCCGCGGAACCACTCCTCGGTGTGGTCGCCCACCCACTGCTGGTTGAAGTAGATGAGGTACTCGGTCATGAGCGCTCCTATTGTCCTGGCGGACCCGGTCGGTCCGTCTTCACCAGTCCCACGAACGGCGCCTGCCGGATCCGACACGGGCCGTCGATCTCGCCGATCCGGGGAAGTCAGCCGGTTCGCCGAGGCAGGGACGGACAGGATCCGCGGCTAGTAGACCGGCTAGTAGACATCGAACTCGTTGCCCTCCGGGTCGGTCAACGCGACCGCGTAGTGGTCCAGCCCCTCCTCGTCGACGGTGTGCCGGCGGGTGGCACCGAGCGAGATCAGCCGCGTTGCCTCGGCCTCGACCCGCTCGCGCCGGGTCGCGAGCGCCGAGCCGCGGCCACCGCTGGCGTTCACGTCGAGGTGGAGGCGGTTCTTGACCGACTTCTTCTCGGGAACGACCTGGAACCAGATGGGCGGGCCCTCGCCGTCGGGGTCCTCGATCCGGTCCGGGCCCCCGCCGAGCTCCTCCTCGGGAACGCCGACCGACCGGTAGAAGTCGTCCCACGAGCCGAAGCCTGGCGGTGGAGGCGCGAGCACGTAGTGCAGTGCCTCGGCCCAGAACCGCGCAAGCAGCTCGGGCGACGCGCAGTCGATCACCAGCTGGTAGGAGACGGCCATGGGTGACCTCCAGGAGTGTCCGGGTGGGATCAGACTGGCACGCGCGACCGAGGAGCACCCGAGCCCTGCGTGGCGTCGGCCCGGCGCTGGGTACTGGCCCCGCGTGACCGACAGCGATCCCGGATTCAGCGCCCTGATCGGCGCACCTGCCCCCGAGGCCAAGGACGGCGAGGCCCGCCTGGAGGTCGACGTCGACGAACGTCACCTCAACCCCGCCGGCACCGTGCACGGCGGCATGCTCGCCACCCTGGTCGACACGACCATGGGGGCCGCGGTGCGCAGCGCGGCCGACGGCGAGGCCGCGGCGACCAGCCAGCTCTCGGTCACCTACCTGCGCCCCGGCAAGCCGGGGCGGCTGGTGGTCACGGCCGAGGTCCGCAAGCGTGGCGAGAACCTGACGGTCTGCGAGGCAGACGTGGCGCAGGACGGGAAGTCGCTGGTGCACGCGCTCGCGACCTTCGCCCTGCTCGGGGACTGACCAGCCGCGGGCCACGCTACGGCGTTCGCCGAAGTGCTGAGGCAACAGGGCGAACGGGCGCGCATCCGCGCTCAGGGCCGCGCGCGGACCACCGCTTAGCTCAGCACTTCGGCAGCGCCCGGGGGGTCTCACCCAGCCAGGAGCAGTACGACGGTCTCGGCGACGCAGGCGGGCTTGGCCTCGTCCTCGATCTCCACGACGTGCTTGAGCGTGAGCTGGTGGCCGGCGGGGAGCTCGGTGAGGCCGGCGACCGAGACGGTCACCCGGATCCGCTTGCCGACCCGCAGCGGGTTCGGGAAGCGGACCTTGTTGACGCCGTAGTTCAGCTTCGCGCCGGGGGTGTCCAGCGAGAAGACGCCCTGGCCGAGGAACGGGATCAGCGACAGCGTGAGGTAGCCGTGCGCGATGGTGCCGCCGAAGGGGCCGGACGCGGCGCGCTCGGCGTCGACGTGGATCCACTGGTGGTCGCCGGTCGCGTCGGCGAAGGCGTCGACCCGGGCCTGGTCGACCTCCAGCCAGTCCGAGGAGCCGAGGTCCTCGCCGATGGCCTTGGCGATCTCGTCGACGGTGCTGAACACGCGCATCGCAGGGACTCCTCGTTCGTCGTCAGGGGCTGTCAGGGGATGTCGGGCTGGTCCGGGGGCGATGGTTGGATGACGCCATGACCTCCAGCGCTGCCGAACCTACCGCCCTGACCCGCGATGAGGTGCTCGCTGCGCCGAAGGTCCTGCTCCACGACCACCTCGACGGCGGCCTGCGCCCGCAGACCATCCTCGAGCTCGCCGCCGACTGCGGGCACCAGCTGCCCGCGGACACCGCGGAGAAGCTGGGCGCCTGGTTCGCCGAGTCGGCCAACTCCGGCTCGCTGGAGCGCTACCTGGAGACCTTCGCCCACACCGTGGGCGTCATGCAGACCGGGCCCGCCATCACGCGGGTCGCCCGCGAGTGCGTCGAGGACCTCGCCGCGGACGGCGTCGTGTACGCCGAGGTGCGCTACGCCCCCGAGCAGCACGTCGAGGGCGACCTCACCCTCGACGAGGTCGTCGCGGCGGTCCGGGACGGCTTCGAGCAGGGGATGGCCGCCAGCGGCGGGCGGATCGTCGTGCGCCAGCTGCTCACCGCGATGCGGCACCAGGCCCGGTCCATGGAGATCGCCGAGCTGGCAGTCGCGTGGCGCGACCGCGGCGTCGCGGGCTTCGACATCGCCGGCGCCGAGGCCGGGCACCCGCCGACCCGTCACCTCGACGCGTTCGAGTACCTCCAGCGCGAGAACGCGCACTTCACCATCCACGCCGGCGAGGGGTTCGGGCTGCCCTCGATCTGGCAGGCGATCCAGTGGTGCGGTGCGGACCGGCTCGGCCACGGCGTGCGCATCATCGACGACATCACCGTCGGCGAGGACGGCGAGGTCACGCTGGGCCGGCTCGCGGCGTACGTGCGCGACAAGCGGATCCCGCTGGAGATGTGCCCCGCCTCCAACATCCAGACCGGCGCCGCGGCCTCGATCGCCGAGCACCCGATCGGGCTGCTCAAGCAGCTGCGCTTCCGGGTCACTGTCAACACCGACAACCGGCTGATGAGCCAGACCTCGATGACCGAGGAGATGTGGCAGCTCGCCCAGGCGTTCGGCTACAGCCTCGAGGACCTGCGCTGGTTCACGATCAACGCGATGAAGTCGGCGTTCCTGCCCTTCGACGAGCGGCTCGCGCTCATCGACGAGGTCGTCAAGCCCGGGTACGCCGCGCTCGGTGCCCGGCCGGGCCGGTCCGGGCAGTAGCCGCTCAGTCCTGCCGGTCCTGCCGGTCCTGCCGGTCCGCGAGCGCGCGCACCTCGGCGTACGCCTCGTCGGGGCTCACCGGCCGGCAGCCCCGCGCCACCGCGGCCGCCACCACCCGGCGCTCGCCGCGCATCAGGTCCAGGCCCCGGCGCACCAGGACCAGCGGCGGCTTGCGGTGCTCGCGCAGGTCCCGGGTCAGTCGCAGCCAGAAGGTGACCAGCGGGTGCCGCCGGATGCAGTACGCCGCGGCGACCAGGCCGCGGCTGGAGGCCGCGCTGACGATGTGCTCGGCGAAGATCCCCTCGGCCACGAACACGTGGTGCCCGTCGAGGTCGAGCGTGCGCCAGCCGGTCCGGCCGTCGTGCGCGATGTCGTAGACCGGGACCTCGGCCCGGCCCTCGCGGCACAGCGTCTCCAAGGTCGCCAGGGCGTCGTCGAGCAGCCAGGAGTCGAGGTGGTCCCAGTCGACCAGCCCGGCGTTCGCGCCCTCGGCGATCCGGGGGAGCGTGGGGTCGCCGGCGTCCTTGTAGAAGTCGTCGAGGCGGAGCACCGGCAGGCCGGTGCGGGCGGCGAGGCGGGACTTGCCCGATCCCGACGGGCCCGCCAGGACGATCGCGCGAGCGCGCACCGGTCAGTAGCCGGAGCCGCCGGGCGCCGCGCCGCCGAGCAGCGCGCGGGAGCCGGAGACTCCGAGGCGGGTGGCGCCGGCGGCCATCATGGCCTGGGCCTGCTCGAGGGTCCGGACCCCGCCGGAGGCCTTGACCTGGAGGGTCGGGACGGTCTGGGCCATCAGCCGGACCGCGTGCTCGCTGGCGCCGCCGGCGGGGTGGAAGCCGGTGGAGGTCTTCACGAAGTCGGCGCCGGCGGCCTCGGCGGCCCGGCAGGCGCCGACGATCTCCTCGTCGGAGAGCGCTGCGGACTCGATGATCACCTTCAGCACGGTGGGGGCCGGGGCGGCGGCGCGGACGGCGGCGATGTCGGCCTGGACGGCGTCGAAGCGGCCCTCCCGGGCCGCACCGATGTCGATGACCATGTCGATCTCGTCGGCGCCCCGGGCGACCGACTCGGCGGCCTCGGTGGCCTTGACCGTGGAGGTGTGCTTGCCGCTGGGGAACCCGCAGACCGCGGCGACCTTGAGGTCGCTGCCGGCCGGCACGGCGACCGGAAGCATCGAGGGGGAGACGCACACCGAGTAGGTGCCGAGCTCGACGGCCTCGGCGACCAGGGCGGCCACGTCGGCGTGGGTCGCCTCCGGCTTCAGGAGGGTGTGGTCGATCGCGCGGGCGACCTCGGCGGCGGTGGGTGCGGTCACGGGCGTCAGCATAGGCTCGCGGTCGTTCCGTCCGAGAAACCGCACCAGCACCCCCCCAGCGTCCAGGAGGTTCCGTTGGCTCCCGCCCCCGGCGAGCGTCGTCCGTCCGAGGTGGTCGAGCGGTTCCGCCCGACCAGCGGGCGGGTGGTGGGCGTGCTCGGACTCCTGCTGGCGGCGGTCGTGGTCGTCGTCGGCCTGCGCGACGGCCTGGACCTCGCCGTGGTGGTGGGCGCCGTGGTGGGCGGCGTGCTGGTGTGGTCGGCGGTGCTGCGCCCGGGACTGGCCGTGACCAGCGAGACCCTGGTGATGCGCAACATGCTCGAGACGACCGAGATCCCGCTGGCCGCCATCGAGGAGGTGGCGGTGCGCCAGTTCACAGCCGTCCGCGCGGGCGGGAAGCGCTACGTCTCCCCGGTCGTCGGCCAGACCATGCGCCAGTTGCGCAAGGGCGACCGGGCGGCTACCAAGCCGGAGCCGACCGCGTCCTACCCGGCGTTCGTCGAGGACCGGATCCGGCGGCTGGCCGCCGACGCGGCGGCCGCCCGCGGCATCAAGCGCGGCACCCCGGAGCAGGACGCGCTGGCCCGCGACGTACGGCGGACGCCGGCCTGGGTGGAGCTCGGCCTGCTGCTGCTCGGCCTGGTGGTCTTCGTCGTCGCCCTCGTGGTCTGACGGGGCGGGCGTCGCAGGCGACTGACGAAACAGGCCGTTTCGGCGGGGGACGTTCGTCCGGGTGCGTGGCTAGTTTGAAGGAGAAGGGTCCTTCTGGAGCGGCTCCTACCGCGCGGGACTCTCCCCCGACGCCCCACGGAGGCACCACCATGAAGGCACTCGTCTACCACGGTCCCGGCAACAAGAGCTGGGACGACGTCCCCGATGCCACGCTCCAGAAGCCCACCGACGTGATCGTCCGGACCGATACGACGACGATCTGCGGCACCGACCTGCACATCCTCAAGGGCGACGTCCCCGCGGTCGAACCCGGGCGGATCCTGGGCCACGAGGGTGTCGGCACGGTCGTCGAGGTCGGCTCTGCCGTCACCACGATCGGGGTGGGCGACCGAGTGATCATCTCGTGTGTCAGCGCCTGCGGCGCGTGCTCGTACTGCCACGAGGGGCTCTACGCGCACTGCCTGGCCGACGAGGGCGCGAGCGGCATCGGCTGGATCTTCGGCCACCTCATCGACGGCACGCAGGCCGAGCTGGTGCGGGTCCCGTTCGCCGACAACTCCCTCTACCTCGTGCCGGAGGGCGTCACTGACGAGCAGGCCGTGATGCTCTCCGACATCCTGCCGACCGGCTTCGAGATCGGGGTGCGCTACGGGCGCGTGAAGCCCGGTGACGTCGTGGCGGTCGTCGGCGCCGGCCCGGTCGGGCTGGCCGCGATGATGACCGCGGGGTTGTACGGGGCCGCCCGGGTGATCGCTCTCGACCTCGACGAGAACCGGCGGGACCGGGCGCTCAGCTTCGGGGCTACCGAGCAGGTCGACAGTGCGGCCGACGACTGGGTCGAGCAGGTCATGGCCATGACCGACGGGCTGGGCGTCGACGTGGCGATCGAGGCCGTCGGCGTGCCCGCGACCTTCGACGCGTGCACGAAGATCGTGCGCCCCGGTGGCACCGTCGCCAACGTCGGGGTCCACGGCGGGCCGGTCGAGCTGAACCTTCAGGACCTGTGGATCTCCGACATCGCGATCACCATGGGGCTGGTCAGCACGTCGACCACGCCGATGTTGCTCAAGCTGGTCGCGCAGCGCAAGCTCGCGGCGGAGCGCTTCGCGACGCACCACTTCAAGCTGGACCAGATCCTCGACGCCTACGAGACGTTCAGCAACGCGGCCCAGACGAAGGCCCTGAAGGTCGTGATCACCCACTAGCCAGCGGACCCGGCCCGGGAGGCGCCCCTAGGAGTCGGCCCGCCCGCCGCGGCTGCGGTAGGTGAGCAGCCCCTCGACGCCGCGCAGCAGGGTCTCGCCGACCGGGGCGGGGTCGGTCAGGCAGCCGGCGGCCATGGCGCCGTCGCGCAGCATGACGAAGTGCCGGCCGGCGGGCTCGGCGTCGGGCTTCCCGGTCTCGGCGAAGAGCCCGGTGATCGTGGTCAGGAACCACTCGCGGTGCTCCAGGACGGCCCGGTGGACCGGATGGGCCGGATCGGGGTACTCCGCGGCGGCGTTCAGGAACGCGCAGCCGCGGAAGCCCGGCCGGCGCAGGTCCTCTGCGATGGACTCGGCCACGGTGCGCAGGATGTCGTCGACGGAGGCGTCCGCGGCCCGAGCGGCGTCCAACCGCGCGCGGAGGGCCTGGTCGGCCTCGGTCAGGTAGGCGACCACGAGGTCGTCCTTGCTCGGGAAGTGCCGGTACAGCGTCGCCCGGGTGACCCGGGCCGTCGCGACGATGCGGTCGATGCCGACCGAGTGCAACCCCTCGGCGTAGAAGAGCCGGCTCGCCGTGTCGAGCAGTCGCGCCCGCGCCTCCGACATCAACGTGCTCCTTCGCTCGGTGTCTCCGGCTCGCCAGATTAGCAGACAGAACGATCGGTCTTGACAAGGTCGCGCCGATGCGTCAGGCTCGAGATATACCGATCGTTCTATCTACTTGGCTCCACGTCGGGGCCGCGCGGAGAGGCAGCTCATGACCAGCCACACCCCGGTGGACACCACCGTCGCCGGACCCGAGACCCCTGCGGGCACCCACCCCGGTCGGCTGCGCCGGCTCTACTACGCGCGGTTCGGCTTCGCGGTCGTCTGGGCAGCCCTGCTCGCCGTCACCGGCGCGACCATCACCCCGGTCAGTGCCGCGCTGCTGGTGCTCTACCCGTCATTCGACGCCGCCGCGGCGATCGTCGACCTCCGGGCCGCCGCCGGGCGGCTGCGCCGCCTGCTGTACCTCAACCTGGCGCTGAGCGTGCTCACCGCGGTCGGCCTGGCCGTCGCCGCTGCCTCGGGGATCCCGGGCGTGCTGCGGGTCTGGGGCGCCTGGGCGATCGCGGCCGGGCTCGTGCAGCTGGTCGTCGCCGGTCGCCGGCGCCGGGAGGGCGGTCAGTGGCCGATGATCCTCAGCGGCGCGATCTCGGTCCTCGCGGGTGCCGGCTTCGTGGCGATGGCGGGCGGCTCGGACGCCTCGCTCACCGCCCTCGCCGGGTACGCCACGCTCGGCGGCGTCTTCTTCCTGGTCTCCGCGATCCGTCTGGGCCGCGGGACCGGCACGCCGCCGCAGTAGCGTCCTGCCCGCCGTCCCCGGGAGGCTCAGATCCCGGCCGCCGCCTTGACGTCGGAGCGCAGCGCGTCGAGCCGGCCGACGGCGTGGATCCGGGCGGCGTCCACGGAGTCCGACCCCACGGGCACGACCACCTCGAGGTAGCACTTCAGCTTGGGCTCGGTGCCGCTGGGGCGCACCACGACCCGGGCCCCGTCGGCGAGGGTGTAGCGCAGCCCCTCGGTGGCGGGCAGGTCGGCGCTGCCGCGGGAGAGGTCGTCGACCCGCTCGACGGCCAGGCCGCCCAGCGACGTCGGCGGGACCGCGCGGAGCCGCTCCATCGCGGCCCCGATCTCGGCGAGGTCGGCGACCCGCACCGAGAGCTGGTCGGTGGCGTGCAGGCCGTGCTGGACGGCGATGTCGTCGAGGACGTCGTCGAGGGTGCGGCCCGCCGCCTTGGTCGCGGCCGCCAGCTCGCAGAGCAGCAGCAGCGCGGAGACGCCGTCCTTGTCCCGGACGTGCTCGGGGTCCACGCAGTAGCCCAGCGCCTCCTCGTAGCCGAACGCCAGGCCGTCGACCCGGCCGATCCACTTGAAGCCGGTCAGCGTCTCGGCGTACGGCTGGCCCGCGGCGGCGGCCATCTTCCCGAGCAGGCTCGAGGAGACGATGCTGGTCGCGTAGACGCCCTGCTTGCCCGAGCCCAGCAGCGCGTGCGCGAGCAGCGCGCCGACCTCGTCGCCGCGCAGCATCCGCCACCCGTGCGGGCCCGGCACCGCGGCGGCGCAGCGGTCGGCGTCCGGGTCGTTGGCCACGACCAGGTCGGCGCCGTGCTGCTGCGCGAGGGCGAGCGCGAGGTCCATCGCGCCCGGCTCCTCGGGGTTCGGGAACGCGACGGTCGGGAAGTCCGGGTCGGGCTGCTCCTGCTCCGCGACCACCCGGGGCGCCGAGAAGCCCGCGGTCTCCAGCACCTGGACCACCGAGGTGCCGCCGACGCCGTGCAGGGGCGTGTAGACGATGTCGAGGTCGCGGGGGCCGTCGGTGGCCAGGCCCGCGACCGTGTCGAGGTAGCGGTCCAGGATGGTCTCGTCGAGCACTGTCGCGCCGCCGCCGCGGGGCACGGTCTCCAGCGGGCCGACGGCGGCGATGCGGGCCGCGATCTCGGCGTCGGCCGGCGCCACGATCTGGCTGCCGTCGCCGAGGTAGACCTTGTAGCCGTTGTCCTGCGGCGGGTTGTGGCTCGCGGTCACCATCACCCCGGCCACGCAGCCGAGCTCGCGGATCGCGAAGGCCAGGGTCGGGGTGGGCAGCGGCCGGGGCATCAGGTACGCCGTGAAGCCGGCGCCGGTCATCACCTCGGCGGTGTCGCGGGCGAAGACGTCGGAGTTGTGCCGGGCGTCGTAGCCGATCACGACAGCGGCCCCGCGGCGCGCGCCGGTGTCGGCGAGGTACGCCGCGAGGCCGGCGGCGGCGCGGGTGACGACCACGCGGTTCATCCGGTTCGACCCGGCGCCGAGGGCGCCGCGCAGTCCCGCGGTCCCGAAGGAGAGGTCGCCCGCGAACCGGTCGGCCACGTCGGCGGCGGCGGCCGGGTCCCCGGCCGCGACCCGGTCGAGCAGCCGCTCGAGCTCGGCACGGGTGTGGTCGTCGGGGTCCTCGCCCGCCCAGGCGCGGGCGCGCGAGACGAGCAGGTCCAGCTCGGGGGTGGTCGTCATGGAGGGCACGCTAGCCCGTCGAGGCGCCGTGGCCACCGTCGCCGATGCCACCGCCGATGCCACCGCTGATGATGGGGACATGAAGGCCCACTACACGTTCCGCGACACGTGGTCGGTCGCCGCGACGCCGGAGGCGGTGCGCGACCTTGTCGTCGACCTCGAGCGCTATCCGCGGTGGTGGCCGCAGGTCGTGGCGGTCGCCAGCCTGGGCCCGGACGACGCGCGGGTGCTGTGCCGCTCGGTGCTGCCCTACACCCTCGACCTGGTGCTGCATGCAGTCACCCGGGAGCTGCCGGTGCTGGCGGTCGAGGTGACCGGAGACCTGGCCGGGACTGTCCGGTTCCGGGTCACCCCCGAGGACGGCGGCACCCGGCTCGACTTCGAGCAGGAGGTGGAGATCGCCGGCCTGCTCGGGCTGGCCTCCAGCGTCGCGCGCCCGGTCCTGGCCTGGAACCACGACCGGATGATGCGCGGCTGCCGCGACGGGATGCGCGCGGCGCTGGAGGCCGGGCCCGCTCAGAGCTCGACCGACGACATGTCCGCGTAGCGCTGGCCGGTGACCGCCCCGCGGGGGACCGCCTCCTCCAGGGAGCGCTGGTCGTCCTCGGTGAGCACCACGTCGGCGGCGGCGACGTTCTCCTCCAGGTAGCGCACCCGCTTGGTGCCCGGGATCGGCACGACGTCCTCGCCCCGGGAGAGGACCCAGGCCAGCGCCAGCTGCCCCGGCGTACACCCCTTGTCGGCGGCGAGCGCGCGGACCCGCTCGACCAGCCGCAGGTTCGCCTGCAACCCCTCGCCGTTGAGCCGGGGGAAGCCGGCCGAGCGGCGCGAGTCGTTCTCCTCCAGCGCGGACTCCGAGGTGATGGCGCCGGTCAGGAGGCCGCGGCCCAGCGGTGAGTAGGCCACCAGTCCGATGCCCAGCTCGCGCAGGGTCGGCAGGATCTCGTCCTCGAGGTCGCGGGTGAACAGCGAGTACTCGCTCTGGAGCGCCGTGATCGGGTGCACCGCGTGGGCGCGCCGGATGGTCGCGGCCGAGGCCTCGGAGAGCCCCAGGTGGCGGACCTTGCCGGCGCTCACCAGCTCCGCCATCGCCCCGACCGTCTCCTCGATGGGCACGTCGGGGTCGACGCGGTGCTGGTAGTAGAGGTCGACGTGGTCCACGCCGAGCCGCTGGAGCGAGGCGTCGCAGGCGGACCGGACGTAGTCGGGGCGGCCGCTGATGCCGCGCCGGGTGCCGTCCTCGTCGCGGACGATGCCGAACTTCGTGGCCAGCTGGACCTCGTCGCGGCGACCGGCGATCGCGCGGCCGACGAGGCGCTCGTTGGTGAACGGGCCGTACATGTCGGAGGTGTCGAGGAAGGTGACGCCGAGGTCGAGGGCGCGCGCGATGGTGGCCGCGCCGCCCTCCTCGTCGGGGGTTCCGTAGAAGTCGGACATCCCCATGCAGCCCAGGCCGAGGGCCGGGACCGGAAGGGCGGAGGTGGTGCCGAGGGTGCGGGTGGGAAGGCTCATGGGTCCACTCAACGCGCTGGAGTGCGCTCCAGGTCAAGCCCGTCCTCGAGGACCTGCTCGTAGATGCCGATCTTCTGGTCGATCGCGCCCAGGTGCTCCTGAACCCGGGCCAGCTCGGCGAGCACCTGCCGGCGGTGGGCGCGCAGCAGCTCCAGCCGGACCGCCTCGTTGCCGTCGCCGGCGCGGACCAGGTCGGCGTAGCGGCGCACCTCCCGGATCGGCATGCCGGTGGCGCGCAGCCGGGTGAGCATCTCGATCCAGCGCAGGTCGCGCTCGGTGTAGCGACGGTGGCCGGTCGGCGAGCGGCCGACGGTCTCCAGGAGCAGGCCGTCACGCTCGTAGTAGCGCAGCGTGTCCGGGCTCAGGCCGGACCGAGCGGCCGCCTCGGCGATCGAGAAGGGTCCCATCGGCTCAGTCTGGGGGTTGGAGTGCGCTCCGGGTCAAGGGTGCGGCCGGCTCAGGGCAGCGCCGGACGCTCGTAGCTCGCGGTCGCGTAGGGGCCGCCGACGTGCGCGGCGTCCCAGTCGTCCTCGGGGGAGGGGGCGACCTCGGCGGCGAAGGCCTCGGCATCGTCGCGCGGGTCGTAGCCCAGGGCCCGGCCCGGCTCGAGGTCCCACCAGCCCCGGGTGTTCGCGGAGATCCCGTAGAGGACCGCGTAGCCCGGCGCCGTGGTGGTCAGTGCGGCGTCGAGCATCCGCACGCAGTCGTCGGGGGAGAGCCAGGTCGACAGCTGGCGCACGGTGGCCGGCCGCGGCTGGAACGACCCGATCCGGCAGGCGACGGCGTCCAGGCCGTACCGGTCGGCGTAGAGGCTGAGCAGGGCCTCGGCGGCCACCTTCGCGACGCCGTAGAACGTGTCCGGCCGGGGCCGGACGTCGGTGCCGAGCAGGTCGGTGCCGAGCTCGCTGCGCGGGGTCCGCCCGACTGCGTGGTTGGAGGAGGCGTACACGATCCGGCGTACGTCGTGGGCCACCATCGCGTCGAGGACCGCCGCGGTCGTGACCACGTGCGAGGTCAGCGACGCGGGCAGTGCGTCCTCCTCGGGGTTCCCGGCCAGGTGCACGACAGCGTCGAGGGACTCCTCGGCGAAGACCGCGGCGACCGCGTCGGGGTCGGCGCAGTCGGCGGTGTGGAAGCGCCCCTCGTGGCCGTCGGGCTCGGGGACCCGGTCCAGCGCGACGACCTCGTGCCCGCGGGCGGTGAGGCCGAGGACCGCGACCCGGCCGATGCTGCCGGCCGCGCCGGTGACGAGTACTCGCATGTCCGCTCCTCCGGGCCGCCTGTCGACGGCCCGGGGCTCGGGCTCAGCGGCGGTAGGCGTCCATCCTGCCGCTCAGCTCGTCGAAGAGGGCCTGGTTGTGGCGGAACGCCTCCTGGACCTCCGCGACGACCTCGTCGCGCTGGGCGGCGTCGAGCGGCAGCGCGTCCAGGCGCTCGCGGTAGCCGTCCTTGTAGACCTTGGGCCGCTCGATGCTCGCGAAGTCGTAGAACCGCAGGCCCTGGCCGGTGCCGCCGTAGGTGCGGTCCAGGATCCTGCCGATGGCCAGGCCACCGGAGAGGTCGCCGAGGTAGCGGGTGTAGTGGTGGGCGACGAACTTCGTCGCCGAGCCGGAGGCCGCGCGGATCCGGGCGGCGTACGCCGCGGCGGCCGGGCTGTCGGTCTCCAGGGTCCCGCCGCCGCTCCAGTGGGCGATGTCGGCCTCGATGGCCTCGAGCCGCTCCAGGGCGGGGTCGTGGAGCTGCGCGGCGACCGGGTCCCCGGCCATCTCGCGGCCGAGCTCCTCCAGCGCTGCGTAGACGACCCGCAGCGCGCGCAGGTAGTCGGCGTACCCCGCCTCGTTGATGCGGCCCGCCATCAGCTCGGAGGTGAACGTGGCGTTCTCCGCGTCGGTGTGCTGGGCCATCGAGCCCTGGCGCATCGCGACCGAGAGGGGCAGGTCCAGCTCGGGGCGGTCGAGGATCGTCATGGCGGCAGTCTCGGGAACGTTGTGACAACTTGTCAAGAACGTCTGGTCCTCGACTTAGGTTCGCCTAACTTCTGTTAGCCTACCCTCAGTAACGCGATCCTATACTCGTCCGGCCCGGCTCGGGGGCCGCTGCAGGAAACGAAGGTCGACCACGCATGTCCCGCCCCATCCGGCCCCGCGCAGCGCACCCCGTTCTCGGGAGGTCCCGCTCCCTGGTCCTCGCGTCGCTGGCCGTCCTGCTCGCCGGCTGCGGGATCTCCACCGGTGACGGCGGGTCGGGCGACGGCGAGGGCGGCGCCCAGGCCGCCCCGGCGCTCGCCGACGTGGAGCCGCTCGCCGACGTCCGGGACTGGGACGGGCTCTCGGTCGCCGCCGCCGTCGACGAGCTCGACCCGGTCGCGGAGGCGCCCGAGCCGCGGCTGCCGGTCACCGTCACCGACGCGCAGGGCTCGAAGGTCACCGTGACCGACACCAGCCGGATCCTGGCCCTCGACGTGTACGGGACCCTCGCGCGCACGGTCTTCGAGCTGGGGCTGGGCGACCAGGTGGTCGGTCGCGACGTCTCCACGCAGTTCCCCGAGGCCGCCGAGCTGCCCCTGGTCACCCAGAACGGCCACGACCTCAACGCCGAGGCGATCCTCGAGCTGGACCCCACAGTGATCCTGACCGACACCTCGCTGGGCCCGTGGGACACCGTCCTGCAGATGCGCGACGCCGGCATCCCCGTCGTCGTCGTCGACTCCGAGCGCTCGCTCGACAACGCCGGCACGCTGGTCCGCGAGGTCGCCGACGCGCTCGGCGTCCCGGACCAGGGGCGAGAGCTCGCCGAGCGGACCGAGCAGGAGAGCAAGGCGGTCCTCGCCCAGATCGCCGACGTCGCCCCGACCGAGGCGCGCGAGCGGCTGCGGATGGTCTTCCTCTACGTCCGCGGCCAGGCCGGCGTCTACTACATGTTCGGTGAGGACTCCGGGGCCGACTCGCTCATCGACGCCCTCGGCGGGTACGACGTGGCCGAGGAGATCGGCTGGAACGGCATGAAGCCGCTCACCGACGAGGGACTGGTCGCCGCGCAGCCCGACCTGGTGCTGATGATGTCCGGCGGGCTCGACTCCGCGGGCGGCATCGACGGGCTGCTGGAGCGGCTGCCCGCCCTCGCCCAGACCCCGGCCGGGCGCAACCGGCGCTTCGTGGCGATGGAGGACTCCCAGATCATGGGCTTCGGCCCGATGACGGCCCCGGTCCTCAACGCCCTCGCGGTCTCCGTGTACGCCCCGGAGTCCGTCAAGTGACCACGGCGCCGAGCACCGGATCGAGCACCGGATCGAGCACCGCACCGGCCGCCGCCGGCCCGGCCCCGCTCGGCACTCGCCGCCGCGCGGTGCGCTCGCTGGCCGGCCGGATCGGGCTGCTCGGTGGGCTCGCGGTCGCGCTGCTCGCGGCGCTGGTGATCGCCGCGGGGCAGGGCCAGCTCGGCGTACCGCTGAGCGAGGTGGTCGGCTCGGTGCTGCACAAGGTCGGGATCGACGCCGGCCCGATGCCCAGCCACCCCCAGGGCGAGAACACCCTGTGGCAGGTGCGCTTCCCGCGGGTGGTGATGGCGGCGCTCGCGGGCGCGGCGCTCGCCACCGCCGGGGCGCTGATGCAGGGCGTCTTCGGCAACCCGCTCGCCGAGCCGGGCGTCGTCGGGGTCTCCTCCGGTGCCGCCCTCGCGGCCGCGGCCGTGATCGTCTTCGAGCTCACCTTCGCCGGGAGCTGGACCGTGGCGGTGTGCGCGTTCGTCGGCGGCCTGGTCACGACGCTGCTGGTCTACGTGATGTCGCGCGACGGCGGCCGCACCGAGGTCGTGACGCTGGTGCTGACCGGCATCGCGCTGAACGCCGTCACCAGCGCCGGCCTGGCGTTCCTGATGTTCCTCGGCGACACCCAGGCCCGCGAGGAGATCGTCTTCTGGCAGCTCGGCAGCCTCAACGGCTCCCGCTGGGAGTACGTCGGGGTCGTCGCCCCGCTCGCGCTCGTCGGCATCGGTGCCGCGCTGTTCCTCGCGCCCAGGCTGGACCTGCTCGCGCTCGGCGACCGCGCGGCCCGCCACGTCGGCGTCGACGTGGAGCGGCTGCGGCTCGGCACGATCGTCGTGGTCGCGATGCTCACCGCGGCCGCGGTCTCCTTCTGCGGCATCATCGCGTTCGTCGGGCTGGTCGTGCCGCACCTGATCCGGATGATCGCCGGCCCCGGGCACCGGATGCTGGTGCCGGCCAGCGCGCTGGGCGGGGCGGTGCTGCTCGTCGTCGCCGACCTGTGGGCGCGCACCGCCGTGGAGTACGCCGACCTGCCGATCGGGATGCTGACCTCGCTGGTCGGCGGCCCGTTCTTCTTCTGGCTGCTGCGCCGGGCCCGTCGTACGGCGGGGGGCTGGGCATGAGCGCGTTCCTGGCCGCCCACGGTGTCGGGGTCATGATCGATGGCCGCGCGATCCTCGCCGACGTCGACCTGGAGGTCGCCGCCGGGGAGGTGGTGGTGCTGGTCGGCCCGAACGGCGCCGGCAAGTCCACGCTGCTCGGCGTGCTCTCCGGCGACCTCGACCCGACCACCGGCACGGTCGAGCTGGACTCGCGGCCGGCCGGGCGCCGCTCGGCGCGCGAGCTGGCCCGGCTGCGCGGCGTCCAGCTGCAGAAGCAGGGCCTGGCCTTCGGCTTCCGGGTCGAGGAGGTGGTCCGGATGGGCCGCTCCCCGTGGCGGCGGACGCCCGCCGAGGACCGCGACGACGAGGTGGTGGCCGCCTCGCTGGAGCGCGCGGACGTCACCGAGCTGGCCGCCCGGCTCTTCCCCACGCTCTCCGGCGGTGAGCAGGCGCGCACGTCGTTCGCCCGGCTGCTGGCCCAGGAGACGCCGCTGATGCTGCTCGACGAGCCCACGGCCGCGCTCGACATCCGCCACCAGGAGCAGCTGCTGGGCGTCGTCCGGGAGGCCGCCGCCGCAGGGGCCGCCGTCGTCGTCGTGCTCCACGACCTCTCGCTCGCCGCGGCGTACGCCGACCGGATCTGCGTGCTGGCCCGCGGACGGGTGCGCGCCGACGGGCCGCCCGCCGACGTGCTCACCGGCGAGCTGCTCACCGAGGTCTACGGCCACCCCGTCGACGTGATCGAGCACGACGGCACGCTCGTCGTGGTCCCGGTCCGGCCCCGCTCGCTGCCGATCCCGCCCGAGGAGGCCTCATGGTCCGCCGTCTGAACCCCGCGCTCGCGCGTGCCGTCCTGGGCGCCGTGCTGGCCGCCCTGGTGGCCGGCGCCCTGCTGGCCGGCACCGCCCCCGCCGAGGCGGCCGCCCGGGTCTCGGTCACCAACGACCGCGGCAGCGCCCTGGTCGACGGCACCTACGCCACCACGCTCAGCGTCCGGGGCACCGGCTTCCAGTCGGTGCGCGGCGGGCACGGCGGCGTCTACGTCTGGTTCGGCACCGTCTCGGGAGGCTGGCAGCCCAGCAAGGGCGGGGTCTCGGGGGAGGACTACGTCTACGTCCCCGACAGCGAGGCCCGCGAGAACGCCGGCCACCAGCGCTACGTCGCGTTCCCCGGCTCGGACACCGCCTCCTCGGCGAACGGCGGCACGATGAGCGCCGCCGGCGCCTGGTCGGTGGAGCTGGTCCTGCCGGGCCCGGTCTTCGAGGCGGTCGGCCGCAACGGCACGACCCGCAGCGTCGACTGCCGCAAGGTCACCTGCGGGATCATCACCGTCGGCGCGCACGGGGTGAAGAACGCCGGCAACGAGACGTTCACCCCGGTCCGGGTCGGCACCGTGTACGACGAGGAGCCGGCACCGGCCGCGCCGGACAGCCCGGCAGCGGCTGCCCAGCCGTCGGCCCAGCCGTCGGCGGGCCTCGGCGCCGCAGCGGGTGCGGGCGCCGGTGCGGCCGGCGCTCCCGCCACCGGCAAGGCGCCCCGCACGGCGGCCGCCGCCGCGCCCGCCCTCGAGGTCGACCGCGCCTCGGCGCGGGCCGGCCACGCGCTGGCCTTCACCGGCACCGGCCTGCCCGCCGGGCGTCAGCTGACTGTCGTCTTCGACGACGGCCGAGCGGCCGCCGGGCCGTTCCTGGTGGGGGCCGACGGCGGCATCGCCGGAGTCGTGACGCTGCCTCCCGACACCGGCGCCGGGACCCACGAGCTGCGCGTCTTCGGGGTCGAGAACCCGCCGGTCGTGAACTTCGCGGTGACGGCGGCCGAGGACCAGGCCCCCGCCTCCGCGGACACCGCCGCGGACGACCAGGACCGGGCCGGGCTGCTCTTCGCCGGCGCCTGCGCGCTGGTGCTGCTGGTGGTGCTGGGCCGCCTGGTCTGGCAGCTCCTGCGGGCCCGGAGGGTGCGCCGTGCGGCGGCCTGAGCGGCGTACCCGGGCCGCGGCCGTGGCCGGGCTGCTGGTCGCGGCGCTGGTCAGCCTGCTGATCGGACTGGCCGGGCTGGTCGCCGCGGGGCCGGCGGCCGCCGAGCCGGGGGAGGCCCCGGAGGAGTCGGTGAGCCCGACCCCGGAGCCGTCCCCGGAGCCCTCCGAGTCCCCGACCGAGACCGCCACGCCCTCGCCGACCACCCCGCCCTCGCCGTCCGCCACCCCCTCCGCCGGGGGGAGCGCCCCGGTCCAGGTCGCCGGCGCAGTGCTGCGCTGGGGCGTCAGCAACCAGACCAACGCGCGCTCGCACAACCCGGGCGCGATCAACTTCCTCGCCGCCGGCGTCGCCAACCCGGGCCGCGGCGGGGCGACGCTGAAGCAGAAGCAGTGGCGGGCCCGCAGCGGCAACGTCACGATCGAGAAGCGCACCGCCTCCGGCCGTTGGCGCACCGCGACCTGGGCCGGCCTCGAGACCTCGCCCGCGGGCGCTGACATCGGCGTCTACGGCCCCTTCAGCGACCACACAGTCGTGCTCCGGAAGGGCGCCGGCACCGTCGACCGCGCGGCCGGGACCGCCCGGGTGACGTGGAAGGGGACCTTCACTGTCGTCTACTACGGCGGCAACACGGTCTTCACGGTCACCGACCCGACCCTCGACGTCGCGGACGGCGCGGGCACGCTGACCGCGACGCTGGGCGGGTTCCTCGCCGACCGGACCGACGTGTCGAAGTGGCAGCCGGCCACGCCGCAGCGGGTCCGGATCGCGGACCTGCCCCAGGTGCAGCTCGGCGCGCTCGGGTTCACGGCGCAGCCGGCGTACGAGGGCGTCACGGCGACCGGCTCGGAGCCCCAGGACCGCGCCGGCTCGGGCTGGGGGGCGTTCCCGCAGCCGTTCGTGAGCTACCTGCAGCCGTTCGGGGTCGACCAGTTCTGGTACTCCACCGGCCTCCAGTCCGACCCGACCAAGCGCCCGCTGCCGCTGAGCGTCAGCTACTCGCCGAAGGAGGTCGCGGCTCCGGCACCGACGGCCGGCGACGTCCCGGCCCCGGAGGTCGAGAACGACGCGCCCGCCGCCCCCGGAGCCCCCGCGGCCGGGGCGGCGCCGGCCCTGCCCGCCGTGCCGGCCGCTGCGGCGCCGCGCGCCGCCGCCGGGGTGCCGGCGGGTGCCCTGCCGCAGGCCGCCGCCGCGGCCCCGACGCTGCCGAACGCCGTCCAGCTGGTCGCGGCGCCGGCCACCGACTCCGACACCGCTGCGGCGAGCAGCGGCGCCGGGTGGTTCCTCGGCGGCGCGCTCCTGCTGGCCGCCGCCCTGCTGCTCGCCGTCCCGATCCCTTCCCCGACCGGCTCCCGGCCGACCTCCTGAAGACGCATCACGCCTGACGATGCACCACGAAAGGAACACCATGTCCATGCAGACCCGAGGCCGGTCGCGACTCGCGGCCCTCGGCACGGCGGGCGCCCTCGCCGCCTCGACGCTCGTCCTCACCGCGCCGGCCGCCCAGGCCGCACCGGCCCCGGGGCAGGCGGCGCTCGCTTGGTCGATCTCGGAGCAGTACGTCGACCACCTGAGCACCCGGGTGCTCGCCGACGGCGCGACCTTCGACGAGGCCGCCAAGCGGTTCACGTTCCCCGCCGACGGCGTCGCGAGCGCCGGCGGTGCCACGACTTACTCCTACGACGGCTCGGTCCGGGGCGCGTTCGGGTTCGGCGGGACCGAGCTCTACGCCGTCACGATCGCGGACCCGCAGGTCACGGTGGCCCCCGGTGGCGCCGGCGCGATCACCGCGGTGGTCTCGGCGAGCAACGCGGCCGCCCAGGGCAACCCCGCCGGGAGCACGAGCCCGGCCCGGGTGACGGTCGCCGACTTCACGGGCGGTGTGGCGACTCCGGCCGGGGTCGCGGCGACCCCGGCGTGGGCCGACGTCCTGCCCGCGGGCAGCGCCACGGCGATCGAGCTCGGCATCACCACCGCGGACAAGCCGAACAACCCGGTCGGGGGGCAGTCCTTCCACCCTGACTTCCTGGCCCAGCTCACGTCCGGCGTGCGGGCCCACTTCTACGCGAGCGGGTCCGGCTCCGACGCGAAGAAGAAGGTCGGCTCGGTTGCCGCCGCACAGCGGGCCGCCGCAGCGCCGTCGGTGACCGCCACGGTCACCGCCGCCTCCCCGGCCAACGGGGTCGACCTGCGGATCGCCGGCACCGGCTTCACCCCGCGCACGAACCCCAGCGACGACGGCGTCTACGTCGGTGTCGCGCCGGCCGGCGCGAAGATCGACTTCGACGACCGCGACGGCGGCACTGCCGCGATGGTGGCCGTCGACTGGGTCTCGGCGTCGCAGATGAGCGACGGCTCGTTCGTCCGGGGCCTCAACCTGCCGAAGTCGAAGCTCGCGAAGGGCACCTCGTACGCCGTCTACACCTGGCAGGCGCACACCCACTCGAACACCACGCAGGACACGGTCACGCCGATCTCGGTCAACTGGGCAGCGGTGTTCCCCGCCAAGGTCGCCCCGAAGCTGACAGTCAAGGTCGCCAAGGCGCCGACCACCCGCAAGGCCGGCAAGGCCGTCGTGACCGTGAAGGGCGCCCGGGGCAAGGCCACCGGCAAGGTCAAGGCCAAGATCCTCAAGGGCAAGAAGGCCGTCAAGTCGGTCAAGGCCGTCAAGCTGCGCAAGGGCAAGGCCACGCTGAAGCTGCCGAAGCTCGCCAAGGGCAGCTACCAGCTGAAGGTGACCTACCTCGGCAGCGCGTCGTACCAGAACGGCGCGAAGACGAAGGCCGTCAAGGTCCGCAAGCGCTGAACCCGACTCAGCCCGCGGCGCCGACCGCCCGCAGCACGAACGTCTCGATCGTGCGTGGGGGCAGGTGCCGCGGGCTGAGGCACGCATGGATCAGCGACATCGTGCCGTCGAGGTCGTCGATCGTGAAGACACCCGCCGCGCGGCCGGCGGTCAGGATCCCGCGCAGCACGTCCTCGACCGCCACGACGTGCTCGCGGATCGCGAGCCGAGCCTCCCTCGACAGGTGGCCGTAGACCTGGGCGCCCAGGCCCATGTGGAACTGCTCGCCGGCCGCGAGCTGGTGGCGCAGGTAGACCCGCAGCTGCTCGTCCGGCTCCTCGGCGCCGGCCAGCGCGGCGCGCAGCTGATCGAGGTAGCGCTCCGTCTCGTGGCTGGCGAAGGCGACCATCACGGCCTCCTTGTCGCGGAAGTGGTGATAGATCGCGGTGCGGCCGAGGTCGGCGCGCTGGGCGATCGCGGCCATCGTGATGGCGTCGAAGCTCCGCTCGCCCATGAGGTCGGCGAACGCCTCGAAGACCCGCTGCCGCAACGACGCGCGGTGCTGCTCGAGGGTCTCGCCGGTGATGCGGGGCACGGGGCGAAGGGTAGCCGGACCCCGGCCGGACCCTGCCGGAGCCGGGCCCTGACCGGGCAGCGCCGGGGCGGGGCGTGTCTCAGGCCGGCACCGGGGCGAGCAGCATCGCGGTGGCCATGCTGGTCAGGTTGACGATGAAGCGCTCGGTGTCCAGGCGCCGCTCGTCGTCGGTGCGGGCCCGGTCCGCGGCGGAGCGGAGCACGAAGCCCGTGAGCAGGTGCAGCCGGTGGCGGCGCAGCACCTCGTCCATCGGCGGCATCCGCTCGATGATCAGCTCGACGACCTCCCAGCCGCCGGTCGACTCCAGGACGGTGGCGATCGCGCCGTCCGAGGGCGCGTGGCCGTCGGCGAGCAGGTCGGCGACGATCATCAGGTAGCACCGGCCGCGCCACCCGGCCTCGGCCAGCTCCACCACCGGGCGCACCAGTGCCTCGATCGCGGCCGCCAGGTCGCCGGGATGCAGCCTGGCCAGACCGAGCAGCTCGAGCTCGCGGGGCCGCAGGACGGCCGACTGCTGCTCCAGCGCCGCGACCAGCAGCCGATCGCGCGATCCGAAGTGGTAGTGGACGGCGCCCCGGTTGCGCTGCCCCGCCATCCGGGTGATCTCCAGCAGGGAGGCGTTGGGGACGCCGTTCTGCGCGAAGGCGCGCAGGGCTGCGTCGACGAGCAGCTGCCGGGTGTCGGTCGAGGACATGGCTGGTGCCTTCGGGCGGGAACGGCCCCGGGCGGCCTGCCCGGGGCTCTCAGCGTACGACGCTTCGGGCGGGTCAGTCGGGGACCGGTGCGGTGAGCATCGCGCTCGCCATCGAGACCAGGTTGGCGATGAACCGGTCGATGCCCATGCCGGGCGCGGAGCCGTCCGCCGGGACCCGGTCGGCGGCGGAGTCGAGCACGAACCGGGCCAGCAGCGCGAACCGCTCGTCGCGCACCGCGTCGTCCATGGGCGGCAGCCGCCGGGAGAGGCCCTCGAGGACCTCGTAGCCGCCGGTCTCCGCGATCAGCGCCGCCACCGGCGCCGACATCGTGGTGCGGGCCTCGTAGGCGACCTCGGCGAGGATCTTGAGGTAGCAGCGGCCGCGCCAACCGTTCTCGGAGAGCTCCACGACCGGGCGGATCACCGCCTCGAGCACCGGCGCGACGTCGTCCTCGGAGTGCTCCTGGGCCCGGGCCAGCAGCTCGCGCTCGCGGGTGCCGAGGATCGCCGCGGGCGCCTCCAGGGTGGCCAGGAGCAGGCGCTCGCGGGAGCCGAAGTGGTAGTGGACGGCGCCGCGGTTGCGCTGCCCGGCCATCCGGGTGATCTCCAGCAGGGACGCGTTGTGGATGCCGTGCTCGGCGAAGGCGCGCAGCGCTGCGTCGATGAGCAGCTCTCGGGTGTCGGCGGCCGACATGGTCCCTTCCCTGGGATATCAGATCCTGGGGACGACCTTCCCGAGCAGCTCGCCCATGCGTGACGCGGCGGCACGTCCGGCCGAGAGGACCTCCTCGTGGTTGAGGGGCTCCCCGCTGATGCCGGCCGCGAGGTTGGTGACAAGGCTGATTCCGAGAACTTCCAGGCCCGCCTCGCGTGCCGCGATGGCCTCCAGCGTAGTGCTCATCCCCACGAGGTCGCCGCCGATGGTCCGTACCATCCGCACTTCGGCAGGCGTCTCGTAGTGCGGGCCGGGGAACTGGACGTAGACGCCCTCGTCGAGGGTGGGGTCGATCTCGCGGCACAGGGCCCGCAGCCGGCTCGAGTACAGGTCGGTCAGGTCCACGAAGTTCGCGCCGTGGATGGGGGAGCGGCCGGTCAGGTTGATGTGGTCGCTGATCAGGACCGGCTGACCGGGCTCCCAGGTCTCCTTGAGGCCGCCGGCCCCGTTGGTCAGCACGATGCTGCTGCAGCCGGCGGCGGCCGCCGTACGCACGCCGTGCACGACTGCGTCGACGCCCCGGCCCTCGTAGTAGTGGGTACGGCTGAGGAAGACCAGCAGGTTCCGCTCGCCCGAGCGCACCGAGCGGATCTTCCCGGAGTGCCCGGCCACGGCGGCCGGGCTGAACCCGGGCAGGTCGGTCGTCGCGATCTCCGCGGTCGGCGTCCCCAGGGCGTCGACGGCGGGCAGCCAGCCGGACCCGAGGACCAGCGCCACGTCGTGGCGCTCCACCCCCGTCAGCTCGGCGAGGGTGCGGGCGGCCTGCTCGGCCAGGGCGTGCGGGGACTGATCGCTCACGGGCGCACTCTAGGTGGCGGGTGCTCGGGGGTGAAGTCCCGCCTGGGGGCTGCGGTGAGCCTGCCACGGTTTGAGTCGCGGAAACGGTGGCTAGGTCACCGCTGGTGGGGGTCGGAGCGGATCGCTTCAGCCGGGGAAGTCGCCGAAAAGCGGGTGGGGTGGGGAAGGCCCCCTCACAACCCCGTCGACCGGCACGGCCGCGCCCGCAGGGCGGCGACGTAGTCCGCGGGGGCGCCGGCGGCGTCGGCGGCGTCGGCGAGGGCGCCCAGGTGCAGGGCGGAGGGCAGGCCGCCCTCGTAGGCGTCGAGGACGTAGGTCCAGGCGACCACCTCGCCGGTCATCGTCGCGACCCGGACCTTGGTCTTGCGGTAGAGCCCGTAGTCGGCGGACTCCCAGCCGTCCAGGGTGGTCTCGTCCTTGCGGGTGACGTCGTAGACGGCGACGAAGACCTGCTCGAAGGAGTCCTGCACGATCGTGGGGAGGGCGCCGTTCCAGCCGTGCTCCTCGCCGCCGAAGGTCAGCCGCCAGCCCTCGAGCCAGCCGGTGGTCCGCAGCGGGGAGTGCGGACAACGTTCGCCCATCCGCGCCGGGTCGAGGTTGGTCCCGTAGGCGGCGTAGAGCGTCACGGCCCTCAGGCTAGGGCATGGTCCGCCGGGACGGGACGGCCCGCGTTGGGCCGAGGCAGTCGACGGTCCTAGGCTGGGGCCGTGAGCTCCCACTTCGATGTCCTCGTCCTTGGTGCCGGCCCTGGTGGCTACGTCGCGGCGATCCGCGCCGCGCAGCTCGGCAAGTCCGTTGCCGTGGTGGAGGAGAAGTACTGGGGCGGTGTCTGCCTCAACGTCGGCTGCATCCCGTCCAAGGCGCTGCTGAAGAACGCCGAGCTGGCGCATGTGCTGGCCCACGAGAAGGACAAGTTCGGCATCGAGGGCGACGCCACCATGTCCTACGGCCCGACCCACAAGCGGTCGCGGCAGGTGAGCGCCGGCATCGTCAAGGGCGTCCACTTCCTGATGAAGAAGAACAAGATCACCGAGATCAACGGGTGGGGCACGCTCACCGGCCCGAAGGCCGTGGACGTCAAGGACGCCGACGGCAACGTCGCCTCCTACACCTGCGACGACCTGATCATCGCGGCCGGCGCCCAGGTGCGGATGCTGCCCGGGATGCAGAAGAGCCAGAACGTCGTCACCTACGAGGAGCAGATCCTCGACGAGAACCTGCCCTCCTCGATCATCATCGGCGGCTCCGGCGCGATCGGCGTCGAGTTCGCCTACGTGATGAAGAACTTCGGCGTCGACGTGACGATCGTGGAGTTCCTGGACCGGATGGTCCCCACCGAGGACGCCGACGTGTCCAAGGAGCTGCTCAAGCACTACAAGAAGCTCGGCGTGAAGGTGCTGCTCTCGACCAAGGTCGAGAACGTCGAGGACACCGGCTCCGGCGTCAAGGTCACGGTCAGCCCCGCGGCCGGCGGCGACCAGCAGGTCCTCGAGGCCGACAAGATGCTCGCCGCGTTCGGCTTCGCGCCGCGGGTGGAGGGCTACGGCCTGGAGAACACCGGCGTCGAGCTCACCGAGCGCGGCGCGATCGCCATCGACGACTTCGGCCGCACCAACGTCCAGGGCGTCTACGCGATCGGCGACGTCACCGGCAAGATGATGCTCGCCCACGTCGCGGAGGCGATGGGCATCGTGGCCGCCGAGACCATCGCCGGTGCCGAGACGATGCCGGTCGCGTTCGACTTCGTCCCGCGCGCGACGTACTGCCAGCCGCAGGTGGCCTCCTTCGGCTACACCGAGGCGCAGGCCAAGGAGAAGGGGTACGACGTCAAGACCGCGACGTTCCCGTTCTCGGCCAACGGCAAGGCCCAGGGCCTGGGCGAGGCCGTCGGCTTCGTCAAGCTGATCGCGGACGCCGAGCACAACGAGCTGATCGGCGGGCATCTGATCGGCCCCGACGTGACCGAGCTGCTGCCGGTGCTGACCCTGGCCCAGACGTGGGACCTGACCGCCGACGAGGTGGCCCGCAACGTCTTCGCGCACCCGACCCTCGGTGAGTCCGTGAAGGAGGCCGTCCACGGCCTCGCCGGCCACATGATCAACTTCTGATCCGGGCGGACGAGCAGATGGCGATGGACCGCGCGGTCATCCTCGGCGGCGGCCCGGGCGGCTACGAGGCCGCCCACGTGGCGGCCCAGCTCGGCGCCGAGGTGACGATCATCGACTCCGACGGCGTCGGCGGCTCCGCGGTGCTCACCGACTGCGTGCCGAGCAAGACCCTGATCGCGACCGCCGAGGTGATGAGCGACCTGGGCGGCGCGGCCGAGCTCGGCATCGCCTTCGAGGACCAGGAGGGTGACGCGGCGAGCACGATCCGGGTCGACCTGGCCAAGGTCAACGCCCGGGTGAAGCGGCTGGCCACTGCCCAGTCCAGCGACATCGAGCGCCGCCTGGTCCGCGACGGCATCCGCATCGTGCGGGGCCGCGGTCGTCTCGACGGCCCCGGCCGCGTGGTGGCGAGCCTGGCCGACGGTGGCGAGGAGACGATCGAGGGCGACGCGGTGCTGGTCGCGACCGGCGCCGCCCCGCGCACGCTGCCGACCGCGCAGCCGGACGGGGAGCGGATCCTCACCTGGGAGCAGGTCTACGACCTCACCGACGTGCCCTCGGAGCTGATCGTGGTCGGCTCCGGCGTCACCGGCGCCGAGTTCGCCAGCGCCTACCTCAACCTCGGCATCCCGGTCACGCTCGTCTCCTCCCGCGACCGGGTGCTGCCCGGCGAGGACGCCGACGCCGCCGCGGTGCTCGAGGACGTGCTGCGCCGTCGCGGCATGAACGTGCTCTCCAAGTCCCGGATGGAGTCGGTCTCCCGCACCGGCGACACGGTCACGGTCACGCTCACCGACGGTCGGACGGTGGAGGGGTCGCACTGCATCCTCGCCCTCGGCTCGATCCCGAACACCGCCGATCTGGGCCTCGAGGAGGCGGGCGTCGTGCTCAAGGACGGCGGCTTCGTGAACGTCGACCGGGTCTCGCGGACCTCGGCCCGCGGGATCTACGCCGCCGGCGACTGCACCGGCGTGCTGATGCTGGCCTCGGTCGCCGCGATGCAGGGACGGATCGCGATGGCGCACTTCCTCGGCGACACCGTGCACCCGCTGGACCTGAAGAAGGTCTCCTCCAACGTCTTCACCGCCCCCGAGATCGCCACCGTGGGCTGGTCCCAGCAGGCCGTCGAGGCTGGCGAGATCGACGCCGAGGTCGTCACGCTGCCGATGTCGGGCAACCCGCGCGCCAAGATGCAGGGCGTCCGCGACGGCTTCGTGAAGCTCTTCTGCCGCCCCGGCACCGGCACGGTGGTGGGTGGCGTCGTCGTCGGCCCGCGGGCCAGCGAGCTGATCCACCCGGTCGCGCTCGCGGTCTCGGAGTCCCTCACCGCCGACCAGCTCGCCGGTGCGTTCACGGTCTACCCCTCGGTCAGTGGCTCGGTGGCCGAGGCCGCCCGGCGCCTGCACCGGGTCTGACGCACGCGGCGCCGCTCCCGGGACGGGACCGCCTCGTCGCGCCGCTAGTCCGGTACGCGACAGGTTTGCCAAGGTCCGGGCCGGTGTGCTCCGATCGGGAACCCGTGCTCGTTCCTCCCCCTGGAGTGCAGATGTCGTTCCCCCGGTCCCGGCGCGCCGCGCTGACCGCCGCCAGTGCCGCCCTCGCCCTGGCCGGCACCCTGGTCGCCGGCACCCCCGCGGTCGCCCGCGACCAGGTGGTGCCGGTCCCCGCCGGCGCCACGACGATCGTGGCCTCCGGCCAGGGCTACGGCCACGGCCACGGCATGTCCCAGTACGGCGCGAAGGCCGCCGCGGAACGCGGCGTCGGCTACCGCCAGATCCTCGCGCACTACTACCCCGGAACCCGGTGGGGCACCGCCCGCGGCAAGATCAAGGTCCTGATCACCGCCGACACCACCAGCGACGTGCGCGTCGACACCCGCTCGCGGCTCAGCGTCAAGGCCGTCGGTGCGCGCAAGAGCTGGCGCCTGGACAAGGGCAGCGACAAGGCCCGCCGGACCGCCGCGCAGTGGCGGATCAAGGGGGCCGGCTCGGGACGCAGCACGATCGCCTGGAAGGCGAAGGGCAAGGGCTGGCGCACCTGGCGCACCGTGCGCGGCGACGCCGAGTTCTCTGCCGGCGGCCGGGCGATCACCCTGCACACGTCGAAGGGCAAGGTCACCTACCGCGGCACCCTGCGCTCGGCCTCGCCGGCGAAGTCCGGCAAGTCCAGCAAGAACCGCGACACCGTCAACATCGTCGGCCTGGAGCCCTACCTGCGCGGCGTCGTCGCCGACGAGATGCCGGCCCTGTGGCACCCGAACGCGGTCCGCACCCAGGCCGTCGCAGCGCGCTCCTACGCCGCGTACGAGCGGCACTTCGACAGCCACGGCTACTTCGACGTCTACGACACCACCTCCGACCAGGTCTACGGCGGCGTGCCCGCCGAGCACCCGGCCGCCACCCGGGCGATCAAGGCCACGGCGAAGAAGGTCCTCACCCACGGTGGCCGGCCGGCGTTCACCCAGTTCTCCTCCAGCAACGGCGGCTGGATGCTGGCCGGCAACGCTCCCTACCTGGTCTCCGGGCCGGACGGCTACGACCCGGTCAGCACCTGGCAGGTCTCGATCCCGCTGGACCGCTTCGCCGCCCGCTGGCCCTCCGCCGGGGCCATCCAGAACCTGAGCGTGACGACGTACCCGGGCGCCGGCGGCTGGGTGCAGACCGTGACCATCGACGGTGCCCGCAACGACTACACGATCTCCGGCTCCGACTTCCGGACCTGGGCCGGCCTGCGGGCCGCGCACTTCACGCTCGCGGCCGGCTGAGCCCGGGGCGAGCGTTGGCGGCCGAGCTGACCCGGGTCGGGCCCGAGGACTGGCGGCGCCTGCGGGCGGTGCGGCTGGCTGCCCTGGCGGAGTCCCCGGAGATGTTCGGCTCCACCTGGGCGAGGGAGCAGGCGTTCGACGAGGCGGAGTGGCGCAGGCGGGCGGCCCGGCCGGCGACCTTCCTCGCGTCCCGAGACGGCGTCGACGTCGGCATGGCCGGCGTCTACGAGCTCGACGGCGGGTGGTGCGTCATGGGCATGTGGCTGGCCCCGGCCGCGCGGGGCACGGGTGTCCTCGAGGCTCTCGTCCACGCCTGCGAGTCCGTCGCGCAGGAGGCGGGGGCGACCACGCTCGCGCTCGGCGTGATGGAGGACAACCCCCGCGGCCGGCGCGCGTACACCCGCCTCGGCTACGCCTTCACCGGCGCCAGGGAGCACGTGCGCGACGGCCGCGAGGAGCTGATGATGTCCAGGACCCTGCCGTCGTCGCGACAGTCGGTGTGAGCCGCCGGCTCAGCCGACCACCAGCACCAGGTCGCCGCCCTCGACGGCCTGGGTGCTGCCCAGCGCGATGCGCTGCACAGTGCCGGCGACCGGCGCGGTGATCGCCGCCTCCATCTTCATCGCCTCGATCGTGGCCACGGTGTCGCCGGCCTCGACCCGGTCGCCCTCGGCGACCGCGAGGGTCACCACGCCCTGGAACGGCGCGGCGACGTGGCCGGGCTGGCCGGAGTCGGCCTTCTCGGCGGCCGCGACCTCCGCGGAGACGCTGGTGTCGCGGACGCTGATCGGGCGCAGCTGGCCGTTGATCAGCGACATCACCGTGCGGAAGCCGCGCTCATCGGGCTCGCTGACGGCCTGGACCCCGAGGATCAGGGTCTTGCCGGCGTCCAGCTCCACGTCGTGCTCGGTGCCGCTGCGCAGGCCGTAGAGGTAGTCCAGGGTCGGCAGCACCGAGGTGTCGCCGTACACCGCGCGGCCCTCGTTGAAGGTCTTCGTCGGGCCGGGGAAGAGCAGCTCGTTGAGGGTGCGGCGCCGGGTGGGGCTGCTCTCGCTCGAGGTGCCGGCGAGGCCGGCCTCCTGCTCCGCGCTGAGCTCCTCGTCCTGGGGCTGCCAGCTGCGGCCCTCCAGGGCGCGGGTGCGGAACGGCTCGGGCCAGCCGCCGGGCGGGTCGCCGAGCTCGCCGTTGAGGAAGCCGATCACCGAGTCGGGGATGTCGAACTTCTGCGGGTGCTCCGCGAACTCGGCCGGGTCGGCGCCGACGGCCACCAGGTGCAGGGCCAGGTCGCCGACGACCTTGGAGGACGGGGTCACCTTCACGACGTTGCCGAGGATGTCGTTCGCCGCGGCGTACATCTCCTCGACCTGCTCGAACTTCTCGCCCAGGCCCAGCGCGATGGCCTGCTGGCGCAGGTTGGAGAGCTGGCCGCCGGGGATCTCGTGGCGGTACACCCGGCCGGTGGGGGAGGGCAGCCCGGACTCGAACGGCGCGTAGACGCGGCGGGTGGCCTCCCAGTACGGCTCCAGGGCGTTGACAGCGGCCAGCGAGAGGCCCGTCTCGCGCTCGGAGTGGTCGGTGGCGGAGACCAGCGCGGACAGCGCCGGCTGGGACGTGGTGCCGGCCATCGAGGCGCAGGCCGCGTCGACGGCGTCGACGCCGGCCTCGATCGCGGCGGTCAGCGTCGCCAGCTGGCCGCCGGGGGTGTCGTGGGTGTGCAGGTGCACCGGCAGGTCGAAGTTCTCCCGCAGGGCGGTGACCAGCCGCCGCGCCGCCGGGGCCCGGAGCAGGCCGGCCATGTCCTTGATCGCCAGGACGTGGGCGCCGGCCTCGACGATCCGCTCCGCGAGCCGCAGGTAGTAGTCGAGGGTGTAGAGCTTCTCGCCCGGGTCGGAGAGGTCGCCGGTGTAGCACAGCGCGACCTCGGCGACCGTCGTGCCGGTCGCGCGGACCGCCTCGATCGCGGGGCGCATCTGCTCGACGTCGTTGAGGGCGTCGAAGATCCGGAACACGTCGAGCCCGCTGGCCGCGGCCTCCTGGACGAACGCGTCGGTCACCTTCGTCGGGTACGGCGTGTAGCCGACCGTGTTGCGCCCGCGCAGCAGCATCTGCAGGCAGATGTTCGGCACCGCCTGGCGCAGCTTGCTCAGCCGGTCCCACGGGTCCTCGCCCAGGAACCGCAGCGCCACGTCGTACGTCGCGCCGCCCCAGGCCTCCAGGGACCACAGCTCGGGGGTCGTGCGGGCCACGTGCGGCGCGACCGTGAGCAGGTCGCGGGTGCGCACCCGGGTGGCCAGCAGCGACTGGTGGGCGTCGCGGAAGGTGGTGTCGGTGACGGCGACCCGGGTCTGCTCGCGCAGCCGCCGGGCGAACTCCTCGGGGCCGACCTCGAGGAGCAGCTGCCGGGTGCCGTTCGGGGCCGGGACGTCCAGGTTGGTGTCCGGCAGCTTGGTGGCGGGGTCGACGCTGACCGGCGCCGGGCCGTGCGGCTGGTTCACCGTGACCTCGGCGAGGTAGGTGAGGAGCTTGGTGCCCCGGTCGCCGGAGCTGCGCGCCTGGAGCAGCTGCGGGTGGCTCTCGATGAACGAGGTGGTGACGTTCCCGGCGACGAAGTCGGGGTCGGCGAGCACCGCCTGGAGGAAGGCGATGTTCGTGGAGACCCCGCGGATGCGGAACTCCGCGATCGCCCGGCGCGCCCGGGCGACTGCCTTGTCGAAGGTCCGGCCCCGGCAGGTGAGCTTGGCCAGCATCGAGTCGAAGTGCGCGGAGACCTCCGCGCCGGTGTACGTCGTACCGCCGTCGATGCGCACGCCCGCGCCGCCCGGCGAGCGGTAGGTGGTGATCACCCCGGTGTCGGGGCGGAAGTTGTTGGCCGGGTCCTCGGTGGTGATCCGGCACTGCAGGGCCGCGCCTCGCACCGTGATGCTCTCCTGGGACAGGCCCAGGTCGGCGAGCGTCTCGCCGGCGGCGATGCGCAGCTGCGACTGCACGAGGTCGACGTCGGTGACCTCCTCGGTCACGGTGTGCTCGACCTGGATGCGCGGGTTCATCTCGATGAAGACGTAGTTGCCGTGCGGGTCGAGCAGGAACTCCACGGTGCCGGCGTTGCGGTAGCCGATCTCGCGGGCGAAGCGGACCGCGTCCGCGCAGATCCGGTCGCGGAGCTCCGGGTCGAGGTTCGGCGCCGGGGCGATCTCGACGACCTTCTGGTGGCGCCGCTGGACCGAGCAGTCGCGCTCGTAGAGGTGGATGACGTTGCCCTCGGCGTCGGCGAGGATCTGCACCTCGATGTGGCGCGGCTCGACGACTGCCTGCTCGATGAAGACGGTGGGGTCGCCGAACGCCGCCTCGCCCTCGCGCATGCAGGTCTCGACGGCCTCGCGCAGCCGGCTCGGGTCGTCGACCCGACGCATGCCGCGCCCGCCGCCGCCGGCGACGGCCTTGACGAACAGGGGGTAGGGGAGGTCGGCGGCGGACTCGACCAGCGCGTCGACGTCGGTGGACGGCTCGACGCTGGCCAGCGTGGGCACGCCGGCCGCCTTCGCGGCGGCGATGGCGCGGGCCTTGTTGCCGGTCAGCTCCAGGACGTCGGCGGTGGGGCCGACGAACGTGATCCCGGCGTTGGCGCAGGCCTCGGCCAGGGCGGGGTTCTCGGAGAGGAAGCCGTAGCCCGGGTAGACCGCGTCGGCGCCGGCGCGGACGGCGGCGGCGACGATGGTCTCGGGGTCGAGGTAGGTGCGCACCGGGTGGCCGCGCTCGCCGATCTCGTAGGCCTCGTCGGCCTTGAGCCGGTGCTCGGAGCCCCGGTCCTCGTAGGGGAAGACCGCCACCGTGCGCACCCCGAGCTCGTAGGCCGCACGGAACGCCCGGACCGCGATCTCGCCGCGGTTCGCCACCAGCACCTTGGAGAACATGGCGCACACGCTAGCGGGGCGAGCGGGCCGGCACCGCCCGAGGTGTCCGGCGTCTCACGGCGGTCCCACGATCCGGAACTGGGTGACCAATCCCGGCGTAGCGGCCGAGGCCAGCGCGACCGCCTCGGGGCCGGGGAGGTCGGGCACCTCGACGGCCTGGTCGCCGCCCGCGGTGGTGGCCAGCAGCGTGACCAGGCCCGCGCGCCGCTGGGTCCAGGTCTCGCGCAGCACCCACCCGATGACGGCGTCGGTCTGGAGCACCTCGCGGCGTCGGACGACGCTGCCGCTGCGGGCCACCAGATGCCGCTCGGTGAGCGCGTGGCCCAGGGAGGCGGCCCGGTCCCGGGCCAGCAGCGGCGCGACCCCGAGCGCGAGCGCGCCGGCGCCCAGCAGCCACGGGCTCGTCCCGGCCAGCAGCACCAGCGCCGCCGCGGTGGCGGCGACCCCGGCAGCGGGGCCCAGCGCGCGGACCCAGCGGCGCCGCACCGCGGCGGGGCCGTGCGGACGCAGCGGGTCGGTCAACGGCCGGTGGCTGCCGAGCACCGCCGCGGCCACCCCGGCGGCCACGGCGTACGGCGCCGGCGGGACGAGGGTGCTGCTGCCGCGCTCCTCCCGGTCCAGCCCGGTGACGATGGCCTGCACGGTCGCGGCGCCGGCCAGCCGCAGGCCGACCGGCTCGGCCAGCGTGACCCCGGCGACCCGGTCGTCGTCGAGGGTGGTCTCGCGGGTGGTGAGCGCGCCGCGCCGCAGGTGCCAGGACCGGCCCCGGTGCGAGAGCCGGAGGTCCCAGTTGGCCGCCAGGTAGCCCACGACCGCGAGCGCGGAGACCGCCGCCGCCACGACCAGGGCTCCCGCGGCCGCGAGGCCGAGCGCCGGCAGGCTCGCGGGCCGGCCCTCGACGTCGAGGACCCGCCAGGCTCCGAGGGAGTCCAGGACCTGGGCGCCGACGCCCAGTGCGGCCGCGGCCGCGACCAGCCCGGTGCTGGTCAGCGGGGCGTACCGGACCCAGCGCGGGTCGAGGCGCAGCGCGACCGGGGAGTCCTCGGCGGCCGGGGCCGGGTCGGCCGGGACCCCGCCCAGCAGCTGCTCGCGCAGCCGGCGCGCCGCGGCGACCGGGAGACCGTCGAGGTCGAAGCCGTCCTCGTCGGTGGACCCGGTCCCGATCCGCATCGTCGTCAGCCCCAGCAGCCGGTGCGTCGGGCTGGCGGTCAGGTCGACGGTGCGCACCCGGTCGACGCGGGTGGACAGCAGCCGGCGCTGCAGCAGGCCGGTGCGCAGCTCGACCCGGTCGGCGGTCAGCCGGTAGCGGGTGGTCAGGTAGCGCAGCACACCGAGCGCGACCGGGACCACCACGCCGAGGACCTGCCAGATGCCGGCGCCCGTGGCGCGGCCGGCCACGAAGGCGCCGATCAGGACCGGCAGGAAGCGGACCAGCTCCTGGACCGGGTGGACGACCAGCATCCGGGGGTCCAGCCGCTGCCACTGCTCGGTGCCGGCACCCTCCGGGTCCGGCGCCGCCCCGGTCACGTCGCGTCCCCCTCGACGGCGTCGGCCTTGCGGGTCAGCTCCTCGGCCAGGCTGCGGGCCCGGTCGTCCGGCAGCCCCTCGATGAGCAGGGCGCCCGCCGCCGAGGCGGTCGTGACCCGGACCGAGGCGAGCCCGAAGAGCCGGTCCACCGGACCCTGGGTGTGCTCGACGGTCTGGATCCGTGACATCGGTGCGATCCGGCGCTCACGGACCCACCAGCCGGTCTGGGTGTAGACAGCGGTGTCGGTGACCTCCCAGCGGTGCACGCGGTAGCGCCACTGCGGCACGACCACGGCGTACGCCGCCACGGCGAGCGCGAGCGGGACCAGCAGCCACCAGCGCAGCAGGTCGGTCAGCACCACGCCGGCCGTGAGCGCCGCCACCAGCACCAGGCCCTCCGCGACCGCGACGCAGCGCCACATCAGCCGCGCCCGCGGGGAGGCCCGTTCCTGCGGCTCGCGGAGGTCGGACCTCGGGGTGCCCATGGCGACGAGGGTAGAGAACCCGGCCCGGGCTAGCCCCGGCGGTCGAGGAGCCGGCCGAGCAGGTCGGGGTCCAGGGAGCCGTAGCCGGTCGTGCTCCACGGGCCGAGGTCGAGACGGAAGTAGTGGGCGGGCCGGCCCTCGGACACGAAGTCCAGGACGTCGGACGGCTCCTCGCCGGCCTCCAGGGCGCCGGCGCACGGCGCGCAGGCGGGCACCCGGATGGTGAGGTCGCCGTCGCGCCAGCGCACCGGCGCCGCCGTCCCCTCGTGCAGCGGGTTGAAGTAGCAGCCGGGCGACGGGCTCCAGCCGCGCCCGCGCGCCGCAGCGGCCAACGCCGACCGGCCCCGGCCCGCGAGCACGGTCGCGCCGACCGCGTCGGCGGGGGAGTGGTCGCGGTCCAGGATCCGGCGGGCGACGTCGTAGTGGTCCAGCGCCGCCTGCCAGGCCGCCAGGGAGGCGGCGCGGCGCGGGTCCAGCTCGGCGGCGTCGATCGCCTCGCCCAGGGCGAGCACGTCCGCCTGCGCGCGCGACTCGTTGCGCCGGTCCTCCGCCGCGCGCACGGTGCTCAGCACCGCCGGCGGGAGCGTGAAGGACGCGCCGGTGGCGGACGGCGGTGCGGGCAGGGTGGCCGGGAAGCGTCGGCGGTGGCGGACGGTGCCGACCACCGCGACGACCAGGACCAGCACCGCGAGCAGGAGGCCCGCGACATCGGATCCGCTCCCGTCGTCGCCGGCCGGAGCGGCCGGGGTGGGGACGGTGCCGGTCTCGCTCCCGGTGTCGGTCTCGGCTCCGGTCTCGATGCCGTTCAGCTCGTCGTGGAGCCGGTCGGCGTCGCCGGACTCCAGCAGCTCCAGGGCCCGCAGCGTCTGGGCGCCGAGGTCGTCGGGGTGCTCGGATCCGGCGACCGCGGAGACCGTGAACAGTCCGGAGTCCTCGGGATAGGCGACGAGGTCGAGCCGGTACGGCTCGTCGGCGATGCGTGCCTCCGGCACGACGTAGATCCCCGAGCGGCCGGTGTCGTCCCGAATCGTGTTCGCCAGCTGGTCGGGATCTCCGCTGGTCAGCGGGTCGCGGTGGTCGAGCTCGACGAGGACGACGTAGGTGGGCGTCGGGGCATCGACGACCGCCTCCTCGAGACGCGCCTCCTGGGCGGGCGGGACGTCCTTGCGCAGGGCGGGCGCGACCCAGACCCCGTCCTTGCCGAGCTCGGCCTCGATCTCCTTCAGCAGCGGCTCGTCGATCCGGGTCATGGCCCGGCCTCCGAGGCCACGCGGGAGCGCGTGGCGACGGCGCCGAGGGCGCCGAGGAGGAGCAGCCCGAGGTAGCCGAGGAACGCGAAGCTCAGCCCGGCAGCGAGGCCGCCACGGGCGCCTCCCCAGTAGTCCGAGCCGGGCCGAGGCTCCCCGGGGCGGGCGGGCTCCGAGGCGGCCAGCTCAGTGACCAGGCGGGTCAGGGCGGCGGCGGGCCGGCCCTTCCCGTCGGCCTCGAGTACCGGCTTCTGGTAGCCCAGCGCCGCGACGGTCGGCGGGGCGGCCGGGGAGACGAGCGCGTAGACCCCCTCGCGGCCGACGCCGACGCGCAGCTGGTCCATCGCGCTCTGCGGCTGGGCGTAGCCCGCGTCCGTGGTCTGGTCCCACCAGACCACGAACATCGGCACCGGGGAGCCGGCGATGATCTCCTCGATCGCGTCGACCTCGCCCTCGCTGAGCTCGCCGCGCAGCTCCGGGCCGACGTAGAAGCCGGTCTCCGGCACGGCCTCGACCGCGGCCCGCACCCGGTCGCCGGGCGTGGAGGCCCTGGCTGCGGCCAGGACTGCCTCGTCGTAGGCGTCCGGCTCCGGCGCGGCCTCGTGACCGGGGACCAGCCCGGCGAGCAGGCCGGCGCCCAGGGAGACGACGAGCGCCAGCGCCACGGTGGCCGGTCGCAGCCGGTGGCGCCGGCTCACCGGGACCGCCGCTCGCCGGCGACCTGCCGGGTCAGGTCGGCGAGGTCCGCGGTCAGGCTGCCGTACCCGGTGCGGGCCCACACGGTGTCCTCCTCGTAGTACGGCCGGCCTCCGCGGCGGACCACCAGGGCCGCCGGGGCCTGTCCGCCGGCGAACGCGCGCCCACACGCCCGGCACACCGGCACCTCGACCTCGGTGTCGCCGAAGCGCCATTGTGCCGAGCGCTTGGCGGCTCCGTGCAGTGGGTTGACGTAGCAGGCGCGGTAGGAACGCGCGCCGTGGACGAGGACGTGCCGTCCGGCCCGGACCAGCACCAGGGCGCCCACGACGTCGCGCAGGTCCGTCGAGCGCAGCAGCGGCTCGGCGGCCTCCCGGGCCAGCGCCGCCTGGTCGCTGCGCGGTCCGGCGGGGGCGGTGGCCAGGGCCTCGGCGAGCGCGGTCAGGCCGGCGTCCGCCTCGGCCCGGACCTCCGCGACGTCCGGGGGGACGAGCTCGCGGGCGGTGTGGACCAGGGCCGGGCGTCGCCGCCAGCCCGGCCAGCCGTGCAGGCTCTGCAGGAGCACCGCCAGGAGCAGGCCGCCGACCGTGGATCCGACCATCCAGCGCTTGCCGGCGGTCCAGTCCACGGGCGACGACGGCGACGCGTACTCCTCGGACCAGGCAGGCGTCTCGTACGGCGTCAGCTCCCGCTCGCGGGCGGCGAGGTCGTCGACGAGCCCGCCGTCGAGGGTGCTGTCCCCCCAGAGCGCGTTGCTGTCGGGCCCCACCGGCTCGGCGAGCGCCGTGCGCAGGATCGTCTCGACGTCGACGGTCGGGCTGAGGATCCGGACCCCGGCGGCGTCCGCGACCGTCTCTCGGTCCTCGGTCGCCTGGAGCTCGAAGTGCGTCTCGTCCCACGCGGTGCCGACCAGTCGGATGCCGGTCACGGCCTGCTCGGTGGCGACCACGTAGAGCCCGGGCTCGTCGATCCGCCGGCTCAGCGCGGTCGCGAGGTAGCGGCCGGACTCCATCCCGGCGTCCACCTCGGGCGGGGTCTCGACGACCGCGACGTAGGTCCGGAACGGCACCCGCGCCACGAGGCGGGCGATCCGGTCCATCCCCTCGTCGGTGTCGCCACCGCCGAGGGTCTCGTGGACGATGACCGGGTCGCGGCGCAGCGCGTCCGCGAGCGCCGCGACGGTGTCCGGGTAGGGAACGTCGGCCGAGATCATCCGTGCACGGACCCGGTCACCGGCGGCCGTGCAGGGCCGTCACGAGGTCGGGCTGGAGCGCGCCGTACCCGGTCGAGGCCCATGGCTCGACCCCGGAGTCGAAGTAGTGGACGGGCTCGCCACGACGCTCGACGTCGAGGGTCTCCGGCTCCCGCCCGGCCCGGAGCGCGGCTCGGCAGGCCTTGCACAGCGGCACCTGCAGCCGGCGCCCGCCGCTCTCGACGTCGTGGGTCCCCGTGGGGGTGTCGTGCAGCGGGTTCAGGAAGCAGACCGGGCCGGGGGTGAAGGCGCGTCCGGCACGGGCGTCGGCGAGCGCCTGCCGGCCGCGCCGCGCCAGCACCAGGGCGCCGACCACGTCGAGCACGCCGGCCATCCCGTCCGGGGCCTCGCCCCGCCCGGTGGCCCGGCGCCGCAGGACCTGCTTCGCCGCGTCGTAGTGGTCGAGAGCCGCCTGCCAGGACGCGGTCGCGTCGGTGGCGCCGATCTCGGCGTCGTCGATCGCCTCGCCCAGGGCGAGCACCTCGGCGTCCGCGGTCCTGCCGAGCTCCCGGTGCCGGGCCTCGCGGATCCTCACGACGGCCGACGCGGGCAGCACGTAGGGGCGGTCGGCCTTCACGCGGCGCCGCTCGGACCTCGAGCGCCACCGGGTGATCCGGTTCCACACCACGGCTCCCACCACCGTGACGATCAGCGCCGCGACGAGCAGACCGGTGAGGTCCGGGTCGTCACCGGGCCCCGGTCGGCTCGTCGCCTCCTGCTCGGTCCGGTACTCGGCGTTCCGCTCGGCCACGGTCTTCTCGTAGGTCCGGGTGAGGGCGGCGGGGTCCGTGCCGAGCAGCTCGGTCGCCTGCCGGAAGGCGGCTCCGAGCGTCTCGTGGTCGGTCATGTTGACGGTTCCGAGGAGCTCGTAGTCCATCTCGCCGTCCGGCGCCGGGGGCAGGCCCCACTGGCGGCCCTCGAGCTGGATCCCGCCGTACCCGGGCGAGCCGAGGAACTGCGTCGTCGACAGGTACTGGCCGGGCTCGGGGTGCTGGGCGTGCAGCCGGGTCAGCAGGTCGGCCGCCTTGCCGGCGTACGCGTCGTTGGTGGCCAGCGGCCAGGCGACCACGAAGACGGGCGTGTCGCTCGCGGCGACCTGCTCGGTGATGGCCGCCAGGTCGTCGGCGGAGAACTGGCCGGCCAGGTCGGGGTGGACGAAGACCCCGTCGTCGCTCAGCCCCTCGTGGATGAGTGTCAGGTCGTCGTTCATCCGCTCCTCCGTCGGCGCCATCGCCAGGTCACGATCAGGGCCGCCCCGCTCGCAGTCAGGCCGATCATCGCTCCGAGCGCGACGCCGGCAGCGATCGGGCCGCCGGAGCCGCTCGACTCGTCCTCGCGCCACTCGGTCTGCTGCGCGGTCTCGATCAGCTCGGGCAGGGTGGCGGCGGGGTCGCCCAGGAAGTCGTTGGAGTAGACGCCCGAGTAGGCGTAGCCCCCGGTCGTCAGGACCCGTCCGGTCTGCGGCCCCTGCCAGACCAGGATCAGCGACCGCTCCTCGCCCAGCGCCGCCTCGAGCTGGGCGTCGACGGTCATGGCGTCGTCCCCGACGTGCCGGCTCTCGGACCACACGATGACCCGCACCGGCACCCGGTCCGCGGCCGCGACCGCGGCCTCGACCCGAGCCTCGCCGGCCTCGTCGAGCATCGAGCGTCCGTCGGGGGCCACGTGCACGCCGTCGTCCCGGATCTCCGCGACCGCGTCCCGGACCCGGTCGCCGGGCGGGAACTCCGCGACGGCCCGGGTGTCCTGGGACGTGGCCACGGCGCCCCCCGAGCCGGCGCCGGCGAGCAGCCCGAGCACCAGGGCGCCCGTGGCCGCGAGCGGCCGCGGCGCCCAGCCCGAGCTCATCGGCGCTCCGTGCGCAGGACCTCGCGCCACAGGTCGCTGGTGAGCGATCCGTAGCCGGTGCGCGCCCAGACCGAGGTCCCGGCGTAGTAGGGCTGGTCGCGACCCCGGCGGCGGCGATCGAGGAGCGGGTCGAGGGGAGCGTGCCGGTCGATGGACCGGGCGCAGCGCGTGCAGACCGGGACCTGCTCCCCACCCCCGACCTCCCGCTCGGACCGGGCAGCGCCGTGCAGCGGGTTGACGTAGCAGCAGCGGTACGGCTCGGCGTCCCGCTTCTCCAGGGCCCGCAGTCCGGTGCGCGCCAGCACCAGGGCGCCGACGACGTCGAGGTCCTCGGTGGAGTCGAGGAGCTGCTCCGCCGCGGCCCGGCAGCCGAGAGCGGTCTCGAGCTGGTCGCCGGTGATCCCGGTCCGGGCGGCGCGGGCGGCGAGCCGGTCCACGGCGGACGCTGCCTGCCGGCGTACGCCGTCGACGTCGAGCGGCTCGGTCGCCGGCGCCGGATCCGGCGGCCGGACGCCGATCGGCCCGGTGCTCGCCCGGGTCCTCCCGGCCGCGCCGGTGCCGGGGGAGGAGCGCAGGGCGCGGTAGGCGAGGGTCGCGACCGTGAGCCCCACCGCGACGCCGACCAGCGCCGGCATGCTGACGTCGGCACTGTCGGGGCCGCCGTCGTACTCCGGGTTGTTGGCGACCCAGATCTCGGAGGTGTACTCGTCGAGCTGGTCGTCGCTGAGCCAGGGCTCGACGTAGGGCGGGATCGTCGTCCCGCCCGCGACGTCGAGGGCCAGCGCCGCGGTCGTCGCCGCGCTCACCTCCTGCTCGTCGTCCAGCCGGTCGCGCACCTCGCTGCTGCCCTGGTAGGTGGCGAGGCTCATCTGGATCTGGTCGTCGTCGTGGTCCGGGTCCAGGTCGCCCCAGACGCCGACGTGACCGATCCCGAGCGTGGTGTGGACGACGTACACGCCGTCCTGGCCGACCCCGGCGTGGACCAGGCTGGCGAGCTCCTCGTCGGGCCTCGTGCTGGTCACGTCCTGCGGGGTCCTGGTCAGCACCACGAAGACCGGCACCTCGGCGGCGTCGGCCTTCTCCCGCAGTGCGGCGACGATCTCCCGGGTGTGGCCGTTGCCCATCACGCTCTCGACCAGGACCGGGTCCTTCTCGAGAGCCGCGACGATCTCGGGGACGGTGTCGGCGAACCCGTCCGCCGCACCGGCTCCGCCGGGGGCCGTGATGCTCAGTCCTTGATCTCGCAGATCACGGCGCCGTTGGTGACGGTGGCCCCGACCTCGGCCTGGAGGCCGGTGACCGTGCCGGCCTTGTGGGCCTTGAGCGGCTGCTCCATCTTCATGGCCTCCATGACCACGATGACGTCGCCCTCCGCGACCTCCTGGCCCTCCTCGACCGCGATCTTGACGATCGTGCCCTGCATCGGGCTGGTCACCGCGTCGCCGCTGGCCGCCGCACCGGACTTCTTGCCGCCCGCCCGCTTCGGCTTCTTGGCGCCGCCGGTGCTGCTGCCGGCACCGAGCCCGGCGAGCCCGCCGGGCAGGACCACCTCGAGACGCTTGCCGCCGACCTCGACGACGACCTTGTGCCGGTCCTCGGCCTCGGCGGCCTCGCCGGCGTCGCCCGAGTAGGGCTCGATCTGGTTGTCGAAGTCGGTCTCGATCCAGGTCGTGTAGACGGCGAACTCGCCCTCGCCCGACGGCGTCGAGGCCCCGACGTACGCCGGGTCGGAGACCACCGCACGGTGGAACGGGATGACCGTCGGCATGCCGTCGACGACGAACTCGTCGAGGGCCCGGCGGGAGCGCTCCAGCGCCTGGGTGCGGTCGCGACCGGTGACGATCAGCTTCGCGATCAGCGAGTCGAACGAGCCCGGGATGGTCTGGCCGTTCTCGTAGCCGCCGTCGAGCCGGATGCCGGGGCCCTGGGGCGGGGTCCACGCGGTGAGGGTGCCGGGGGCGGGCATGAAGTTGCGGCCGCCGTCCTCGGCGTTGATGCGGTACTCGATGGCGTGGCCGCGGATCTCCGGGTCGTCGTAGCCGAGCTCCTCGCCGGCCGCGATCCGGAACATCTCGCGGACCAGGTCGATGCCGGTGACCTCCTCGGAGACGCAGTGCTCGACCTGGAGACGGGTGTTGACCTCGAGGAAGGAGATCGTGCCGTCCTGGCCGACCAGGAACTCGCAGGTGCCGGCACCGACGTACCCGGCCTCGCGCAGGATCGCCTTGGAGGACTCGTAGAGCTCGGTGACCTGCTCCTCGCTCAGGAACGGCGCGGGCGCCTCCTCGACGAGCTTCTGGTTGCGGCGCTGCAGCGAGCAGTCGCGGGTGGAGACGACCACGACGTTGCCGTGGGAGTCGGCCAGGCACTGGGTCTCGACGTGGCGCGGCTTGTCGAGGAACTTCTCGACCAGGCACTCGCCGCGCCCGAAGGCGGTGACGGCCTCGCGGACCGCGGACTCGTAGGCGTCGGGGATCTCCTCGAGCGTCCGGGCGACCTTGAGGCCGCGGCCGCCGCCGCCGAAGACCGCCTTGATCGCGACCGGGAGCCCGTTCTGCTTCGCGAACTCGACGACCTCGTCGGCGTCGGCGACCGGGTCCTTGGTGCCGGGGGCCAGCGGGGCGTTCGCCTTGGCGGCGATGTGCTTGGCCTTGGCCTTGTCGCCCAGGGCCTCGATCGCCGCCGGCGGCGGGCCGATCCAGATCAGCCCGGCGTCGATGACGGCCTGGGCGAAGTCCGCGTTCTCGGCGAGGAACCCGTAGCCGGGGTGCACGGAGTCGGCGCCGGAGCGCTGGGCGACAGCGATGATCTTGGCGATGTCGAGGTAGGACTCGGCCGGGGTCGAGCCGTCGAGGGAGTGCGCCTCGTCGGCCATCCGGACGAACACCGCGTCGCGGTCGGGCTCGGCGTACACGGCGACGCTGCCGATCCCGGCGTCCTTGCAGGCCCGGATGACCCGGACCGCGATCTCGCCGCGGTTGGCGATGAGGACCTTCTGCAGAGGCTTGCTCTCCGGCACCTGAACTCCTGGTCGTGATGGCACTGCGCGACACGGCTGATGTCGCCGGGGGTCGTCGGCGACTCCGCGCGGCAGGCTACCGCCTGGGGCCTGTGGGCCGGTCACAGGCCGGATCGTGGGCAGCGGCTCAGGCGGCCGGACCGGGGACCGCGCCGTCGGTGCCCCACCGGGCCACCTGGCGCTCGAAGACCCGCTCCCCGTGCGCCGCCAGGCGCTCCCGGCCCCCGGGGAGCCGCCCGACGAGGTGGCTCCACCACAGGTTGCTGGCCACCCGCGCCACGCCGTACCAGGGCACGCGCAGCGGCAGGCCGAGGTCGCGCATGGCGGCGGGCCCGAGCAGCCAGGTCCCGGCGGAGAGGGCGCGCTCGCGCTCGTAGCGGGCCCGCCACGCAGGCAGGCCGATGCCGTCGGTCATGTGCACCAGGGCCCGGGCCAGGGTCCGGCTGTTCTGGTCGGGCGGCGGGTCGTGGGAGAGGAAGTGGTAGAGCAGCCGCCGCCCGCGGCGCTCGGTGTGCGGCAGCCAGTCCTCGTCGACCCCCATCAGCCAGCCGACGTAGGACCACAGGTGCATCACCGCCCGGGCGTCGGCTCGGGAGACGCGGACGCCCAGCAGCCGCAGGTGCAGCAGGAAGCTGGTCGAGAAGACGCCGAGGGTGCTGGCCTGGTCGTACTGGTTGATCGGCACCCCGCGCTCCGCCCAGTCCCAGGTGGGGTCCTGCTCGAGCTGGTGGTTCACGAACCCGTGCATGACCCGCACGTGCAGCGCGAGCCGGTGCCCCTCGGCGCCCTCGGCCAGGCCGCCCGGCGCGGTGACCGCCCGCCACCAGGTCGTGGTCTCGGCGATCCGGCGCAGCGCCTCCGCACCGGTCAGCCGCCCGGTCCGGGCCAGGGGCTCGAGCGCCGCTGCTGTGCGGTAGCCGCCCAGCAGCGACCCGTACGCCAGCACCACCCCGGCGTCCGCGCCGAAGGCCCGGCAGGCGCGGGCGCCCCGGGCCAGCAGTGCGTCGTCGACCCAGACGGGGCGCACCCGCACCGCGTCCAGGAACGCCCGCAGCGGCGCGGGCACGTCGGCCCCGTCGGGAACGCCGTGCGCGAGGGCGTCGTGGACCTGGCGCATGGAGACGGTCCGGTCCTCGCGCACCGCCCGGGCCAGCGCGGCGGCCGGTTCGTCGCGGCGCAGCAGCCCGGCCGCCAGTGCGGCGACCTCGGCGGGGGTGGGCCGGGCGCCGGGTCCGGACAGCAGTCGCAGCGGCGCTGAGGCACGCTCGGCCCACTGCCTGTCGGGAGCGAACCGGGTGGGTGTCCGTGCCGGTGCCGGAGTCATGGGGTCACGCTAAAGTGAGCAAATGCTCAGGTTCTACTCGCGTTCCAGGAGCGGTCGATGAGCCGGCCCGGAGGTCGGCAGGAGCCGCGTCAGGCGCGTTCGCGGGAGATGGTCGACCGGATCCTGCTCGCCGCTGCTCAGGTCCTGGCAGAGCGCGGGTACGGCGGACTGAGCACGAACCGGGTCGCCGAGGTGGCCGGCGTGAGCGTCGGCTCGCTGTACCGCTACTTCCAGGACAAGGACGACCTCGTCGAGCACCTGCGCGAGCGGAGCACGGCCGACGTCCTGGAGGCGCTCGGCGCGGGCATGGCCGAAGCCGTCGCCCTGCCGACGCGGGACGCCGTACGCCACGTCGTCGCGACGCTGGTGGCGGGCCTCCAGCGTCACCGCGCGGTCATCTCCGCGCTCATCAACGAGGTCCCGCTCGGCTCGCACGGCAACGTGCTGCCCGACCTGGAGCGCCAGCTGGCGCACGTCACCCGGATGTTCGTGGCGAGCCATGCACCGGGGCTGGAGCCCGCCGAGGCCGAGGCGCGCATCTACCTCGCCATGGGAATCACGCTCACCACGAGCCTGCGGATCGCGCTGGAGCCGCCGCCGGGCATCACCGAGGAGCGGCTGGTGGACCTGACCGCCGAGCTGCTCGAGGTCGGGCTCCTCCTGCCCTGAGTGCTGCCCCGAGTGCTGGCCGCAGACGGTTAACAAACGCTAACCTCGCGGCTAGCATGCCGTCATGAGCACCGGATACGAGCTGTCCCGCGAGCACGAGGACTTCCGGCACAGCGTCCGCGAGTTCGCGGACGCCGAGATCACGCCGCACGCCGGGCAGTGGGACCGCGACCACCACTTCCCGGTCGACGTCGTGCGCAAGATGGGCGGGCTCGGGCTGTTCGGGCTGACCACCCCCGAGGAGTACGGCGGCGCCGGCGAGGACGGCGACTTCACCAGCCTGTGCGTGGCGATCGAGGAGATCGGGCGCGCCGACCAGTCGATGGGGATCACGCTCGAGGCCGCGGTCGGCCTCGGCATCAACCCGATCCTCACCTACGGCACCGAGGAGCAGAAGCAGGCCTGGCTGCCCGACCTGGTCGCGGGGGAGCGGCTCGCCGGCTTCGGGCTGACCGAGCACGCCGGCGGCTCCGACGCCGGGGCCACCACGACCAGGGCCGTGCTGGAGGACGGCGAGTGGGTCGTCGACGGCGCCAAGCAGTTCATCACCAACTCCGGCTCCGAGATCACCAGCCTGGTGACCGTGACCGCCCGCACCGGGGTCGTCAGGAACGCCGCGGGCGAGGAGCGGCCCGAGCTCAGCGCGATCATCATCCCGGCCGGCACCCCCGGCTTCACCGCGGAGAAGGCCTACGACAAGCTCGGCTGGCACGCCTCCGACACCCATCCGCTCTCCCTCGACGGCGTGCGGGTGCCCGAGGCGAACCTGCTCGGGGTGCGGGGTCGCGGCTACGCGCAGTTCCTGGCCACCCTCGACGACGGGCGGGTGGCGATCGCCGCCCTCGCCGTCGGCTGCATCCAGGCCTGCCTGGAGATGAGCGTGCAGTACGCCGGGGGCCGGGAGGCCTTCGGCGGGCCGATCGGCCGCAAGCAGGGCGTGGCCTTCCAGATCGCCGACCTGGAGGTGATGCTGCGGGCGAGCCGGCTGCTCACCTACCAGGCCGCGGCGATGAAGGACGCGGGCGCGCCGGTCCGGGAGTTCAAGCAGGCCGCCGCGGTCGCCAAGCTCTACGCCACCGAGTCCGCGGTGACCGCGACCCGGATCGCCACCCAGGTCTTCGGCGGCTACGGGTTCATGGAGGAGTACCCGGTGGCCCGCTTCTACCGCGACGCCAAGGTGCTCGAGATCGGCGAGGGCACCTCGGAGATCCAGCGGATGCTCATCGCCCGCGGCCTCGGCCTGCCGGTCGAGTAGCCGCGCGGGGGCACCGAGGGGGGCACCGGGGGGCACCGCGGGCCGTAGCCACCTCCGTGTGAGGATCGATCTATGACCCGGCACACCTTCCGGCCCCGCGTGCTCGCGATCATCCAGGCCGGCGGCGCCGGCGGACGCATGGATGTGCTGACCCGCGAGCGCGCCAAGCCCGCCCTCCCGTTCGCCGGCGTGTACCAGCTGATCGACTTCCCACTCTCCAACCTCGCCCACAGCGGGGTCATCGACGTGTGGGTCTCGGTGCAGTTCCAGGGCTCCACGCTCGAGGAGCAGGTCGCGAACGGCCGGCCCTGGGACCTGGACCGCAACCACGGCGGCCTGCGGCTGCTGCCACCCCAGCAGGGCACCGGCAGCCTGGACGAGGACGGGTTCGCGCAGGGAAACGCCGACGAGCTCTACCGGATCCGCGACCAGATCGAGGAGTTCGCGCCGGACGTGCTCGCGGTGCTGAGCGCCGACCACATCTACCGGCTCGACTTCGCCGAGGTCGTCGAGGCCCACCTGGCGGCCGAGGCCGAGTGCACGGTCGTCACGACCACGGTGCCGGTGGGCGACCGGGCGAGCGACCACGCGGTCGTCGAGTCCGAGGACGGGCGGGTGACCCGGTTCGACTACAAGCCCGACGAGCCCGGCACCGACGTCGTGGCGACCGAGGTCTTCCTCTACGACCCCGCGGTCCTCGCGACGGTCCTCGACGAGCTGCACGTCGAGCTCAGCCGCAGCCAGGACGCCGACGAGGGCGGCGAGGAGGGCGACACCGGCCTCGGCGACTTCGGGGAGCACCTGCTGCCCCGGCTGGTCGAGCGCGGGCGCACCGTCGTGTACCCCCTGGACGGCTACTGGCGCGACCTCGGCCAGCCGCACCTGTACCTGCGGGCGCACCACGAGGTGCTCTCCGACGACCTCGGGGTCTTCGCCGAGCCGGGCTGGCCGATCCTGACCCGGCAGCCGCAGCGGATCCCGGCGCGGGTCCTGGACGGTGGCTCGGTCTCCGAGAGCCTGCTCAGCCCCGGTTGCCGCATCGCCGGGACGGTACGCCGCAGCGTGCTGGGGCCGGGCGTCGTGGTCGAGGCCGGGGCGGAGGTCCACGACAGCGTGGTCGCCGCCGACTCGGTGGTCCTCGCCGGGGCGCAGGTGTGCTGGTCCCTGGTCGACACCGGCTGCGTCATCGGCGCCGACGCCGCCCTGGGCTCCCCGCAGGACCCGGGGGAGGCCGCGCTCGACGACCCCGACCTGATCACGATCGTGGGCCGGGACTCCACAGTCGACGGCGGCGTCCGGCTGGCGCCCGGCAGCAGGCTGGAGCCGGGCACCACGGCCTGAGCGGCCGGGCACCCAGCCGTGGTGCTCAGGCCGTGGTGCTCAGGCCGGGGTGCTCAGCGCGGCGCCCAGAGCTCGGTCCAGGAGTGGCCCAGCTCCGCCACCAGCTCCCGCAGCAGCGGCAGGCTGACCCCGACCACGTTGTGGTGGTCGCCCTCGATGCCGGTGACGAACGCTCCGCCGAGCCCGTCGACCGTGAACGCCCCCGCGACGTGCAGCGGCTCGCCGGTCGCGACGTACGCCGCGATCTCGTCGTCGTCGACGTCGGCGAAGTGCACGACTGTCGAGGCCGTGGCCGAGGCGACCCGGTCGGTGGCGGCGTCGCGCAGGCAGTGCCCGGTGCGCAGCACGCCGCTGCGCCCGCGCATGTCGCGCCAGCGACGGACCGCCTCCTCGGCGTCGGCGGGCTTGCCCAGCGCCGCCCCGTCCAGCTCCAGCACCGAGTCGCAGCCGAGGACGAGCGCGTCGGCCGGGACCTCCGCTCGCGGGGCGACCGCTGCGCACTTGAGCTCGGCCAGCTGGAGCGCGAGCTCGGCCGGCGGCAGGTCGGCGAGCTGGGACTCGTCGACCCCGGAGACGACGACGAGCGGGTCGAGGCCGGCGCTGCGCAGCGTGGCGAGGCGGGCGGGGGAGGCGGAGGCGAGGACGAGCGTGGTCACGCCGGCGAGGTTACGCACCCGGTTCGACCGACTTTCAGGACACCCAGCGGCGGGGCCCCGGCGTCGTTAGTCTCCTGCCCATGGACGGGGACGCGCAGTGGACGGCGGTGATCGTCGAGGACGACCCGGACGTGCGGGACCTCATCGACATCGTGCTCACCCAGTCCGGCTTCCGGACCGTCGTGGCGGGCGACGGGCCGGCCGGCGTCGAGGCGGTGCGTGAGCACCGGCCGCTGCTGACGACGCTCGACGTCAACATGCCCGGCATGGACGGGTTCGCGGTGGCCAAGCGGCTGCGCGAGTTCAGCGACACCTACCTGATCATGATCACCGCGCTCTCCGACGAGATCGACGTGGTCCAGGGGTTCGAGGCCGGCGCCGACGACTACCTGGTCAAGCCGTTCCGGCCGCGGGAGCTGCGTGCCCGGGCGGACTCGATGCTGCGCCGGCCGCGCCCGCACGCGGTGCCCGCGGCCGCGGAGGCGGCGCAGGTGCCCGACGCCGACTGGGTCCGGTTCGCCGACCTGGCCCTCGACCCCGGCAGCCGCGCGGTGACCGTCCGCGGCGTGCCGGTCGAGCTGGACCGTCCGGAGTTCGACCTGCTGGCCTCGCTGCTGGAGACCGGCCCGCGGGTGCGCAGCAAGGCCGACCTGGTGCTCACGATGCGCGGGCGGTACGCCACGTCGTACTTCGTCACCGAGGCCGACAAGAACTCGGTCGAGGAGCACCTGGCCAGCCTGCGGCGCAAGCTGGGGGACCAGTCCGGGCGGGCCCGCTACGTCGAGGCCGTGGGCGGCGTCGGCTACCGGATGGCCGAGCCGGGCTGAGCCGCGGTCCCGGGGCGGGGCCCCGGGATGGGTGGGGGCGTCGTGGGTACCTGCGCGCCGCCACGCGCGCCGGACCGTCGGGCGCGCCGGACCTCCAGGAGCCCCGATGTCGCAGCAGCGCCCCGAGACCACCGACCCCCAGCGGCAGCACGACCAGCCCGACACCGCGGGCGAGCAGCTGCCCCGCCCCGGGTCCGAGGAGTCGGTCACCAGCCGGATGGGCGAGCAGCCCGACCACGGCGAGGAGACCTACCGGGGGACCGGCCGGCTGGCCGACCGGGTCGCGCTGATCACCGGCGGCGACTCCGGGATCGGCCGCGCGGTGGCCCTGGCATTCGCCCGCGAGGGCGCCGACGTGGCGATCACCTACCTGCCCGGCGAGGACGAGGACGGACAGGAGACCGCGAAGCTGGTCGAGGACGCGGGGCGCCGCGCGCTGCTGGTGCCCGGCGACCTGACCTCGGAGGACTTCTGCGCCGAGCTCGTCGACCGCACGGTCGCGGAGTTCGGGCGCATCGACGTGCTGGTGAACAACGCGGCGTACCAGATGGCGCAGCCGGGCGGGATCGCCGACATCACCACCGAGCAGCTCGACCGGGTGATGAAGACGAACCTGTACGCGCTGTTCTGGATGTGCCAGAGGACGCTGCCGCACATGGCGCGGGGCGGCTGCATCATCAACACCTCCTCGGTGCAGTCCTCCTCGCCCTCGCCGGAGCTGCTGGACTACGCCACCACCAAGGCCGGCATCGTCAACTTCACCCGCGGCCTGGCGCAGCTGGTGGCCGCCGACGGCATCCGCGTCAACGCGGTAGCGCCGGGGCCGATCTGGACCCCGCTCATCCCGGCGACGATGCCAGCGGAGGAGGTCGAGTCCTTCGGCACCCAGACTCCGCTGGGCCGCGCCGGCCAGCCGGCCGAGGTGGCGACGGCGTTCGTCTACCTCGCCTCGGCGGAGTCCAGCTACATCACCGGCGAGGTGATCGCGGTGACCGGGGGCCAGCCGGTCACCATGTGACAGTGCCGGATGGGGCCGGACGCGCGGCGGGGCCGGTCAGCCGACCTCGCCGAGGACCTGGGGGATTTCGGCCAGCAGTTCACGGGCGAGGTAGCCCACGGTCCCCAGCCGGGCGGCCAGCCGCTCGCCGGCGCGAGCGTGCAGGTGCGCGGCCCAGACGGCCGCCTGCTCCGGCCCCGCGCCGCGGGCCACGAGCCCGGCGATCAGGCCGGCCTGGACGTCGCCGGAGCCGGAGACGCCCAGCCCGGGACCGCCGCCCTGGATCACCCAGCACCGGCCGTCCGGGGCCGCCACGAGCTTCTCGGTGCCGCCGCAGAGCACGACGGCGCCGGTGCGCTCCGCGACCGCGCCGGCGACGGCGCCCACCTCGTCGGGCCCCGGCGCCTCATCCCGCTCGCCGAGCCGAGCCAGCTCGCCGGGGTTCAGGTTGAGCACGGCCCGACCCTCGAGGCGACGCAGCGCGTCGGGGTGGTCGACGAGGTAGGCGGTCGCGAGCGCGTCCAGCACCACGGGGGACTGCACCTGCTCGAGCAGGCGTCCGCACAGCTCGCCGGCGGCGTCCGGGTCGAGGAACCCGGGGCCGGCCAGCAGTACGTCGCAGCTCTCGAGGGAGCCCTTCAGGTCCGCGGCGGCGTCCGGCGCGATGCTGCCGTCCAGCTCGCGCAGGCCGGTCACGGCGGACTCGGGGACCGCCGCGCCGAGCACGGCCACGTGCCGGTCGACGGTGGCCAGGGCCAGCTTCCCGGCCCCGGCGCGCAGGGTCGCCTCGCCGGCCAGCAGCACCGCGCCGGCGGTGGCGGCCGCTCCGGCGACCACCAGGACCTGTCCGCGAGCGTGCTTGCTCTCGCCCGGTGCGGGGAGCGGCCAGTCCCGCAGCACCGCGGGGGTGACGACGACGGGACTCATGTCCGACCGCCCTTGCCGGCCTCGCGGGTGACATCTGTCGGCGAGGCCTCCACCGCGGAGGTGTCCGCGAAGGACTCCAGCTCCAGCCACGGCCCGCGCCGGCAGTAGGTGGTCATCGACGCGTTGGGGATCGGGGTGCTCCGGTCCAGGTCCAGGACCTCCTCCTCGCTCAGGCCGTCGAGCACGTAGCGGAAGGTCATGATCACCGCCTGGTGGCTGAACAGCCAGACCCGCTCGCCGTCGAAGCCGTGCCGCAGGTCGTCCAGGAGACCCCGCACCCGCTGGGCGACGTCGGCCCAGCTCTCCCCGCTGGGCGGCTGGTAGTAGAACTTGCCGAGCCGCTGGCGCCGGGTCGCCTCCTCCGGGTGCCGGGCGCGGATCCCCGTCCCGGTGAGCCCGTCCAGGACGCCGAGGTCGCGCTCGCGCAGCCGCTCGTCGTGCTCGAGCGCGGGCGCGTCGCGCAGCTCGGCCAGGGCGAGCCGCGCGGTGTCCCGGGCCCGCAGGTACGGCGAGCTGATCGCGACCGTCGGCGCCAGCTCGCCGGGCTGCTCGCGCAGCCACGCCCCGAGTGCCGCCGCCTGGTCCCGGCCGGTCGCCGACAGCTCCACGTCGGCGTCCCGCGCGTCCAGGTCCAGCTCCTCGGCCCCGGCCTTCCGGGCCCGGGCGTCCGCCTCGTTGCCGACGCTGTTCCCGTGCCGCACGAGCACCAGCTCGGCGGGTCCCTCGTCCCATCTCGGTCGCACTGCGCGCCTCCTTCGACGGCGCTCAGTACCCACTTCGACGGTGCCTACTGAGGGGGCCTACTGAGGGGGCCTACTGAGGGGGCCTACTGAGGGGGCCTACTGAGGGGGCCTACTGAGGGGGCCTACTGAGGGGGCCTCCTGGCGGGGGCCCCTGGCCGGGGCTCACCGGCCCTGGGGGATCAGCGCGGCAGGCCGCTGGTGCGCCAGCCGCCGAGCCCGTGGGCTGGCAGCTGCGGGGTCGAGACCTGGCGCACGCCGCGGGCCGGGTGGCCCCAGGTGGCCCGGGGACCGCGTGGCGCGGGCGCCCCGCCGCCCAGCGAGGAGAGGACCGCGACGATCGCCGCGACCTCCTCCGGCGTGGCGTGCGGGCTCACCACCCGCAGCAGCGGGCGGGCCGCCTCGGGCGTCGTGGGGCCCTGCTCCTCGGCGCTCACAGCGGGATGTTCCCGTGCTTCTTCGCCGGCAGCGTCTCCCGCTTGGAGCGCAGCAGCCGCAGCGAGCGGACGACCTCCGCGCGGGTCTCGTGCGGGGGGATGACCGCGTCGACGTAGCCGCGCTCGGCCGCGATGTAGGGGTTCGCCAGCGTGGTCTCGTACTCGTCGATCAGCTCGGCGCGCTTCGCCTCCACGTCCCCGCCCTCGGCCTCGACGGCCTTGAGCGTCTTGCGGTGGATGATGTTGGCGGCGCCCTGGGCGCCCATCACGGCGATCTGCGCGGTCGGCCAGGCGATGTTCATGTCGGCGCCGAGGTGCTTGGACGCCATCACGTCGTACGCGCCGCCGTAGGCCTTGCGGGTGATGATCGTGACCAGCGGGACCGTGGCCTCGGCGTAGGCGTAGATCAGCTTGGCGCCGCGGCGGATGATGCCGTTCCACTCCTGGTCGGTGCCCGGCAGGAAGCCTGGGACGTCGACGAACGTGAGCACCGGGACGTTGAACGCGTCGCAGAAGCGCACGAAGCGCGCGGCCTTCTCGGAGGCGTCGATGTCCAGGCAGCCGGCGAACTGCATCGGCTGGTTGGCGACGACGCCGACCGGGCGGCCCTCGACGCGGCCGAAGCCGACGATGATGTTGGGCGCGAACAGCTCCTGGACCTCGAGGAAGTCCTCCTCGTCGAGGATCGCGCGGACGACGTCGTGCATGTCGTAGGGCTGGTTCGGCGAGTCCGGGATGATCGTGTCGAGCGAGCGGTCCAGGTCGGAGATCTCCAGGTCGGCCTCCTCGTCGAAGGCCGGCAGCTCGTCGAGGTTGTTCTGCGGCAGGTAGCTCAGCAGCGCCTTGACGTACTCGATGGCGTCCTCCTCGTCGGAGGCCATGTAGTGGGCGTTGCCGGACTTGGTGTTGTGGGTCCGGGCGCCGCCCAGGTCCTCCATCGAGACGTCCTCGCCGGTGACGGTCTTGATCACGTCCGGACCGGTGATGAACATGCCCGAGGTCTGGTCGACCATGACCGTGAAGTCGGTGACGGCGGGGGAGTAGACGTGCCCGCCGGCGCAGTTGCCCATGATCAGGCTGATCTGCGGGATCACGCCGGAGGCGTGCACGTTGCGCTTGAAGATCTCGCCGTACAGGCCCAGGGAGACGACGCCCTCCTGGATCCGCGCGCCGGCGCCCTCGTTGATGCCGACCAGCGGCGAGCCGGTCTTCATCGCGAGGTCCATGATCTTGGTGATCTTCTCGCCGTACACCTCGCCGAGCGAGCCGCCGAAGACCGTGAAGTCCTGGGAGAACGCGCACACCTGGCGGCCGTTGACAGTGCCGTAGCCGATGACGACGCCGTCGCCGTAGGGGCGGGTCTTCTCCAGGCCGAACGCGGTCGAGCGGTGCCGGGCCAGCTCGTCGATCTCGACGAAGGAGCCCTCGTCGAACAGCAGCCCGACGCGCTCGCGCGCGGTCAGCCGGCCCTTGGCGTGCTGCTTCTCGACAGCGGCCGCCGAGCCGGCGTGGACCGCCTCGTCGATGCGGCGGTCGAGGTCAGCGATCTTGCCGGCCGTCGTGTGGATGTCGATGTCCTGGGGGACTTCGGTGCCTTCGCCGGGCTGTGCGCTCACTGGTGTGGTCTCCTCGTTGGCGTCCGTGCTGGCCGTGGGTCAATGTAGTGCCCGTGATCATGGACGCGGGAGCACGCCCACCCCTCGACGGGACCCGGCTCGCCGCGGCCGCCGCCGACCGGCTTCCCGGGATGGGCGTCGAGGTGGCCGAGGAGGTCACCTCCACGAACGCCGTCGTCGCGGAGCGGGCCCGGGCGGGGGCGCCGGAGGGCCTGGTGGTGGTGGCCGAGCACCAGACGGCGGGCCGGGGGCGGCTGGACCGCTCCTGGCAGATGCCGGCCCGCGCCGGTCTGGTGTTCTCGGTGCTGCTGCGCCCGAGCGTCCCGGCCCGGTCCTGGCCGTGGCTGCCGCTGCTGACCGGCTGCGCCCTCGGTGCGGCGCTGCGGGCCGACGGGTACGCCGCCGGGGTGAAGTGGCCCAACGACGTGCTGATCGGGGAGCGCAAGGTCGCGGGCATCCTCGTGGAGCGGGTGGAGACTCCGGCCGGGGCGGCCGCGGTGGTCGGGGTGGGGCTCAACGTCGACCTGCGGGCCGAGGAGCTGCCGGTGCCGACCGCGACGTCGCTGGCCCTCGAGAGCGGTGCCGCGCCGGACCGCGTCGAGCTGCTGGTGGGGCTGCTCGCGAGCCTGCGGGCGGCGTACGACCGGTGGCAGGCGGGCGGGGAGCGGGGCCAGGCCGAGCTGCTCGCCGCCTACCGGGCGGCCTGCGTGACGCTCGGGCGCGACGTCCGCGTCGAGCTGCCCGGCGGGGGCGTGCTGCTCGGGCGCGCGAGCGGGATCGACCCCGACGGGCGGCTGGTGGTGGCCGGGCCCGACGGGCCGGTGCCGGTGGGCGCCGGGGACGTCGTGCACGTGCGTCCGGTCTGAGCGCGGACCCGGCGGCCCCGCGGCGCCGGTGAGTGCCGGGTCACATGGGAGCGCCGAGGGTGCGATGATCTGGCCGTGGCCATCTCTGCGAAGCTGCTGAACGAGGGCGAGCGCATCGTCGTCAGCAGCCGGACCCATGTCAAGGCACTGCTGGGCCCGCTGCTGACGCTGGTCGGGCTGCTCGCCGTCGGCGTCGCGGCCCAGGTCCTGATCGACCGCGACTTCGTGACGTGGGCGGTGTGGGTCCCGGTGGCGTTCCTCGCGCTGCGCTTCGTGGTCTGGCCGTTCCTGGAGTGGCTCACCTCGGCGTACGCCTTCACCGACCGTCGGCTGATCACCCGCACCGGCGTGCTCACCCGCCGCGGCCACGACGTGCCGCTGTCGCGGATCAGCGACGTGGAGATCGAGCTGCACCTCATCGACCGGCTGCTCGGCTGCGGGACCCTGGTGGTCAGCGACGCCAGCACCCACGGCCGCGTGGTGCTGCCGGACATCCCGCGGGTCGAGGAGACCAAGCGCCGCGTCCACGAGCTCCTGCACAGCCAGGGCACGGAGGCCACCACCCGCGATGAAGCAGTCTGAGGGCGGCGCCGAGCAGCCCGGGAGCCTCTCTCGCCGCGTGCTCGGCCACGACCCGGTCTACACCGCGAGCGAGGTGGCCGCCGAGACCGGCGTGAGCATCGAGCAGGCGCGTCGGCTGTGGCGCTCGCTGGGGTTCCCCGAGTACGGCGCGGACACGGCGTTCACGACGGCGGACGCCGAGGCGGTCTCGGTGATCGTCGACATGGTCGGCTCGGGGCTGGTCGACTTCGACCTCGCCGTGAACCTGACCCGGGCGATCGGCCAGACCATGGCCCGCCTGGCGGACTGGGAGACCACCGCGCTGCTGCCCCGCATCGAGGAGCTCGCGGGGACCGACGCCGGGACCGAGACCCGGGGGGACGCGGCTCGGCGGATGGTCGAGGAGCTCGGCGGCCCGTTCGAGGAGCTGCTCGTCTACGTGTGGCGCCGCCACCTCGCCGCGTCGATCGCCCGGGTGGAGGCGCTCAGCGCGAAGGAGGAGGACCTCCACACCACCCAGCTGACTGTCGGGTTCGCCGACATCGTCAGCTTCACGGCCCTGTCGAACGAGCTCTCCGAGGACCGGATCGGCGACCTGGTGGAGCTCTTCGAGTCCCGCTGCGCCGACGTCGTGGCCGCGCAGCGCGGCCGGATCATCAAGAGCATCGGCGACTCGGTGCTCTTCGTGAACGACGACGCGGTGGCCGGCTACGACACCGCCGAGGGGATCATCAACGTCATCGGCCGCGACCCGCGGATGCCCGACGTCCGCGTCGGGCTGGCCAGCGGGCTGGTGGTGATGCGACTCGGCGACGTGTTCGGCCCGCCGGTCAACATGGCCGCCCGGCTCACCGCTGTCGCGCGGCGCAACCGGATCATCATCGACGCCCGCACCGCCGAGCTGCTGCCCGACGAGGAGTTCGAGACCCGTCGGCTCCCGGCCCGGCCGGTCCGCGGCTTCGGCCTGATCGAGCCGGTCGCCGTCCGGCGGCACTGACGGGCCCGGGCTGCTGGTCGAGCCGCGAGCGCCAGCGAGCGTGTCGAGACCCGGTCGGCGTGGTCTCGACACGCTCAGGCGCCAGGGCGCCTTCGCGGCTCGACCGCCGGGCGTGGCCGATCCGGCCGGGCCCGTGTTCGAAGTGGCAGGAAGAGGACAGTGGCACTTTGTGTCAAACGCCTGCCGGTCGCCGCTCGGTCTTCTAGGTTGTGCGGGTGTTCGAGGTCCAAGACATCCGGCTAGACCCGGAAAGCCGCCGCGTTTGGAAGGGTGGCGACGAGGTCGCCATGTCTCGCAAGGAGTTCGACCTGCTCGCCGCGCTGATCTCGCGCGCCGGCGACGTGGTGACCCGCGAGGAGCTCATGCGTGACGTGTGGAAGACGAGCTTCTGGACCTCGTCGAAGACCATCGACGTGCACCTGGGCTGGGTTCGCCGCAAGCTGGGGGACGACAGTCGTCGGCCGCACCTGATCACGACGCTGCGGGGCCGCGGGCTGCGCTTCGAGGTGGCGGTGCCGGAGCGCCACGGCGCGCTGTCCTGACCCGGCCGGTCCCGAGCCGGGAACGGGCGTCGGGCGGTGCCGGGTGAGCCTCTAGAGTTCAGCCCGTGCCTGCCCCCACACTCGCCGTCATCGGCGGCGGTCAGCTCGCCCGGATGCTGGCGGAGCCCGCCAACGCGCTGGGACTGCCGCTGCGGCTGCTCGCGGAGGCCGAGGGCGTCTCCGCCGCCCAGGTCGTGCCCGACCAGATCGTCGGCGACTACCGCGACCTCCCCACCCTGCGGAAGGTGACCAGCGGCGCCGCCGTGGTCACCTTCGACCACGAGCACGTCCCGACCGAGCACCTGCGCGCCCTCGAGGCCGAGGGGATCGCCGTCCGCCCCGGGCCGGACGCGCTGGTGCACGCGCAGGACAAGGGAGTGATGCGGGCCCGGCTCGCCGAGCTGGGCGTGCCCTGCCCGCGCAACGCGCTGGTCGACTCGGTCGCCGACGTCGAGGCGTTCGGGTTCCCGTGCGTCCTGAAGACCACCCGGGGCGGGTACGACGGCAAGGGCGTCTGGTTCGTCCACGCCGCCGAGGACTGCGCGGAGCCGCTGCGGGTCGCCCGGGAGAGCGGCGTCGGGCTGCTCGCCGAGGAGCTGGTCGAGTTCCGCCGCGAGCTCTCCGCGCTGGTTGCTCGCTCGCCCAGCGGCCAGGCTGCGGCGTACCCCGTCGTGGCCAGCACCCAGAAGGACGGCATCTGCCACGAGGTGATCGCCCCGGCGCCCGACCTCGACCCCGAGCTGGCCGTCTCCGCCCAGGCGGTCGCGCTGCGGATCGCGGGCGAGCTCGGCGTCACCGGCATCCTCGCCGTCGAGCTGTTCGAGACCACCGACGGCCGGATCCTCGTCAACGAGCTGGCCATGCGCCCGCACAACACCGGGCACTGGACCCAGGACGGCGCGGTCACCAGCCAGTTCGAGAACCACCTGCGGGCCGTCCTCGACCTGCCGCTGGGCTCGCCCGCCCCGCGGGCCCGCTGGACGGTGATGGTCAACATCCTCGGCGGCCCGGACCCGGAGGTCGGCCGGCTCTACGACGGCTACCCGCACGCGCTGGCCCGCGACCCGCGGCTGCGCGTCCACCTGTACGGCAAGGAGCCGAGGCCGGGCCGCAAGGTCGGGCACGTCAACGCCTACGGCGACGATCTCGAGGACTGCCTGGAGCGGGCGCGGCACGCCGCCGCCTGGTTCCGCGGCGACCTCGGCAACGAGAGCGAGTGAAGCGATGAGCGACCAGCCCCGCGTCGGAGTCGTGATGGGCTCGGACTCCGACTGGCCGGTGATGCAGGCGGCGGCCGAGGCCCTCGCGGAGTTCGACATCGCCCACGAGGCCGACGTCGTCTCCGCCCACCGGATGCCCGAGGAGATGCTGGCCTACGGCAAGGAGGCCGCCGGTCGGGGCCTGTCGGTGCTCATCGCCGGCGCCGGCGGCGCGGCACACCTGCCCGGGATGCTGGCGGCGGTCACCCCGCTGCCGGTGATCGGCGTCCCGGTGCCGCTGCGTCACCTCGACGGGCTGGACTCGCTGCTCTCGATCGTGCAGATGCCCGCGGGCGTGCCGGTCGCGACGGTGGCGGTCGGCAACGCCCGCAACGCCGGGCTGCTCGCCGTCCGCATCCTCGCCGCCACCGATCCCGGGCTCCAGCAGCGGATGGTCGACTTCCAGGCCGAGCTGCGCACCAGCGCCCACGAGAAGGGCACGGCCGTGCGCAGCGCGGCCGGCCCCCGCCGCGTCGGGTTCTGACGCCGATGGCGCGGGTGCCGGCGGCCACCACGCGCTTCGGGGGGCGCTTCGAGGGGCGCTTCGAGGGGCGCCTGGTCGGGCTGGACGTCGCCCGGTGCCTGGCCCTGCTCGGGATGGTCGCCACCCACGTGCTCGACCCGTTCGGGCCGGACCGGGAGCTCGAGCCGGCCCAGTGGCTCGCCGGCGGGCGGGCCTCGGCGCTGTTCGCGGTGCTCGCGGGCGTCACGGTCGCCCTGGCCACCGGGGGTCGGCAGCGGTTCGCGGGCCGGGAGCTCGGCGCCCGGTGCGCGGGACTGGCGGTGCGGGCACTGCTGGTGGCGCTGCTCGGCCTCGCCCTGGGGGTCCCGGACTCCGGGCTGGCGGTGATCCTGACCTACTACGGCGTGCTGTTCCTGCTGGCGCTGCCGTTCACCGCGCTCGGTCCGCGCGCCCTGCTGGCGCTGGCCGGGGCGTGGGCGGTCGTGGTCCCGGTGCTCTCGCACCTGGTGCGGCCCGAGCTGCCCGAGCGGGGCTGGGAGAGCCCCGACCCCGGCCAGCTCGCCGAGCCCGGCCGGCTCCTCGCGGAGCTGCTGCTCACCGGCTACTACCCGGCCCTGCCCTGGCTGGCCTACCTCCTGGTGGGGATGGCAGTGGGACGGCTGGACCTGCGGGCGCGCACGGTGCAGCGGGTCCTGCTCGGCGCGGGGCTCGCGACCGCCGTGCTGGCGACGGTGGTCTCCCGGCTCCTGGTGGCGTGGGCGGCGACGCCGACGGTCGAGGGCGAGACCGCTGCCGCCACGGCCGCCCGGCTCGCCGACGCCCCCGCGGGCCTGTACGGCACCACCCCGACCGGCGGGTCCTGGCAGTGGCTGCTCGTCGCGCACCCGCACAGCGCCACGACGTTCGACCTGGCCCAGACGACCGGCAGCGCCGTGGCCGTGATCGGCGGCTGCCTGCTGCTCGTCGGTGCCCTCGGGGAGCTGCCGCGCGAGGCGCTGCGGGTCCTCGCCGGGGCCGGCACGATGACGCTGACCCTCTACAGCCTGCACGTGCTGCTGCGCACCGACGCCCTGTGGCCTCCCGACGACGCCTTCCACTGGCACGCGCTGGTGCTGCTCGCGATCGGGGCCCTGTACGCCGCGGTGCGGCGCCGCGGGCCGCTGGAGCGGGCCGTCGGCGCCGCAGCCACCGCGGCGACCCGGCTGGTCCGGGGGAGCCCGGAGGTCAGTCCAGGAACCGGTCGGCGGTGATCGGGATCTCCCGCACCCGGACGCCGGTGGCGTGGTAGGTCGCGTTCGCCACGGCAGCCGCGGTCCCGACGATCCCGATCTCCCCGATGCCCCGGGCTCCCATCGGGTTCGCCAGCGGGTCCTCCTCGTCGAGCCAGTGCGCCTCGAAGCCGGTCACGTCGGCGTGCGTCGGGACGTGGTAGGTCGCGAGGTCCTGGGTGACGAAGTGGCCGGTGCGCGGGTCGCGCCACGCCTCCTCGTGCAGCGCCGCCCCGAGGCCCATCGTCAGGCCGCCGAGCAGCTGGGAGCGGGCCGTGGCCGGGTTGATGACCCGGCCGAGCGAGTAGACCCCGACCAGTCGCGGCACCCGGACCTCACCGGTGAGGCGGTGCACGCGGGCCTCGGCGAAGACCGCGCCGAAGGCGTACATCGCGTGCGTCTCCTGGTTCGGGTTGTCCGCCGCCGAGACGGTCGTCTCCAGGCCCGGGTCGGGGGAGCTCCCGTGGTCGGCGCAGAACTGCTGGGCCGCCGCCACGACCGCGGTGCCCCACGAGCTGGTGCCCGAGGACCCGCCGGCCACGGTGGCGGGCGGCAGCCGGCTGTCGGCGATCTCCAGCTCGATGGCCTCGAGGGGGCAGCCGAGAGCGTCCGCCGCGATCTGCGCGAGCACCGTGCGTGCGCCGGTGCCGATGTCCACGGCGGCCACCGCGACGGCGTACCGCCCGTCGGGCAGGGACCGGATCCGGGCGGAGTTCCCCGGCATCTGGCTGGTCGGGTAGGCGGCCGACGCGACGCCGGTGCCGACCCACCAGTCGCCGTCCAGGGTCGCGCGCGGCTCGGCCGGCAGGGCCGACCAGCCGATCAGCTCCGCGCCGCGCTCCAGGCACTCGACCAGCCGGCGCGAGTTCCACGGGTTGCCGGTCTCGGGGTCGATCGCGGGCTCGTTGCGGACCCGCAGCTCGACCGGGTCGATGCCGCAGGCGACCGCGAGGTCCTCCATCGCCATCTCCTGGGCGAACATCCCCGGCATCTCGCCGGGCGCCCGCATCCACGACGGCACTGTCACGTCCAGGCGGGCCAGCCGGTGGCTGGTGCGGCGCGCGGACGCGGCGTACATCATCCGGGTCGGGGAGGCCGTCTGCTCGGCGAACTCGCGCACGGTCGAGGTCTGCTCCAGCACCCGGTGCTCGATCGCGGTGAGGGTGCCGTCGGCACGGGCGCCGAGGCGGAACTTCGAGATCGTGGCGGTGCGGTATCCGGTCATGCCGAACATCTGCTGCCGGGTCACGGCGAGCCGGACCGGGCGGCCGCCGGTGGTCCGGGCGGCCAGGGCAGCCGCCACCTCGTGGCTGTGCGGCTCGCCCTTGCTGCCGAAGCCGCCCCCGACGTACGGCGCCAGCACCCGGACCTGCTCGGGCTCCAGGCCGAGCATCGGCGCCAGCGCGGCGACCACCCCGTGCACGCCCTGGGTGGAGTCGTGCAGGGTCAGCACCGCCTCGCCCGGCGGAGGCTGGTCGAGCCAGCGGGCGACGAGCGCGTGCGGCTCCAGCGGGTTGTTGGCCTCGTAGGCGGTGCGGTAGGTCTCCTCGACGACCACGTCGGCCTCGGCCAGCGCGGCCTCCACGTCGCCGTCCTCGGTGTCGGTCGGCATGCTCGGGTTGACCACCTCGGGACGGTAGGTGGCGTTGTCCTCGCGCAGCTCGGCCTCGTGCGGCTCCACGCTGTAGGAGACCCGCACCAGCGCGGCGCCCTCCCGGGCGGCCTCGGAGGTCTCGGCCAGCACCACTGCCACGATCTGGCCGCGGTAGCCGACCGCGTCGTCCTGGAGGATCCGCAGCTCGCCGTTCTCGGCGTCTGCCAGCCGCGGGGCGTTGGTGTGGTCGAGCACCGAGACCACGCCCGGGTGCGCGAGCGCGTCGGCCGCGTCGACCGACCGGATCCGGCCGCGGGCGACGGTGGCGAGCACCAGCCAGGCCTGCAGCGGGTCGTGGATGCCGCTGGCCGCGCCGTGGTCGACGGCGTACGTCGCGCGGCCGGTGACCTTCTCGGGGCCGTCGTGGCGCGGGACCGGGGTGCCGATCGACCGGGGTGTCACGGGCTGGGTGCGGACCTCGGTCATCGCTGGTTTCTCCTCGTGATCTCGCGGGCCAATTGCCCGAGCACCAGCACTGTCGCGTTGCGGACCATCGCTGCCTTGTACGCCGTCTGCTCGTCGGTGCTGGCCGCCTCCAGCTCGGCCTCCGCCGCCGCGCGGACCGCTGCCTCGTCGATCGGGCCGCCGCGCAGCCGCTCCTCGGCGACCTCGGCCCGCCACGGCTTGTGCGCCACGCCGCCCCAGGCGATGCGGACGTCGCGCACGGTGCCGTCGGCTGCCAGGTCCAGGCCGGCGGCGACCGAGACCAGCGCGAACGCGAACGACGCCCGGTCGCGCGCCTTGTGGTAGCCCGAGCTCCGGGCGAGCGTGGAGTCGGCGAGCTCGACGGCCGTGATCAACTCCCCGTGCCGCAGGGTCGTGTCGTCCTGGGGGCGGTCGCCGGGCAGCCGGTGCAGCTCGGCGTACGGCATCCGGCGCTCGCCGTCCGGGCCGAGCACCACCACGGTGGCGTCGGTCGCGGCGAGCGCGACCGCCAGGTCGGAGGGGTGCACGGTGACGCAGTCCGGGCTGGCGCCGAGGATCGCGTTGTAGCGGCCGTAGCCGCCGATCGCCGAGCAGCCGGTGCCGGGCTCGCGCTTGTTGCAGGGGGTGCTGACGTCCTGGAAGTACACGCAGCGGGTGCGCTGGAGCAGGTTGCCGGCGGTGGTCGCCTGGTTGCGGATCTGGCCGGACGCCCCGGACAGCAGGGCGCGGGCGACGGCCGGGAAGCGGCGTCGCACCTCGGGGCGGGCGGCGAGGTCGCTGTTGCGCACCGAGGCACCGACCCGGAGGCCGGTGCCGCCGTCGGGGAGTTCGACCTCCTCGACCCGGTCCATCCCGAGCCGGCTCACGTCGACCAGCGCCCCGGGGCGGGCCACGCCGAGCTTGAGGTGGTCGACCAGGTTGGTCCCGCCGGCGAGGAACCGGGCGTCCGGGTCGCCCGTGACGGCGGCGACCGCCGAGGCGGCGTCGTCGGGGCGCAGGTAGGTGAGCTCCCTCATGCGCCCGCCGCCTCGCGCACCGCGGCGAGGATGCCGGCGTACGCGCCGCAGCGGCACAGGTTGCCGCTCATCCGCTCCCGGATCTCCTCGTCGGTGAGCTCGGGGTCGGACCCGAGGTCGTCGGTGACCGAGCTGGGATGGCCCTGGCGGACCTCGTCGAGGACGCCGACCGCTGAGCACACCTGTCCGGGGGTGCAGTAGCCGCACTGGTAGCCGTCGTGGTCGAGGAAGGCCTGCTGCACCGGGTGCAGGTCGTCGCCGTCCCCGAGCCCGGCGGCGGTGACGACCTCGGCGCCGTCCTGGGCGACGGCCAGGGTGAGACAGCTGAGGTGGCGCCGGCCGTCGAGCAGCACCGTGCACGAGCCGCACTGGCCGTGGTCGCAACCCTTCTTCGGCGAGATCACGCCGAGCCGCTCCCGCAGCGCATCGAGGAGGGTGGTCCGGGTGTCCACCGTGACCGAGCGGCGTTCGCCGTCGACGGTGAGCGTGATGTCGGCGTCCATGGCCGGCCCGGTACCCGCCGGTGCGGGTGCTCACCGGTGCGGGTCCGGTCGGCTCGGTCCGGGCCGTCCGGGGGCAGCGGTGAGCCTGCCACCGTTTCTGGTCGGGTTTCGGTGGCCAGCTCACCGCAGCCGCCGCAGCCGCCGCAGCCGCCACAGCCGGGTCAGCCGGGTCAGCGACGGCCCCACTCGATGGCGGGACAGGTGTCCATGACCATGGCCAGGCCGGCCGCGGTGGTGCGCGCGAAGGCGGCCTCGTCGATCACGCCGAGCTGGAACCACACCGCCCGGGCGCCGATGGCGACGGCCTGGTCGGCGAACTCGCCGGCCGCCTCCGAGCGACGGAACACGTCGACGACGTCGACGGGGAACGGCACTTCGGCCAGGCTCGCGTAGCCCTGCTCCCCGAGCACGGGGCGGGCGTCGGGGTGGATCGGGACGATCCGCTTGCCGCGCTGCTGGAGCAGCGCGGCAATGCCGTACGCCGTGCGCCCGGGGTCTCCGGAGAGGCCCACGACCGCCCAGGTCTCGCACTCGTCGAGCATCAGCGAGATCGCCGCGGGGTCCTGCCAGCCGCTCGTGCTCCCGGTAGCCCCGTCAGTCACACCGTCAGTCACACCGTCAGTCACACCGTCAGTCATGGCGTCAGCCTGCCACCGGGCCGGTCGTTTGGCTCAGGTGCGCCGGATCCGGACCGATAGGGAGGTGCTGCTCACGACGGAAGGCACGCCGCCGCATGGATGACATGGACGAGATCGTCCAGGAGTTTCTCGTGGAGAGCTACGAGAACCTGGACCAGCTGGACCGCGACCTGGTCGCGCTGGAACGGGCGCCGGGGTCGCGCGAGCTGCTCGCGAGCATCTTCCGCACCATCCACACGATCAAGGGCACCAGCGGGTTCCTGGCGTTCGGCCGGCTCGAGGCGGTGACCCACGTCGGCGAGAACCTGCTCGCGCGGCTGCGCGACGGCCAGATGTCGATGACGCACGGCACCACCGACACGCTGCTCGCGATGGTCGACGTCGTCCGCGAGCTGCTCGCCTCGATCGAGACCGGCGGAACCGAGGGCGACGTCGACGTCGCCGCCGTCGTGGCCCGGATCTCGGCGACCCTGGACGGGGAGCCCGCCCCCGCCGAGCCGGAGCCGGCTCCAGCGCCCGAGCCCGCCCCCCAGCCGGAGCAGGCTCCCGAGCCCACCCCGATTCCCGAGCCCGCCCCGGTCCCCGAGCTCGCGGCCACCCCCGAGACCCCGCGCCGCAACGCCGCGGACGCCTCGGTCCGCGTCGACGTCGACCTGCTCGACGCGCTGATGCGCCTGGTCGGCGAGCTGGTGCTCACCCGCAACCAGATCGTGCGCCAGGCGGGCGAGCAGGCGGCGGCACCGGAGATGGCCAGCGCCGCGCAGCGGCTGAACCTGATCGCCAGCGAGCTGCAGGAAGGCGTGATGCGCACGCGCATGCAGCCGATCGACCACCTGTGGTCGAAGCTGCCGCGGGTGGTCCGCGACCTCGGCTCCGCGCTGGAGAAGTCCGTCATGCTGGTGATGGAGGGGCAGGACACCGAGCTCGACCGGTCCCTGCTGGAGTCGGTCAAGGACCCGCTCACCCACCTGGTGCGCAACGCCGTCGACCACGGCCTGGAGGTCCCGGCCGAGCGGGTCGCCGCCGGCAAGCCCGCCGAGGGCGTGCTCACGCTGCGCGCCTACCACGAGGGCGGCCAGGTCGTCGTCGAGGTCTGCGACGACGGGGCCGGCATCGACCCGGCCCGGATCGCCGCGAAGGCCGTCGAGCGGGGGCTGCGCACCCAGGCCCAGATCGACTCGATGTCGCAGGCCGACGTCCTCCAGCTGATCTTCCTGCCGGGCTTCTCCACCGCCGCCGCCGTCACCAACGTGTCCGGCCGCGGCGTGGGCATGGACGTGGTCCGCACCAACATCGAGTCGATGGGCGGGACCATCGAGGTCGAGTCCGTGCTCGGCCGCGGCACCACCTGCCGGCTCCGGATCCCGCTGACCCTCGCGATCGTGCCGGCGCTCACGGTCGAGTGCGCCGGCGACCGCTACGCGATCGCCCAGGTGAACCTGCTGGAGCTGGTCGCGCTGGACGCCGACCGGGCGGCCACCGAGGTCGAGGACGTCAACGGCGCGGACGTCTACCGCCTGCGCGGGACGCTGCTGCCGCTGGTGCGGCTGGCCGACGTCCTGGGCGTGGAGTCGGTCCGGTCCGACGGGCACGTGCTGATCGCGGTCCTGCAGGCCGAGGGCAAGCGCTTCGGCCTGGTCATCGACCGGGTCCTGAGCACCGAGGAGATCGTCGTCAAGCCGCTCACCTCGCGGATCAAGGAGCTCGGGATCTACTCCGGGGCGACGATCCTGGGTGACGGCCGGGTGGCGCTGATCCTGGACGTGCCGGTCCTCGCCCGCCGGGTCCTGTCCACCGAGACGCTGGAGCGGGTGGCCGGTCAGGCCCGGGCCGTCGAGGCGCCCGCCGAGGTCACCGACTCCCAGCGGATGCTCGTGGTCGGCATCGGCGGCGAGCGCCGGGTGGCGATCCCGCTGTCCTCGGTCACCCGCCTGGAGCGGATCTCCAGCGCGTCGGTGTCGCAGGTCGGGAGCCGCGAGGTCGTGCAGTACCGCGGCGCGATCCTGCCGCTGCTGCGCCTGGCCCGCCACCTCGGTGCGTACGGCGCCGAGGAGGGCGAGGAGCTGACGGTGGTCGTGTACTCGGCGGGGGAGCGGAGCGTGGCGATCGTGGTGGAGGAGATCGTCGACATCGTCGAGGAGGAGGCCACCGTCCGCAGCGACGTCGACGACCACGGCCTGCTCGGGTCCGCGCTGGTGCGCGACCGCATCGTCGAGCTGCTCGACGTGCGCGCCGCGATCCTCGCCGCGGACCCCGGCTTCTACGACCCCGTCACCGCAGTCCCCGCCGTTCCCGGCCCCGGGGCGCCCGAGCTCGCGGAGGCGATGTGAGCACCCGACTGGTGACCTTCGCCCTGGACGGGCGCCGGTACGGCGTGGCCGTCGACGCCGTGCAGGAGGTGCTGCGCGGCCAGCCCCGCACCCGGGTGCCGCTGGCCCCCGCCACGGTCGCCGGACTGATCAACCTGCGCGGCCAGGTGCTCACGGCCATCGACCTGCGCGAGCAGCTCGGCCTGCCGGCGTACTCGGGCGAGGAGGAGCCGATGCTGGTGGTGATCCGGGTCGCCGGTGAGCCAGTGGCCCTGCTCGTGGACAGCATCGGGTCGGTCGTCGACGTCGACGCCGACCAGTTCGAGCCCCCGCCCGACACCCTCACCGGCATCGCCCGGGACCTCATCCTCGGCGCCTACAAGCTCCAGGACCAGCTGCTGCTGGCCCTCGACGTCGACCGCGCCGTCGCCGCCTGAGCTCGCCCGACCCGACCTGGCCCGATCTGGGCCGACCCGGCCTGATCCGGCCTGAACTTCACGACCCCGAGGACACCCCCATGAAGAACCTGGTCACCTGGACCGTCGGTCGCCGGCTCGCCGCGATCGCCGGCATCGGGATGCTGAGCTCGCTGGTCATCTGCGCGGTCGCCGTCCACAGCGTCCAGCAGCTCGACGAGTCCGGACACGAGCTGGACGCCCTGCAGGACACCCGGGCGGCGCTGCACGCCATCGACACCCGCTCCAGCGAGCTGAAGTACGACGCGCTGCGGTCGGTGAGCGCCGAGGATCCCGCCGCGCTGGCGGCCGAGGTCGAGGAGGACGTCGCGACGCTGAACGAGCTCGTCGACGCGATGCCCACCGGCACCCTGGAGACCACCGCGGAGCAGGAGGCGGCCTTCCAGCGGCTGCTGAGCGGCTACGCCGCGACCGTCACCGCGTTCGTCGCCGACGCCGTCGAGGACCAGAAGGCCACGCGGGACCGGGTGGCGGAGATCGAGGCCGCCAACGACGAGGTGGACGCCGTGCTCGGCGGGTCGATCGACCAGATCACCGCCGAGTCCCGGGAGCGGGCGGCGGACGAGGCCGGGGCCCGGTCGGGGACGATCCGCGCCACGATCCTCGTGGCCGTCCTGGCGATGGTGATCCTCGCGGCGATGGCCGCGGCGATCACGCGCTCGATCATCCGGCCGCTGCGCCGGGGCGTCCGGACCCTCCAGGCGCTCGCCCACGGCGACCTGACCCAGCGGGTGCCGGAGACCTCGGCCGCCGAGCTCGGCGAGTTCGAGACCTCGCTGAACGGGTCGATCGACTCGGTGGCGCGGATCGTGGCGTCGGTGGGGGAGTCGGCGGAGGCGGTGGCGGGTGCTGCTGAGGAGCTGTCGGTGGGGACGCAGCAGATTGCTGCGGGTGCGGAGGAGACGTCGGTGCAGGCGGGGGTGGTGGCGGGGGCTGCTGGTGAGGTCTCGCGGAATGTGTCGACGGTGGCGGCGGGTGCGGAGCAGATGGGTGCGTCTATTCGGGAGATTGCGCATTCGGCGAATGAGGCGGCGCGGGTGGCTTCGTTGGCGGTGGCGTCGGTGGAGTCGACGAATGTGACGGTGTCGCGGTTGGGGGAGTCGTCGGTGGAGATCGGGAATGTGGTGAAGGTGATCACCTCGATTGCGGAGCAGACGAATTTGTTGGCGTTGAACGCGACGATCGAGGCGGCGCGGGCTGGTGAGGCTGGGAAGGGGTTCGCGGTGGTGGCGAACGAGGTGAAGGAGCTGGCGCAGGAGACGGCGCGGGCGACGGGGGATATTGCGCGGCGGGTGGAGGCTATTCAGTCGGATTCGGGTGGTGCGGTGGCGGCGATCGGGGAGATTGCGGGGATCATCGCGTCGATCAATGACTATCAGTTGACGATTGCGTCGGCGGTGGAGGAGCAGACGGCGACGACGAATGAGATGTCGCGCAATGTGGCGGAGGCGGCGACGGGGGGTCATGAGATTGCGGCGAACATTGCGGGTGTCTCGCAGGCGGCGGTGTCGACGACCGAGGCGATGAGCCAGTCCCAGGCCGCGGTCGCCGAGCTCGCCCGGATGGCCAACGACCTTCGCGGCGCTGTGGCGTACTTCAAGGCCTGACGGGCACCGTCCGGACGTCGGGCGGCCCCGGGCCGCCGGTCGGGCGGACGGAGGGGCATGACCTACACGCTGGTGGCGGGCACCGCGCTCGGCTTCGACCTGGCCCGGCTCCCCGGCGGAGCGCGGGCCGCCGCGGTGCTGCGCACGGCGCTGGCCTGCCGCCCCGAGGACCTCGACCGGATCGCCGCCCAGCATCCCGGCGACTGCGTGCGGGCCGGCTGGGCCGAGCTGCTGGCGCAGCGGCCCGAGGACGGACGGATGGCCGGCACCGTGGGGCGTGCCGTCGAGGCGCTGCTGCGCGGTGACCGCGGCGACGCCCGGGTGCTGGGCCGCCTGGAGGCGGCGCTGCTGGGGGACCAGCGGGGGCTGGACCGGCTCGTGCGCCACGAGCTGCTCGACTGGACCTGGCTCGGCGGCGCCAGCCTGGCCGTCCAGGACCCGGCCGCGTCCCTGGCCGCGGACGTGCTCGTCGACGCCGCCACCGCCGGCTACCGCGAGACCGCACTCGACCCTGCCGTGCGTCGCGCCATGGCCGTGCCGCTGCTGCGCTCCGGGGTCCCGCTGCGCGACCGGACCGTGCCGGTCGGCGTGGAGCCCCTCGACCGCGCCCTCGCGACCCTGGCGTCGGCCGATGCCACGACCCGTCGGCGCTGGCGGACCGCGACCGACGAACGGCGCGCCCACACCGCCGCCTGGGCCCCGGCCGTGCACCGGGCCACCTGGGCGCTGTCGGTCACCGAGCGGCTCCGGCTCGCCCTGGACGCCCAGCTCGCCGCGGTGGCGGCCTTCCACGACGCCGGGCTCACCCCCCGCGACGCGGCGTACGGCGTCTGGAACGCGGCGTCCGGCGCCGTCGTGGCGCTGACGGCCATCGACCTGATCGACACCGCGGACGCCGAGACGCTCCTCGCCGGGTGGACTGCTGTGTACGGCCCGCCACATCTGGCCTGACCTCCTCAGGTCCGCACCCGCGCTGCCGATGAGGGCCCTGGCTGTCCGCACGGGTAGCGGGCCGAACGTGAGGACACATCCGGGTGGACAAGATCAAGGTGCTGGTTGTCGACGACTCGGTAGTCATCCGGCGGCTGGTGACCGACCTGCTCCGCGCCGACCCGGGCATCGAGGTCGTCGGCACCGCCGTCAACGGCCGGGCCGCGGTCGAGAAGGTGCAGGCGCTCGCGCCGGACCTGGTGACCATGGACATCGAGATGCCCGAGGTCGACGGCATCGAGGCCGTACGCCGGATCCGGGCGACCGGGTCGCGGATCCCGATCATCATGTTCAGCACCCTCACCGAGCGGGGCGCCGTGGCGACCCTGGACGCCCTCGCCGCCGGCGCCTCGGACTACGTCGCCAAGCCGGCCAACGTCGGCAGCGTGACCCGCTCGATGGACCAGGTCCGCGACGCCCTGATCCCGCGGATCCGGTCGCTCGTCCCGCGGATGGGCCACCCGGCCCCGCTGCCCGGCGCCGGTGCCACCACGGCCACAGTCACGGTCACAGCCACGCCGACCGTGCAGCTGCGCGACCCGCGCCCGGCTCCCCCCGGCGGCCACGAGCTGCTGGTGATCGGCAGCTCCACCGGCGGGCCGGAGGCGCTGGGCACGCTGCTCGGCGCGCTGCCGGTGCTGCCGGTCCCCGTGGCGATCGTCCAGCACATGCCCCCGGTGTTCACCCAGCAGCTGGCCGCCCGCCTGGACCGGCGGGTCGCCGCCCGGGTCGTGGAGGCCGAGCAGGGGCAGCCGCTGCTGCCCGGGTCGGTCTACATCGCACCCGGCGACCGGCACCTGCTGGTGGCCCGGTCCGGACGCGGCCTGGTCGCGCGGCTCTCCCAGGACCCGCCGGAGAACTACTGCCGCCCCGCCGTCGACGTGCTGTTCCGCTCCGCCGTGGAGGCAGTGGGCGGCGCCGTCCTCGCCGCGGTCCTGACCGGGATGGGTCAGGACGGCCGCCGCGGCGCGCAGGTGGTCGTGGACGCCGGCGGCAGCGTCGTGGTCCAGGACCGCGCCACGTCGGTGGTGTGGGGGATGCCCGGCGCCGTGGCACAGGCCGGGCTCGCGGAGCAGGTGCTTGCGCTTCCCGAGATCGCGACCGAGCTGGTCCAGCGCCTGGGCGCCACCCGCTGCGCCGTCGCGGCAGGAGCCCGATGAGCATCTCCGCCCGCACGTTCGCGTTCGTCGCGGGCGTGGTGCACGCCGAGAGCGCGATCGTGCTGCCGGCCGGCAAGGAGTACCTCGTCGAGTCGCGGCTGCTCGCGCTGGCCCGGGCCGCCGGGCACCACGAGGTGGACGCCTACGTCGCCGACCTCGAGCGACGTCCCCACCCGGCGGCGATCCGCGCGGTCGTCGAGGCGCTGACCACCAACGAGACCTCGTGGTTCCGCGACGGCGAGCCGTTCCGCACCCTCGAGGACCTGGTGCTGCCCCAGCTGGCCGCGAAGCGGACCGGGCCGATCCGGATCTGGTCCGGGGCGTGCTCGAGCGGTCAGGAGCCGTACAGCATCTCGATGGTCGCCGAGGACCTGCCGGTGCTCGCCGGTCGCCGGGTCGAGATCGTCGCCAGCGACCTGTCCGAGGAGATGGTGGCCAGGGCCCGGCTCGGGGAGTACTCCCAGCTCGAGGTCAACCGCGGGCTGCCCGCCACGACCCTGGTGCGGCACTTCGAGCGGGCCGGGCTGAGCTGGCGGATCCATCCGCAGCTCCAGGAGCGGGTCAGCTTCCGCAGCCTGAACCTGGTGCGGCCGTTCCCGCCGCTGGGCCGCTTCGACGTGGTGTTCCTGCGCAACGTGCTCATCTACTTCGACGTGGCGACCAAGCGCGACATCCTGCGGCGGGTCAGCCAGGTGCTGGCCCCGGACGGCTACCTGTTCCTCGGGGCTGCCGAGATGACGATGGGGGTCGACGACGCCTGGGAGCGGGTGCCGGCGGGGCGTTCGTCGATCTACCGGCCGCGGCAGACCGTCCGGGTCGCCTGAGGCGGGTCGGGCAGTCAGTCGCGACGCTGGCGCAGCTGCTCGGCGAGGGCCGAGACGGTCTGCTCGCTCGCGGACGCGGCGGCCCGGTTGCTGGACTCGAGCTCGGCGAGCAGCTCGGCACGGTTGACCGCGACCGAACGGGGGGCGTCGATCCCCACGCGTACGACGTCACCGCGGACGTCGAGGATCGTGACGGTGACGTTGTCACCGATCACCACGCTCTCGCCGATGCGGCGGCTCAGAACCAGCACGTCGTGCAGCCTACCCGGCGCCGGGCACCGGTGCCGCCGGACCGGGCCGTCGCAGGCGCGGGAGCGGCGAGTCGGTCAGCCGAGCAGGGGGGTGCTGACCGAGAGGTCGGCGTCCTCGAGGATCACCTGGGCGGCCCGGCGCGTCGTCGTGTTCAGCACGACGGGGGCCCGGAGGTTCGCGGTGGTGTCCGCGAGCGTGTCGCCGGGGGTGAGGATCAGCAGCAGCTGCACCTCCTCGGCGGAGGCGATCGCCAGGTCGCTCACGGTGGCGTCGTCGATCACCGGCGCGTAGTCGGGGTAGAACGGCGCCGGAGGCACCACGAGGAACCGCAGCTCGGGGTCGGACAGCGACCGCAGGGCGCACAGCGTGCCCTCGTCGTCGAGGCGCAGGAGGCGGAACCGGCGCTGGTCGGGGAAGCCCGGCAGCGGGTGCACGAGATCGATGACCGGCGCGTCGACGACGGTGGTGTCGGGCATGGTCGCAGCCTCCCACGTGCTCATCGCAGGAAGTCCAGCAGGCTGGGCTGCACCACGCGCGCGGTGGCGGCGAGTGCGGCCTGGTAGGCCATCTCCTGCAGCTTGAGGTCGATCGAGGCGGCGGCGACGTCGACGTTCTCGAGGTCGGTCAGTCGGGAGGTCAGGTCCACCTTCGCGTCCTCAGCTGCGGCCTGGGACCGCTCCACCTGGGCTTGGCGGGCTCCGACGGTCGCCCGGGCCGCGTTGATGTCGTTCATGAAGCCGCTGAGCTGGTCGAGGGCCGTGTTGATGCCGGCCTCGTCGCCGGAGCGCAGCGCGAGCGCGGCGTTCTCGACGGCCGCGAAGACCGAGGTCGGGCCCGAGCCGAGGAACTCGGTGGGATCGAGGTCGACGCGGACGGTGACGTCGGAGCCGACCTTGCGGCCGATGGTCCCGGCCACCCCGATGAAGGTGCCCGTGTCGTCGTAGGCGTCGGTGCCCGCGGTGATGCCGCCGAAGATCGGCCGGTCGAGGTACTTGGTGTTGGCGTCGGCGAGCAGGCTGCCGTGCAGCTGCTCGATCTCGGTGGCCAGCGCCTCGCGGGAGACCGTCGAGCTGGCGCCGCTACGGCTCTGCTGCACCAGCTCGCGGACCCGGCGGACCTGGTCGCCCATGGTGCCCAGGGTGGTGTCGGCCAGGCCCAGGCGACCGACGGCGTCGTCGGCGTTGCGGATGTACTGCTCGGTCCGGGTGTAGGCCGAGCGGATCCGCATCGCCGAGGTGGTGTCGGTGGGGGAGTCCGAGGGCCGGTTCAGCACCCGTCCGGTCGACAGCTGCTCCTGGACCTTGGCCAGCCGGCCCAGGCCGAGCTGCAGGGAGTCCAGCGAGCGGTGGCTGATCATGCTCTGAGTCACGCGGAACGTTGCCATCAGCGGGTCACCCCTGTGCGGTTGATGAGCGTGTCGAGCACGGAGTCGAGGACCGACATCACCTTCGAGGCCGCCTCGTAGGAGCGCTGAGCGACCAGCAGGTTGATCGTCTCCTCGTCGAGGTTCACGCCGGTCAGCTGCTCGCGGGAGCTGTCCACCTGCGTGGTGAGCAGCTGCTGGGTCTGGGCGAGCCGGGTCGCGGACTGCACGGTGCTGCCCAGCCCGTTGACCAGGCGCTGGTACGCCGAGGCAGCGCCGTCGGCCTCGGCGAGCGCGTCGGCGTTTCCGCCGTCCAGCACCCCACCGGGCAGCGACGAGGCCGCGACCTGGTCGGGGTCGGTCAGCGCGACGCGCAGGCTGGCCGCGGCGCCCGCTGCCGGGTCGTAGGTGAAGAAGGCGACGCCGGGGTTGCCGTCGGCGTCGTACCCGCCGGTGTGCAGGGAGTTGACCGAGTCCGCGACGGTCTTGGCCACGGCGTCGAGGCCGGCGAGGTAGTCGGGCAGCGTGATGGTCACCAGCTCCGCGACGGCGCCGATCTGCCCGCCCCAGGCGGCGTTGGCCAGCGGCGTGGTGGTGGCGCCGACCGTGATGCCCAGCGAGAGCGGCGCGCCGTCGGAGGAGCCGTCGGGGGCCACGCCGGAGATGACGGTCACCTGTCCGGCGGTGCTGCCCGAGACCAGGCTGACGCCGTTGACGGTCACGTCCATGCCGCCGTCGGGGCGCTCGGTGCCGACGGCACCGGTCAGCTCCGAGAGCCGCAGCGTGAGCAGGTCGCGCTGGTCGAGCAGGTCGTTGGTGCCGGTGCCCTCGAACTGGGCGGCGGCGAGGTTCCGGTTGATCGCGGCCAGGTCGGCGGCGGTCGCGCTGACCTCGTCCGCGAGGTTCATCAGGTGGTTGCGCTGGTCGGACAGCTCGGAGGTGAGGTTGCTCGACTGCGCCCGGAGCGCGTCGGCGACGGCCACCCCGGTGGCGATGACCTGGCTGCGGGAGGCGGCGGTGTCCGGGTGGTTGCCGAGGTCGTCCCAGGCGGCGGAGAAGCTGTCCATGGCGGCCGAGACGCCGGACTTGCCGGGCTCGCCGACGCCGCTCTCGACCCGGGAGAGGACCGTGACCCGGGTGTCGAGGAAGGCCTGCTTGCCGTGCTCGCGGCGCGAGCGCAGGTCCAGGAACGGGTCCACGATCCGCTGCAGGCTGCCGAGGCCGACACCGTCGCCGGAGCTGCTGGAGCGCGACCACATGCTGGTCTGGGTCGGGGCGCCCACCGTGACCGCCTCGGCGCGGCGGCGCACGAAGCCCTCGGTGGTGGCGTTCGCGACGTTGTTGCTCGCGACGTCCATGGCGATCTGCTGGTAGCGCAGCGCGCTCAGGGCGGTGTTGAAGGAGGCGAAGGTGCCGGTCATCACAGGGTCCTGTCGATCCGGGAGGGCGGGAGGTCGGCCTCGGTGACCGCTGTGCCGTCGGCGCCGTACGTCGTCGTGGTGCCGCCGAGCGTCATCAGGGTCTCGCGGGCGGAGCGGTAGCCGTTGGTGATCAGGTCGCGGTTGGCGTCGGCGAGCGCGACGACCTCGCGGGTGGTCGCTGTCAGCGACTCGCGGTGGTCCTCCAGGATCGAGCGCCAGGGCTCCTCCGCGGCGTCGACCAGCTGCTGGAGGGACGGGTTCGGCTTGAGGCCCACCAGGGCGGCGGCCTCGTCGGCGGCGACGGAGCGCAGGACCTCGGTCCTGCGCATGTCGTCCAGGACCGCCTCGACGTCCTTCGCGGCCTTCAGCAGCCACTTGGAGCGCCCGCTGGCCAGCACCAGCTGCTCCACCTCCAGGTGGAACAGCAGGTCGTCGAGGAGCTCTCGCTCGCGCCACAGGATGACTGACAACTTCTCCATGAGCCCTACCCACGCTGTTCACCGTCCCCGGCCGGGAGCGGCGGCCACCCTGACCGGTGACGTCGAGGAAGATCGGCACCGGACCGGACGTCCTGAGGATCTTTTCCCAATTCGGGCCCGCGGGCCCGCAACTAGTCAACCAGGACCTTCTGCCTGGCCCGGACGACGGTTGGCACCACCCGAACGGACTACGGCGGCCTGGCCCAGGTAGTCCGGTTCGGCCATTTGTAGGAGGGGTCTTTAGGAATCCCTTCCGCTGGCGCCCTCCCGCGTGCGGGAATGATCTCGTGATCCCCCCCATCGCGCCCCTGCCGTCCCCCGCGGCCTCGGTTCCCCCTGGTTCTGTCCCCGGCTCTACGTCTGGGTCGGCTGCTGCCGACCGGTTGGCGGTCGACCATGTCCCGCTGGTGGCTCATCTGGTCCGCGAGACGATGAGTCGGGTTCCCTCGCATGTGGATCGTGATGATCTGCGTTCGGCGGGGTTGGCGGCGCTGGTGTTGGCGGCGCGGGCGTTCGAGGCGGAGCGGGGGGTGCCGTTCGCGCGGTATGCGAGCACCCGGATCCGGGGCGCGATCATGGATGAGCTGCGGTCGGTGGACTGGGCCTCGCGGTCGGTGCGGCGTCGTGGTCGTGAGGTCGAGGAGGCCCGGAACCGGTTGGCGGTGACGATCGGGCAGCTGCCGGACAATGCGGCGGTCGCGGCGGCGTTGGGGATCGAGGCCGAGGAGGTCACGGCCTCGGACGAGGATCTGACGCGGGCGAGTGTGTTGTCGTTGCAGGCCACGGTCGAGGGGCCGGAGGGTGCGGCGGGGTCGCTGGCGGAGTCGTTGGTCTCGGCGGGTCCGACGCCGGAGGCGTTGGTGTTGCACCGGGAGCGGTTGCAGTATCTGGGTGAGGCGATCGCGGAGCTGCCGGCGCGGCAGCGGGCGGTGGTCGAGGGGTACTTCCTGGCGGAGCAGCCGATGGCGGAGATCGCTGAGGAGCTGGGGGTCAGTGAGTCGCGGGTCTCCCAGATCCGGGCCGAGGCGATGGTGATGCTGCGTGATGCGTTGAATGCGGCGTTGGATCCTGAGCAGCTGGCGCCGGTGGCGAAGCCGGGTGGGTGTGTGGCGCGTCGTCGGGATGCGTACATCACCGCGGTCGCGGAGCGGCACGCTGCCGCGCGGCCGGTCGCCGTCCGCGACGCCTCCCGGCTGGCGAGCCTCAACATCACGGCCTGACGCGGTCCTCTTCTTCAGTTCCCGGCTGGCGTGCTGCCGCCTCGGGTGAGCGGTGAGCCTGCCCCCGTTCTGGTGCGGCCATCGGTGGCTAGCTCACCGCCGGCCCCGGGTGGCTGGCTCACCGCTGGCCCGGGCCGCGCCCGCCCGCCGACCACCCGCGGCGGGACCTTCGAGATTCGGCCGAGTTTTCTCTCAGCGACATCACGATCCCGCCGATGAAGGGCTCGGATCGACACGAAGTCGCAAAATAACTTCGCAGATCTTCTCAACCAGCACCTCCGGGTGCCGATTCACAGTCCGACGGGGCCCACGGATGGGCCCCAGCAGCACGGACTCCCCCCAAGGAAGGAACCATCATGAGTCTCCGCATCAACCAGAACATCGACGCGCTCAACTCCTACCGCAACCTGTCGAGCACCCAGAGCGCGCAGTCGAAGTCGCTGGAGAAGCTCTCCTCGGGCTTCCGGATCAACCGGGCCGCCGACGACGCCGCCGGCCTGGCGATCTCCGAGGGCCTGCGCTCGCAGGTCGGTGGCCTCAAGGTCGCCGTCCGCAACGCCCAGGACGGCATCTCGGTCGCCCAGACCGCTGAAGGCGCCCTGACCGAGGTCCACTCCATGCTGCAGCGCATGAACGATCTCGCCGTGCAGTACAACAACGGCACCCAGAGCACCGAGTCGCAGGCGGCGCTGTCGGCCGAGTTCGGCCAGCTGCACACCGAGATCGAGCGGATCGAGACGAACACCAAGTTCAACGGCAACACGCTGTTCGGCGGCGGTGAGCGCACCTTCCAGACTGGCTTCGAGAGCACCGACACGATCGACATCTCGGCGACCGCCCTCGCCGCGATCGACGTCTCGGCCGCCGTGATCACGGACAGCAACACCGTCCAGACCGCGATCACCACCATCTCGACGCAGCGCGCCGAGCTGGGTGCGATCCAGAACCGGTTCGAGCACACCATCAACTCGGTGAACGTCGCGATCGAGAACCTCTCGGCCTCCGAGAGCCGGATCCGCGACACCGACATGGCCTCCGAGATGATGAACCTGACCCGGAGCCAGATCCTGTCGCAGGCTGGCACCGCCATGCTCGCGCAGGCCAACCAGGTCCCGCAGGGCGTTCTCCAGCTCCTGCGCTGATCCTGTGAACGGGCCGGGCAGGGGCAGCACGCCCCTCCCGGCCCGTTCCGCTTCCCGGCCGTCGTCGCTCATCGGCGGCGGCCCCCGCTCCACCGGCACGCTCGTGCCGAACTGACCAGGAGGAACCGTGGCCACCGCCCAGATCAGCGGTCTCAGCGGCTTCGACGGCGCCAGCCTCGTCGACCAGCTCATGCAGCTCGAGGCGAACACGCAGCGGAGCCTGCAGACCAAGGTCAAGGCCGAGCAGACCGTGCTCAGCACGCTGCAGTCGCTGAACACCGCGCTCAGCAAGCTCGCCGAGCAGGCCAAGAACCTCGGCAAGGCCGAGACCTGGAACGCGCTGACGCCCACCTCCTCCTCCACGGCCGTCACGGTCATCGCCGACAAGACGGCCGCGGCCGCCCAGCTCGACTTCACGGTCAGCTCGGTCGCCCGGTCCCACCAGCAGGCCTGGAACGACCCCCGGGCACTGACCGACACGGTCCTGACCGGAACCACCCTCACGCTCACCCGCGGCGGCACCAGCACCGAGATCGCGGTCGCCGACGGCAGCCTGAAGGGCGTCATGGACGCCATCAACGGCGCCGACGCCGGGCTCCGTGCGACAGCTGTACGCAGCGGCACCGGCTACAACCTGCTCGTCGAGTCCACGGCCACCGGCGCGGCCGAGCGGTTCACGCTCGAGGCCGGCCCCGGAGGCTCCCTGGCCCTCGGCCAGCCGAGCACCCGGGAGGCCACCGACGCGCGTCTCGTCCTCGGTGCGCTGGAGGTGACCTCGGCGACGAACACCTTCGAGGACCTCGTGCCCGGGCTCGACGTCACCGTCTCCGCCGCCGCGGTCGGCACCACCCCGGTGAGCGTCACGGTCGCCCGCGACCCGAAGGCCCTCTCGGACTCGGTGAAGGCGCTGGTCGACGCGGCGAACGCCATCCTGACCGGGATCGGCAGCCAGACGGCGTACGACTCGAAGACCGGCAGCGGCGGGCAGCTGCTCGGCGACTCCACGGTCCGGGCCCTGCGCAACGACCTGCTCGAGTCGATCTACCCGGCAGACGGCACCTCGCTGGCCGGTGTCGGGATCCAGGTCGACCGCTACGGGAAGCTGGTCTTCGACGCGGACGCGTTCGCCTCGGCGTACGCCGCCGACCCGGCCGGCGTCGCCGCCAAGTTCGACACCGCGGGCAACGGGTTCGCCGCGCGCGTCGAGAAGGTCGGCAAGGACTACAGCGACCCGTACACAGGGACGCTCACGGCGGCCATCACCGGGCGCACCGCCGGCATCGACCGGCTGGAGGACTCGATCGAGGCCTGGTCCGTGCGGCTGGAGCTGCGGCGCAACACCCTGAGTCGCCAGTTCACCGCGCTCGAGGTCGCCCTGAACACGATGAACAGCCAGTCGAGCTGGCTCTCCAGCCAGCTCGGCCAACTCTCCGCCAACAACGGCTGAGCCCCGGCCCTCGCGAAGGAACCGCCATGAACGTACGTGCCGCCTACCTGGACGCCTCGGTGGCGACCGCCAGTCCCGCCCGACTGCTGGTCATGCTCTGCGACCGGCTGGTCCTCGACGTGACCCGAGGCACCGACGCCCTGCGCGCCGGCGACCCGCTGACGGCGCACGGCCAGCTGGTGCACGCCCAGGAGATCGTGATGGAGCTGCGCAGCAGCCTCCAGGTCGACGCCTGGGCCGGCGGCCCGCAGCTCGCGTCGATCTACGACTTCCTGCACGCCGAGCTGGTGCGGGCCAACGTCGGCAAGGACCTCGCCCGGGCCGAGGGCTGCCTCGCCCTGGTCGAGCAGCTCGCCGACACCTGGCGCGAGGCCGCCCTGCAGAGCACGGTGGCCTGAGATGTTCGTCGACCACGGCGGTCTCGGCCGCGCCCCGGACGCCGACCACGAGGCCTGGCAGGTCGCGCTCGACCGGATCGAGCTCGACGTCATCCGGGTCGAGAAGGCATTCGCCGCCGACGACGACCCGGACCTGGAGGGGTGGGACGTGCCCGCCGCCCGCGGCCCGATGCCCGAGGCCGTGCGCGCCCGCGCCGAGGACCTGTTCGCCCGCCAGCAGGCGCTGGTGCAGACGATCTCCCAGCGACTCGCGGCGACGCTGAAGCAGCAGTCGGTCGTGGAGAACGTGGACCGCGCCTCGGGCCCGGCCGAGCCGCGACCCGTCTACATCGACCTGACGGCCTGACCGGCGCCGGTCGAAGCCCGTCACCGCCTGCCCCGACTGGAGCCGCCATGCACGCCCTGATCATCGACGACTCGCGCGCGATGCGCTCGATCCTGCGACGGATCGTGGCGGGTCTCGGGTGGGAGACCACCGAGGCCGGGGACGGCCAGGCGGCGCTCGACCACCTCGAGGCCGGCCTGCTGCCCGACCTGTGCCTCATCGACTGGAACATGCCGGTGATGGACGGCTACACGTTCGTCACCCGGGTCCGGGCCGACCCGCGCTGGCGCGCGATCACCTTGATGATGGTGACCACCGAGAGCGAGCACGGTCAGATCGTGCGGGCGCTCGCCGCCGGCGCCCACGAGTACGTCATCAAGCCCTTCACCGCCGACGCGATCCTCGACAAGCTCGCCCTGCTCGGCCTGCGCGACCAGGAGGTCTCCGCGTGAGCGTCGTCGCCCCCACCGCACCCGACCTGGCGGCGCTCCTCGACGAGGTCTGGTCCTCGCTCGTGGGCGCTCCGGACGAGCTGGCCCTGGGGGGCCCGCCCCCTGACTGCTCGACCCTGTGGTCGGCGACGGTCACGATCACGGGGGAGTGGCGGGCCATGGTCAGCCTCGACCTGGGCGACCCGGTCGTCCTCGCGGTGACCCGGGCGATGCTCGGGTTCGCCGAGGACGAGGTCCCCGATGTCGCGTCCTGCACCGACGCGATCGGCGAGCTGGCGAACATCGTGGGCGGCAACGTCAAGAGCCTGATGCCCGGCCCCAGCGTGCTCTCGCTGCCGGTGGTCTTCCACGGCCCGGTCCAGGTGCCCTCCGAGCTCGCGGCGAGCACCGACCTGCACCTGAGCTGGTACGGCGCGCCGCTCCGGGTGCGGGTCCTCACCCCGTCGTCCTGACCGCACCGCTCACCATCGCGGCGCCTCACGCCCGCCTCACACCCGCGCAACATCTCCAGGAGCGAACCATGAAGATCGTCGTCGCCGACGACAGCAGGGTCATGCGTCAGATCGTGATCCGCACCCTGCGCCAGGCCGGTCACGGCGGGCACGAGGTGCTCGAGGCCGAGAATGGCAGACAGGCCGTCGAGCTGGTCCAGACCGAGAAGCCGGACCTGGTGCTCTCGGACTGGAACATGCCCGAGATGAACGGCATCGACGCCCTGCGGGTGCTGCGCGGCGCCGGCAACGACATCCCATTCGGGTTCGTCACCTCGGAGGGCTCCGAGGCGATGCGCCAGCGCGCCGAGCAGGCCGGCGCGGCCTTCCTGATCGCGAAGCCCTTCACCCCCGAGGCCTTCGACGATGCCCTCGCCTCGGTAGGGGTCCGCCCGTGAGCTCGATGGCGGCGGAGACCCACCTGCCCACGAACAAGGAGATCCGGGACCTGCTCTCCGGCCTGCTCGGCCGGGAGGTCACGCTGCAGCCCGCCGCGCCCCTGGTCGTCTCGCCGAAGAAGCCGGCCAGCGTCGGGGTGTACGTCGACGACAGCCTCGTGGTCCGGGCCGTCATCGCCTGCGACGTCGCGTTCTCGGCGTACGCCGCCGCGGCGATCGCGCTGATGCCGCTGCCCGCGACGGAGTCCTCGCTCGCCCAGAACCACCTGCAGGAGACGCTCGCCGAGAACCTCTACGAGGTGCTCAACGTGGCGGCCTCGCTGTTCAACGTCGGGAACGCGATGCACCTGCGCCTCCTCGACCTGCACCCGGCGGGGGCCAAGCTGCCCGGGGACGTGCTGATGCGCACGCTCACCCTGGGCCGGCGCGAGGACCTCACGCTCGACATCGCGGGCTACGGGACCGGTCGCATGTCGGTGATCTTGACCTGACCGGGCGGCCGCTCGGAACTTTTCCTCAGGTCACCCCCGGCGCTGTCGATAGGTGAGGCGAGCACGGATCGCTCACTTGGCGCCGACGGAATGGCACACCTGAGGAAGGACGGCTGTGCCCATTTCCCCCGTCGGTCACGATGCGGTCGCGTCCGTGCTGGCCACGACGCTGGACGGTCTCGCCCTGCGTCGCGACGTCATCGCTGACAACATCGCCAACGTCGACACCCCGGGCTTCCGCGCCACGAGCGTCGACTTCGAGTCGGCCCTGGAGCGGGCCATCGACCGTGGCGAGCGTCCCTCCCTCGAGGTGAGCACCCAGGCCACCGACACCCCCGTGGGCGCGAACGGCAACAACGTCGACCTGCGTCACGAGTCGATGGCTGCCATGCAGACCCAGTACCAGTACCAGATCATGACCCGCGCGGCCGCCGACCGGCACCAGCTGGTCAAGATCGCGGCGGAGGCCCGCTGATGAGCGCCTTCGACACGCTGAAGATCGCCGGCTCGAGCCTGGGCATGCACCAGACCTGGCTCGACACCCTGGCGTCGAACATCGCCAACCTCAACACGGTCACCTCCACCGACGAGGACGCCTTCCAGGCGCAGATGGTCATCGCCGCCGCCGACCCGCAGGGCGGCGTGGAGGTGGCCGGGGTGGCCGTCAGCGACCCGGAGGGCGTGCTGAAGCACGACCCGGGCAACCCGCTGGCCGACGAGGACGGGTACGTCCGGGCCCCGGCTGTCGACATGGCCAGCCAGATGTCCCAGCTCATCCAGGCCCAGCGCGGCTACCAGGCCTCGGTCCAGACCACGAAGTACGCGCAGGACGCCTACACCAGCGCGCTGCAGATCGGAGCGCGCTGATGAGTGTCGCCGGCATCGAGGGCTTCGCGCCGCTCAACCTCTCCCAGATCGCCGCGACCGATCCCGCCACGCGGGTCGTCGGTCCCGGCGGCACCGAGGGCGTCCAGGGCGCCCAGGGCCCCGACTTCGCCAGCCTGCTGACCGACGGCATCGAGCGCCTCGACGGCGTGCAGAAGTCGGCCGACACGCTCGCGGTCCAGGCAGCCACCGGTGACCTGCAGAACATCCACGACTACACGCTCGCCGCGGCCGAGGCCCAGGCGACCTCGCAGGTCACGGTGGCCGTGCGCAACAAGGCGATCGAGGCGTTCACCGAGATCCTGCGGATGCAGGTGTGATGAAGACCCAGATCACCCGGCTGCTCACCCGCGGCCGCACCACCTTCACCGCCTTCACGACCGGCCAGAAGCTGGTCGCCGTCCTCGGGACCCTGGCGCTGCTGCTCGGCGGCTTCATGGTCTTCCGCTGGGCTTCGACCCCCTCCTACGCCCCGCTGTACTCCGACCTGTCGGCCAGCGACGCCAGCGCCGTCGTGGAGCAGCTGGAGGCCCAGGGCACGCCGTACGAGCTCGCGGGCGGCGGAACCACGATCATGGTCCCGCGCGACGCCGTCTACTCGACGCGCATCGACCTGTCCGGCGAGGGGCTGCCCACCGGCTCCGACGGCGGCTACTCGCTGCTCGACGACCAGGGCCTGACCACCTCCGACTTCAAGGAGCGCACCGACTACAAGCGCGCCATGGAGGGCGAGCTGGCCAGCACCATCGAGGCCATCGACGGCGTGCAGACGGCAGTCGTCCACCTGGCCATCCCGGAGAAGCAGGTCTTCGCCGACGAGCAGGACCCCACCACGGCGTCCGTGCTGATCAAGACCCAGGCCGGCGACGCGGTGGAGCCCGCCCAGGTCCAGGGCGTCATCAACCTCGTCGCCTCCAGCATCGAGGGCCTCGACGCCGACCAGGTCACGGTCACCGACTCCAAGGGCGCGGTGCTGTCCTCGCCCGGCGGCGTCGCCGGGGCCGACGGCACCGGACGCTCGCAGCTGGTCGCCGACGTGCAGAGCGAGTACCGCACCAAGCTGCAGAGCATGCTCGACCGCGTCGTCGGCCCGGGCAACTCGACAGTCCAGGTCAGCGCGGAGCTCGACTTCGACAAGGCCGTGACCGAGACCCTCGACTACGTGGCCGAGGCCGACGCGCTGCCGCTGTCCTCTGAGGAGGTCACCGAGACCTACAACGGCACCGGGCCCGGGAACGGCGCCAACGGCGTCGTCGGCCCCGACGGCCAGGTGGAGGACAACGGCACCGCCGAGGGCGCGGGCAACGGGAACTACGAGAAGTCCCACCGCACCGTCGACAACGCGGTCGGCTCCCGCAAGGTGCAGCGCGAGAGCACCCCCGGGGCGATCGACAAGCTCAGCATCGGCGTCGTCCTGGACTCGAACACCACCGGACAGATCGCCTACCAGGACATCGAGGAGCTGGTCGCGGGCACCGCAGGCATCGAGCCGGACCGTGGGGACAGCATCGCCGTCTCCGCGCTGCCCTTCGACCGGTCCGCCGAGGAGGCGACCGAGGCCGACCTGGCGAAGGCGGAGGCCGAGGAGGCCGCTGCCGCTCGCAACAAGACGATCCGCAACGTCGCGATCGTGGTCCTGGTGCTGGCCTTCCTCGCGCTGGCCGCGATCCGCAGCCGGCGCCGGGCCAAGCGCCGGGAGGCCGAGACGTCCTACCTCGTGGAGCAGCTGCGTGAGCGGGAGCCGGTGGCCCCGGCCATCGAGCCCTCGCCCGCCGCGCTCGCGCTGGAGGAGTCCGAGGCCTCGCGCTCCGAGGAGCTGCGCGACGAGCTGACCATGCTGATCGAGCGCCAGCCCGACGACGTCGCGGGCCTGCTCCGCGGCTGGCTGGCGGAGAGGCCCTGATGACCGCGACGATGAACGGACTCGGCGTCCGCAAGGCCGCGATCCTGCTGATCCAGCTGGGCCGGGACAAGGCCGCCGAGGTGCTGGGCCAGCTCAGCGACTCCGAGGTCGAGGCGGTCTCCGCCGAGATCGCGCGGCTGGACTCGATCAGCGGTGCCGAGGGCGAGGCGGTCATGGAGGAGTTCCGTGACCTGTTGATCGCCCGCGGGCACATCGCCCAGGGCGGCCTGGGCTACGCCCAGCAGCTGCTCGTGGAGTCGCTCGGCGCCGAGCGCGCCGGCGAGATCATGGACCGCCTCAACGCGGCGGCCGTCCAGATGCCCTTCCAGTTCCTGCACGCGGCCGACCCGGCCCAGCTGCGCTCGTTCATCATCGACGAGCACCCGCAGGTGATCGCGCTGGTCCTGGCCCACCTCACCGCCGACAAGGCGTCGATGCTGCTGGCCAGCCTCGACCCGGACAAGCAGGCGGCGGTGGCGCACCGGATCGCGGTGATGGACCGCAGCTCGCCGGAGATCGTCAAGGCCGTCGAGAGCAACCTGGAGCGCAAGCTCTCCTCGATGCTGCAGCCGGTCGGGGTCTCCCGGGTCGGCGGCGTCGAGCCGCTGGTCAACATCATCAACCGCTCCGACCGGGCCACCGAGCGCCAGATCGTGGAGGGCCTCGAGGCTCTCGACGCCGAGCTGGCCGACGAGGTCCGCAGCATGATGTTCATGTTCGAGGACATCGTCAGCCTCGACGACCGCTCGGTGCAGCAGGTGCTGCGCCAGGTGGACACCAACCAGCTCGCGCTCGCGCTCAAGGGCGTCCAGCCCGCCGTGCGGGACAAGATCACCTCGAACCTCTCCGAGCGCGCGTCCACCACGCTGGTCGAGGAGATCGACCTGCTCGGCGCGGTCCGCCTCGCCCAGGTCGAGGAGGCGCAGCAGGCCATCATCCGGATCATCCGCGAGCTCGAGGAGCAGGGCCAGATCATGGTCCGACGAGGGGCCGACGATGACTTCATCGAGTGAGGCCCTGCTCCGCGGGCCCGAGGCCGGCGCGGTGCGCCGGCCCGGGAGCCCCGAGCTGCGCACCGGCACCTGGACCCGCCTCGGCGACGCGGCGGTGCTCGGGGACGAGACCACCGAGCACGCGCTCTCCCAGCTGGCCGAGGCCACCCGCAGCGCCGCCCGCTCGCAGGGGTACGCCGTGGGCTGGGCGCAGGGGCGCCGCGAGGCGACCGAGACCGCCCGTGCGGCGCAGCACCGGCTGGCCGAGGAGCACGCCGCGGCCGAGGCCCGGCGCGAGCGCGAGCACCGCCAGGCGGTGGCCGGCCTGGTCCGGGCCGCCGAGCTGGTGAGCCAGCGCGTCGGCGCCGTCGAGGCGCTCGTCCACGACCAGGCCGTCGAGCTGGCCCGCGAGCTCACCGAGGCGCTGGTCGGGCACGAGCTGCGCTCGAGCCCCGACCGGGCCGACGACGTCGTACGCCGGGTGCTCGCCGAGCGGCCCGGCGACGCGCCGATCGTCGTGCACCTGCACCCCGGCACCCTCGACGTCCAGCGCGTCGCCGAGCTCGCGGCCAACGGCGTCCGGGTCGCCGACGACCCGCGGCTCGCCGCGGACGACGCGGTCCTCGAGGTGGAGGACCACGTGGTGGACCTGCGCCTGACCCGCCAGCTCGAGCGGGTCCGCGAGGTGCTGTCGTGACCGCGGTGACGCAGCACCTCCTCGCCGGCCTGCGCGAGCGGGCCCTCCAGGCGACCCGACCCGAGACCCTCGGCCGGGTCTCGCAGCTGCTCGGCCTGCAGCTGCAGGTCACCGGCCTGCGCGCCGCGGTCGGCGACCTCCTGGAGATCCTCGGCGACCGGCCGGTGCTCGCCGAGGTCGCCGCCAGCAGCGCCGTGGGGCTCACCTGCCTGCCGCTGGGGGAGACCCGGGGCATCCAGGTCGGCGCGCTGGTGCGCCACACCGGCGGTCCGCTGCGGATCCGGGTCGGCGAGGAGCTCGCCGGCCGGGTGCTCGACGGACTCGGCCGCCCCATCGACGGAGGCCCCTCCCTCGACGGGCTGACCGAGGTCAGCGTCGACCACGACGCCCCGGACGCGATGCGTCGTCCGCGCATCGACACCCAGCTGGCGCTGGGGGTGCGGGCGCTGGACGCCCTGGTCCCGTGCGGGCGCGGCCAGCGGCTGGGCATCATGGCCGGCTCCGGCGTCGGCAAGTCCAGCCTGCTCTCGATGATCGCCCGCGGCACCGACGCGGAGGTCTCGGTGATCGCGCTGATCGGGGAGCGGGGCCGCGAGGTCCGCGAGTTCCTCGAGAACGACCTCGGTCCCGAGGGCCTGGCCCGCTCCGTCGTGGTCGTCGCCACCTCCGACGCCCCGCCGGTCGAGCGGCTGCGCGCGGCGTTCGTGGCCACCCGGATCGCGGAGTCCTTCCGCGACCGCGGCCGGCACGTGGTCCTGATGATGGACAGCCTCACCCGGATCGCGATGGCCCAGCGCGAGATCGGCCTCTCGGCCGGCGAGCCGCCCGCCACCCGCGGCTACCCGCCGAGCGTCTTCTCGCTGCTGCCGCGCCTGCTCGAGCGGGCCGGCACCGCGCCCGCGGGCTCGATCACCGGCCTCTACACCGTCCTCGTCGAGGGCGACGACCTCCAGGACCCGGTCGGGGACACCGCCCGCTCCATCCTCGACGGCCACGTGGTCCTCTCGCGCCGGCTCGCGACCTCGGGACACTTCCCGAGCATCGACGTGCTGGAGTCGATCTCCCGGGTGACCTCCGCGGTCACCGACGCCGACCAGCAGTCCGACGCGGTCCGGCTGCGCCGGATGCTCGCCGCGCACCGCAACGTCCGCGAGCTCGTCGAGATCGGTGCCTACGTCAGCGGCAGCGACCCGGACGCCGACGCAGCGATCGCCCGGACGGGCCGCATCGACGACTTCCTGCGCCAGGGCATGTCCGAGTCCACCCCGCTGGACCAGACCTGGTCCGCACTGCGTGACCTGGTGGCGTCGTGAGCGCCCGGCACGACCGCGGGCTCCGGGCGGTCGCCCGGGTCCGGGAGGTCCGGGAGCGGGACAGCCGGATCGGTCTGCAGGGTGCGCTCGGCGAGCAGCGTGAGCGCGAGGCGGCCGCCGACCGGCTCGCCGACGGGCTGGCGGCCCAGGCCGGCGAGTCCGGCGGGTCCGGCGGGTCAGGCGGGTCCCTCGTCGACGGCGCGACGTACCTCGCGCAGCGCACGATGCTCCAGGCCCTGGCCGGTGCCGTCAGCGCGGCGCGCAGCGAGGCCGAGTCGGCCGCCGTGCTCAGCGCGGCGGCGACCGCGCACTGGCAGGCCGACCACGCCCGGCTCTCGGCCGTGGAGGGACTCCTGGAGTCCCGGGCCGACCAGCGGCGCGCCGAGGCGGCCCGCCACGAGGCGAAGGAGCAGGACGACGCCGCGGGCCGGCAGTGGCTGCGCCGCACCCGGGAGGGAGACCGATGAGCATCACGGAGGTCACCGGCCGGATCGCGCAGATCGAGGCCCGGCTCGCCCAGCTGGCGCCGGCGACGACGAGCGCCGCCACCGGCTCGTTCCGCACCACACTGGACGGGGCGCTCGCGACCGCGGCGCCCACGGCCGCGCCGTACGCCGCGGGCAGCACCACCGGCACGCCCGGCACCACGCCGGCCGCGGCCGACGGGGCCCGGGTGGTCGCGGAGGCGGAGAAGTACCTCGGCATCCCCTACGTCTGGGGCGGGACCGACCCCGACCGGGGCCTGGACTGCTCCGGTCTGGTGCAGCTGGTCTACAAGAACCTCGGCGTGGACCTGCCGCGGGTCTCCCGGGACCAGGCGACCGCGGGTCAGCCCGTCGCGAGCATGGACCAGGCGCAGCCCGGTGACCTGCTGGCCTTCAACTCCCCGGTCTCCCACATCGGGATCTACATCGGCGACGGCAAGATGATCCACGCCCCGCGCCCGGGCGCGCAGGTGCGGGTCGAGGACGTCTACGACACCCCCACCGCGATCCGCCGGGTGATCCCCGCGGACGGCCTGGCCGGGACGTCGGCGCCCGGCGCGGCCGACGCGCGACCGGTCGCCGGCGTGCCCTACGCGGACCTGTTCAACCGGGCCGCCGCCACCCACGGCGTCGACGCAACCCTGCTCGCCGCCATCGCCAAGCAGGAGTCGGGCTACCGCGCCGACGCCGTCAGCTCGGCCGGGGCCCAGGGCCTGATGCAGCTGATGCCGGCCACCGCTCGCGGGCTCGGGGTGAGCAACAGCTTCGACCCGGCGCAGGCCGTGGACGGGGCGGCGCGACTCATGAGCGACCTGCTGGGCCGCTTCGGCCGCACCGACCTGGCCCTGGCGGCGTACAACGCCGGGCCCGGCGCGGTGCTGCGCTACGACGGCGTCCCGCCGTACCGCGAGACCCAGAACTACGTCCGTTCCGTGATGTCCCTGGCAGGAGCCGCCTGATGAGCATCCAGCTGACCGACCTGGTGCCGGTCGCCCCGGCCCGGGGCACCCAGCCCGCGTCCCGACCCGGCGCGCGCGAGGAGGGCCGGCGCAGCTTCGGCGACCTCCTCGACTCGATGGTGGGGGAGCGCAGCGTGGACGAGCGCAGCGTGGACGAGCGCAGCGTCGAGGGCGCTCCCGCGGGGCCGGCCTCCGCGCCGGATGGTCCGCCAGCCGGGCCCGACCCGGTCCTGATCGAGGCCGGCCTGGTCGGCCTCGCCGCGCTCTTCGCCGGGCCGCCGGCCACCTGGCCCACCGCCGTCCCGTCCGGGCTCGCCCCGGCCGCCGAGGCCGGCGCCGGGCAGCCCCTCGCAGGCACCGGGCTCCTCGCCGACGGTGCTGCCGCTGCGGCGTCCGGCCCGGCCCTGTCGCCGGCCGGGACCGCCGTCGCGGTGGACGCCGGGGCCCTGCCGGCCGGAACGCCGACGACCGGAGCCGCGATGACATTGCCCCGGCCCGCCGGGCCGACAGGCGTCGCGGACGCAGCGGCGATCCCGGTGGCAGCGCTCACCCCGACTGCCCCGAGCGACGCGATCGCCCCGGTCGGTGCCGAGGGCACCTCCGGCGCCGTCGCGGCGTCCGCCGCCGTCGGCACGGCGCCCGAGGCCGATCCCGGCGGCACGGACGCCGGCGACCGCCGCGGTGCCCCCGGTGCCGGCGAGCCCGTGGCGGCGCGCCCCGTCGAGCAGACCGGACCCACGGCACAGGCCGGTAGCGCCTCGGTCCTCGGAGCGCCCACTGTCACGCCGACCGGGCCGCCCGGCCCGGGCGGTACCGCGACCGGCCCGACGCCGGTGAGCCACCAGCTCTTCGACGCCGTCACCCGGGCGACCCAGACCGGTGAGGGAAGCCATCGGATGACCGTGCGCCTGGACCCGGGCACGCTCGGGGAGGTACGGGTGCACCTCGTCGCCCGGGACGGCGCGCTGCAGGTCCACCTCACCGCGGGCCCCGAGGCGCTCGCCGCGCTCGGCGACGGCTCCAGCGAGCTGCAGCGCCTGCTGCAGAGCACAGGTGCGGTGGACGTGAAGGTCACGGTTCGTGACCTCGGCGCGGACCAGCACCGCCCGGACCAGCACGGTCCGGACCACGACGGCCGGGCCGACCGGCCCGAGACGAGCGGCACGACCGGCGGATCAGCCGGCGACCGCAGCGGGCGCGAGCAGGGCGAGCCCACGCCCGCGCCCGACCTCCTGGCACGGATGCCGGGCAGCGCCACCACCCAGCGGGGCCAGGGCCACGGAGGGCCCCTCCCGCACCACCCCACCGGGTCGACGCCGGCACGCGTCGACCTGGCTCTGTGAGGAGCTGGCATGAGCATCAGCGCGACCGAGGGCGTCACGCCGTCGTCGGTCTTCACCACGACCCCCGCCCAGGCCGCCTCGGGCAGCAAGGACCAGGACATGTTCCTGCAGCTGCTGATGGCCCAGATGAAGTACCAGGACCCGATGAACCCGGCGGACTCCGGCGAGTTCCTCAGCCAGAACGCCCAGTTCACCGCGCTGGAGAAGATGCAGGAGGTCGCCGACCAGACGAGCCTGCTGCTCAACGTGACGCTCGCCTTCGGCGCGACCTCGATGGTCGGCCGGACGGTCAGCTACACCGCCGCGGACGGCACCACCGCCACCGGTGCGGTCAGCGCCGTGAGCTTCGGCGCCTCCGGGCCGCTCCTCGACGTCAACGGCACCGAGGTGCCGATGGTCTCGGTGCTCAAGGTCACCGACGGCTCCACCGGCTCCACGAACGCCACCGGCTCCACCGGCTCCACCGGCATCTGATCGTCCCCCTCGTCCGGGCCACCCCCTGGCCCACTCCCGAAAGGAACCCCCCGTGCTTCGCTCCCTCTTCGCCGGCATCAGCGGCCTGCGCACCAACCAGACCATGCTCGACGTGACCGGCAACAACATCGCCAACGCCAACACCATCGGCTACAAGTCCAGCAACACGGTCTTCTCCGACACGCTCAGCCAGATGCTGACCGGTCCCGCCGGCGCCAACGCCGGCCAGGGCGGCACCAACCCGATCCAGATCGGGCTCGGCGTCCAGCTCGCCGCCACCAACACCAACTTCACCCAGGGGTCGAACCAGACCACCGGCGGACCCACCGACCTGATGATCTCCGGCGACGGGTTCTTCGTCGTGCGCTCCGGCCCCGAGCAGCTCTACACCCGGGCCGGTGCGTTCACCTGGGACGAGTCCGGCGACCTGGTGACCCCCACCGGCGCCCGGGTCCAGGGCTACCGGCTCGACGCGGCCGGCGACCCGGTCGGCGGCATGGTCAACCTCAACCGCAACGTGACGGCCGGGCTCACCCCCGCCCTCCCCGCGGGCGCCACCATGACCGGCTACAGCATCGGCAGCGACGGCAAGCTGGTCGGCTCCTTCAGCGACGGCGTGAACCGTGAGGTCGCCCAGCTGGCGATCGCGGACTTCGACAACCCGATGGGCCTGGTCAAGGTCGGCAACACGTCCTACCGCGAGAGCGCCAACTCCGGCGCGGCCGACATCGGCGTGCCCAGCGAGGGCGGCAACGGCTCGATCGTCGCGGGCGCCCTGGAGATGTCGAACGTCGACCTCGCGGCCGAGTTCACCAACCTGATCCTGGCCCAGCGCGGCTTCCAGGCCAGCTCGCGGGTGATCACGACCTCCGACTCGGTCCTCGAGGACCTGGTCAACCTCAAGCGCTGATCGGGCCGGTCCCGGCGTCCGCACCGCGGGCGCCGGGGCCTCCCCATGTCAAGGACCGCACGGCGGTCGGGTTTCGCTCAGGTTCGCTGCCCGGTCGCCGAACTGAACAGGGACGGCCACGGAAGGCCGTCGCTGCAGACAGCACTAAGGATGGTGCCCCCATGATCTCGTTGACCCGTCTCTCGGGTGCGGAGTTCGTCATCAACTCCGACCTGATCGAGCGCGTGGACAAGACGCCCGACACGGTCGTCACGCTGACCACCGGCTCGAAGTACGTCGTGGCGGAGAGCCTGGGCGCTGTGGTGGCCGAGATCCGGCTGCACCGCGCCGAGGTGATCGCGCTGAGCGAGCTGGTGCACGTCGATCCCACCCTGCTCGGCCAGGACGACCGCTCGGCGGCCGACTCCCGCCCCCGCCGCGAGCCCGCCGAACGCACCCTGGCCAGCGTCACCCCGCACCCGGCCGGCCTGAACTCCCCGGAGGGGAGCGTCTGATGGAGAAGGCAACTGTCATCGGCATCGGCGGAGCGATGGTCGTCATCGTCACCGCCAACATCCTGGAGGGTGGCAGCCCCTCCAGCCTGATCCTGCTGCCGCCGATGCTCCTGGTCTTCGGGGCGACGCTGCTGGTCTCGTTCGCCGGCGGCACCGTCGCCGACGCGAAGTGCTCCATGATCGGCGCCCGCCGGGCCTTCACGACCAACGTGCCGCCCGCCGGCGACGTCGTCCCGACCGTCGTCGGCCTGGCCGACAAGGCGCGCCGCGAGGGCCTGCTGGCCCTGGAGGACGCGACCCGGGACATCGACGACAAGTTCCTGGTCAAGGGCGTCACGCTCGCCATCGACGGCACCGACCCCGACGAGGTGCGCGACATCCTCGAGGGCGAGGTGGACGCCAAGCGCCGCACCGACAAGATGTCGGCCAAGTTCTTCGCCGACGCCGGCGGCTACGCTCCCACGATCGGGATCATCGGCACCGTCATGAGCCTGGTGCACGTGCTGGAGAACCTGGCGGACCCCGAGTCCCTCGGGCACTCGATCGCCGGTGCCTTCCTCGCGACCCTGTGGGGCGTGATGACCGCCAACGTGATGTGGTTGCCGATCGCCGCCAAGATCAAGCGGATCAGCGAGCTCGAGATCGCCCGCATGGAGGTCATCATCGAGGGCGTGGCCGCCATCCAGGCCGGCTCCAACCCGCGGGTCGTCGAGCACAAGCTGGTCGCGCTGCTCCCGGCCGGTCAGCAGCGCCCGGAAGCGGCCTGACGATGGCCGCCCGCCGACGCCCCAAGCGGCACGTGGAGGAGGAGCACGAGGACAGCGAGCGCTGGCTCGTCACCTATGCCGACCTGATCACGCTGCTGATGGCACTGTTCATCATCCTCTACGCGATGAGCTACACCGACACCGAGAAGTACACGGCCCTCAAGCAGGGCCTGGCCGTGGGCTTCGGGGAGGCGTCGGTCGTCCAGGACGGCGGCACCAGCCTGCTCAAGGAGACCGGCAGCTCCGCGATCTCGGCCGTCGCGGCCAAGCAGGTCCCGGACGCCGCGTTCGTGGCGCCGCGGACCGCCGACGCGGACGTCGAGGTGCGCAACGCCGCGCGCAAGGAGCTCGCTCGGCTGCGCGACATCGAGACCCGGCTGCGTCGGGCGCTGCGGGCCGAGGGGCTCAGCAGCGACGTGCGCACCAGCTACGACGAGCGCGGCCTCGTCGTGAGCCTGGTCTCGCGCCACGTGGTGTTCCGCAACGACCTCGCGACGCTGTCCCCGCGCGGTGAGCGGGTCGTGGACGTGCTGGGCCCGGTCCTCGCCGGGCTCTCCGACGACCTCGAGATCGCCGGCAACACCAACCAGGTCGACGTGAAGCCGGCGTACTTCAACACCGACTGGGACCTCTCGTCGGCGCGGGCGATCACGGTCCTGCGTCGGCTGGAGGAGCGGCTCGGCGTCGCCACCGCCCGCCTGGCCGTCGCCGGGTACGGCGTCACCCGGCCCCTGATCGACCCGTCGCAGCCGGAGTCGCAGGCAGTCAACAAGCGGGTGGACGTCGTCGTGCTGTCCGCGGCCGAGGCGGCCGTGCGCGAGCTGCTCCCCGACCTGGCCCGGAGCACCACCACCCAAGAAGGGACCACCCGATGAGCACCACGACCCTGTCGCCCCCGCAGGCGGCGCCCGCCGCCGAGGACGAGCAGCCGACCGGCCGCAAGAAGAAGCTGCTGATCGTGCTGGTGGCACTCCTGCTCCTCGGCGGGGCCGGCTACTGGTTCTTCCTCAAGCCCTCCGGCGAGGCGGAGGCGGTCCCGGGCGAGGTGGTCGCCCTGGACCCCGTCCAGGTCAACCTCGCGGACGGCCACTACCTCAGCGTCGGGATCGCGCTCCAGCTCGTCGAGGGCGCCCACGAGGTCGAGGGCAGCAAGGCCCTGGACGCGACCATCGACATGTTCAGCGGCCAGTCCGTGCCCACCCTGACCGACCCTGAGACCCGCCGGAAGATGAAGGCGAGCCTGACCCACGAGCTCGCCGAGCTCTACCACGAGGAGGTCCTGGAGGTCTACTTCACCCAGTTCGTCACCCAGTGACGGCCCAGTGACGGGCCAGTGACGGGCCCAGCGCCGGTCGCTCGGGCGGGCTGAGCCCGGACCGGACCCCCAAGTTCACATTGCGCCGTCGAGCGCACGCGGCCCCTTTCGCCCGGTTTCCCTCAGGTCATCCGCCGGCGGACCGATGGGTCCCGCGTGAGTACGACGATGCCGTCCCCAGCCGAGCGCCGATCCGCGCCGTCGGCCGTCCGCGCGCGCCGTCGTTCCCGCAGCGCGGAGCCGGTCGCCTACGACTTCAGCCGCCCGCTGCAGCTCAGTCGCGAGCACCAGCGGATGCTGCACGTCGCCTTCGACGGCTTCGCCCGGCAGACCACGACGGTCTTCACCTCCATGCTGCGCAGCGTCTGCCAGGTCACCCTGCGCAGCATCGACCAGCGCACCTACGGCGAGTACATCCAGCTGCTCGACAACACGACCTACCTGACCATGTTCAGCGCCGAGCCGATGCCCGGGCGCGGCATCCTCGAGCTGTCCCTGCAGTCGGTGATGTCCTCGATCGATCACATGCTCGGCGGCCCGGGCACCGAGCACCAGCCCGAGCGACCGCTGACCGAGATCGAGAGCGGCGTCGTCGAGGGCCTCATGCAGCGCCTGTTCAGCGAGATGCGCTACTCCCTGGGCCCGGTGGTGCCGCTGGAGCCCACCGTCGTCGGCGTCGAGTACAGCCCCCAGTTCGCGCAGGCCGCCGGTGCCTCGGACGTGGTGATCGTCGTCGAGTTCGAGCTGCGCATCGACGACCGGCCGCACCGGATGACCGTGTGCCTGCCGTTCGTCGGGCTGCTCCCGCACCTCACCTCCGCCGCCGCCCCGGCGCCGGTCTCGAACCGCGAGCGCGCCCAGCGCGCCCATGCCGCCGACCTGCTGCGCCAGCAGTTCCAGCTGGTCCCCGTGGAGGTCGGGGTCCGGTTCCGCAGCACCGAGCTCACCCCCCAGGTCTTCGCCGACCTGCGCGTCGGCGACGTGCTCCGCCTGCGCCACCCCGCCTCGGCGCCCCTCGACGTCGCCGTCGGCGGCACCGTGTTCGCCCATGCCACCGCCGGGACCCAGGGTCCGCGGCTGGCAGCCCTCATCGTCACCACCCCGGAGGAGACCCCGTGACCACCCCCGCCCCCCAGCCCGGCAGCCACCGCGAGCCCGAGCAGGTCGCCGTGGCGGCCGCCGAGGCCGCCGGCACGGTGCTGCCGGCCAGCGAGCCGCTGACGGCCCCCGGCGCCCAGCCGGGCACCGCCCAGGTCACCGGCCTGTTCGCCGGTGCGGTCGTCGCCGACCTCGGCGGGCCCCTTGCGGGCGTGCTGGGCGTCCTGGTGGCCGAGGACCTCGTCTCGGCGCTGGCCTCCAGCCCGCTGGGCGACCTCGAGCTGCCTGCGGCCATCCAGCCGGCGCTGGACGCCGCCGCCGCGTCGATGGGCGCCTCCGTGGGTGCCGCCCGGCAGGTCGGGCTGGACGCCGTCGTGGCGGCGGTCGCCGGGAGCGCCGACGCCCCGTTCACGGTCGTGCCGCTGGTCGGCGAGAGCATCGCTGCCGCCCTGCTGGTCTCGGCCCCGACCCTGGCCTCCGCCGCCGCGGGAGCTCCCGCCCCCGCGTCCGCCGGTGCCGCCGTCCAGGCCGCGGTCCAGGCCCCGGTCCCGCCGCCGGTCACCACCCCCCAGGTCCCGGCCGGCCAGACCTTCACCCCGGCACCGCGCCGGGGCATCGAGCTGCTCAGCGACGTGGACATGGAGGTGACGGTCGAGCTGGGCCGCACCCGGATGGCGATGCGCGACCTGCTGGCGCTCAGCCCCGGTCACGTCCTCGAGCTGGACCGGGCCGCCGGGAGCCCGGCGGACCTGCTGGTCAACGGCCACCTGATCGCCCGGGGCGAGGTCGTGGTCGTGGACGAGGACTTCGGCCTGCGGGTCACGGAGATCCTCGAGTCCTCGACCGCGAGCTGACGGCCCTCCATGTTCGAGATCCTCCTCCGGCTGGTCTTCTCGCTGGCTGCGGTCGTCGGCCTGATGCTGCTGATCGCCCGCGCCGCCGGCAAGCGCTTCAAGGGCCGGCCCGGTGCCATCGTCTCGGTGGTGCACCGCCAGCCGATCAGCCGGCACGCCTCGGTCGCCGTGGTCACGGTCGGCAGCCGGGTGCTCGTGCTCGGTGCCACCGAGCAGCAGGTGCAGATGCTCGCTGAGCTCGATCCGCTGGACCTCGTCGCCGCCGAGGAGGTCGGCCTCGCGGAGGTCGACGGGCCCGCAGACACCGCCGGGTACGCCGACGAGCCGGTCGACCTGGCCGTTCTCGGCCTCCACGACCGCCGTGGTGCCGCCGGCCGGACCCGGTCCTTCGCCCAGATCCTGCGCGCCGAGACCGAGCAGCCCGAGGGCGGCGCCCACCGGGCGGAGCGGCCGGTCTCGATGGTGCCGCGGACGGGCTCCGCGCCCGCCGACGGCCCGTTGGCCGGATCCCTGCTCTCCCCGACCACCTGGCGCCGCGCCATCGACGCGGTCACCGGCCGGGCGTCGTGACCGCCCCCGCCCGCCGGCCCGGCACTGCGCCGGGGCGGCTGCTGGCCCGTGCCCTCGTGGTGGCGGCCCTGGCCGCGCTGTGCTGGCTGCTGCTGCCCGCGGGCGCCGCCCAGGCGGCTGTCCCCGGGGACCTGGCGACCGGCGACCTCGCCACGGTCGAGGTGCTCGCCGTCGCGACCCCGGAGGGTCCGCGCGGTCCGAACGGCACCGGTGACTCGTCGGTCACCGTGGAGCTGGACGGGCTCACCGACAAGCCGAGCACGTCGGTCACGGTCCTGATCACGCTGACCCTGCTCTCGCTGCTGCCCGCGATCCTGCTCACCTGCACCAGCTTCACGAAGATCCTGGTGGTGCTCGGGCTGACCCGCAACGCGCTCGGCCTGCAGCAGACGCCGCCCAACCAGGTGCTGGCCGGGCTCGCGCTGTTCCTGAGCCTGTTCATCATGGGACCGGTCCTCGCCGACATGAACGAGATCGGGGTGCAGCCCTACCTCGACGGCGACAAATCCAGCACCGAGGCCTGGGACGACGGCATCGAGCCGCTGCGCGGCTTCATGCTCAAGCAGACCGACGAGTCCGAGATCGAGCTGCTCACCAACGTCGCCGACCGCGAGCTGCCCGAGACCCGCGAGGACACCCCGATGTCCACGCTGGTCCCGGCCTTCATCCTCAGCGAGCTGAAACAGGCATTCATCATCGGCTTCATCATCTTCATCCCGTTCCTGGTGATCGACATCGTCGTGAGCGGGGCGCTGATGGCGCTGGGCATGATGATGATGCCGCCGACGATGGTGTCGCTGCCGTTCAAGCTGCTGCTGTTCGTGCTGGTCAACGGCTGGGCCCTGATCATCACGGCGCTGGTGGGGAGCTACGGATGAGCGACACCGCCATCATCGAGATCGCGATGCAGACCATGATGGTCGCGCTGAAGCTCTCGGCGCCGATCCTCGTGACCGCCCTGGTCATCGGGTTCGCGGTGTCGCTGTTCCAGTCGATGACGCAGATCCAGGAGTTCACGCTGGCCTTCGTGCCGAAGGTCATCGGGATCGGCATCGCGCTCCTGGTCAGCGGCAACTGGATGCTGCACACGCTGGTCAACTTCACCCAGCAGCTCTACGAGCGCATCCCGTCCCTGCTCGGGTGACCGGGAGCCTGTCGTGACCCTGACCGTCGCCGGCGAGCCGCTGATCGCCTTCCTGCTCGCCTCGGTGCGCATCATCGCCTGGCTCGCGATCGTGCAGCCCTTCTCCTCGCGGGCCGTGCCGGCGATGGCGAAGGTGGTCCTCGCCCTGGGCCTGGCGTTCGCGGTCGCGCCGACGCTGGCGGACACCGAGGTGCCGGTCGACACCCCCGAGCTGGTGATGACACTGCTGACCCAGGTGCTGCTGGGCGCGGCGATGGGCTACGTGACGTCCCTGCTGTTCACGGTCGTGGCGACGGCCGGCAGCATCATCGACGTCTTCGGCGGCTTCTCCCTGGCCCAGTCCTTCGACCCGCTCGGGATGAACGCCAGCACCGTCTTCGGCACCCTGCACCAGTGGCTCGCCACGGTGCTGCTCTTCGTCAGCGGCGGCTACCTGATCGTGTTCGGCGGGCTGCTGAGCACGTTCCGAGTGGTCCCGATCGGCTCCGACCCGGGCCTGGACAGCGGGCCGGCGGTGTTGATCTCGATCTTCCAGCTGTTCTTCGTCACCGCCGTGCAGATCGCGCTGCCGATGGCCGCTGTGCTGTTCATCGCCGACCTGGGCCTGGCGCTGCTCACCAAGGTGGCACCGCAGCTCAACGCGCTGAACGTGATGTTCCCCGCGAAGATCGGGCTGACCCTGCTGCTGGTGGGCCTCTCGTTCCCGGTCCTGCCCGGTGTCGCCGACCGTCTCGTCGAGCACGCCCTCGAGGCGATGGCGGCGATCGTGGGGGCGACGTGAGCGACAGCGGGGGCGAGAAGACCGAGAAGCCGACACCCAAGCGGCTCAAGGAGGCGCGCAAGGAGGGCAACGTCGCCCGCACCCAGGAGCTGGGTGCCTGGGGCGCGTTGCTGCTGGTCTCGCTGGTCGTCCCGCTGATGGTCAAGCACGAGGCGTCCGCGATGGCCGCGCTGTTCGAGCGGTGCCTGCGCTCGATCGAGGACCCGTCGGTGCCGGCGGCGTTCGAGCTGTTCCTCGAGGGCGGCAAGCACATGCTGATCTCGGTGGTGGTGCTCGGCAGCGGGATCATGCTCGTCGGCGTCGCGGGCGCCCTCGCCCAGGGCGGGTTCTTCCTGGCCACGAAGCGGGTCAAGCCGGACCTGAAGAAGCTGGACCCGATCAAGGGGTTCAAGCGGATCTTCGGACCCCAGGCCCTCTGGGAGGGCGCCAAGATGCTGGTCAAGTGCGCGGTGGTGGCGTTCCTGGTCTACGGCAGCATCCGCGCGATGATGCCGCTGCTCGGCGGCTTCGTGCCGATCGGCACGCTGCTCGCGATCGTCGGCGACGAGGCCACGGCGATGCTGCGCAACGTCGCCATCGCGGGCGTGGCGATGGCGGCGCTGGACTACCTGATGCAGCGCCGCCGGACCGGCAAGCAGACCCGGATGTCGAAGGACGAGGTCAAGCGCGAGCACAAGCAGGCCGAGGGTGACCCGCTGGTCAAGAGCGCGATGCGCTCGCGCCAGCTCGCCGCGGCGCGGAACCGGATGATGGCCGACGTGCCGACCGCCGACGTGGTGCTGGTCAACCCGACCCACATCGCGGTCGCCCTGGCCTACGCCGAGGGCAGTGCCGCCCCTCGGGTGGTGGCCCGGGGGGCGGGCGTCGTGGCCCAGCGGATCCGCGCCATCGCCGTCGAGAACGATGTGCCGCTGGTCCGCGACGTCCCGCTGGCCCGTGCTCTGCACGCCTCCACCGAGGTCGGCCGGGAGATCCCCGCGGAGCTGTTCGCGGCGGTCGCGCAGGTGCTGGCGTTCGTGATCGGCCGCCGCAGCCGCGGGCACCGCGGCGGGGAGCACCCGACCCCGCGCCCGGAGGAGCCGCTGCCCGAGGTGCTGCGCTCCGGACGCCGTCGCGCGAAGTCCTCAGATCCGGCCGAGCCCGGTCGATAGGGCATCCGTAGGACCGCGACCCAGGACGGGGCGCGGCTCACCACCGCGCCAGGGACGGCGCCCGAGGAATCCCTCTCGAGAGGCCCCGCGTGTCCCTGAAGCGCCTGACCCAGCTGGGCGTCCCCGTCGGCATCGTGCTGATCGTGGTGATGCTCGTCATCCCGCTGCCCCCCGTGGTGCTGGACCTGCTGATCGCCCTGAACATCACCGGCGCGCTGCTGGTGCTGATGACCGCGATGTTCGTGACCCGACCGCTGGACTTCGCCTCGTTCCCCGCGGTGCTGCTGGTGATGACCCTGTTCCGCCTGGCGCTTAACGTCAGCGCGACCCGCCTGGTGCTCCTGGACGGGTACGCCGGCAAGGTGATCGAGACCTTCGGCCACTTCGTGGTGGGCGGCTCGCTGATCGTCGGCCTGATCATCTTCGCGATCCTGCTGGTCATCCAGTTCGTGGTCATCACCAACGGTGCGGGCCGGGTCGCGGAGGTCGGGGCGCGGTTCACCCTCGACGCGATGCCCGGCAAGCAGATGGCCATCGACGCCGACCTGAACAGCGGCCTGATCGACGAGGACACCGCCCGGCGGCGCCGGTCCGAGGTGCACGCCGAGGCCGACTTCTACGGCGCGATGGACGGTGCGTCGAAGTTCGTCAAGGGCGACGCGATCGCCGCGATCATCATCACGCTGGTGAACCTGCTCGGCGGCTTCGCGGTCGGCATGCTCCAGCGGGACATGGCCGCCGGCGACGCGGTCACGACGTACAGCCTGCTGTCGGTGGGCGACGGCCTGGTCTCCCAGATCCCGGCGCTGCTGCTCTCGGTCGCCACCGGACTGGTGGTCACCCGCGGCGCGGGCGACGACGACATGGGCTCGGAGATCATCCGGCAGCTGACCCGCAACAAGATGCCGCTGATGATCGCGGGCAGTGCGGCGCTGGGGCTGTGCCTGATCCCGGGCCTGCCGAAGATCCCGTTCCTGCTCGCCGGGGGAGCGTTCCTGCTGCTCTCGACGCGGATCGACGAGAACAAGGACGCGGCCGCCGCGGCCCCCGAGCCGCCCGCGCTGGTGCCCGCGGCCGAGACCCCGGAGATGCTCGCCGCCGAGATCCAGGTCGACCCGCTCAGCCTGGAGCTCTCCGCGGACCTCATCGATCTCGTCGACCGCGAGAACGGGGGAGACCTGCTGGAGCGGGTCAAGGCGCTGCGCCGCAAGGTGGCCCAGGACACCGGCGTGCTGATCCCGCCGGTGCGCACCCGCGACAACCTCGAGCTGCCGATGCGCACCTACGTCATCAAGCTCTTCGGCATCGAGGTCGCCCGCGGCGAGGCGCCGCGGGGGACCGTGCTGGCGATCGGCGAGCAGCTCTCCCGGCTGCCCGGCGAGCCCACCCGCGAGCCGGTCTTCGGGCTGGACGCCAAGTGGATCCCGGCGGAGCTCGCCAGCCAGGCCGAGCTGGGCGGCGCGACGGTCGTCGACCGCACCGCCGTGGTCACCACCCACCTCTCCGACGTGGTCACCACCCACGCCAGCCGGCTGCTCGGCCGCGAGGACGTGCGCCTGCTCACCGACGTCGTCAAGCGCTCGCACCCGGTCGTGGTCGACGAGCTCACCCCGGCCCTGCTCAGCCTCGGCCAGATCCAGCGGGTGCTGCAGACGATGCTCGACGAGAACGTCTCGATCCGCGACCTGGTCCGGATCTACGAGGCGCTCTCGCTGCGGGCCGCGGACACCCGTGACCACGACGCGCTGGTGGAGGCCGCCCGACTGGTGCTCGGCCCGGCAGTCGTCTCGCCGTACCTCAAGGACGGCGTCGTCTCGGTGATCAGCTTCGAGCCGATGCTCGAGCAGCGGATGCTGGAGTCGCTGCGGCCCGGCGAGGAGGGCTCGGTCCTGCTCCTGGACCCGCTGCTCGCCCAGTCGGTGCTGACCCGGCTCGCCCAGCTCGTCGTGGCCGCCGAGGAGGACAACGTGAACCCGGTGCTCGTGTGCGCCCCGCAGATCCGGATGGCAGTACGCCGCCTGGTGCGGCAGGCCGTCGACCGGCTGCCGGTGCTGTCGTACTCCGAGATGGTCGGGAGCGCCCAGCTCCGCTCGGTCGGCGTCGTGTCCGGCGACCAGGTGCTGGAGGTGGCGCCGTGAAGCTCGTGTCCGCCCCGGTCCTCGGCGCCGCCGCCGTCCTCACCGGGCCCGCCCTGTGGGCGGCGTTCGTCACCGGGCAGCTGCCCACCGACACCGCCGTGCTGCGCTACGCGGTGGTCGCCGTCCTCACCTGGGCGGCGCTCTCGGCGTGGGTGGCCCTGGTCGGCGAGCCGCCGCGCCCGGAGAAGCCCGCGCCGCCCGAGGACTCCGAAGGCCCGCCGACGGTGCCGCTGGCCGGCGCCGACGGCGTGGCCCGCGCGGCCTGACCGGGCCGGTCGCTCAGCCGCGGACCTCCGGAAGCACCTCGCGGCCGTACGCCTCGGGCATCCCGGGCATCCCGGGCATCTCGGTCGCGTACCCGCTCAGTCCTCCCGGACCGGGCGGGCCTCGGTCCTGTGCTGGCCCCCGAGCTGGTCCCCGAGCTGGTCCCCGAGCTGGTCACTGTGCGCGGCGTCGTTGCCGGGCCGGTCGGCGGGGCGGTCGTCGGGGAGCTCCGCGTCGTCGACCTCGATGTGCGGCTCCTGCCGGTCCCGGTCCCAGCCCTGGTCCTCGGGGTCCTTGTCGAGCCGTTCGGTGACGTCCCCGCGGTCGACCCCCTCCTCGTCGGGAACCTCGCCGAGCTCGATCGGGCGGCCGTCGTGCGACATGGGTCCAGGCATCGTCATGGGCCGCCGGTACCCGGTGCCCGGGGGGCGATGCCGTTTCGCCGCGCGAGGGCTCGGGTACCGGCGTGACCATGGCCACCAACAAACTTCACTACACGGTCCCCGGCATCCCCACGAAGGACGCGGAGCGAGTCGTCGCACTGCTCCAGGGACGCCTGCACGCGTGCAACGACCTGCACCTGACGCTCAAGCACGTGCACTGGAACGTCGTGGGTCCGCACTTCATCGGGGTGCACGAGATGATCGACCCCCAGGTGGAGGCCGTCCGCGGCTTCGCCGACGACCTGGCCGAGCGGATCGCCACCATGGGCGGCTCCCCGATGGGCACTCCCGGCGCGATCGTCCGGGAGCGCGACTGGGACGAGTACTCCATCGGGCGCGCCAGCACCCAGGAGCACCTCGGCGCCCTCGACCTCGTCTACCAGGGCGTGATCAAGAGCTACCGCGAGGGCATCGAGGAGCTCGGCGAGCTGGACCCGGTCACCGAGGACATGTTCGTCAGCCAGACCGAGCAGCTCGAGCTGTTCCACTGGTTCGTCCGGGCGCACCTCGAGGACAGCTCCGGCAACCTCTCCACCGCCAACGCCAGCACCGAGAAGGGTGCCGCCAGGGCCGCCAAGGAGAAGTCGGGGAAGTCGAGCAAGCGCTGACGGTCCCTCCGGGCCACCCGCGAGCACCGCGAAGGCCGCGTCCCTCCGGGGACGCGGCCTTCGCGTTTCTGCTGTGCTCGCGCCGGGGTCAGGAGCGCCCCGCGGCGGCGTTGAGCAGCGCCTGGTCCAGGTCGGCGAGCAGGTCCCGGGGGTCGTCGTACACCGCGACGGCACCGGCCTCGCGCAGCTCCGCCTCGGAGAACCCGCCGGACCGGACGCCGATCGTGGGCAGGTGCGCGCGGCTCGCGGCCTCGACGTCCCACACCGAGTCGCCGATCATCACCGCCCGCCGCTCCCCGTCGAGACGGTCCAGCGCCCGCTCGAGCAGCTCCGGGTCCGGCTTGGTGGAGTCGGCGTCCTCGCTGGTGGTCCACGCCGCCGCGCGGTCGTCGGCCCCGAGCAGGCGCAGCGGGTGCTCGGCGTGCTTGGGGATGCTGGAGCTGGCCAGCGCCACCCGCAGCCCGGCGGCGGCCAGCCCGTCGAGCAGGTCCCGGGCCCCGGGCAGCAGCGTGGTCTCGTCGATGAGCGCGTCGAACTCCTGCTCCCACCGGTCCCGGACTGCGTCACCGTGCTGGCGCTCCACCTCCTCGCCGGCGGCGGCGGCCACGAGCCGGTCACCGCCCATGCCGAGCGCGCGGTGGATGCGCCAGGCCGGGATGTCGCACCCGACGTGGGCGAACGCGCGGGACCAGGCCAGCGTGTGGTGGTAGTTGGAGTCGAGGAGGGTGCCGTCGATGTCCACGACGGCGGTGTCGAACGGCGGCTGGGAGTTGTCCATGCGGCCACGGTGACCTCGGTCGAGCGCTCGCATGCACCCGGGGCCGCTGGTGGTGGGACCGGGGCAGATCAGCCCGGGAAGAGCCGGGGCAGCTCGGAGGCCCGGCCGGTGAACCGCGGCGCCCGCTTCTCGCGGAACGCCGCCACCCCCTCCTTGCCGTCGCGCACCGAGGTCCAGAACATCGCGAGCGAGTCGCTCAGGTGCGCCTCGAGCGGGTCGCCCGCGGCGCCGTTGCGGTAGAGCAGCTGCTTGGCGAGGCCGAGCGCCACGGGGGAGCGGTCCACGACGAAGGAGCGGGCCAGCGCTTGCGCCGCGGGCAGCAGGTCCTCGGGCTCGTGCAGCGACCGGACCAGCCGTCCCGCGTGCGCCTGCTCGGCGCTGAGGACCTCGGCGGAGTAGACCCACTCCAGCGCCTGCTGGATGCCGACGATCCGGGGCAGGAACCAGCTCGATGCCGCCTCCGGGACGATGCCGAGCCGGCCGAACACGAACCCGATCCGGGCCCGGGTCGAGGCGAGCCGCAGGTCCATGGCCAGCGTCATCGTCGCCCCGATGCCGACGGCGGGGCCGTTGATCGCCGCGAGGACCGGCTTCGGCAGCGCGTGGATCGCGAGCGTGACCCGGCCACCGGTGTCCCGCACGCCGTCGGCGTACGCCGGGTCGGCGAGGTGCTCGCGCAGCGACTCCGGAGTCGGCTCCAGGGACTCGTCGAGGCCGAAGACGTTGCCCTCGGCCGAGAGGTCCATGCCCGCGCAGAACGCCCGGCCGGCGCCGGTGACCACCACGGCCCGGACCGCGTCGTCGTGCGCGTCGGTCGAGAACACCTCCAGCAGCTCGGCTGCCATCGTGAGGTCGAAGGCGTTGAGGGCGTCGGGACGGCTCAGCGTGAGCGTGGCGACGCCGTCGGCGTCGACCTCCCACCGCAGCGTCTCGTAGCGGCTCACCCGGTCACCGACTTCGGCAGCCCGGTGGGCGTGCACAGGCTCTTCGGGATGTCGTCGGTGCTGTCGTTGATGATCGCGTCGAACATCTGCTTGCTGCGCTCCTCGTCCCAGCGCACGCTGAGGTCGGAGATCGGGACCCCGCAGGTGAGCCCGGCGTCGCCGTCGACCCGGGTCATCGCCAGGGCCCACTTCGCAGCGTCGACCGGGCCGGTGCCCTCGCCGAACCCGAAGAACCCGGGCACGGAGTTGTTGAGGTTCCAGTAGCGGACCGGGTTCAGGAACGTCCAGGGGGAGAGGACCTTGTCGCCGACCGCGGAGACGACCTCGCGCTGGTGCTTGGCGCGGGTGATGTCGCCGAACCGGGGGTCGGTCTTCCGGGACCGGGCGTAGCCGAGCGCGGTCGCGCCGTCCACCTCCTGGCAGCCCTTCTTGATGTTCAGCTTGGCCTGGGGGTCCCGCATCCGGAACTCCGGGCAGACCTCGACGCCGCCCACGGCGTCCACCACGCCGGCCAGCCCGCCCATGCCGATCTCGACGTAGTCGTCGATGCGGATGCCGGTGGCGTCCTCGATCGTGCGGGTCAGCAGCCGCGGCCCGCCGTACGCGTAGGCGGCGTTGATCTTGCCTGGGCCGCGGCCGGGGATGTCGACGATCGAGTCCCGGGGGATCGACATCAGCAGGTTCGGGCCCGAGCCGGTGTGCAGCAGCATGATCGTGTCGGTGCGCTGTCCCTCCGCCCCGCCGGTGCCGAGGCGCTTGCGCTCCGCCGCGGACAGGTCGCCGCGCGAGTCGCTGCCGACCAGGAGGTACGTCGTGCCCGGCTGGTCGCCGGGTCGGTCGCCCTCCGGCTCCCACTCGACCTTGTCGACCTGGCCCCAGGCGATGAACGGGACCACCACGAGGAAGACCAGCCACGCGACCGGGATCAGCAGCAGCAGGCGCGGGCGCAGCCGCGGGCGCCAGCGACCCCGTCCGGACGAGCCCGGGGTGGGTGGGCGCGGGGTGGGTGCCGGGGCGGGCGCGGGCGCGGGCGCGGGGCGAGGTGCGGGCGCCGGCTGGGCGGGCCCGGCCTGCTGGCCCGCGCGCGGCTGGGTGCGCATCACCCGGGTCTCGTCGGGACGTGGCTCTCGGGCGGCTCGCGGAGCCTCCGGATCGGGGCCGTTCTTGCCGTAGAGCCAGCCGAACTCCGGGTCGCGCTCCCCGGGTCCGCCGTTCCGGGGACGGTCTGCCATGGCGCCGAGGGTACCGGGAGGACCCGACCGCGAGGGCCGTGGACCTGCCGGAGAGCGTGGGGTTTCTCCGGCGCGTCGCGACCGGGTGTGACCCATGGGGTTGGTGATACTGAGCGGGCAGCACTGACCTTCCCCTTCAGTACTCACCGCAGTACCCAGCAGAGAGGCACCTCGATGCCACCCGACTCTTCCCCCGGGTTGCTCGACGGCCACGGCGGAGCCGTGCGCGCCAGCGCCGCGGAACGCGCCGCCCGCGTGCGGTTCCGCCGGGCCATCGCGCTGATGGTGATGACCCTGCTGGTGCCGGGCTCGGCCCAGCTCACCGCCGGCAACCGCAAGGTCGGCCGGATCGCGGTGTTCTCCTGGCTCGGTCTGATCGCGCTCGGGCTGGTGACCCTGCTCGTGGTCGCGGTGCACCGCGAGTTCGCGTACTGGATGGTCTCCGACACCGGGCTGCTGCTGTTCCTGCGACTGCTGCTCACGGCGGCCGCGATCGGGTGGGCGCTGCTCTTCGTCGACGCCTGGCGGATCGGCCAGCCGCTCACGCTCGGGCTCGCCCACCGTCGCGCCACCGTCGGCGTCAACGGCTTCCTGGCCCTGGCCGTCGCCGGGGTGCTGCTCTTCGGGGCCCACCTGGTCGCGGTCCAGCGCGACTTCATGCTCACGACGTTCGGCGACGGTGCCGCGAGCGGCGCGAACGCCGGCCGGTTCAACGTGCTGCTGCTCGGCGGTGACTCCGGCTCCGACCGCTGGGGCCTGCGCCCGGACGCGATGATCCTGGCCTCGATCGATGCCGAGACCGGCCGGACCGTGCTGGTCAGCCTGCCGCGCAACCTGCAGCGCTTCCCGTTCCGGAAGGGCTCGGTGATGGCCGAGCAGTTCCCCGACGGCTTCGACTGCGACGGCTGCTACCTCAACGGCGTGAGCACCTGGGCCCAGGACAACGTGGAGCTGTTCCCCGACTCCGAGAACCCGGGGGTCGACGCCACGGTGATGGCAGTCGAGGGCATCACCGACCTCGACGTGAACTACTGGGCGATGGTCAACCTGCGCGGCTTCGAGAAGCTCGTCGACGCCGTGGGCGGGGTGACCCTCAACGTGCGCTCGCCGATCCCGGTCGGCGGCCTCGGGGACGACGTGACCGGCTACATCCAGCCGGGCGAGCGCAAGCTCGACGGCCACGACACCCTCTGGTACGCCCGGGCCCGGGAGGGCTCCGACGACTACTCGCGGATGGCGCGCCAGAAGTGCGTGATGACCGCGATGCTCACCCAGGTGAGCCCCCAGTCCGCGGTGAAGAACTTCGGCGCGATCGCCGAGGCGTCCGCCGCGATGGTCTCGACCGACGTGCCCGGCTCCGAGGTCGACATGTTCCTCGACCTGGCGCTGAAGGCCAAGGACCAGAAGGTCTCGTCGGTCTCGCTGGTGCCCCCGGCGATCAACACCGCCGAGCCGGACATCGCCAAGGTGCGCGCCATGGTCCGCGACGCGATCGCGGCCGCCGAGGGCAAGAAGCCCGCTGCTGCCGCCGGCGGTGCCGCCAAGAAGAAGGCCCCGGGGGCGACCCGGCCGACGCCGAGCAGCGTCACCGGCGGGTCGCTGGGCTCCCGCAACGAGGGGTACGCCGCGAACCAGGCCGAGGACGTCGCCGCCGCCTGCTGAGGTCCGGCCGCGCGCCCCGGTTCACCGGGGACCTCGCCCCGCTAGCCGTGCTGACCAGGCGCCGGCGCGAACAGGGCGTCCCAGACCTCGACGAGCGTGTCGGTGCGCACCAGGGCCTCGGCGTCCAGGGCGGAGGCCCGGCGGGCCAGGCCGCTGGTGGTCATCGCGAGGCGCCGGGCCGGGTCGGCGTCGTGGACGGGCAGGGGGGCGCCGGTCGCGTCGGTCCGGGTGAAGCGGGCCAGGTAGTCGACGTCGACGAAGACCGTCCCCCGCGTGGGTGGCTGCTCGGGGGAGCGCTGCGCGACGTAGGGCAGGTCCAGGCCGCTGCCGCCGCCCGGTGTCGCCAGGCGGGTGAAGCCGGCGTACGTGCTCGGCGGTGCCACGGCCGCTCGCCCGGCCGCCGGGGCCAGGTCCGCGCGGTGGTGCAGCGTGACGCCCACCCGGGGGTACGCGCGCCCCGGCTGCTCGGGAACCGCGAAGCCCTCGAAGACGAGCTGCTGCTGGGTGAGCCGGGTGATCTTGGTGTGGACGACGTGCAGCTCGAAGTCGGCGCCGGCGCTGGGCGCCTCGGCCCGCCCGGCGGCCGGGTCGGCCGCCGTCGGCAGCACGTAGAGGTGCAGGTCGGTGTCGCGGTAGACGATCCGCAGGGTCTCCTCCGGCCCGATGTCCCGGACCCGGGTGGCGTCGGGGCCGGCGGGGTAGCGGGTCTCGATGCTGTTGAACAGCGGGTTGCTCAGCACGGCGGGGGGCCTCTCTGGACCGGGGTCGCGGCCGGGGTGGGTGGCCCCGGCGCCCGGGTCAGCGTAGTGGCCCTAGGGTTGGCGCGTGCCGGACCCGACGTACCCCGACCCGACGGACGGGCCCGACCGGCGCCGGGTGGTCGCCGTGGTCGTGACCTTCAACCGGCTCGACCTGCTCCAGCGGCTGCTCGAGCGCCTCGACGAGATCGACGGGCTGGCCGAGGTCCTCGTCGTCGACAACGCCTCGACCGACGGCACCGGGGAGTGGCTGGCGACGCTGGACGACCGCGAGGCCGGCGACGAGCACCCGACCACCCCGGTCCTGGCCCGCACCCTCGCCGAGAACCTCGGCGGGGCGGGTGGCTTCCACACCGGGCTGGGCTGGGCCATGGAGCGCGGCGCGGACCTGGCCTGGCTGATGGACGACGACGGGCTGCCCGAGCGGGACTGCCTCGCCCAGCTGCTGGACGGCGCCGAGGGCCTGGACTTCTGGGGCCCGCTGGTCGTGGCCGAGGACGACGAGGACCGGCTGGTCTTCCCGATCCGCAAGCCCGGCACCGCGACGGTGCTGCGCACCACGGCCGACGCCCGTCGGCACGCCGACCGGCCGCCGTACGTCGACGGCGTGGTGATCCCGTTCAACGGGGTCCTGGTGACCCGCGAGCTGGTCGAGCGGATCGGGCTGCCGCGCGAGGAGTTCTTCATCTGGGGCGACGACGTGGAGTTCCTGTGGCGCGCCGAGGCCGCGGGCGCCACGGTGGCCACCCACACCGGCGCGCGGGTCGTGCACCCGGCCGTGGGCGACCTCGGGACCCCGATGATGTTCGGCCGGACGACGTACAACCACAGCCCCAGCGACCTCAAGCACTACTGCATGGCCCGCAACAACCTGGTCAACCTGCGCACCTACCGGGGGCCGGTGCACGCGCTGGCCTTCGTCGTCAAGACGCTGTGGTTCTACGGCGTCACCCGGCCCAGCGCGGCCCGGCTGGCGCTGAGCGCCCGCGGCATGTGGGCGGGGCTGCGCGGCGACTTCACCGGACACCGGCGGTACCTGCGATGAGCGAGACCGTCGCGATCGTGGTCGTGACCTACAACCGGGCCGACCTGCTGGAGCGGATGCTGGCCGGGCTGAGCGCCCTGGAGCACGTCCCGGACGCGGTGATCGTGGTGGACAACGCCACCACCGATCACACCGCCCAGGTCCTGGCCGAGGCCACGACCCCGAACCTCCAGGTGATCCGCACCGAGGAGAACGTCGGCGGCGCGGGCGGCTTCCACCGCGGCGTCCGGTCGGCCTACGACCAGGGCTTCGACCGGATCTGGCTGATGGACGACGACGTGGTGCCGGCGCCGGACTGCCTCTCGGTGCTGATGGCCGCCGACGAGGACTGCCTAACAGCGGTCCGCGAGGACCTCGAGGGCCGGCTGGTGGAGAAGGCCGCGGTCCGCTTCGACCTGGCCAACCCGCTGGCGCTGAAGCCGAAGACCGCGATGGTGGAGACCGAGTACGGCGAGCGGTCCCGGATGCCGGAGCGGGTCGAGGTCGAGAACGTCGCCTTCGAGGGGTTCATGGTGCGCCGCCGGGTCGTGGAGCGCATCGGCCTGCCGGACCCGTCGTACTTCATCTTCTACGACGACGTGGACTTCGCGCTGCGGGCCCGGCGGGCCGGCTGGCGGATCTGGGCGCTGCGCGAGGCGGTGCTGGTCCGGCAGCTGCCCTTCGACCAGCAGCACGACCTGTCGGGCTGGAAGGGCTACTACATGTACCGCAACCTGTTCGCTGTCCACTTCCGCTACGGCGAGAACCGCGCGGTCCGGCTCAAGCCGTGGCTGCTCACCGCCGCGGTGGTGCTGCTCAGCCCGTTGCGCGGCGGTCGCGGCGAGGCGCTGAACGTGATCCGGGCCCTCCGCTCGGCGCGGGGAATGCGGACCCCTCCCGTGGCCTCCGTAGACTGACCCATCGTGTCCACCCCTGATTCCGCCTACGACCTGGTCGTCGTCGGTTCCGGCTTCTTCGGCCTGACCGTCGCCGAGCGCTGTGCCGCCGAGCTCGACCTCAAGGTCCTCATCCTCGAGCGCCGCGACCACCTGGGCGGCAACGCCTACAGCGAGATCGACCCGGAGACCGGGATCGAGGTGCACAAGTACGGCACCCACCTGTTCCACACCTCCAACGAGAAGGTGTGGGAGTACGTCAACAGGTTCACCGACTTCACCGGCTACCAGCACCGGGTCTTCGCCAAGTACCAGGGCCAGGTCTACTCGTTCCCGATGAACCTGGCGCTGATCAACCAGTTCTTCGGGAAGAGCCACAGCCCCGCCGAGGCCCGGGCGCTGATCGCGGAGCAGGCCAGCGAGATCGCCACCGAGGACGCCACGAACCTCGAGGAGAAGGCGATCAGCCTGATCGGGCGCCCGCTCTACGAGGCCTTCGTCAAGGGCTACACCGCCAAGCAGTGGCAGACCGACCCGCGCGAGCTCAGCCCGGACATCATCACCCGGCTGCCGGTCCGCTACACCTTCGACAACCGCTACTTCAACGACAAGTACGAGGGGCTGCCGGTCGAGGGCTACACCGCCTGGCTGGAGCGGATGGCCGACCACCCGAACATCGAGGTCCGCACCGGGTGCGACTTCCTCGAGGTGGCCGAGGAGTTCAGGGGCAAGGTCCCGGTCGTCTACACCGGCCCGGTCGACGAGTACTTCGAGCACCGCGAGGGCCGGCTGTCGTGGCGCACCATCGACCTGGAGGCCGAGACCCTCGACGTCGACGACTTCCAGGGCACCGGCGTGGTCAACGCCAACGACCAGGACGTGCCCTACACCCGCACCCTGGAGTTCAAGCACCTGCACCCCGAGCGCACCTACCTGCCGGGCAAGACGATCGTCGTGCACGAGTACAGCCGTTTCGCCGAGGAGGGCGACGAGCCGTACTACCCGGTGAACACCGCCGAGGACCGCGCCAAGCTGTTGAAGTACCGCGACCTGGCCAAGGCCGAGGCCGACCGGTTCGGGGTGCTCTTCGGGGGCCGGCTGGGCACCTACCAGTACCTCGACATGCACATGGCGATCGGGTCGGCGCTGTCGATGTTCGAGAACAAGCTCAGGCCGCACTTCGCCGACGGAGTGCCGCTGAGCAGCGGAGGAGTCGAAGGATGATCACCAGGCTGCTGCAGCGTCAGATCCTGCCGCTGGACCGGGACTTCGACGTGCTCCCGCTCTACGTCGACCCCGAGGAGGCCCGCCTCGACGCCGACAAGTACCAGGTCGGCGGCAACCGGGCCGCGAAGGCGCTCAACCAGGCAGCGATCCGGCAGACCACCTCGACCGGCCGCAGCGTGCGTCCCGACCAGATCGAGTCGCGCACCGCGATGCGCGTCGACGCCGGGGAGCGGCTCTCGTTCGGCACCTACTTCAACGCGTTCCCGGCCAGCTACTGGCGCCGCTGGACAGTGGTCAAGGACGTGACCCTCACCGTGCGGCTGCGCGGTGCCGGGGCGAGCGTGATCGTCTACAAGTCCATGGCCAACGGCCGCTCCCAGCGGGTCGAGTCCGCCAGCACCGACGAGCTGGGCTCGGGCGAGTTCAGCTTCGAGCTGAGCCTGAAGCCGTTCGTCGACGGCGGCTGGTACTGGTACGACGTCGTGGCCGGTGACGAGGACGCGGTCGTCGAGTCCGCCGAGTGGACCGCGGAGGTCCCCGAGGACCGGGCCGCCCACGGCACCGTCGACGTCGCGATCACGACCATGAACCGCCCCGACTTCTGCGCCCGGCTGATCGCGCAGCTGGGCGAGGACCCGGACGTCGCGCCGTACCTCGACACGGTCCTGGTCATGGAGCAGGGCACCGACCTGGTCGTGGACTCCCCGGAGTTCCCCCGGGCGGAGAAGTCGCTGGGCGACCGGCTCCGGGTGATCCGCCAGGGCAACCTCGGCGGCTCCGGCGGCTACGCCCGCGGCCAGCTCGAGTCGGTCCGCAAGGGCACCGCGACCTACGCGCTGATGATGGACGACGACGTCGTCTGCGAGCCCGAGGGCCTGATCCGGGCGGTCACCTTCGGGGACCTGGCCCGGCGCCCCACCATCGTCGGCGGGCACATGTTCAGCCTCTTCAGCCGCGCGCGGCTGCACAGCTTCGGCGAGATCGTGCAGCCCTGGCGCTTCTGGTGGATGTCCCCGCTGGACACCTACCCCGACTGGGACCTCGGCGCCCGCAACCTGCGCTCCTCGCGCTGGCTGCACAAGCGCGTCGACGCCGACTTCAACGGCTGGTTCATGTGCCTGATCCCGCGGCGCGTGCTCGACGAGATCGGGCTGTCGCTGCCGCTGTTCATCAAGTGGGACGACTCCGAGTTCGGCCTGCGGGCGAAGGCTGCCGGCTTCCCGACCGTCACGTTCCCGGGGGCGGCGGTCTGGCACGTGCCGTGGACCGACAAGAACGACGCGCTGGACTGGCAGGCGTACTTCCACCTGCGCAACCGCTTCGTCGCGGCGCTGCTGCACTCCACCTACCCCCGTGGCGGCCGGATGATCCGGGAGAGCCTCAACCACCAGATCGCCCACCTCGTCTCGATGCAGTACTCCACCGCGGAGCTGCGGGTGATGGCGCTCGAGGACGTGCTCGCCGGTCCGGAGCGGCTGCACGAGATGCTGCCGACCCGGCTGGCGGAGGTGAACCGGTTCCGCAAGCAGTTCGAGGACGCGCAGCTGCACGACGACCTCGACGACTTCCCGCCGGTGCGCCGCACCAAGCCCCCGAAGAAGGGCAAGGACATCGCGGAGGTGCCGGGCCGGCTCTCCCAGCTGATCACGGCCGGCACCGCCCCGCTGCGTCAGCTGCTGCCGCCGCGCGAGCTGTCCCGCAAGCACCCCGAGGCTGAGATCCGCGCGATGGACGCCAAGTGGTACCGCCTGGCCGGCTTCGACTCGGCGGTCGTGTCGATGAACGACGGCACCTCGGCGGCCTTCTACCGTCGCGACCACCGCCAGTTCCGCGACCTGCTCAAGCGCACGCTCGAGCTCCACGAGCGGTTCCGCCGGGAGTGGCCCGAGCTGGCCCAGCGCTACCGGGAGGCGCTGCCGGAGATCACCTCCCCGGAGACGTGGGAGCGCACCTTCGCCCCGTGGACCGAGCCCGACGGCGCGGACAGCGATGCCAGCGAGGCCAGCGAAGGGAGCCGGGGATGACCGGCACCGAGACGCCGGAGCGCGTCGAGCGCCACCACGTCGACGCCCCGCTGGCGACGCCCGCGCCGAAGGCCGGGCTGGTCGAGGTCCTGCGCCGTCGCTACCTGCTGCGGCTGCTCGTGCGACGCGAGGTCAGCGCCCGCTACCAGCAGTCGGTGCTCGGCTTCCTGTGGTCCTACATCAACCCGCTGTCCCAGCTGTTCATCTTCTGGTTCGTGATGGGCATCATCGTCGGGCGCGGCACCGAGAACTTCGCGATCCACGTCTTCTGCGGCCTGATCGTCGTGCACTTCTTCACCGAGACCTTCGGTGCCGGCACCCGCTCCATCGTGCGGAACAAGTCGCTGGTCAAGAAGATGGCGGTGCCCCGGGAGATGTTCCCGGTGGCCTCGATGCTGGTCTCGATGTACCACATCGGCCCGCAGCTGCTGGTGCTCACCGTGGTCTGCCTGTTCCTGGGCTGGACGCCGGACCCGGTGGCGATGCTCGGGTTCCTGCTCGCGCTGGCGATCATCGCGGTGCTCGGCACCGCGCTGGCCCTGATGTTCAGCGCCGCGAACGTGTTCTTCCGCGACGTCGGCAGCATCGTGGGCATCCTGACCAACTTCGTGCGCTTCGGCGTGCCGATGATCTACCCCTTCACGCTGGTCGAGGAGCGGTTCGGCGACTTCGCGAAGTACTACCTGATGAACCCCGTCGCCGACGCGGTACTGCTGGTCCAGGACGCGTTCTGGGTCGGCACCACCGACGACCCGGCCGCCACCCGGGCCACCCACATCCCCGACCACCTGTTCACCTACGGCGGCATCGCCCTGGGCGTCTCGCTGGTGCTGCTGGTCCTCGGGCAGCTGGTCTTCTCCCGGCTGGAGAACAAGATCCCGGAGCGCCTGTGATGAGCTACCCCGCCAGCACCTCGATCGCCGTCGAGGACGCGACCAAGCTGTTCACGCTGCGCTACCAGCGCACGCTGAAGCAGATGTCGGTCGCGAAGCTGAAGGGCCGCGAGGTCAGCGACACCTTCAAGGCCCTCGACGGCGTCACGTTCAACGTGGAGCAGGGGGAGTCCATCGGCCTGATGGGGCTCAACGGCTCGGGCAAGAGCACGCTGCTGAAGCTGATCCACGGCGTGATGCGCCCCGACACCGGCCGGGTGCTGACCCGGGGTCGGATCGCCGGCCTGATCGCCACCGGCGCCGGCTTCCACCCGCAGCTGACCGGGCGCGACAACGTCTACCTCAACGCCGCGATCCTCGGGATGACCGAGCAGGAGACCCGGCGTAAGTTCGACGCGATCGTCGAGTTCGCCGACGTGGGGCGGTTCCTCGACACCCCGGTCGGCAACTACTCCTCGGGCATGTTCGCGCGCCTGGGCTTCTCGGTCGCGGTGCACGTGGACTCCGACATCTTCCTGGCCGACGAGGTCCTCGCGGTGGGGGACCGGCCCTTCAAGAAGAAGTGCATGGAGAAGATGCAGGAGATCCGGCGCAGCGGCCGGACCCTGGTCTACGTCAGCCACTCCGCAGGCTCGGTGCGCAAGATGTGCGATCGGGTGATCGTGCTCGAGAAGGGCGTCGTCGGCTTCGACGGCGAGGCCGCCGCCGGCATCCGCTACCTGAAGTACGACGAGGACCAGGGCGACCGTGCCGACGAGCAGGACGCCGAGGACGAGGAGATCGGCGCCGACATCTAGTCGGTCCTAGCCGGGTCCCGCCGGTCCCGCAGCGCCCGGTCGGTCCACCTGCTCCAGGTGGTCCGACCGGGCGCTTCGTCGTGCCCGGAAGCGGGCGGTCCGGCGGGCGAGCGCGGCGGCAGCGGAACCCGCCGAAACTTGACATTTCTAGGATTGACCGGCGTGTCGACTGGAAATTACACGATTGTAGTTACTCGGATTCGCTTCCGGGTCGGGTGTTACTCGTGTGAAAGTTGGGCCACGTGTGAACTTCCCCCACACACCTGGAGAACCCCCATGCACCCCATCAAGGCCCGCTTCGTCACGGCCTGCCAGCAGCTGCTGGCACTCGCCGTCGTGCTCGCCGTCCTCGTCCCGACCACCGGCGTGATGACGCTCGACGTCGCCAGCCCGGGGGTCTCGGGAGCCGGCGCCTCGTTCGCGGCGTACGCCGCGGAGTCGACGCAGACCTCGCCGGTCCCGGCCGGTCAGGTCGAGGCCACGGTCGAGGAGGTGCCGCTGACGCCGCCCGCCGGCGCGCCCGCCGAGCGCCGCGCCGTGCCCGGCGCGGAGGCCGCGCCGGGTGAGGCGGGGGCGCTCACCGTGACCAGCGAGCCGCAGGCGGTCGAGGGGTACGGCGCCGTGGGCGTCACCTGGGACAGTGGGGACCGGATCTCCGACGCCGACCTGACCGTGCGCGCCCGCACGCTGAGCGACGGTGCCTGGTCGGACTGGACCGAGCTGGAGTACCACGACGAGCACGCCCCGGACCCGGGCAGTCCGGAGGCCGCGGCCGTGCGTCCCGGGACCGACGAGCTCCTCGTCGGCGAGGTCGACCAGGTGCAGGTCGAGGCGACGGTCGCCGACGGCGCAGCGCTGCCGGCCGACATGCGGCTGGCCGTCGTCGACCCCGGCGAGGCCGAGGCCACGGCGATGGAACGCCCTGCGATCGACACCGGTGAGCTCCCGGGCACGGCGGCCGCCCCGGTCGAGGCCGAGCCGGCCGGCGAGGTCTCCGACGACGCGATCGAGCTGCGCGCCGCCGCCACCGCCCCCAAGCCGACGATCTACTCCCGGGCCCAGTGGGGCGCGGACGAGAAGCTGCGGGACAAGAAGTCGCTGCGCTACGGGAGCGTGAGCGCGGGCTTCGTGCACCACACCGTGAACGCCAACGACTACACCCGCGCCCAGGTGCCGGGCATCCTGCGCAGCATCTACGCCTACCACACCAAGTCCCGGGGCTGGTCGGACGTCGGCTACAACTTCCTGGTGGACCGCTTCGGGCGGATCTGGGAGGGCCGGGCCGGTGGCGTCGACAAGGCGGTCGTCGGCGCGCACACGCTGGGCTACAACGACTACGCGTTCGCGATGTCGGCGGTCGGCAACTTCGAGACCGCCAAGCCCAGCGCGGCGCTGGTCCAGGCGTACGGCGCGCTGATGGCGTGGAAGCTCTCGCTGCACGGGGTCTCCCCGTCCGCGTCCTCGCAGAAGGTCGGCAGCAAGCGGTTCCCGGCGATCAGCGGGCACCGCGACGCCGGCTCCACCGCCTGCCCGGGCAAGAACCTGTACGCGAAGATCCCCGAGATCCGCAAGCTCGCGGCAGCTGTGCAGACGCCCGCGACGCCCACGCCGCCCGCCTGGACCGGCCGCGAGCTGGAGGCGAACCTCGCGGACAGCCCGCACCCCGACCTGGTGGTCCGCCGGGCCAGCGACAAGCGGCTGCTCGTGCTGCCGACCCGCGGCCTGACGTCGTTCGCCCGCCGGTCGATCTCGAGCGGGTGGAAGAAGTACACGGCGGTCGTGGCCTCGCCCGACCTCACCCGCGACGGCCGGGCCGACGTTCTCGTCCAGAACAAGGCCGGAACCGTCGCGGTGCGGCCGGGCAAGGCCGGTGGCGGCTTCCGCGGCCCGCTCAAGGGCACGAAGCAGTTCCGCAAGATGTCACTGATCACCGCGGTCGGCGACCTGAACCGCGACGGGCGCAACGACGTGGTCGCGCTGCACAAGGCGAGCACCCGGCTCTACGTCTTCTTCGGCCGGGGCAACGGCACCTTCAAGCGCAAGCGGCTGGCCAAGGGCTGGGGCTACACCCGGCTGGCGGCGACCGGCGACGTGACCGGCGACGGGCGGGTCGACCTGATCGGCCGCGACGCCCAGGGCGTCGCCTGGCTGCACAAGGGCGCCGGCCGCCGGTTCGCGGGGCGCACCAAGATCGCGACCGGCTGGAAGTCCTACGACGCCGTCACCGGGTTCGGCGACTACACCCAGGACGGTCGCAACGACCTCTTCGTCCGGCACAAGAACGGGCGCGGCTACGTGCTCCCCGGGACCGGTCGCGGGAGGTTCGGCAGCGCGATCGGACCGATCGGCGGGGCGGCCGGGATGAAGGGGCTCAGCGCCGGCGGCTCGATCTCCGGCACCGCGGACCCCGATCTGCTGGGCCGGCGCGGCGACAAGCTGGTAGTGCTCCAGCACGCCGGCACCACCGAGCTCGGCGGCTACGTCGACACCGGCCAGACGGCGCCCGACGCCCGGACCGTGCTCAACGTCGGCGACTGGGACCGTGACGGCGACGCCGACGTGATGATCGTGACCACGGCGGGCGAGCTGCGGCTGCTGGCCGGCGACGGCCAGGGCCACCTCGCGGCGCCCCAGACGATCGCGACCGGCTTCGCGGGCGTGACGCTGCTGGCGGCGGTGGGGGACATGACCGGCGACGGCTGGCCGGACCTGATGGGCCAGCCGGCGGGCAGCGGCATGCACCTGTATCCCGGGGCCGGGCCGGGCGCGCTGGGCGCCGGCTCGCTGGTCCTCGGCGCGATCCCCGGCAGCGTGCCGCTCGGGGTCGCCCGCTGGGACGGCGGTACGCCGGGCATCCTGGTGCGCGCCTCGAACCGGCCCACGCTGTACGGGACCGGGCCGGGCAGCGCCGGCGCTCGCACCCTCGCGGGGAACCTGAAGCCCTACAACTGGGCAGTCGGGATCCGCGACATCGGGCTGACCGGCCACCCGGACGTGCTGGTGCGACGCAAGGGGACCGGTGACCTGTTCCTGCTGCCGGGTTCGACCGCCGGGTTCGGCAAGCCGCGCTACCTCGGAGGAGGGATGAACGCGTTCGACCTGGCGGGCTGAGCCCGCCGGTCGCGACGCACCTGATCAGTCCTGGCCGTGGCCGCGCGGGAAGCGAGCCGTGGCGCGCTCGGCGGCGTACGTGCCCTCGAGCCGCTCCGGGTCGGCGTTGGCGACCAGGACCAGCGAGCCGCCCTTCACGAGCGGCTCGGTGAAGGTGGCGACACCTGGTGGGGAAGCCGGGTTCGCCTCCGTGAGGAGACGGCCGCCGCCGGAGATCAGAGCTCCGGCGGCGGCTGTCGTCCACAGCTGGGCCTGCTGGACCCGCCCCTGCGGGAAGTCGGTGGCGACGTCCTCGGGCGTCGGCGGGTCGTAGGCCAGGAACGAGTCCGGCTGCGACCAGATGTCCACCCCGACGTCGTGTACGCCGGCCGGCAGCGGCTCGGCGAACCGGACCCCGAGCGGCCGCAGGGCGCAGGCCAGCACCGGCAGCTGCGCGGCGTGCTCGGCCCAGGTGTCCAGCGTCGCCGGGCCGCAGACGACGGCGTCCGGGTGCTCGCCGGTCGTGACCGCGAGGCCGACGTTCCAGGCGGCGCCGAGGAAGACCGGGCCGAGCCAGTGGGTGGGCAGGTCGACGCGCAGCGAGCCGCCACGCTCGAGGCCGTGCTCCTCCACCAGCAGCGAGGACGCCTTGGCCACCCAGTTCGCGTAGGTGGCCACTGACAGCTCGACGCGCTCGCCGGTGGCGTCGTCGTAGAACGTGACGAGCGGCCGGCCCGGGTCGCTGCGCAGCAGCCCGGCGAGAATGGTCGGGAAGGTCGTCGTCATGGACCAGAGCCTAGGGTCCGGGGCCGCTCACCGGCGTCGGTAGGGTGCCGCCCATGCCTGCCATCGACCACTTCTGGGCCGTGATCCCCGCGGGCGGTGCCGGCACCCGGCTCTGGCCGCTGTCGCGGTCCTCCGCGCCGAAGTTCCTGCGCGACCTGACCGGCAGCGGGCGCACGCTGCTGCAGGAGACCCACGACCGGCTCGCGCCGCTGGCCGAGGACCGCTTCCTGGTGGTCACCGGCGCTGCCCACGCCGACGCGGTCGCCGAGCAGCTCGACGGGCTGCCGGCCGGGGCGATCCTCGCCGAGCCGTCGGCGCGCGACTCGATGGCCGCCATCGGCCTGGCGGCGGCGCTGCTGGAGCGCACCGACCCCGAGGCCGTGCTCGGCTCGTTCGCCGCCGACCACGTCATCGACGACCAGGACGCCTTCGGCGAGGTGGTGCGTACGGCGGTCGAGGTGGCCCGCGCGGATTGGCTGGTCACGATCGGCATCGAGCCGACGTTCCCGTCCTCGGCCTTCGGCTACATCCACCAGGGCGACCCGCTGCCCGGACACCCCGGGGCCGCCGAGGTCCGCGAGTTCGTCGAAAAGCCGACCACCGAGGTCGCGGCCGGCTACCTGGCCGCCGGCGGGTTCCGCTGGAACGCCGGGATGTTCGTGGTGCGCCCGACGGTGCTGCTGGACCTGCTGGCCCGCTGGCACCCGGAGTTCGCCGCGGCGCTGCGGGCGATCGCCGCGGACCAGTCGCTGCTGGAGCAGACCTGGCCGACGCTGCCGAGCATCGCGGTCGACCACGCGATCGCCGAGCCCGCGGCCGCCGCGGGCCGGGTCGCCACCGTCGCCGCCGGCTTCGGCTGGGACGACATCGGCGACTTCGACTCCCTCGCGACCCTGCTGGCCGACTCTGCGGGGTCGGACGGGCCCACCGTGCTGGGCGACCGGGACCTCGTGCATGCAGTGGGGAGCACCGGCCTCGTGGTGCCGCGCGGCGACCGGCTGGTCGCGGTCGTGGGCCTCGAGGACGTCGTGGTCGTGGACACTCCCGACGCGCTGCTGGTCACCACCCGGGCCCGGGCCCAGGAGGTCAAGGGCGTGGTCGCCGGGCTGAAGGCCGCGGGCCGCACCGACCTGGTCTGACCCGACCTGGTCTGACCGGGCCGGCTGCGCCAGCCCGGTCAGACCGGTGGTCACATCGCGTTCGGCTCGGGGGAGTCGGTGTAGGGGTAGTCGACTGTGAACTTCTCGAACGCCTCGCCGCTGACCTCGGAGCAGTACTGCCACACGCCGACCTGCTTGGCGGCGTCGGTCTCGCCGCTGCCGCCGACCGACCAGTGCGTGAACGCGACGTGCTGGCCCTCGGGCCACTTGCCGGAGGTCTCCTCGGCGTCGTCCTTGGTCCACGGCACGACCTTGACCTTGTCGCGGAAGTTGGCGGTGCCGGTGAACTTGTCGGCGATCGCGCGCAGCTCGGCGAGCTGGTCGTCGTCCTCGGCGACCGTCTCGTCGTACCAGATGATGTTGTAGCCGTGCTCGGAGTTGTGGACCAGGGCCTCGAGCTCGGGCCGGTCGTCGGCGGTGTAGAACTTCCGGTCCATCGGGTCCGGCGCCAGGTTCGCGACGTTCCAGTGCGGGCCGAAGGCCGGCGGCGCGAAGTCGTAGGTGACCTGCTGCGACTCGTCGACGTGGTCGTTGCTGCCCTCGGCGGGCTGGGTGGTGATGTCCTGGCAGACCGAGGCGGCCGAGCCGATCTCGGCGAGCGGGGTGTCGGAGTAGCCGCGCTTGTCCCACCAGTTCATGACCGGGCGGTAGGCGGCGGCGCCGATGATGATCAGCGCGACGGCCGCGCACACGCCCACGATCGCGAGACCACGGCGCTTCTCCGCGCCCTTCTGCTTGCGTCGGATGTCGTCGATGACCGCCTGGCGGTCGGACTTGGCGGACTTGGGCGTCTTGGCCACGTGCGGTTTCCTCGCGGTCTGGGTGGGGTACGGCGCGTCGGCGCCCCGGCGAGTCTACGGAGTCAGTGGGCGCAAGCGGACGGCACTACCGGAATCCGGCTGGATCTCCCAGCCGTGCGCGAACGCGAGCGCGGCGAGGACGGCCCGGGGCGGAGCCCCCGAGACCAGGAGGCCCTCGCCGTCGCGGCGGGGCCGGGAGCCGAGGACATCGGTGACCGCGGCCGCGAGGTCCTCCGCCGGGGCCGGCGCGCCGAACGGCAGCGCCTCGGCCGGGTCCCCGCGCAGCGCCCGGACCACTGCCTCGCGGGCGCCGTAGCCGAACATGTCGCCGCCCTCGGGGCGGATCAGCGCCCGGGCGCCGGGGCCGTCCTCCCCGGGCGCCAGCACCAGGTCGCGGCGGCCGCGCACGACCACGACCGGCCGACCGCCCAGCTTGCCGGAGGCGAGCTCGGCCAGCCCGGCGATCTCGTCGGCGACCGCGGGAGCGGTCACGGCCAGCGGGTTGCCGTGGGCGTCGACGCGACCGGCGTACTCCTCGGCGACGAGGAGGCCCGCCGCGCCGACCGCGATGTCGGTCTGGCCCTCGCGCCAGGCCCGCCCGGCGGTGTCGGTGACGACCACGCCGACGTTGCACCCGGCGCTCTCGGCGATCCTCGCGCGCAGGGCGCGGGCCGAGGCGTCCGGGTCCTCCGGGAGCAGCACCACCGAGCCGGCCTCGACGTTCGAGGCGTCGATGCCGGCCGCGGCCATGGTCAGCCCGTGGTGGGTGCGCACGATCGTGGTGGGCCCGCGGCGGGCCACGACCCGGGCGGTCTCGCCGGCCAGCGCCTGGTCGCGGTCACCGGGCCGGACCCGGCCCTCGGCCTTGCTGACGACCTTGCTGGTCACCACGACCACGTCCCCGTCGGCCAGGTCCACCAGCGGCAGGAACAGCGCGACCAGGTCGTCGCCGCGGCGTACCTCGGGAATCCCGTCCGGTGCGAACGCCTCGACGCGCCCGCCGGGCCGGCTCGACGACATCAGCCGACCAGCGCGACCGCGGCGGCGGCCATCGCGGCCGTGGTGGCCGGGTCGGTCATCATCAGCGGCACCGCGCGCGCGGCCAGCCCGCCGGCCTGCAGCGCCGGCACGGCGTCCGCGTCGCGCTCGTCCACCAGCCAGCCGTCGAGCACCCCGCCGCCCGTCCGGGCGCCGTAGTGCAGGCCGACCGCGGCGGCGGAGACCTCGACCCCGATGGCCCCGAGCACCTGCTCGGCCATCCCGCGCACGTGGGCGCCGCCGACGATCGGGGAGAGCCCCACGACCGGCGCGCTGGTGGTGCGGATCGCGTCGCGGACCCCGGCCACGCCGAGGATCGTCCCGACGCTGACCACCGGGTTCGACGGCGGGAGCACCACCAGGTCGGCGCCGGTGATCGCCTCGAGCACCCCCGGCCCGGGCGTGGCGTCGTCGAGCCCGACGAAGACCAGGCTCTCGGCGGGCACCGCGGCCCGCAGCCGGATCCAGTACTCCTGGAAGTGCACCACGGCCTTCCCGCTGGGGGAGTCCTCGTCCGCGACCACGACGTGGGTCTCGACCCGGTCGTCGCTCATCGGCAGCAGCTCGACACCGGGCTGCCAGCGGCGGCACAGGGCGGCTGTCACCTGCGAGAGGGGGAAGCCCGCCTCGAGCATCTGGGTGCGGACCAGGTGGGTGGCCACGTCGCGGTCGCCGAGGCCGAACCAGGTGGGCTCCACGCCGTACGCCGCCAGCTCCTCCTTGACCCGCCAGCTCTCGTCGCGCCGGCCCCAGCCGCGCTCGAGGTCGATGCCGTCGCCGAGGGTGTACATCACCGTGTCGAGGTCGGGGCAGACCTTGAGGCCGTGGACCCACAGGTCGTCGGCGGTGTTCGCCACGACCGTGACCCGGGCGTCCGGGGCGAGCCCGGGGATGGTGCCGGCGTCGATGCCGTGCAGCAGGCCCTGGAGGAAGCGCGCGCCGCCCATCCCGCCGGAGAGCACCGTGATGTTTCGCATGGCGCTACTGTGCCGCACGGTCCTCCGGCTCCCGACCCTGGCCGTCCCTGCCCGTCCCTGCCCGTCCCCGGGGCGCGGAACCCCGCCCGGCGCCCTCTCCCGCCGCACTGGACCACTGGGTGCCATACCAGATCCGGGCTTGACTTCCGGTGTGCGACAGGCATGTAATTCCAACAGTGTCATGACAGTGGCATCCACACGGTGCCAGCCACGGGTCCCCGCCCATGGCTCGCACCCGCTGGGCGGGTCAGAGCAGTACCGGGTCGAAAGGGCGAGTGCCGTGAGAGAGCTATTTCTGCTCGAGAACGACGCCGGGGACGCGGGATGGCAGGAGCGGGCGCTCTGTGCGCAGACCGATCCCGAGGCGTTCTTCCCCGAGAAGGGCGGGTCCACGAGGGAGGCCAAGAAGGTCTGCCTCACCTGCGAGGTGCGCCCGGAGTGCCTGGAGTCCGCGCTGCTGAACGACGAGCGGTTCGGCATCTGGGGCGGTCTCTCCGAGCGGGAGCGTCGCAAGCTGAAGAAGAGCGCCGTCTGAGCGGCGCCGACCAGGCGCCCACCGGGCGCCGTCCGAGACGCCACATCACAACCACGGCGGGCTCGGGCGAGGATGACGAGGGGGAGCCCCGGCCGATGACGGCCGGGGTCCCTCGCATTTCGGGCCCCCGGTCTCGGCACGGGCACCGTGCGGGCCCGCCACCCGGTGGTCGCTAGGGTGGGGCGTCGTGTCTGCCTCCGTCGTCGTGCTCCTCGTCAGCCACGACGGTGCGCGCTGGCTGCCCGCCGTCATCGACGGCATCCGCGCCCAGACCCGTCCGGTGGACCGGGTGGTCGCCGTCGACACCGGCAGCAAGGACGAGAGCCCCGCGCTGCTGGCCTCCGCGTTCGGTGCGGCGCTGCGGCTGCCCGGGAACACCTCGTTCCCCGCGGCGGTGCAGGCGGGCCTGGGGGCCTGCGGGCCGGACGCGGACTGGATCTGGCTCCTGCACGACGACGCGAACCCTGAGCCCGGCGCCCTGGCTGCGCTGCTGGCCGCGGCCGAGGAGGACCCCGGCGCGGACATCCTCGGGCCGAAGCTGCGCGAGTGGCCCTCGCTGCGCCGGCTGCTGGAGGTCGGCGTCACGATCTCGAGCACCGGACGCCGCGAGACCGGCCTGGAGCGCGGGGAGTACGACCAGGGCCAGCACGACCGGGTCCGCGACGTGCTCGCCGTCAACACCGCCGGCATGCTCGTGCGCCGCTCGGTGCTCGAGGAGCTCGGCGGGTTCGACGACGCGCTCCCGATCTTCGGCAACGACCTGGACTTCGGCTGGCGCGCCGCGGCCGCGGGCCACCGCACCGTCGTCGTCCCGCAGGCAGTGGTCTTCCACGCCGAGGCGGCGCACCGGGGCCTGCGGCGCACCTCCCTGACCGGACGGCACACCCACTACCAGGAGCGGCGCGCGGCCCTGCACACCCTGCTGGTCAACGCCCCCGCCCGCTCGCTGCCGTTCCGGGTCGTGCGGCTGGCGCTCGGCACCCTGCTGCGGGTGCTGGGATTCCTGCTGGTGCGCTCGGTCGGGCAGGCCCTCGACGAGCTCGCTGCGCTGGTCTCGGTCTACTCCGCCCCGCGGGCGATCCGGTCGGCGCGCGCCGAGCGCCGGGTCCGCGGCGAGAGCGACCCCGAGCGGGTGCGGCCGCTGCTGGCGCCGTGGTGGCTGCCCTACCGGCACGGGCTGGACTTCCTCAGCGACCTCGCCGCGGCAGCCACCCACCAGGCCTCCGACGTCGCGGAGCGCCGGCGCGCGGCCCGCGCCGACCAGGACCCCTCCTCGTTCGCCGCCCGCCGCCAGGCGGCCGCCGAGGAGGACGACCTCGCCGAGGACGCCGGCTGGGTGGCGCGCTTCGTGACGAACCCGGTGGCGCTGCTGCTCGCCCTCGTTGTCCTCCTGGCGCTGGTCGGGTCCCGCGCCGCCTTCGGCTCCGTCGCCGGCGGCGGCCTCGCGCCCGTGCCGACGGGGGCCGGCGACTGGTGGAGCCTGTACCTGGAGAGCTGGCACCGGCTCGGGCCCGGCACCGCGGTGCCGGCGCCGGCGTACCTGCTCCCGCTGGCGCTGCTCGCGACGCTGCTGCTGGGCAGCCCGGCGGCCGCCGTGACGGTGGTGCTGGTGCTCGCGGTCCCGGTCGGGCTGTGGGGCGCCTGGCGGTTCCTGCGCGTGGTGGGCCGCCTGGTCTCGCCGTACGGCGTCTCGCGGTGGCTGATCCTCCTCGGCGCGACGACCTATGCACTGGTCCCCGTGGCCAGCGGCGCCTGGGGCGACGGCCGGCTGGGCATCGTCGCGGCCGCCGCCCTGCTGCCCTGGCTGGCGCACGCCGCGCTGGGCTTCGCCGACCCGCAGGCCGACCGCCGCTGGCGCGCGGCCTGGCGCGTCGGACTGCTGCTGGCGCTGGTCTCCGCGTTCGCGCCGGTGGCCTGGCTGGTCGCGGTCGCGATCGGGGTGGTCGTGCTGGGCGCGGCGGCGCTCGTCGTGCGCTCGGCGGTGCGCTCGCGCACGGTGTGGGGCCCGCCCGCCACGGCCCTGGCCGTGGTGCCGGTGCTGCTGCTGCCCTGGTGGCTCCCGGCGCTGCTGGAGGGCGCCGGCGAGGCGCTGCTGCTCGACACCGGCCGAATCCCGGGACCCGTCGCCGACGGCGTCGGGCTGCTGACGGGGCGGCTGGCCGAGGGCGGCGCCCCCGCCTGGACCGGCCTGGTGCTGGTCGCGCTCGCCCTGGTGGCGCTGGTGCCGCGCGCGACCCGGGTCCCGGTGCTGGTCTGCTGGCTGATCGTGCTCGTCACCGGCGGCGTCGCTGCCCTGCTCGGGACCGTCACCCTCGACCTCGGCTCGGTGTCGGTGAGCCCCGGGCCCGGCTTCCCGCTGGTCCTCGTCCAGGGACTGCTCGTCGTGGCTGCGGTGATCGGCGCCCAGGGCTTCCTCGGCAGCCGCGACCGCTGGCGGGTCCCCGGCCGGGTCGTGGCCGTGGTGCTGGCCGCAGCCGCGGCGCTGGTGCCGCTGGTGACGCTGGGCTGGTTCGCCGCGGGCGGGGCCGACGACCTCGACGAGGACTCGCGCGCCGGCATCCCGGCGTACATGCTGCAGAGCGCGGAGACCGACCCCTCCCGGGGCATCCTGGTGATCCGCGGCGACGTCGAGGGCGGCGTGAGCTACGTCGTGCGTCGCGGTGACGGGGTCACGCTCGGTGAGGACGAGGTGCTGGCGCTGACGGCCGAGGACGAGGAGCTGACCGCGGAGGTCAGCGCGCTGGTGACCCGCCCGACGCTCGGGGTCGTGGAGGCGCTGGCCGCCGACGGCATCGAGTACGTCGTCCTGCCGGCGCCCGCCGACGGCGAGGTCGCCGCGGTGCTCGACGCCGCCGACGGGCTGGTGCCCGCGAGCGCCGAGGACCGCACCACCCGGGCCTGGCGCGTGGACCCCGAGCTCGACCCCGACGCGGTCTCCGATCCCCGGTCCTTCCCGGAGTCCTGGGTGCGCCCGGCGCTGCTGGTCGTGCAGGGCGTGGCGCTGGTGTGGGTGCTGGTGCTGTGCCTGCCCACCACGGCCGCCGCGGCGGCGCGGAGGCAGTCGTGAGCGGGCGGCGGCAGGCGCCGGCGGCCCCCCGGCGGCGCAGCGAGCGCGCCCGGGGCGGGCGCCCGGACCTGCTCGTGGTGCTGGCGGTCCTGGTCCCGCTGCTCGCCGTGGTGCTGGTCCTGCTCGGCGGGGGCGACCCGGCCGGCCGGCCGGCCACCCCGGCCTCCGACAGCGCCCTGACCCGCACCACGCTGGTCTGTCCCTCGGCGCGCGAGGACGCCCGGAGCCGGGTGCTGGTCGCGACCACCGAGCCGGCGTCCGGTGCGGTGCGGGCCGGCCGGGGGGAGCAGGAGACGACACTCGACCTGCGGCCGGAGCGCACGGCGTCGGTGACCGACCCGGACACGGTCCCGGTCACGGGCGAGGGCGATCTCGCGCCGGGGCTGGTGGCCAGCCGCGTCGAGACCGGTCCGCTCGCCGCGGCCGACTGCCTGCCCGGGGCGGCGCGGGCCTGGTTCACCGGGGTCGGTGCCGGCGCCCGGCACTCCTCGGTGCTCGAGCTCGCCAACGAGGGCTCCGGCCAGGCAGTCGTCGACGTGCGGGTGCTCGGCGCCGGCGGTCCGGTCGAGGCCGACGACCTGCTCGGGGTGGTGGTGCGCGGCGGCGAGACCGTCCGTGTGGACCTGTCCCGGACCGTGCCGCGCCGCGACGAGCTCGCGCTGGAGGTCACCACGACCCGGGGCCGGATCTCGGCCACGGTCCTCGACCAGGTGGACCGGCTCGGCCGCAGCGAGCCGAGCCGCGACTGGCTCGCCTCCCAGGCCGAGCCGGACGTCCGCAACGTGCTGCTCGGCCTGCCGGGACGGGCGCCGGAGCGCGAGCTGGTGCTCGCCAACGGCGGGGCCGACGAGGTGCGGGCGGACGTGCGGCTGCTGAGCGCCGACGCCGTGTTCCGGCCCGAGGGCCTCGACGAGGTCCGGGTGCCCCCGGGCGGGGTCACCCGGGTGTCGCTGGCCGGGGTGCTCGCCGCGGCGGAGGACGAGGGCGTCGCCGGCGTGCAGGTCGACTCGACCGGGCCGCTGACCGCGACGCTGCGTTCGGTGAGCGGGGGAGACCTGACGTCCACGGTGGCGGGGGCCACGGTGGGCGAGGTCTCCGCGCTGCTGGTGCCGGCGGGCCCCAAGAGCCTGGTGCTGGGCAATGCGGACGCGGTCGGCGTGGTCGAGGTCACCGCTCGCGACGGGGCCGGCAAGGTGCTGGCGACGGAGCGGGTCGAGATGGCCCCGGACCGGGCCAGCACCGTCGACCTGCCCCGGCGCGCCGTGCAGGTGGTGGTGGATCCGCGCCGGACGACGGTCTCGGGCAGCGTGCTCGTCACCGGGGACGGCGTCGCGACACTCTCGCTGCGCGAGCTGGACCGCGCCGCCCGGGTGCCCGACGTCCGCCCCGGGCTGCCCTGAGCTGCCTCAGCGGCCCGAGCGCTCCGGTCGGCCTCAGTCGTCGGGGTCGTAGCGCGGGTCGACGTCGGCCGCGTCGATGCCGAGCAGCTCGGCGACCTGCTCCACGACCAGCGTGAGCACCAGCGCCTCGAGCTCGCTGCGGGACTCGCAGCGGTGCTCGATGGGGCGCCGGAAGAGCACCAGCCGGGTCGGGCGGGTGCCCTGCCCCCGGACCAGCGAGGACAGCGGCACGGTGTCGGGGTCCCAGTCGTCGGGGACCTGAGGGGTGTCCTCGACGGCGTACTCGACCAGGCCGAGCCGGTCCTGCCAGCGGCGGTCGACGTCGGTGACGATCCCCAGCACCAGGTCGTCGAAGCGCTGCCTCGAGGTGCGTACGGCGGTGGTGCCCGGGGTCCGCGGGAGCACCCCGGGCCCGCGCATTCCGCGACCGCGGCGGTCTCGGCTGCGCCGTCCCCGCGGCGCGGGTCCGGCCCGCTGCTCATCCACGCCGCGAGCCTAGTCCGGCCGGGCCCGGCCGGGCGGTACCGTCTGCCGCGTGAGTCCCGCCCGCCGCTGTTCGCGCACCGCCTGCAGCCGCTCGGCGGTCGCGACGCTGACCTACGTCTACGCCGACCAGACGGCGGTGCTCGGCCCCCTCTCGACGTACGCCGAGCCGCACGCCTACGACCTGTGCGAGGCGCACAGCGAGCGGCTCTCGGCCCCGCGCGGCTGGGACGTGCTGCGCCTGGCCCGGGAGCCCGTGGACACGGGTCCGTCCAACGACGACCTGCTGGCCCTGGCCGACGCGGTGCGTGAGGCCGGGCGCCCGGCGCCGCCCCGTCAGGCGGCGGCGGTGTCGGAGACCGGCCGCGAGACCGCGCGCAAGGGACACCTTCGCGTCCTGCGCCCCGAGTGACGCACTAGGGTCGGCGTCATGCCCGGCACCCTCGACTCCGCGAACCTCTCGGCGATCTTCAAGGCCTACGACGTGCGCGGGACGGTGCCCGACCAGATCGACGACGCGCTGGCCCACGCCACCGGCCGCGCGTTCGTGCAGGTCGTCGGCGCCTCGGCCGTGGTGGTCGGCCACGACATGCGGCCCAGCTCCCCGGCGATGGCCGGCGCCTTCGCGCAGGGTGCGAGCGAGGCCGGCGCGGACGTCGTGATGATCGGGCTGGCCTCCACCGACCAGCTCTACTTCGCCTCGGGCCACCTCGGGCACCCCGGGGCGATGTTCACAGCCAGCCACAACCCCGCGCAGTACAACGGGATCAAGCTGTGCCGCGCCGGCGCGGTGCCGGTCGGCCAGGACAGCGGGCTGACCGAGATCCGCGACCTGGTGCTGTCCGACCAGGTGGCGCGGGCGGCGACGCCGGGCCGGATCTCCGAGACCGACGTGCTCGCGGCGTACGCGGCGTACCTGCTCCAGCTGGCGCCGGTCACCGGGCGCCGGCTCAAGGTGGTCGTCGACGCCGGCAACGGGATGGCGGGGCACACGGCGCCGGAGGTGTTCGAGCGGATCGGCGCCGAGCACGTCGAGCTGGTGCCGATGTACTTCGAGCTCGACGGCACCTTCCCCCACCACGAGGCGAACCCGATCGAGCCGGAGAACCTGCGCGACCTGCAGGCGCGGGTGCTGGCCGAGGGCGCCGACGTGGGGCTCGCCTTCGACGGCGACGCGGACCGGTGCTTCCTGGTCGACGAGCGCGGCCGGGCGGTCTCGCCCTCGACGCTGACCGCGCTGATCGCGGCCCGGGAGCTCGTGAAGTCGCCCGGTGCGGCGGTCATCCACAACCTGATCACGAGCCGCGCGGTGCCGGAGATCGTGACCGAGCTCGGCGGGCGGCCGGTGCGCACCCGGGTCGGCCACTCCTACATCAAGGCGACGATGGCCGAGACCGACGCGGTCTTCGGCGGGGAGCACAGCGGCCACTTCTACTTCCGGGACTTCTGGCGTGCCGACTCCGGCATGCTGGCGGCCCTGCACGCGCTCGCGGCGCTGGGGGAGACCGACCGCCCGCTGTCGGAGCTGCTGGCGCAGTACGAGCGCTACCCGCTCAGCGGGGAGATCAACTCCACGGTCGCCGACCAGGCTGCGGTCGTCGACGCCCTGGAGAAGGAGTACGCCGGCCAGGACGGCGTCTCCACCGACCGTCTCGACGGTCTGACCGTGTCCCACCCCGACTGGACCTTCAACGTCCGGCCGTCCAACACCGAGCCGCTGCTGCGCCTGAACGCCGAGGGCAAGGACGAGGCGACGATGGCGGCCGTGCGCGACGAGGTCCTCGCGAAGATCCGGAGCAACTGATGGCTGCTGACCTCGACCCCGACCTGCTCGCCATCCTGGTGTGCCCGCGCTGCCGTGCGGAGCTGGCCCAGGAGACCCACGACGGCACCGACGAGCTCGTCTGCCAGGGTGAGTGCCGCCTGGCGTACCCGGTCCGCGACGGCATCCCGGTGCTGCTCGTCGACGAAGCCCGCACCCCGGCCTGATCCGGTGGGCACCTGGTTCGACGAGTCGCGGCTCGACGACGAGTCGGCGCTGAACTCCGCCGACCTGCGCCTGCGCACGCTGGCGGAGTCCGGCGCACGGGTGCGCCGGGAGGCCGCCGCGGCCGGGGAGGTCCTCGACCGGGCGGTCGAGACCGCGCGCGAGCAGGCCCGGCCCCGGGCCGTGATCGCCGCCGGGCCGGACTCCCGCCTGCTGCGGGCGGTGCTCGAGCCGTGGTGCCCGGTGCCGTTCGTGGCGTGGCCCGGGCCGGCGCTGCCGGGCTGGGCGGGCAGCCTGGACCTCGTGGTGGTCCTGGCGCCCGAGGGCGCGGACTCGGGGACCGCATCAGCGGTCGCCGAGGCGGTCCGCCGCGGCTGCCAGGTCGTGGTGGCCTGCCCGCCGCGGTCGATGGTCGCGGAGCACGCCGCGGGGCGGTGGACCACGATCTTCCCGACCTCGACCGGGGACCAGCTGGCCACGGCCGTGGTGATGCTGACCTACCTGGACCGGGTCGACCTGGGCCCGCAGACCGACGCCGAGGAGCTGGCGAACGCACTCGACGAGGTCGCGACGGTCTCCTCGCCGCACCGGGACCTGGCGGTGAACCCCGCCAAGATGCTGGCGATCGCCCTCGCCGACGCCAACCCGCTGATCTGGGGCGGGTCGGTGCTGGCGGCGCGTGCGGCGCGCCGGGTCGCGGAGTCGATCCGCCGGGCCAGCGGCCGCACGGCGCTCGCCGGCGACGCCGAGCACCTGTTGCCGGTGATCGAGGCCGCGCGCCAGCGCGACGTCTTCGTCGACCCGTTCGCCGACGGTCCCACCGAGCTGCGCCCGATGCTGGTAGTCCTCGACGACGGCGCCGAGGAGCCCGCGGTGCGCGAGCAGCGCACCCGTCTCCAGGCGGCCGCCGCGGCCCGCGGCGTACGCGTCCACCCGGTGACGACCGACGCGCCCACCGAGCTCGCGCGCTACGCCTCCCTGGTCCTCTCCGGCCGGTACGCCGCCGAGTACCTCGGCCTGGGGCTCGTCGAGGACTGAGCGGGGGCGGCCGAGGATCCCCGGTTCACCGGGGACCCCCAGGGTTCTGGGGCATTGCAATGCCGGAGGAGCGCGGGAAGTGCCCGAGGAGTCCGGTCGGCGTCGATGCCCCTTGGAGCCGTCGGGTAACGATGAGGGGTGCCTGCCGTGACGACCTCTGCCACGACGACCCGACCGACGCGCGACCCCTGGCTCGACAACGCCAAGATGGCGTTGGTGACGCTCGTGGTCGTGGGCCACACCTGGACCCTGCTGCCCCTGACCGCGCTGCACGGCCACCTCTACGACTTCCTCTACGCGTGGCACATCCCCGCGTTCGTGTTCGTGACCGGCTACCTGTCCCGCTCCTTCGATTGGTCGCGGCGCCGCCTGTGGCAGCTCTTCTGCACGGTCGCGGTGCCGTACGTGATCTTCGAGTGCGCGCTCGCGCTGTTCCGGGTCCACGTCGGGGGCGAGGACCTCGACCGGCTCTTCGCGGATCCGCACTGGCCGATGTGGTACCTCGCGGCACTGTTCTTCTGGCGGCTGCTGACACCGGTCTTCAAGAACCTCCCGGGCGGGGTGGTGCTGGCGGTCGGCATCAGCCTCCTCGCCGGGCTGTACGCCGGGGACACCCTGGACATCGCCCGGGTCCTCGGGCTGCTGCCGTTCTTCGTGCTGGGCCTGAAGGCCACGCCGGAGCGGCTGGAGCGGCTGCGGTCCTGGCCAGCTCAGGTGGCAGCCGTCCTGGCCCTGGTGGCGATCTGGGTGGCCACGACCTGGACCGACCGCTGGGCCAGCACCGAGTGGCTCTACTACCGCTCCCGCTACGACGAGCTCGGGACCAGCGACGTGGAGGCCATGGTCATCCGCGGCGTGCTGCTGGCCGTGGGCCTGGCCGGCGCCTGGGCGTTCCTGGCCCTGGTCCCGCGTGGTGGCGGCTGGTTCGCGCGGATGGGCGCCTGGACGCTGGTGGTCTACCTCTTCCACGGGTTCGCGGTGAAGGGCGCGGCGTACGCCGGCTACGACCGCTGGGCGGCCGAGCGGCCGGAGCTCGCGCTGGTGCTGACCACGACCGTCGGAGTGCTCCTGGCCCTGACCCTCGCCTGGCCGCCCGTGGCGACCCGGCTCGGTCACCTCGTCGACCCGCTGGGCTACGCGCAGCACAAGGTCCGCGCGGCGGTCCAGGTCGCCGCCGCCAAGGGCGAGGCCGACGTGTTCGCGGGCGCCATCGAGGATGCCGCGTCTCGGAAGCTCACTTATGCGCGCTGACGTGCGCGCGGTCGGTACCATTTCCGACATGTGTGACCAGAGGACCGTCCGGGCCGGAGCCCCGACGCAGTGAGTGGCGGACTGTTCGCACTGCTCGACGATGTCGCGGTGCTCGCGCGGATGGCCGCCGCCTCGGTCGACGACGTCGGTGCGGCCGCGAGCCGGGCGACCCTCAAGGCGGCCGGTGTGGTCGTCGACGACACCGCTGTCACGCCGCAGTACCTGCACGGCGCCCTCGCCGACCGCGAGCTGCCGATCATCAAGCGGATCGCCGTCGGCTCGATCCGCAACAAGCTGATCTTCATCCTGCCGGCGGCGCTGCTGCTCAGCCAGTTCCTGCCCTGGCTGCTGACTCCGATCCTGATGCTCGGCGGCGCGTACCTCTGCTACGAGGGCGCCGAGAAGATCTGGGGCAAGATCAGCGGCCACCAGGACCATGACGCGCCGGCCGCCGAGGTCGGCAAGGACGCCGAGGACACGATGGTCTCCGGCGCCATCCGCACCGACCTGATCCTGTCCGCCGAGATCATGATCATCTCGCTGAACGAGGTGGCCGACGAGGGCTTCTGGAGCCGGCTGATCATCCTCGTCGTCGTCGCGCTCCTCATCACCGCCGTCGTGTACGGCGTGGTCGCGCTGATCGTGAAGATGGACGACTTCGGCCTGCGGCTGGCCGAGCGGCCCTCGCAGCTCGTCCAGAGGATCGGGCTCGGGCTGGTGCGCGGGATGCCGAAGCTGCTCACCGCGATCTCGGTCGTCGGCACCGCGGCGATGCTCTGGGTCGGCGGCCACATCGAGCTGGTCGGTCTCGACGACCTCGGCTGGCACGCGCCGTACGAGTTCGTGCACCACCTGGAGGTGGAGGTCAGACACGCCGTCCCGGCCATCGGCGGGGCGCTCGGCTGGCTGGTGAACACCGCCTGCTCGGCCGTCTTCGGCCTGGCCCTGGGCGCGCTGCTGGTCGCCGTCGTGACGCTGCTGCCCAACCGGTCGAGCAAGAAGTCCGACGCCGCCGCCGCGCACTGAGTCCCGCCTGGTCCGGTCGGGTCCGGGCCGGAGATCGCCGGGGATTCCCGCTCGGGCCGGGTCGCGTTCTAGCCTCGTGGGAATGCGAACCGCGCCACACCCCCAGGAGAGCTCCATGGACCACAAGGTCGCCGACCTCAGCCTTGCCGACTACGGTCGCGCCGAGATCCAGCTTGCCGAGCACGAGATGCCGGGCCTGATGGCCATGCGGGAGCGGTACGCCGCCGAGCAGCCCCTCCGGGGTGCGCGGATCGCCGGCTCGCTGCACATGACCATCCAGACCGCCGTGCTCGTCGAGACGCTGGTCGCGCTGGGCGCCGAGGTGCGCTGGGCGTCGTGCAACATCTTCTCGACCCAGGACCACGCCGCCGCCGCGACGGTGGTCGGCCCGAACGGCACCCCCGAGGACCCGCAGGGCGTCCCGGTCTTCGCCTGGAAGGGCGAGACCCTGGAGGAGTACTGGTGGTGCGCCCAGCAGATCCTGCTGTGGCCGGCCAAGGACGGTCAGCCCCAGTTCGCCAACATGATCCTCGACGACGGCGGCGACGCCACGATGCTCGTCCACCTCGGCGTCGAGGCGGAGAAGACGGGCGTCGCTCCGGACCCGGCCTCCGCCGCGAGCACCGAGCAGCGGGTCGTCTTCGAGCTCCTGCAGGCCTCGCTCGCGGAGAGCAAGGACCGCTGGACCCAGGTCGCCGGCGAGCTGATGGGCGTCACCGAGGAGACCACCACCGGTGTGCTGCGCCTCTACGACATGATGAAGGAGGGCACGCTCCTCGTCCCCGCCATCAACGTCAACGACTCGGTCACCAAGTCGAAGTTCGACAACAAGTACGGCTGCCGCCACTCGCTGATCGACGGCATCAACCGCGCCACCGACGTCCTCATCGGCGGCAAGGTCGCGGTCGTGTGCGGCTACGGCGACGTCGGCAAGGGCTGCGCGGAGTCGCTGCGCGGCCAGGGCGCCCGGGTCATCGTCACCGAGATCGACCCGATCTGCGCGCTGCAGGCGGCGATGGACGGCTACCAGGTCACCACGCTCGACGACGTGGTCGAGATCGCCGACATCATCGTCACGGCGACCGGCAACAAGGACGTCGTCACGGTCGACCAGATGCGCCGGATGAAGCAGAACGCGATCCTGGGCAACATCGGCCACTTCGACAACGAGATCGACATGGCTGGCCTGGAGACCTACCCGGGCGTGGTCCGCAAGACCGTCAAGCCGCAGGTGGACGTGTGGACGTTCCCCGAGGGCGAGGGCCACGCGATCATCGTGCTGTCCGAGGGCCGGCTGCTGAACCTCGGCAACGCGACCGGCCACCCGTCGTTCGTGATGTCGAACTCGTTCACCAACCAGGTGCTCGGCCAGATCGAGCTGTTCACGAAGCCCGAGGAGTACCCCGTGGGCGTCTACGTGCTGCCCAAGCACCTCGACGAGGAGGTCGCCCGGCTGCACCTGGGGTCGCTCGGCGTGAAGCTGACCACGCTCTCCCAGAGCCAGGCCGACTACCTCGGCATCGACGTGGCGGGGCCGTTCAAGTCCGACCAGTACCGCTACTGAGCACCACGTCACCACCGCTGCCACGGCAGCCGACACACGCCACAGCCCGGGTCCGTGCCCACGGACCCGGGCGAGTGGCAGGATTGGCCTCATGAGCCAGACCGCAGGCAGCGCCTCGCGCGTGCCGAGCGACTACGCGACGAAGGGCTCCGTGCTCGTCGTCGACGACGATGCTGCACTGGCCGAGATGCTGACGATCGTCCTGCGCCAGGAGGGCTTCGACAGCCGGATGTGCACCCGCGGCGACCTCGCGCTGGAGGAGTTCCGCGACTACCGGCCCGACCTCGTCCTCCTCGACCTGATGCTGCCCGGCAAGGACGGCATCGACCTGTGCAAGGAGATCCGCGCCGAGTCGGGCGTGCCGATCGTGATGCTGACCGCGAAGGGCGACACCGTCGACGTCGTCGTCGGGCTGGAGTCCGGCGCCGACGACTACGTCGTCAAGCCGTTCAAGCCCAAGGAGCTGGTGGCCCGGATCCGGGCGCGGGTACGCCGCAACGACGCCGCCCCCCAGGAGACCCTGACCGTCGGCGACCTCACCATCGACGTGGCCGGCCACAGCGTCACCCGCGACGGGCGGTCGATCAACCTGACGCCGCTGGAGTTCGACCTGCTGGTGTGCCTGGCGCGCCGGCCCTGGCAGGTCTTCACCCGGGAGGTGCTCCTGGAGCAGGTGTGGGGCTACCGGCACGCCGCCGACACGCGGCTGGTCAACGTGCACGTCCAGCGGCTGCGCTCCAAGGTGGAGCACGACCCGGAGAACCCGGAGATCGTCGTCACGGTCCGCGGCGTCGGCTACCGCGCCGGCCAGTAGCAGGAGGTCGCTGTGCGCCTGCCGACGCGGCGGCTGCCGGCCGGCGTACGACCGGCCCTGACCTTCTGGCGGCGCTCGATCCAGGCCCGGGTCGTGGTGAGCACGCTGGTCCTCTCGGCCATCGTGGTCGGTGCGGTCGGCTGGTTCCTGCTCCAGCAGACCCGGGAGGGGCTGCTCGAGCACCGGGTCGACGCCGTGGTCGCCGAGGCGGAGAACGAGACCGCCGAGGCCCAGAACCGGCTCGCGGCGGCCGCGGGGACGAACGCCGACGCCACCGGCCAGCAGGCGGAGCTGGTCGAGCCGATCATCGCCCGCGGGGTCGCCCGCGGGTTCGGGGTGGTCCTCGCCGGCCCGATGGGGGAGGGCACCGGTCGGATCGCCGACGGCGGGGCCCGGTCCTCCCCGGGCCTGGACCGCAGCAGCGTCCCCGCCTCGCTGGAGGACCACTTCTCCGAGCCGGCGGCCACGGCCTGGACCTACACGACCATCCGCACCACGGACACCGGGGACCCCGACCACACCCAGCCCGGGATCGCGGTCGGCTCGCAGGTCGACCTGGTCGCCGACGGCGGCACCTACACGATGTACTTCCTCTTCCCGCTCGATGAGCAGCAGCAGACCCTGGCCCTGGTCACCCGGGCCCTGCTGGCCGCCGCGGCCCTGCTGCTGGTCCTGGTCGCGGGGGTGACCTGGCTGGTGACCCGGCAGGTGGTGGCGCCGATCCGGATGGCCCGGATGGTCGCCGAGCGGCTCGCAGCGGGCCGCCTCCAGGAGCGGCTGCAGGTCTCGGGCGAGGACGACCTGGCCCGCCTGGCCACCTCGTTCAACCAGATGGCCGCCAACCTGCAGCGCCAGATCCGCCAGCTCGAGGACCTCAGCCGGGTCCAGCGCCGCTTCGTCTCCGACGTCTCCCACGAGCTGCGCACCCCGCTCACCACTGTCCGGATGGCCGGCGACGTGCTCCACGACGCGCGCGACGACTTCGACCCGGTCACCCGGCGCGCCGCCGAGCTGCTCCAGACCGAGCTGGACCGGTTCGAGAACCTGCTGGTCGACCTGCTGGAGATCAGCCGGTTCGACGCCGGGGCCGCCGTGCTCGAGGCCGACGACGTCAACCTCGTCGACGTCGCCCACCGGGTCGTGGACGCCACCCGGCCGCTGGCGGCCCAGCGCAACGTGCACCTCGAGGTCCGGGCGCCGGACCACCCCTGCCTCGCGGAGGCCGACGTACGCCGGGTCGAGCGGGTCGTGCGCAACCTGGTCACCAACGCGATCGACCACGCCGACAGCGGCACCGGCGAGGCCCGGGTGCTCGTGGAGCTGGCCAGCGACGAGCACGCCGCGGCCGTGACCGTGCGCGACTTCGGGGTCGGGCTGGCGCCCGGCGAGTCGGCGATGGTGTTCAACCGCTTCTGGCGCGCCGACCCGGCGCGGGCGCGGACCAGCGGCGGCACCGGTCTGGGGCTGTCGATCTCGCTGGAGGACGCCCACCTGCACGGCGGCTGGCTGCAGGCCTGGGGCCGTCCCGGCCAGGGTGCGCAGTTCCGGCTCACGCTGCCGCGCCGGGTCGGCCAGCCGCTGCGGCGCAGCCCGCTGCCGCTGGTGCCCGCCGACACCCCCGAGGTCCTGGCATGAGGCGGGCGCGGGTCGGCATCGCGGTCCTGCTCGTCGCGCTGCTCGGCTCCGGCTGTGTCGGCATGCCGGGCGAGGGCCCGGTCGTGGAGACGGCCGGCGGGGGCGGGGAGTCGGTGGTCCGCGGCTACAACTACGACCCGCTGCCCCCGCAGCCGGACGCTCGGCCGGCCGAGATCGTGCGCGGCTTCCTCGACGCGATGATGGCCTCGCCGGTCCAGGCCAACTCGGCCCGGCAGTTCCTGACCAAGGACGCCCAGGCCGGCTGGGACCCCGAGCGCCGCACGCTCACCTACGTCGAGCGCGGGACCACTGTCGGGGACTCGCCGGTCACCGTGGACCTGCCCGGCGGCGGGGACGTCTTCGACGCCCGCGGGGCCTGGCAGGGCTCGCTGCCGGAGGGCCAGCGGCGGCTGAGCTTCGACCTCGCGGTCGAGAACGGCGAGTGGCGGATCTCCTCGGCCCCCGACGCGATGATCGTCTCCGAGCAGTTCTTCGAGCAGCGCTTCCGCCGGGCCGCCCTGTACTTCTTCGACCCGACCGCGCAGATCCTGGTCCCGGAGCCGGTCTACGTGCCCTCCGGCGGCCAGCTCGCGACCAGCCTGGTCAACGGGCTGCTGGTCGGCCCGGACCCGGCGCTCGACCGGGCCACCCGCACCTTCCTGCCGGCCGGGCTCTCCGCGGGCCTCTCGGTGCCGGTCTCCGAGGACGGCGTCGCGGAGATCGACCTCGGCGGCGAGGCCGCGCGCCCCACGCCGGAGTCCGTGCGCTACATCGTCGCGCAGCTGGCCTGGACGCTGCGGCAGGTTCCCGGGATCGAGCGGTTCCGGCTCGCCGTCGGGGACGTGCCGGTGCGGCTGCCCAACGGGGACTCGGTCTTCTCCGTCGACGCCGGCGCCGACTTCGACCCCACCGGGCCCCGCCCCAGCGACAGCCTGTTCGGGGTGCGCGCGGGGCGGCTGGTCTCCGGGGTCCCGGAGGCGCTCGACGACGTGGGCGGACCGCTCGGCGCGGAGTCCGCCGACCTGTCCCGGGTGGCCGTCGACCTGGACGCCGAGCTCGCGGCCGGCGTCTCCGCGGACGGCACGTCCGCCCGGGTCGCGCCCGTGACGGCCGACCGGACCGCGGAGGTCCCGGTCGCGGAGGCGGTCAGCGGGGCCACCGACCTGCTCGACCCCGCCTGGGACTTCAGCGGCCGGCTGTGGCTGCTCGACCGCCGCGACGGCGACGCGCGGGTCCTCTACCGCGAGGAGGGGCGCACCAGGACGCTGCGCGTCCCCGGCATCACCGGGGCCTCGGTCCGCTCGGTCCTGGTCTCGCGCGACGGGTCCCGGCTGGTCGCGGTGGTGCGCCGCGGTCGCTTCGACGTGCTCCTCGGGAGCCGGCTGCTCTACGACAGCGTGGGGCGCGTGCTCCGCGCGGCTCCGGCCACCCGCCTGGTGCTGGATCCGGGGGTGTCCCACCAGATCCGCGACATCGCCTGGCTCAACCCGACGACGGTCGCCGCCCTGACCCGGGTCGGGGGACAGCTGTGGGAGGTCCGCACGGTCTCGGTGGACGGCGCGCCGATGAGCCAGGACAGCGTGGCCACCCTGCGCGGCCCGGTGCGCGGCCTGGTCGGCTCGCCGGTGGCCGGCCAGGGACTCCTGGTGGTGACCGGCGCCCAGGCGCTGGACCTGTCCGGTTCGGCAGTGCGCCCGGTGGCGCTCGACCCCGACGTCACCGACCTCGACTACGCGGGTTGAGGGGTGGGCTGAGGGTGGGCTGACGTCGTCCACAGGCGGCGCCGGCCACCGTTGCCGGGCGGCCGTGGTGCTGCTGGGGTGGCCTGGTGCGAGACGCCGCCGCGGACCTGCTCCTCGGTGCCTCCTGCGTGGGATGCGCCCGCCCCGGCCGGCTGCTGTGCCCCCGCTGCGCGGCCACGCTGCCGCGCGGAGCGGTCCCGGCCTGGCCCACGCCGGTCCCGCCCGGCCTGGCGACCCCCTGGGCGGCGGGGGAGTACGCCGGGCTGGTGCGCACGCTGGTGCTGGGCCACAAGGAGCACCGCCTGCTCGGGCTGGCCGCGCCGCTGGCGGGCCTGCTGGGCGGCGCGGTGACCGCGGCGGTGCCTGCCGGCGTACCCCTGGTCCTGGTCCCGGTGCCCTCGCGTCCCGCCAGCGTCCGGGCCCGGGGGCACGACCCCACGCGGACCCTGGCCCGGCTGGCGGCGGCCGGTCTGCGCCGCGGGGGGCAGGACGCGCTGGCGCAGCGGCTGCTGGTGTCCCGTCCGGGCGTGGTCGACCAGGCCGGGCTGGGCGCGGCCGAGCGGGCCGCCAACCTGGCCGGCTCGATGGCCTGCCCGACGGCGCTGCTGCGCCGGCTGGGACGCCGTCGACAGCGCGCCCTGGTCGTGGTCTGCGACGACGTCCTCACCACCGGGGCCACCGCCCGTGAGGCCCAGCGGGCGCTCGAGGCGGTGGGCCTGCCGGTCGCGGCCGTCGCGGCCGTGGCGGCGACTCGCCGGCGGATCCGGCCGGGTGGTGAGACTGGGCGGACCCGTCCTTTGTTCGTCACCGGCGAGTGACTACGGTCAAGGCATGGAGTCCGCCCGGGTCCGTGGTTGCGTCCTCGAGGCGCCCCCGGTGCCTCGAGGGCAAGCCGATGCCAGTCGCAGGCGAAACGGTCCACGTAAGTCCGTCCGCGAGGGCGGGCGATCACGGTGCGGCTTAGACGTAAGTCCTGCCTCGTCCCCACCGTCAGATGCGGTGGCCGGCGGGAGAAGGCCGGTAGTGGCACAGAAGCTGCGGAAGCCTCGGCAGGCGATTGTGGGGTCGAAGACCAGGTCGGCCGGGCGGACTCCTCCTCAGCTCCCCGCAGGTGCACGGGCGCGCTGCCCGGGTACCGGCTCTCCTTGAGAATTTCGGGAGCTGAGGCAGCCGAAGTCACCAACTGTGCATCGGGAGGTTCACATGGAAGTTGTGGTCACGGGACGTCACTGCGAGATCACCGAGAGGTATCGCGAGCACGTGGCGGAGAAGCTCACCCGGCTCGAGAAGCACGACCACCGGATCATGAGGATGCACGTGGAGGTGGAATGCGAGACCAACCCCCGCCAGCACGACCGGGCGGTGCGGCTGGAGCTCACGGCCCACTCCAAGGGGCCGGTGATCCGCGCCGAGGCCGCCGCCGAGGACAAGATGGCGGCCCTCGACCTCGCCCTGGACAAGATGGCCGCCCAGATGCGGCGGGCCGCTGACCGGCGCCGGGTGCACCGCGGGAACAAGGCTCCGGTCTCGGTCGGGCAGGCACTCGCCGACACCGAGCCGCTGCTGGCCGACGCCGAGGAGGAGACCTCGGAGACCCTCGAGCGGCAGGCGGGACCGATCGCGGTCACCGGCGACGGTCCGCTGGTGGTCCGGGAGAAGGCCCACCAGGCATCCCCGATGACCCTCGACCAGGCCCTGTACGAGATGGAGCTGGTCGGCCACGACTTCTACCTGTTCGTCGACAAGGAGAGCGAGCGGCCCAGCGTCGTCTACCGGCGCCACGGCTACGACTACGGCGTGATCTCCCTCGACCTGGGAGCCGGGGACTGACCCGGAAATCGATCGCGGAGGCCGGCTCGACCCGGCCGTGCACACCGGGGTGGCCCGTCCGGGCCACCCCGGTGTCCCATTTCGGGGCCCGGACGGAAGCCAGAGGGGGCCCGTTCGTGCCATGATGCGACCGTGGCGGATGGCGTGAGTGAGTCAGCGGCGGAGCCGATCCGGGTGCTCGTGGTCGACGACCAGCAGTTGTTCCGTCGGGGTCTGACGATGCTGCTCACCGTCGAGGCCGACATCGAGGTCGTCGGCGAGGCCGGCGACGGTGTCGAGGGGACGAACCTCGCGGCCACCACCGCCCCCGACGTCGTGCTGCTCGACATCCGGATGCCGAAGCGCTCCGGCATCGAGGCCTGCCTGGCGATCAAGGAGGCGGTGCCGTCGGCGAAGATCGTGATGCTCACGGTCTCCGACGAGGAGGCGGACCTCTACGAGGCCGTCAAGAGCGGCGCCTCGGGCTACCTGCTCAAGGACTCCTCCATCGACGAGGTCGCCCAGGCCGTCCGCGTCGTCGCCGACGGGCAGTCGCTGATCAGCCCCTCGATGGCTGTGAAGCTGATCGACGAGTTCAAGCAGATGTCGCGCCCCGAGCGTGACCACGTCCCCGGCCTGCGGCTCACCGAGCGCGAGCTCGAGGTGCTGCGGCTGGTCGCCCGCGGGATGAACAACCGGGAGATCGCGCGCCAGCTGTTCATCTCCGAGAACACGGTGAAGAACCACGTGCGCAACATCTTGGAGAAGCTCCAGCTGCACTCCCGGATGGAGGCGGTCATGTACGCCGTCAAGGAGAAGCTCCTCGAGCTTCCCTAGCCGGCGGCGGGCTGTCCCCGGCACCCACTAGCCTCCCCGCATGGAGTCGCTCAGCGCCGCCCAGGCGCGGCGGGTCGCGCTGGCCGCCCAGGGGTTCCTCGACCCCCGCCACGCCGTGCCCACCATGCGCACGGTGCAGCGCACCCTGGCCCGCACCGGCGTGCTGCAGGTCGACTCGGTCAACGTGCTCGCCCGGGCGCACCTGATGCCGCTCTACTCCCGCGTCGGCGCCTACGACGTCGAGCTGCTGCGCCGGGCCGCCGAGCGGCGTCCCCGGCGGCTGGTCGAGTACTGGGCGCACGTGCAGGCGCTGATGCCGGTCGAGCTGTGGCCGGTGATGCGGCACCGGATGGACCACTACCGCGCCCGGCGCGGCAAGTGGAGCCTCGTCGCCACCTCCGAGGACGCGCTGGAGCGCTCGCTGCTGGCGGAGGTCGCCGAGCGGGGCCCCTCGACCGCGCGGGACCTCGACGACGGGCTGCCCCGGAGCCGGGAGCACTGGGGCTGGAACTGGTCGGAGACCCGCAAGGTCCTCGACTACCTCTACATGAGCGGGGACCTGGCGATCGCCTCGCGCAACAGCCAGTTCGAGATCCGCTACGACCTGCCCGAGCGGGTGCTGCCCGCCGAGGTCCTGGCCGCGCCCACGCCGACGCCCGCCGAGGCGCACGTCGAGCTGGTCCGCCGGGCGGCGGCGTCCCACGGGGTGGCGACGCTGCGCTGCCTGGCCGACTACTACCGGATGCGCGGCGACGAGACCCGGGCGGCCGTGGACACGCTGGTCGAGACCGGTGAGCTGCGGCCGGTCAGCGTGCAGGGCTGGACCCGCCCGGCGTACCTGCACCGCGACGCCCGGCTGCCGCGGCGGGTGCGGGCCCGGGCGCTGCTGAGCCCGTTCGACCCGGTCGTGTGGGAGCGCGAGCGCGCCGAGCGGCTCTTCGGCTTCCGCTACCGCATCGAGATCTACGTGCCCGCCGCCCAGCGGGTGCACGGCTACTACGTGCTGCCGTTCCTGCTCGGCGACCGGATCGTGGCGCGCGTCGATCTCAAGGCCGATCGTCGGGCCCTCGGCGGCGCGGGGCGGCTGCAGGTCCGCGCGGCGTACGCCGAGCCCGGCGCGCCCGTGGAGACCGCTGCGGAGCTGGCGGCCGAGCTGCGCCGGCTGGCCGGCTGGCTGGGCCTGGAGGCGGTGCTGGTCGAGCCCCGCGGCGACCTCGCCGCGGCCCTGGCCGCCGAGAGCGCCACGGAAACCTCGGCCGATCGTTAGGGACCGCTCAGCCGGGCTGGGTAGAGTGGCGCAGCCGCATCAACCCAAGGAGTATTTCCCTCGTGCCTGCCATTCTCGACAAGCTCCTCCGCATCGGTGAGGGCAAGATCCTCCGTCAGCTCGAGGGGATCGCGAAGGCCGTCAACGCCATCGAGGACGACTTTGTCTCGATGAGCGACGCCGAGCTCCAGGGGATGACCGTGGAGTTCAAGAAGCGGCTCGAGGAGGGCGAGACCCTCGACGACCTGATGCCGGAGGCGTTCGCCACCATGCGCGAGGCCGCCAAGCGGGTGCTCGGCATGCGGCCCTTCGACGTCCAGATCATGGGTGGCGCCGCGCTGCACCTGGGCAACATCGCCGAGATGAAGACCGGTGAGGGCAAGACGCTGGTCGCCACGCTGCCGGCGTACCTCAACGCGCTCTCGGGCGAGGGCGTCCACGTCGTCACCGTCAACGACTACCTCGCGAAGTACCACGCGGAGTGGATGGGGCGCGTCTACCACTTCCTCGGCCTCACCACCGGGGTGATCCTCCCGGAGATGCGCCCGGCCGAGCGCCGCGCGGCGTACCTGGCCGACATCACCTACGCGACCAACAACGAGCTCGGGTTCGACTACCTGCGCGACAACATGGCCTCCTCCATCGAGGAGTGCGTGCAGCGCGGCCACAGCTTCGCGATCGTCGACGAGGTCGACTCGATCCTCATCGACGAGGCGCGGACCCCGCTGATCATCAGCGGCCCGACCCAGGACGAGGTCAAGTGGTACGGCGAGTTCTCGAAGATCGTGGGCCGTCTGGAGAAGGACGTCGACTACGAGGTCGACGAGAAGAAGCGCACGATCTCGGTCCTCGAGCCCGGCATCACCAAGGTCGAGGACCACCTCGGCATCGAGAACCTCTACGAGTCGGTCAACACCCCGCTCATCTCGTTCCTGAACAACGCGATCAAGGCCAAGGAGCTGTTCCGCAACGACAAGGAGTACGTCGTCATGAACGGCGAGGTGCTCATCGTCGACGAGCACACCGGCCGGATGCTCTCGGGGCGGCGCTACAACGACGGCCTGCACCAGGCCATCGAGGCCAAGGAGAACGTGCAGGTCCGCGAGGAGTACCAGACCCTCGCCACCGTCACGCTGCAGAACTACTTCCGCCTCTACGAGAAGCTCTCCGGCATGACCGGCACGGCGATGACCGAGGCCTCGGAGTTCGACAAGATCTACAAGCTCGGCGTGGTCCCGATCCCGACCAACAAGCCGATGCAGCGCGTCGACCAGCCCGACCTCGTCTACCGCACCGAGGAGGCGAAGTACGAGGCCGTCGCCGAGGACATCGCCGAGCGCAACGCCAAGGGCCAGCCGGTCCTGGTGGGCACGGTCTCGGTGGAGAAGTCCGAGCACCTCGCCGCCCTGCTGAAGAAGAAGGGCATCCCGCACTCGGTCCTGAACGCCAAGGTGCACGCCGACGAGGCCAAGATCGTCGCGATGGCCGGCCACAAGGGCGCGGTCACCGTGTCGACGAACATGGCCGGTCGAGGCACCGACATCATGCTCGGTGGCTCGGTGGAGTTCCTCGCCGACCAGGAGCTGCGCAAGCAGGGCCTCGACCCGGTCGAGCACGCAGCGGAGTACGAGGCCGCCTGGCCGGCCGCCGTCGAGCGGATCAAGGCTCAGGTGCAGGCCGAGCACGACGAGGTCCGCGAGCTCGGCGGCCTCTACGTCATCGGCACCGAGCGGCACGAGTCGCGACGCATCGACAACCAGCTGCGCGGTCGCTCCGGCCGACAGGGCGACCCGGGCGAGTCCCGGTTCTACCTGTCGCTCGAGGACGAGCTGATGCGGCTGTTCAAGTCCGACTGGGTCGACCGGGTCCTGCAGATGCTGAAGATCCCCGACGACGTCCCGATCGAGAACAAGCGGGTCACCAGCGCGATCGCCAACGCCCAGGGCCAGGTCGAGTCCCAGAACTTCGAGTCCCGCAAGAACGTCCTCAAGTACGACGACGTCATGGACCGCCAGCGCAAGGTCATCTACGCCGAGCGCCGCGAGGTCCTCGAGGGCGCCGACCTCAAGGAGCAGGCCCGCGGCTTCATCGACGACGTCGTGCGCGGCGTCGTGACCGGCGCGACGCAGGAGTTCGCCGAGGAGTGGGACCTCGAGCAGCTGTGGACCGACCTCGGCCAGATCTGGCCGGTGACGGTCTCCCACGAGCAGCTGGTCGAGGAGGCCGGCGCGAAGTCCGAGCTGGACCGCGACCACGTCGTGTCGGTCCTCCAGGCCGACGCGCACGCGGCGTACGACACCCGCGAGGCGGAGGTGGGCGAGGAGGTCATGCGCGAGCTGGAGCGGCGCGTGCTGCTCTCGGTCCTGGACCGCAAGTGGCGCGAGCACCTCTACGAGATGGACTACCTGCGCGAGGGCATCTACCTGCGTGCCTACTCCCAGCGCGACCCGCTGGTCGAGTACCAGCGCGAGGGCTTCGACATGTTCGGCGCGATGATGGACGGCATCAAGGAGGAGACCGTCGGCTTCCTGTTCAACGTCGAGGTCACCCTCGAGGAGGTCGGCGAGGACGAGGAAGGCGGCATCGAGTTCATCGACGAGGCCGATGAGGCCGACGAGGACGCCGGTCGCCCGCTGCCCACTCCGGAGCGCGACGCCCCGCAGATCCGGGCCAAGGGTCTCGAGGCGCCCAAGCGCCCGCAGAACCTGGCCTACTCCGCGCCCGCCGAGGACGGCGAGGTCGAGGTCGTCTCGGCTCCCGCCGAGGACGACCCGTACGCCGGGGTCGGGCGCAACGCCAAGTGCCCCTGCGGCTCGGGCAAGAAGTTCAAGCAGTGCCACGGCGCGCCGGGCGGGCCGACCGGCCTGACCGCCCGCGCCAGCGGCTGAGCCGCGCGAGCCGGCTGAGGGGCTGCCCCGCCCCTCAGCCGGACCCCGCCGGCGGCTGGCTGAGTAAATCGGTTCTCGGCGACGCTCGGGCGTGCCTACGCTCGCCGACATGGACGCCTCTGCGCGCTCCCGGCGGACGCTCGCCGGGCTCCTTGCCCCCGTTGCCCTCCTGGCCGGCGCCCTCCTGACCCTCGTGCTCGTGGCCGGCGGCCTCGGCGGCGCGCCGGCCGCCGGCGCCCCGGCTGCTGCCTCGCCCGAGCCACGGGTCCCGGTGTACTCGCTGGACTACGGCAACGACCACGAGGTGCTCGACCGCCGCGACCGGCGCCGCGACGTGCGCGGTCGCGGGCTGGGCAGCCGGGCCCGCGCCGCGGCCGACCTGACCCGGGTCCGGGTGCTGCACGCGCTGACGACCGACCCGGCGCTGGTGGCGGTGCTCGACCACCGACGCGCGACCGGCCGGCTCCCCGGCCGCACCTACCGGGTCGAGCTGACCTGGGGCGGCCCGCGCCAGCGCGCCCGCCGGGCCGCTGTGAGCTACCGGACCAAGCCGCGCTCGGTGGACATCACGGGGGACGCCAAGCGCTCCTGCCGGCGGAACCCGCGCTCGGAGGTCCTGGTCGACGATCGGCGCACCGCCGTGTTCGCCGGCGTCGCCACCTCCTGCTTCGGGGACGCCCGCAGGTACCGGGTGCGGGCCACGACCCTGGCCCGCGGCCGGGTCGTCGACCGGACCGGGTGGCGCACCACCCGCCGCCTGGACCTCGCGGACCTGCGCACGACCACGCTGGCAGACCCTGTCGGGGACGTGGCGATCCTGGGCAGCTTCCCCAGCACACCGCCCCCGGTCCCGGCCCCTGACCTGGACGTCACCGCGGTCCGGATGACCGGCGGGCACCGGTCGGTGCGCGTCACGATGACCCTCGGGAAGCCGTCGGTGGCCCCGGGAGACCCCGAGCAGAGCTACGGCGTCTCGATTCACTCGACCGAGATGTTCGACGACGGGCGCGGGTCGCTCCGAGGCTCCGCCGACCGGTCCGGCACCCGAGCCCCGTTCCCGCTGAACGCGACCGTCGACGACGAGGGCGAGCTGACCTGGCCCTGCGCCGCCACCGGCCGGGCCGAGGGTGCGACAGTGGTCGTGACAGTCGACCGCTCGGTCTGCCGGCTGCCCACCGACGAGGCGCCGTACCGGGTCTCGGTGTACGTCAGCCGCTCGCTGGACGGGACGGTCACCGTCGGCGACGGCACCGTGGCGTCCGAGCCGGTCTGGCTGCCCTGACCTCCCCTGATCTCGTGGCGCCGTACGCCGGTCAGGACCAGTCCAGGGCGGTGCAGATCCAGCGGGGTGCCTCCTCGCGGCGCGGGGCGCGCAGCTCGAAGCGGGCCGCGAGGGCCCGGGAGCGCTCGCCGTAGCGGACGTGGATGCCGCTCTCGACGACGCCGCGGTCCAGGAAGCAGGTGCGGACGCTGAGCACCTTCGGCCGGACCGGCTGCACGCGGCCCTGAGCGGCGCCGTGCCCGCCCGCCTGGGCGACCAGGCGCGCGCGGCGCTCCAGGTCGGCGTACACGGCGCTCGTGGTCCAGCGCAGCAGCTGGGAGACCGGCCGGTCCCCGCCGACGATCTCCACCGCCGCCTGGGCGAAGCGGTGTGACCACTGCTCGACGTCACCGCGCCAGCGCCTGTCGATCGGGACCACGTCGCCCGCGGCTCGGCCGGCCGGGCTGGCCGCCGCCGGCGGGTCGTGGCGCGGCTCCAGGTCGAGGGCGAGGGTCCCCTGGGTGCTGGCGAGCGGCACCGGGACCCGGATCGGCACCACTGTCTCCCGGAGCGGCCGGAAGCGGCGGGGCGGTCCGGCGAGCGGGCGGTCGGCAGCGGTCATGGGTGCTCTCCTTCGGGGGACGGGGCCGGCAGACGCAGCTGCTGGCCCGGGTGGACGAGGTCGGGATCGGGGCCGATGACGCGGCGGTTGAGGTCGTGCAGGGCGCGGACTCGGCGGGCCACCGCGGTCCCGTCGGCTCCGGCGCCGAGGTCGCGCCGGGCGATCGCCCACAGGGTGTCGCCGGGGCGGACGGTGATGCTGGCTCCGGTCTGGGGCGCCGGGCGCGCCGGGGTCGGCCGGGCCGCGGCCCCTTCCGCGCGGTCGGGCAGGGGCAGCCCGTCGACGACGGCGGCACCGGCGGTCCGGTCCCCGGGCTCGCCCGGAGCGGCCGCGCCGGCGGCGGGGACCACCAGGCCGCTGACCGCCGCGAGCCCGCACAGCGCCAGCACGCCGCGGCGTACGACGCCGGGCGGCGCGGGGCGGGGAGCTCCGCGCACCACCTCGACCACCACCGCCGTGGTGACGGCCCACGCCCAGGCCGCGCAGCCGAGGAGCACCGCGCTGCAGCCGCGCACCAGCGCGGTCTCGAGGTCGTCGGCGCCGGTCCGCAGGGCGAGGGCGGCCGGGCCGACCAGCGAGACGACCAACAGGGCCGTCGCCGTGGCCAGCACCCAGACCCCGCAGGCCCGTGTTCGCGCCGTACCTACCATGTCGAATCCTTGCGTTTGCGTTAGTTTGACCACTGTCGCCCGCCTTTGATGAGCGGTCAACGGAGTCTCCACAGGAGTGGGTAGCGAGCGTGACGGCGGCCGGATCGGGGTAGCGGATGCTCAGGGCGCGCCGGACCGGCCGCCCCGCCGGAGCGAGCGAGGAGCGGGGATGGCCTGGGAGGAGCAGCTCTTCGCGGTCCTCGACGACCTCGAGCAGCAGGCCGCCGCGGCGTACGCCGCCGAGCGGGAGGTCGACCTGGTCGACCGCCGCCGGGCGGAGTACCAGCAAGTCACGCTCGCCAGCCGGCTGGTCGCGTCCGTGGGCCGGGACGTCACGCTGGGCGTGCTCGGCGTCGGCACGGTCGCGGGGGAGCTCACCCGGGTCGGGGCGGGGTGGTGCCTGGTCCGGGGCGCCGATCAGGACTGGCTGCTGCTGCTCGCGGCGCTCACGGCCGTCGGCGGCGCCTCGGATCGCTCGGTGCCGGAGGTCGCCTGGTCACCGCTGCTGCGGCTCGGCCCCGGCTCGGTGCTGCGCCGGCTCGCCGAGGCGGGCGAGCGCTGCGTGGTGCACCTGCGCGACGGCGGGCGTCACGAGGGGGTGCCGCGCCGGGTGGGCGCAGACTTCGTGGAGCTCGCGGTGGGGGAGGAGCCCCGGGTGCTGCTGGTCCCGCTCGCCGGCCTCGCCGCAGTGCAGAGCAGGGACTGAGGCCCCGCGGACCTCGGCCTCAGGTCGCGTCGGCGTCGTACGGCGGGACCTCGCCGTCGGTGAGGGGACGCAGCCCGCGGCGCCGCGGCGCCGGCTCGGCGTCCGCGTCCTCCATCGCCTCGATGATGTGCTTGCGCACGATCGTGCGCGGGTCGAGGTCGCGCAGCTCGAGGTCGGCGTACTCCGGGCCGAGCTCGTCACGCAGCTCGTCGCGCGCGGCGTTGGCGAACTGGCGGGCCTTGCGCAGCATCTGCCCGGCCTGGCGGGCCAGGTCGGGCAGGCGCTCGGGGCCGAAGACGAGGACGGCGATGAAGGCGATCACCGTCGCCTCCGCCAACCCGACCCCGAACATGGGTCAGAACTTACTGGTCGGAGTGAGTCCCAGCTGCATGCCGGCCAGTCCGCGGCCACGCCCGGCCAGGGTCTGGGCCACGTCGGCGAGCACGCGGGCGGCCGGGGCGGCCGGGTCCGCGGTCACGATCGGCGTGCCGGCGTCGCCGCCCTCGCGCAGGGCGATGTCCAGCGGGATGCGTCCCAGCACCGGGACGTCGTACCCGAAGCGGGCGGAGAGGGTCTGGGCGACCCGGTCGCCGCCCCCGGAGCCGAAGATCTCCAGCCGGTGGTCGGTGCCCTCGGCCGTGCAGTGCGGGCAGGGCAGGTAGCTCATGTTCTCCACGACGCCGACGACGCGCTGGTGCATCATCGAGGCCATCGTGCCGGCCCGCTCGGCGACCTCGGCCGCTGCCTCCTGGGGGGTGGTCACGACGACCACCTCCGCGCCCGGGAGGTGCTGGCCCAGCGAGATCGCCACGTCGCCGGTGCCCGGCGGCAGGTCGAGCAGCAGCACGTCCAGGTCGCCCCAGTAGACGTCGGCGAGCATCTGCACCAGGGCCCGGTCCAGCATCGGGCCACGCCAGGCGACGACCTGGTCGCGGCGCGGCTTGAGCATCCCGATCGAGATCACCGAGACGCCGCTGGGGGTCGGCACCGGCATGATCAGGTCCTCGACCTGGGTGGGCCGGGAGTCGGCCACGCCCAGCATCGCCGGCACCGAGTGTCCGTAGATGTCGGCGTCGACGACGCCGACCTTGAAGCCCTGCGCGGCCATCGCGAGAGCGAGGTTGACGGTGACCGACGACTTGCCGACGCCGCCCTTGCCGCTGGCGATCGCGAAGACCTTGGTCAGCGAGCCCGCCTGGGCGAACGGGATCTCGCGCTGGGCCTTGCCGCCGGACAGGACGCCGCGCAGGTTCGTGCGCTGCTCGTCGGTCATCACGCCGAGCTCGAGGTCCACGCCGGTGGTGCCCGGGACCGTGTCGATCGCGGCGGTGACGTCCCGCTCGATCGTGCTCTTGAGGGGACAGCCGGCCACGGTGAGGAGCACCGTGAGCGCCACCTTGCCGGCCTCGTCGACCGTCACGGAGTCCACCATGCCCAGCTCGGTGATCGGCCGCTTGATCTCGGGGTCGTTCACCGTCGCGAGCGCAGCCTGGACCTGCTCGAGGAGGGGGGTGCTCATGATCGACGATTCTAGGTGGTAGAGGCGTTCGGCCCGTCATCGCGGCCCGGCTGGGACCGCTCGTCGAGCTCGGCGAGCAGCGAGCGCAGCTCCGAGCGCAAGTAGTCGCGGGTCGCGACCTCGCCCACCGCCATCCGCAGCGAGGCGACCTCGCGGGCCAGGAACTCCATGTCGGCGTGGGCGCGGGCGTCCGCCTGCCGGTCCTGCTCGGCGATCACCCGGTCCCGGGCCTCCTGCCGGTTCTGGGCGAGCAGGATCAGCGGCGCGGCGTACGACGCCTGGAGGCTGAGCATCAGGGTCAGGAAGATGAACGGGTAGGCGTCCCACCGCAGGTCCTCGGGCGCCACCCAGTTCCAGCCGAGCCACACCAGCACGAACAGCGTCATGTAGATCAGGAAGCGCGCCGTCCCCATGAAGCGCGCGAACTGCTCGGCGAAGACGCCGAACGTGTCGGAGTCGTACGCCGGGCGGCGCACCAGCGGCCGGCGGGTGTCGCGGGGCGTGTCCAGCCGCTCGCGGGGGGAGTGCCCCTCAGCCATGGCGCACCGTCCGGTCCCGCCAGCCCTCGGGCAGCATGTGGTCGAGCAGGTCGTCGACGGTCACGGCGCCCAGCAGGTGGCCGTTCTCGTCCACCACCGGCGCAGCGACCAGGTTGTAGGTCGCCAGGTGCGCGGCGACCTCGTCGATCCCGGCCTCGGGGCGGAGGTTCTCCATGGACTCGTCCAGCACGCCCGCGACCAGCGTCGACGGCGGCTCGCGCAGCAGCCGCTGGATGTGGGCGACGCCGATCAGCCGGCCGGTCGGGGTCTCGAGCGGCTGGCGGCAGACGTAGACCAGCGCCGCCAGGGCCGGGGTCAGGTCGGGGTTGCGGACGTGGGCGAGCGCGTCGGCGACGGTGGCCTGGGGTCCCAGGATCACCGGCTCGGGGGTCATCATCGCGCCGGCCGTGTTCTGCACGTAGGACATCAGCCGGCGGACGTCCTCGGCCTCCTCGGGCTCCATGAGCTGCAGCAGGGTCTCGGCGGTCTCGGGGGAGAGCTCCGCGATCAGGTCGGCGGCGTCGTCGGCCGACATCTCCTCGAGCACGTCGGCGGCCCGCTCGGAGTCGAGGTGGCTGAGGATCTCGACCTGGTCCTCCTCCGGCAGCTCCTCGAGCACGTCGGCCAGGCGCTCGTCGTCGAGCGCGGCGACGACCGCGGACCGGCGCTCGGCCGGCAGGTCGTGGATCATGTTGGCGGCGTCGGCGGGGCGCATCTCGTTGAGCGCGTGCACCAGGTGGGTCGCGCCCTGGGTCGGCTCGCGCCGGCTCAGCCCCTCCACGTCGCGCCACTCCACGACGTGGGTCTGGCCGCGGCGGCGCAGCCCTTTGCCGGGCTCCTGCACGGCGACCCGGCTCAGCACCCAGTCCCGGTTGCGCGCCTGCTCCATCGCGACGTCGTACACGGTGCCGGACACGCCGGTCGGCGTGATCCGCACGTTGCGGTCCAGCATCTGCCCGATCACCAGGGTCTCGGTGGAGCGCTGCTCGAAGCGGCGCATGTTGAGCAGCCCGGTGGTGTAGACCTGCCCCGCGTCGATGTTGGTGACCCGGGTCATCGGGACGAAGATGCGCCGGCGGCCGAAGACCTCCGCGACCAGGCCGAGCACCCGCGGCTGGGTGGCCTCGGTGCGCACGGTCACGACGACGTCGCGAACCTTGCCGACCTGGTCGCCCTGCGGGTCGAAGATCGGCAGCCCGACCAGTCGGGCCGCATACACGCGGGGCGGGGTGGTGCTCACGGGCGCCCACGGTACCGGCCCCCCGGCCTGCGCCCGACCCCGCCGCGCTCGGGGCCGGCGGACGCCGTCCACGCGACCAGACCTGCCGAGTCGGCACTTTCGGCGCGACCAAAGGTGCCGGGTCGGCAATCCGGGCGGGCCGTCTGGACCAGGGTGTCGGGCCGGTCGGGCGTGGAAGGGTCCGGACACGGAGCGGCACCCGAGGCTGCCCCACGTCAGAGAGGCCCCCCAGTGAAGAAGATCCGCACCGCGCTCGCCGCGGTCTCGGCCGCGGCCGCCTTGGTCGCCGCGACCCTCGTCGGTGCCGCCCCTGCGGCGCATGCCGATGCGGCCTGCAACAACTACTCCTCGAGCTCCAGCACCTGCGTGAACAGCACCCTCAGCATCGCCGGCACCTCCTACAGCGTGGACTGGTACCTGCCGAACGGCACCGCCTCTGCCCTGATGGTGTTCCAGAACGGCTTCAGCCGGAACTGCGCCCACCTGCGCGGAAGCAGCAAGGCGATCGCCGAGAAGGGCGTGATGGTGCTGTGCATCAACGCCGACATGACGGCCGGCAACCCGGACCTGGCCGCCCAGGTCGGTGACCTCCTCAAGGCCCGGACCTTCGCGCCGCCGGCCGGCCGGCCGCTGCCGGCCCGCTACATCGCCGGGGGCCACTCCGCTGGGGGCCACTTCGCCAGCGCGCTCGGCGCCCGGCTGGACGCGAACGGCTACCCGAACTTCGCCGGCGCGATCCTGTTCGACCCGGTCGCGGCCTCGGGATTCACCGCGAACCTGGAGGCCATCTCGGACGGCGGCGCCCGGCCGGTGCTCGCGGTCACCGCTCGGCCGAGCGTGACCAACCTCTTCAACAACTCCGCGGAGGCCCTGGTCGGCCTGGACAACCCGTACGTCGGGATCCAGCTGGTCTGGGAGAAGTACGTCGCGGGCATCCCCGTCGGCGGCAGCTGCCACATCGACGTGGAGGGCGAGAACACCGACGTCATCGGCGTCGTGGGGGCTGGCTGCTCGGCGAACGCCACCCAGACCGCGCGGCTGCGTGACTTCGGCTCCACCTGGGCCCGTGACCTGGCGACGGGCACCCGCACCGGGGCGTACTACTGCACCGACGCGGCCGCCGTGGCGACCTGTGGCACCAAGGTGAAGGCCCTCGTGGACCGCTCGCTCCCGCTGGCGGCGCCCATCCGCTGACGACCGCGTGCCGTCCGATCGGCCACCCCACGCTCGGGCTCGTGGGGTGGCCGATCTCATCCGGCGACACGCCGGGTCGGAAATGGACGTCTCACCCACAACTCCTGTATCGGTGCACAACAGCAGTAACAGCCTTATGATCGTGGCCATGCCTCTCTCCCCGGTACGGATCGTGGCCGCGCTCGCGCTCGTGATCGCCTCCTGTCTTGCCGGGGCGGCCACCTCCCCGGCGCTCTCCGCCCCGGCCTCCGCCGCTGCCCCCGCCGCGCCCGCGGCGGAGCCCGGCGTCCCGGTCGCCAACCTGAGCTCCGGCGGCCAGACCAGCTGCGAGGTCAGGCCGGACGCGACCGCCTGGTGCTGGGGCGACAACAAGTACGGCCAGCTCGGGCTCGGCACCAACCAGGACCGCAGCGTCCCGGCCCAGGTCCTCGGGGGTGCTGTGTGGTCGAGCATCGACACCAGCGGCTCGACCACCTGCGGCATCCAGCTCGACTCCTCGCTGTGGTGCTGGGGCGCCAACCACCGCGGCCAGCTCGGCATCGGCACCAACGCGGCCTCCTGGCACCCGGTGCGGGTGGGTCTCGGCGCCTGGCAGCGGGTCTCGACCGGCTGGACGAACACCTGTGGTGTCACCACCGACGGCGGCCTGTGGTGCTGGGGCTCCAACCACTTCGGTCAGCTCGGGCACGGCAACACCACCGACCAGCGGGCCCCGGTCCAGGTCGGCTCGTCGCGGCGCTGGGTCGACGTCTCCGTCGGGGGTCAGCACGCCTGCGGCCTCGTCAACGACGGCCGGCTGCTGTGCTGGGGGCGCAACAACTTCGGTCAGGTGGGGGTCGGCGACACCAAGACCCGCACCAAGCCGCGCGACGTCGCCGTCCAGGGCGCCTGGAAGTCGGTCTCCTCGGGATGGCGCTCGACCTGCGCCACCGACACCTCGGGCCGTGGCTGGTGCTGGGGCGACAACTCCTCGGGCCAGCTCGGGGTGGGCGGCAGCGGCGCGACAGTGCCCACGCACGTGCCCGGCAACACCTGGCAGACGATCACGGTGGGGGACACGTTCGCCTGCGGCCTGGACCCGGCCGGCGCCACGATCTGCTGGGGCAGCAACCGGTACGGGCAGCTCGGCGACGGCCAGGCGATCCTCGACGCCCGGGCCCGGCGCACCGCCGGCCCGGCCAACTGGACCGCGATCGACGCCGGCTGGTACCACGTCTGCGGGCGGACCGCCGACGGCACCCGGCTGTGCTGGGGCAACAACGAGCAGGCGCAGCTCGCTCTCGGCGGCGGCGACCGGACCGACCGCAGCACCCCGAACGGCGCCCCCTCGGCGAGCCCCCGGTTCGCGCTGCGCAAGCAGGGGCGCAAGTTCAGCGTCACGACGTTCAACATCCTGGGCAGCCAGCACACCGAGCCCGGCGGGGGGGTGCCGTACTGGGCGCCCGGCCGGCTGCGCTCGGAGTGGGCCGCTGACGTCATCGCCGACACCGGCAGCAGCATCGTCGCGATCCAGGAGAGCCAGCGTGACCAGGTGGTCGCGCTGCAGAAGATCCTCGGCCAGCACTACGACTTCTGGCCCGGTACGTCGCTGAGCGCGCGGCACGGCTGGCAGACCGTGATGTGGGACCGCCGGGTCTGGACCCGGGAGAAGGCCCAGAACCTGGAGCTTCCGGTCCTCGGCACCACGCGGCCGCACCCGGTGATCCGGCTCAAGCACCGCAAGACCGGGCGCAAGACCTGGGTGATCAACATCCACAACTCCTCCAAGCAGACCAAGGAGCGGATCCGCGAGCGGGCCAAGGCGCTGAAGAAGATCAACCGGGTCGTGCGGAAGAAGCGGAAGACCGGCGCCCAGGTGCTGCTGCTCGGCGACTTCAACGACCGCAAGCGCGCGTTCTGCTCGGTGGTCGGGGACACCGACCTGGAGTCGGTCTTCGGCGGCTCGGTGACCAAGAAGGCGACGAAGAACAAGAAGAACAAGAAGAAGAAGAACGTCTGCCGGACGCCGCGCGGCATGGGCATCGACTGGATCTTCCACTCGCCGGGACTCAAGAACCGCTCCGCCACCCGCACCCGGACGCCGTGGGTGACCAGCGTGGCCGACCACCCCGTGGTCACCGCGCGGATGAAGATCCGCTGACCCGGGTCTGACTAGCGCCGGCTCCGCGCTGCGGCGCGGAGCCGGCGCCACCAGGTCGAGGCGGCGCCGGGACCGCCGGCGTCGGCGGCCGCGGACGTCCCCTGGGTGCGCCCCGGGCGGGCGCCGTCCTTGAGGTCCACCATCAGCCGGGCGGCGAGCGCGACCGCCACGTCGGCGACCTCCGCGTCGGTCACCGACGACGGGTGCCGGCGGGGAGGCAGCTCGGCGGGGACCGCCAGGCGGTCCAGGTCGCCGACCACGTCGAAGCCGGCCGAGCGGACCAGCTCCACGGCGCGGTCCCCGCGCCGCCGGCAGTCCTGCTGCTGATCCGCGCCGGGCCAGAACCTCTCCCCGCCGCGGGGGACCAGGCGCTCGTCGGCGAGGAAGGTCCGGATCCAGACGCCGCGGTCGTAGGCGCGCTCGAAGGACCCGGGGAGGTCCGCCCCGGGGCCGGTGAAGTGCTGGTTGAGCCGGCGCAGGGTCTCGGCCTCGGCAACCCCCATGGAGGCGTTCGGGAACCCGGTCACCGGGCCCACCACCTCCGGGTCGGTCCCGAGCACCGCGCAGAACCGCCGCCACAGCTCGTCGGGCGGGTCGCCCGGTCCGGGGGCGACGACGACGTGCACCCGGTCGGCAGGCACGGCCGGCGCCCAGCGCTCCAGGACCAGCGCCAGGTCCAGGGCCCGCCAGTCCCAGACGTCCAGCGGGTCGCTCGACTCCGACCGGCCGTACTCCTCGATCGGCGTGGTCCCGCGGTTCTTCAGCGACTCCTGCCAGCTGGAGGTGAACAGGCCGAGGGGCTCGCGGGCCGTGACGACCACGTGCACCTCGGCCGGCTCCAGCTCGCGGACGGCGCGCCGAGCCTGCTCGGCCGAGGCCGAGCAGAAGAACTCGTGGCTGATCACGACGTCGTCGGCCCAGTCGGTGGCCTCCGAGCGCAGCACCGACCAGGAGTCCGGGGCCCGCGGGTGCCGGCGGGCCACCTTGGGGTCCGCACGGACCACCAGCGAGGCCCAGAGGTGGTCGCGGCGCTCCCGGCCGGGGACGAGCAGGCCCGCCTCGCGCAGCTCGTCGCGGTGGGCCCACAGGATGGTCTGCAGGTAGCTGGTGCCGGTCTTCGGCAGCCCGATGTGCAGGAAGACGCGTCGCGCCACGGTCCGCTCAGCCCAGCTGGTCGGTGTACGTCGCGAGCAGCTCGTCGACGGCGTCCTGGTCGCGCCGGGCGATCGGCACCAGGAGCTCCTGGACGACGTCGGTCAGCTCGGCGACCCGCAGCTGGTGGCGACGGGCCTCGTGCATGGCCTCCTCCAGCTCCTCGACGCGGGCCCGCAGCTCACGGACCTGGTGGCGCAGCGAGCGCCGGCGGAAGCGGTCCCGCAGCCCACCCTCCGGCGTACCGGTCGGGTTCAGCGCGTCCATTCGACCACCATCCTGCAGGTTCGTCGGCCGGCCCGGTGGCCGGCGTCGTCGTTGTCGTCACGGTCGTCCCGCTCGTCCCGGTCGTCCCGGTCGTCGGAGTCGGTTCCGTTCGCGTCGCTCTCGACGCAGGACACTATCCGGCCGTGGCGCCGCTCGACCTCGGCGGCCACGGTCTCCGGATCGATCGGACTGATCAGCTTGCGCGCGAGCAGCGGGTCGTCGTCCACGGCCGCGCTCAGGAAGCGCAGGTGGAAGCGGCCGCCGGGGCCTGCGGCCATCCGGGCCAGCCGGTAGGCGTTCTGGCGGCCGCGGGGCGGCAGCGCGTCGATCAGGTGGTTGGCCATCACGACCTGGCGGACCGGGCGCCGGGCGAGGCGCGCGCCCCAGCCCAGCACCGACCGGGTCTCGAGGAGGTTCACCACGTCGAACGAGAGCGGCAGGTCCGGGTCGGCCGCCTCGGCCACCGCCCGGAAGCCGTTCACGGAGTAGTCGAGGCCGAGCGCCGGGACCCCCCGGCCGGCCAGCCACCAGGCCGACTCGCCGCGCCCGCAGCCGAGGTCCACGACCTCGATGTCGGTGCCCTCCTCGCGCAGCAGGTCGCGCACCAGCCGGGTGCCGCGGGGGCTCGGCTCGTAGCGGCGCTGCCCGACGTAGCGGCGGTCCCAGTCCGGGCGGTGCTGGTTGGTGCCGCGGAACCAGTCGTTGAGGCGCTCGCGGGTGCTGGCCGGGGTCGTGAAGGAGAACGCCGGGTCGGGGGTGCGCCAGGTCGGGCCGTAGGTGGCCGTCAGCAGCTTGTCGGGGTCCGCGGGCGCCGGGAAGGTCCGGCCCTCGAGGGTGGTCGTGCCCAGCGGCCGGATCCACTCCTCGCGGAAGGGCGCCCGGACCTCGCCCATCAGCACCAGGTGGCCGTCGCTGAAGAACCCGGCGAAGACGTCCAGGCCGCGGATGGAGCCGTCGGCCTCGGGGACGAAGACCTTGAAGCCGCCGCCGCTGTAGCGCTCGACGCGGTAGCCCAGCTGGACCAGGCGACGGGTCACCGTGAAGTTCTCGCGGATCACGTCGACCGGCGTCGTGTGCCGGCTGACGTAGCCCAGGTCGGCGTCGGAGTCGTGGCCGAGCAGCCGGCCCTCGCGGACCGCCCCCAGCAGGGTGCCGTACGCCGGGAACGCCTCCAGGCCGGCGGCGGTGAGCTCGTCGAGGATCCGGCCGATGGCGTCGATCAGCGGTGCCGTCTGCTCGGCGGTCCGGGTGTCGAAGGTCCGCTGGAGCCGTCCGGAGTTGTCGATGCCCAGCGGACGGCCCTCGTCGTCGAGGACGGCGATCCGCTCCTCGCTGGTGCCGAACCGGTGCTCGGCCTCGTAGAGGACAGTGGTCGCCACGTGCGCGCGCACCTGGATCGTCGTGCGCCCGTCGAGGAAGCGCTCCAGGCGGCGCGGCCACGCGATCGTGCGCTGCGGACCCTGCTCGACGCTGTCGCGCAGGGTCCAGAACGACCAGATCCGGCGGCCGTCGAAGTCGACGTCGAGCACGACGTCCTCGGCGGTGGTGAAGGTGAGGCCGGTCGCGTCGACGGAGTCGATGCGGACCGCTGGCGCGGCACTCACGGGCTCACCTCGCGGACGGTCCGGCGGGCGAGGGACCAGAACGCGACCGAGAGCCGGCGCAGGACCGGGGGGATCGACAGTCCGTCGACCCCCGGGGTGACATCGCCGGTGAGCAAACCGGTGAAGCCGTGGTCGTCGCGGCGCTGGGCCTGGACCCAGCGGCGGCGCTCGCGCAGCGTCCCGGCGTTCGCCAGCAGCCACCGCCAGCCGGCGACCTTCTGGCGCCACCAGCCGTCGCGCGCCGACATCGCGAGCATCGCCACCTCCAGGGCCAGCAGGGGTGCCGCCACGACGGCGAGCAGGCGGCGGGGGAAGACGGTCAGCACCAGGATCAGGCGGTTGCGCTCGACCAGGTAGAGCTTCTGGGGGTTGCGGCTGAACTCGTAGCGGTGCGTGACGACGGCGGTGGGCTCGTAGACGACCCGCCAGCCGCGCTGCCAGGAGCGCAGGCTGAGCTCGGTGTCCTCGCAGTAGGCGAACATCGGCTCGCAGAAGCCGTCCAGGGCCGCGAACCGGTCGGCCCGGCACACCGTGGCGGCCCCGGACGCCGACGCGACGTCCGCCGGCCGGGCGTGCGCCGCCGCGGGCTCGCCGAGCCCGCCGGCCCAGCTGAGCCCGAGGTAGTGGACCGGGTTGCCAGCGGAGTTGATGGTCTCGGGGTCGTCGTAGAGGCGCACCGAGGCGGTCACCAGCCCGACGTCCTCGGCCTGCGCGGCCAGCACCATCCGGGCCAGCGCGTCGGGTCGGACCACGGCGTCGCCGTTGACGAAGGCGAGGTACTCGCCGCGGGCCGTGCGGGCCCCGCGGTTGCACCCGGCCGCGAAGCCGAGGTTCTCCCCGGGGTCCACCACGCTCACCCCGGGCAGGTCGGCGAGGTTGCGCACGGCCTCGGAGGTGCAGCCGTTGTCGACGACGACGACGTCGACGTCCAGACCACCGGCCAGACCGGTCCCGTCGGCCGTCGAGGCGAGGAGGGCGTGGACGGCTTCCTCCAGGACGGGTTCGTCGCGCCACGCCAGGACGATCGCACTGACGCTCGGCATGGCTGACATAGTAGGCGCGCCCGGTTGCGCGCCGCGCCGCCGGACCCCGCCCGGGACCGACCAGGAAGTGGACCAACCTCCGCGATGATCCGACGTACCGTCGACGCCGTCCTCGACAGCGCCGTCCTCTCCTTCGCGCTCTGGACGCTGTTGTACTGCCTGGGTCTGCCCACCCAGTGGTCGCTGTGGCCGAGCGGCTGGATCTGGCTGGTGGCCACGCTGGCGATCCTGGTCTGGCAGGTCCGGCGCGCGCTGCGAGCGCCCGGGCGTGGCGCGGAGCCGGCAGCCGGCCCGGAGCCGGACCTCGACCCGGGCCTGGACTCCGGCGACGCCCGGCCCGGCTCCCTGGCCTCCGCGGCGCGGGCGCTGCTGGTCGTCGGCCTGGTCGCCGCGGCCGGGGCCCTGCTCGGCGGCCTGCTGTGGCGTCCGGGCCTCTTCTGGCCCACCTGGCTGGCGACGGTCGTCGCCGCCGCCAGCCTCGCCTGCTGGGCCTGGATCTCCGGCCGCGTCGAGCTGCGCCGCAGCGCCCGCGAGGCCGTGGGCGCCGGCCCGGGCGCCCGCGCCGACCTGACCGTGCTCGCGGTCGCCGCCGGAGTCGCGGTGCTGAGCCTGTTCGTGCACCTCGGCGACACCGACGACCCGTACTACATGAACCGCTCGGTGTGGATCGCCGAGCAGGGCAACGCGGCGACCCGGGACACGATGTTCAGCCCCGAGGTGTTCAACACGCCGTACGGCGGCGGCATCCCGGTCGCCTCGATCGAGGGCCTGATCGGCGTGCTCGCGCACCTGCTCCGGCTCGAGACCGGCACGGTGGCGTACCTGCTGGTGACCCCGGTCGCGAGCGCCCTCTCCGTGTGGGCGCTGTGGCGCCTGGTCCGGGCCTGGGCTCCGCGGCGCCAGCTGCTGGCGCTGCTGGCGGCCGTGGCGTTCCTGCTGCTCAGCGGGGACTCGATGCTCGGCAACTTCTGGATCGTGCGGATCTGGCAGGGCAAGGTGCTGGCCGTCGCCATCCTGATGCCGCTGATCTGGGCCTACCTCACCGACCTCGCCGGCACCCGCGACGCGGGGGAGCGCCGGCGCCTCCTGCTCCTGCTGCTCGCCGCCGGCGTCGCGTTCTTCGGGCTGACCCCGACCGCGATGGTGTGGGCCCCGCTGATGTTCGCGGCGGCGCTGCTGGCCGCCGTGGTGCTGCGCTCGCGGCCGCTGGCCCTCGGCGGCGGCCTGATGGTGCTCGGCCCGATCGTCAGCGGCCTGGCCGTCGTGGTGTTCTCCAGCGAGGTCGGCGGCAAGGACCCGGTGCCGCTCAGTGCCTACGACAGCTTCGTGCGGATGCTGGGCGACCTCGCGCCGATGGTGGCGCTGAGCCTGGTCGCGCTGGCCCTGGCGCCGGCGCTCGCCGCCCGCGGCGCGGCCACCGCCCTGGCCGCTGCCTCGGTGCTGGCCGCCGTCGTGGTCTACGCGCCGGGGATCCTCGGCCTGGTCAACCTCGTGACCGGCTCCGGCCCGATCCTGTGGCGGATGCTGTACGTCGCGCCGGTCCCGGTCCTGGTCGGGCTCCTGGTGACCCTGCCGTGGGCCACGCCGCGGGCGGTCCGGCCCGCGCTGGTGCGCGCGGTGGCCGTCGCCGGCGTCGCGGTGGTGGTCCTCGGCCTGGCGTTCGGGGGCCGCCCGATCTGGAGCCACACCGGGCACGGCGGGCCGGTCACCGTCGAGGACGGGCCGGTGTGGAAGCTCGACCTCGAGGCGCTCGACGACGTCCGCGCGCTCGACGAGCGCGGCATGGAGGGTGTGGTGCTGCTGCCCCCGCGGCGGATGAAGGTGATGACGATGTACACCACCGAGGCGTTCCCGGTGGTGCCGCGCGACTGGTTCGTGGGCAACATCGAGGAGCCGGCCGCCAGCCGGAAGGCCCGCAAGCTGCTCTCCGGCGTGGCCGCTGGCAAGCCGCCGTTCCCGTCGGCCCGCGCGGTCGACAAGGCGCTGGACCAGCTCGACGTGAGCCTCGCCTGCACCGGTGAGACCCCCTACCGGGACCGGGTCGTGGAGCTGTTCGAGCAGGCCGGCTACGGCCCGGAGGAGCAGGTCGGGTCGTTGACCTGCCTGCCCCGCGAGGACCGCTCCGACGGCTGATCGGGCTGTGTTACCCCGTTAGGCTGGGCGCGGCGTCCGGGAACGTACCGTCGCGAGCAGCACCTCAGGACACGAAAGGACACCCGTGGGGGACACCGTGGGCGAGCAGCGGGTCATCCTGCACATCGGTCTGCCGAAGACCGGCACCTCGTTCGTCCAGAGCGTGCTCCGGGACAACGCCGACACGCTCGCCGGCCACGGCGTGCGGCTGCCCGATGTGACCCGCCACCAGGTGTTCCTCGGCGTCCTGCACGTCACCGACCGGGTCCGCAGCTGGGGCCGCTCCGAGCAGGCCGCCGAGCAGGCCTGGGAGCAGATCGTGGCCGGCGTACGCCGCCGGCCGGGCACCGTCGTGCTGAGCAGCGAGACGCTGTGCCTGGCCAGCCCCGACCAGATCCGCCGGATCCTCGCCGACCTGGAGGGGGTGCGCGTCGACGTCGTCGTGAGCGCCCGCGACCTGGCCCGGCAGCTGCCCGCGGAGTGGCAGGAGAGCGTCAAGCACGGGCGCCGCACCAGCTACCCGGCGTTCCTGCGCTCGGTGCTGGGCCCCGTCCCCGACGGACCGGAGGAGCCGGACGAGCCGGGCGAGCCGGTCGAACCGGACGAGGACGACGCGGTCGCGGGCGACCGGGCCGGGACCGGACGGACCGGCCGCCGGTTCTGGCGCGCCCAGGACCTGCCGGCCGTCCTGGACCGCTGGGCCACCGCCGTGGGGGTCGAGCGCGTGCACGTCATCACCTGCCCGCCCCCGGGCGCTCCCCGCGACCTGCTGTGGCGCCGCTTCGCCGAGGTCGCCGGGCTCGCCGGCGTTCCGGTGACGCTCCCGGAGGCCTCGGTCAACCACTCCCTGGGTCGGGCCCAGACCGAGGTGCTGCGCCGGGTCAACCAGCGCCTCGTGCGCCGCGAGGACGTGCTCGGGTACGGCGACGTGGTCAAGCGCCTCTACGCCGGCACCTTCCTGCGCGGCCAGGGCGGGGCGAAGGTCGTGCTGCCGCCGGCGTACGACGAGCGCGTCCGCGAGCTCGGGGCCGCCTGGCGCGACGAGCTGGCCGGGCGCGGCTACCCGGTGGTCGGCGACCTGGACGAGCTCGTGCCGCCGCCGCGCACCGAGGACCCCGGCGCGCAGCGGCCCCGGACCGGCGAGCTGCTCGAGGTCTCCCTGGACGCCACGGCCGAGCTGCTCACCGAGGTGCAACGGCTGCGTCGGGAGAACAGCCGGCTGCGTGAGGAGTCGGAGCGTCCCCGCAACCGGTGGAGCCGGCGCCTCGGAGCGGGCCGGCGATGACCGGCCGGCGCTCGGCCGAGGACCGCGCGACGATCGGCGTCGTCGCGCTGATCGGCGTCGCGGTCGTGCTGCTCCTGCTCGCGCTGACCGGCGTCTTCGGCGGCGACTCCCCGGAGGCCGGGACCGACCGGCCGACGCCTGGCCCCGGCAGCGCGTCGTCCTCCGCCGGCACCGAGCGCTCGGAGGCCGAGGACGACGCCGCCCGGTTCGCCCAGATCGTGCTGCTGGAGTGGAGTCGCCCGGACGTCGGCTACACCGAGTGGTGGTCGGCGCTGCGCGAGCACCTGAGCCCGGGCGCCCGCGAGGCCTACGCCCACACCGACCCCGCGTCGGTGCCGGTCCTGGGCGACCCCGAGGTCGAGGAGGTCGACCTCGACGAGCGCGGGAGCAGCGGGACGGTCTGGTTCACGACCGGCGCGGGCCGGTTCGGCGTCGACGTCTCCCGCACCCTGGAGGAGCGCTGGCAGGCGCACCGGATCGTGTTCCCGGAGACGAGGTCGATGTTCGGATGAACAGGTGGAGCCGCAGGACCCCGGCCTCCGGGCTGGCGGGGCTGGCCGGGCTGGTGGCGACGGCCGCGCTGGTCGGGCCGCTGGCCGGGCCGGGCGCCGGACATCCGGCCGCGGTCGCCGAGCCGGCCCAGGACGCGGGCGTCTACGAGGTGACCTGCGCCCGGGCCGCCCCGGCCCCCGCCCTGCGGGTGCGCGGGCGGGATGCCGACCGCGAGCAGCGGGGCGTCCGCGCGGTCGCCGCGCGCGGCCAGGCGCTCGGCGTACCGGCCCGGGCGCAGGCGCTCGCCGTGGCCGCCCATCTCGCCGGCGGCCTCTCCGGGGACTCCTCCGACGACCCCTCCGACGACGACGAGGCCGCGTCGTTCTACCGGCGCCTGGTCCGCATCGACGACTGGACCTCGCTGCCGCCGACGCTCGCGATCCACCGGGTCCTCAAGGGACCCGACCCGTTCGCCTACGAGTCCGCCTGGGCCTCGGCGCTGGTCGCCCTGGCCGGCGCCACCGGGCGCAGCCCCGCCTCGGTCACCGCCCGCACGGCCACCGGGGCCCTGACCCCCGCGTCCTGCCGGTCCTCGGCGGGCGAGGAGCGGGGCCTGCCGCTGCCCGAGGGCACCGGCTACCTGGTGCGCAACGCAGGAGCTCCGGTGACTCCCGCGGCCCCCGGGACGATCACCGCGGCGCCGACGGCGGCTCCGGGCACCGAGCCGCCCGCCGCGCCGACGCCGTCCGAGACTCCCGGGAGGTCCGCCCAGCCGGAGCCCGGTCGCCCGGCGGCCGCCACCCTGTTCGAGGCCTCCTGCGGCACCCCCGTGCTGGCGGCCACCGCGGGCCGGGTGCGGGTCGCCGACAGCCCGGCCGCCGCGGGTCGCTGGCTGGTCGAGGTGCGCTCGGGGGCGGAGTCGGTCTGGTACTCCCACGTCCAGCAGCCCAGCGTGAAGACCGGCGACGTGGTGGTGGTCGGGCAGCCGATCGCCGAGGTGGGCGACCTCGGCGACGTCGAGCGCTGCGCCCTGGGGCTGGCGCTGCGACGCCAGGACGGCGTCGAGCTCGCCGGCCTCCCACTGCTGCGCCACCTGCTGGGCAGTACGACGGTGCGCGGCGCCGGCGGCGGTGCTGCCGCGCCGGGCGCGCCCGCCACGGTCCGCCCCCGGCCGCCGGCGCCGACCGCCACGACGGTCCCGGAGACGATCTTCCGCGCCGCCTCCTTCAACGTCCTCGGCCACCACCTGACCGCACCCGGCGGCTCGAAGAAGGGCTACGCCGCCGGGACCACCCGGATGGCCCAGGCGCTGGCGCTCCTGGAGCGGCAGCAGGTCTCGGTCGTGGTGCTCAACGAGTTCGAGTCCGAGCAGGCCGGCGTGGTCACCGGCGACGGGGACTGGGGCCTGCACCGGGCCACCCCCAACGACACGTTCCGCCGCTCGGGGAGCACCGGTGGCAACGCGATCGCCTGGCGCAGCGACACCTGGGAGCTGGTCGACACCACCGAGGTCCAGGTGGCCTGGGAGCGCACCCTGCACATGCCGGTGGTGCTGCTGCGCCACCTCGACACCGGCGCCACCGTGTCGGTGATGGGCGTGCACAACCCGGCGTCGACGGCGAAGCAGGGCGACCAGCAGGGCGCCCGCGAACGGGCCCGGGCCACCGAGCTCGCGTTCATCACCAGCCAGCTCGAGGCCACCCAGGCTCCGCTGCTGCTCGCCGGCGACTTCAACGAGCGGGACTCCGCGTTCTGCGGCATGACCGCCACCGGGCTGCTGTCGTCCTCGGCCGGCGGCAGCTCCGGCCCGGGCTGCTCGCCGCCGCGGCACGGCCCGGTCGACTGGATCTTCGGCTCCCAGGAGCTCACCTTCACCGGCCAGTACATCGACCGGTCCACGTTCGGCTCGATCAGCGACCACCCGCTGGTGATCGCCGACGTGGTCTACCCGGCCCACCAGGAGGGCTGACCCCCGGCGCGGGCGTCGCGGGTCAGGCGCCGGGGCGCTCGGGGCCGTCGCCCGGGTCGGCCGGGTCCGGGCCGCGCTGAGGTGCGGGGGAGGAGATCTCCAGGCGCAGCAGCGCGACCTCCTCGGCCAGCACCCGGGTCTTCTCCTCCAGGCGCCCGAGCTCATAGCTGTGCTGGAGCGTGATCAGCAGCAGCACCAGGCTGGCGGCGAAGAAGAGCAGGTTCGCCGGCACCTCCACGCCGATCAGCTCGGCGACCCCGGTGAGCAGGCTGGGGAAGACCGCGAGCGTGATCACGCCGAGCGCGACCACGAACCAGAGCACTGCGTACTTCTCCCGGATCCGGTGGCGGCGCAGCAGCTCGAAGAGCGCCACCAGCACCACGACGGAGCCGAGCAGGCCCAGGACGATGCTCGACCTCATGGGCGGCCTCCCTCGGATGCGGACGGCCGGGCCGGATCGGACGAGCCGGCGGCCTCGACGACGGGTACGCCGCCGGGCGGGCTCGGCAGCGCGTCGTGCGAGCTGTCGATGTTCGGCCACTTGCGGACCAGGGCGAGACCGAGCGCGACCACGGCCCGGGACAGGTAGACAGCCGCCTGCACCGGGGTCTGGCTGGCCGTCCCCGCCTGGCGCGGGCGCATCTGCACCGGCACCTGGGTGACGGTGCAGCCGGCCCGCAGTGCGATGACCGTCGACTCGACGGTGTCCCCGAGGTACTCGGCCGGGTAGTGGGCGGCGAAGAGCGTGGCCGCGCGCCGGTTCGCGACCCGAAACCCGCTGGTCACGTCGGTGAGGCGGGTCCGGGCCATCCGGGACAGGGTGCGGGCCAGGACCTTCATCGCCACGCCGCGCAGCAGCGAGACCCGGTACGGGGCGCCCTCGCCGGCGAACCGGGCGCCGATGACGAGGTCGGCGTGCTCGAGGTGGTCCAGCAGCGTCGGCAGGTAGCGGGGGTCGTGCTGGCCGTCGGCGTCGATCTGGACCGCGACGTCGTAGTGGTGACGCAGCGCGAACCGGTAGCCGGCGCGCATCGCGCCGCCGACGCCGAGGTTGAACGGCAGCCGGCACACCAGCGCCCCGGCCGCCTCCGCGACCGTCGCGGTCGCGTCGGTGGAGCCGTCGTCGACGACGAGGACGTCGACGGAGGGGTTGGTGGCGCGTACCTCGGCGATCGTCGCGGCCACCGAGTCCTGCTCGTTCCAGGCCGGCACGATCACCAGGACGCGACCGTGGGGGCGCGCGGGATCGGCGGGGGTGGACACGACCGGCACCCTACCGGCCCGCTGCCGGCAGACACCGCGCCGGCCGGTGCCCCGCGCGGCCATCCGCCCGCGGCCCGCCCGCGGGCCGCCCGTGTGAAGCACGTCACGGCGCGGATTCGCGTACCGATGGGTAACGTCTGGGCGGTCGCCCGCGCCGTACGATCCGGGCTGCACCGGCAGCACCCAGGCCAGCACCCGCCGTACCCAGCCAGCACCTGACTAGGAGCGTCACCATGGGCCGCCTCTGCGAGACCGACGGACTCACCGAAGACCAGACCGAGATCCTCAAGGCGGTGCGGACCTTCGTCGAGGAGAAGATCCTCCCGGTCGCCACCGAGCTCGAGCACGCCGACGAGTACCCCACCGAGATCGTCGAGGGCCTCAAGGAGCTCGGCATCTTCGGGCTGATGATCCCCGAGGAGTACGACGGGCTGGGGGAGTCGCTCCTGACCTACGCGCTGTGCGTGGAGGAGATCGCGCGGGGCTGGATGAGCGTCTCCGGCGTCATCAACACCCACTTCATCGTGGCGTACATGCTGATGAAGCACGGCACCGAGGAGCAGAAGCGCAAGTACCTGCCCCGGATGGCGACCGGCGAGGTCCGGGGCGCCTTCTCGATGTCCGAGCCGTCGCTGGGCTCCGACGTCTCCGCGATCCGCACCAAGGCCACCCGCACCGAGGACGGCTACGAGATCACCGGCCAGAAGATGTGGCTGACCAACGGTGGCTCGTCCAACCTGGTCGCGGTGCTGGTGAAGACCGACGAGGGTGCCGACTCGGTCTACAAGAACATGACCACGTTCCTGGTCGAGAAGGAGCCGGGCTTCGGCGAGACCGCCCAGGGCGTCACGGTCCCCGGCAAGATCGAGAAGATGGGCTACAAGGGCATCGACACCACCGAGATGGTGTTCGAGGGCCACCAGATCTCCGCCGACCAGATCCTCGGGGGCGAGCCCGGCAAGGGCTTCTACCAGATGATGGACGGCGTCGAGGTCGGCCGCGTGAACGTCGCGGCCCGCGCCTGCGGCATCGCCAACCGCGCCTTCGAGCTCGGGGCCGCCTACGCCCAGCAGCGCGAGACCTTCGGCAAGCCGATCGCCCAGCACCAGGCGATCCTGTTCCGCCTCGCGGAGATGGCCACCAAGGTCGAGACCTCGCACGCGATGATGGTCCGCGCGGCCCGCAAGAAGGACGCCGGCGAGCGCAACGACGTCGAGGCCGGCATGGCGAAGATGGTCGCCAGTGAGTACTGCAACGAGGTCGTCGAGGCGTCGTTCCGCATCCACGGCGGCTACGGCTACTCCAAGGAGTACGAGATCGAGCGGCTCTACCGTGAGGCGGCGTTCATGCTCATCGGCGAGGGCACCTCCGACATCCAGAAGATGATCATCGGGCGCAGCGTCCTCAAGGAGTACCGCCTGTAGTCGGCGGGCTCGACCAGGGGGCGGACGCGCCGCTGGGGATGCCTCGATCGCCGGACGGCTGGGATACCGTGACCCGGTTGTCCGGTGCTAAGGAGTTCCCTGCATGTCTGTCTTCCGATCCGTGGCGGTCGCCGCGACTGCGGCGATCCTCTCCGTGGTTCTCGCAGTCCCCGCCGGAGCCGCGCCGGTCGCGGCCGGCCAGGCGCCCGTGGCCGAGGCCAAGAAGAAGGCCGGGGGCTGGACTCCGAAGAACGGGGTCATCTTCAGCGACCCGACCGTGGCGAAGCGCAAGCGCGTGATCCACAACCAGGTGCTGCGCTCGATCCGCTCGACCCACCGCTCGGGCTCGATCCGGATCGCGGTCTGGAACTTCGACAACCGCCAGCTGGCCAGCGCGCTGATCGCGGCCCGCCGCCGCGGCGTGACCGTGCAGATGGTCGTCGCCGGCAGCGTGGAGAACCCGAACTTCTCCTACCTGCGCAAGCAGCTGAACAAGAACCGCAAGGACGACAGCTGGGCGCGCAAGTGCACCGGCGGCTGCCGCAGCAGCGCGAAGGTGATGCACTCGAAGTTCCTGCTCTTCAGCCGGATCCGCGGGGCCCGCAACGTCAGCATGTTCGGCTCGCTGAACCTCACCACGGCCGCGATCCAGCGGCAGTGGAACGACCTGGTCACCACCCGGGACGCCAAGCTCTACACCAAGCTCGGCAAGGTCTTCGGCGAGTACGCCCGCGACATCCGCAAGAAGAACCCCTACCAGGTCACCGACCTCGGCAAGTACCGCGTCACGCTGTTCCCCGCGCGCAACCGCAACCCGGTCGCCGCCGAGCTGCGCAAGGTCACCTGCAAGGGCATCCCGCGGCGCAACGGCAACGGCAACGGCCGCACGGTGATCCGGATCGCGATCGCCGGCTGGTACGACTCCTACGGCGACCAGATCGCCAAGCAGGTTCGCCGGCTGTACAACGGCGGCTGCGACGTCAAGATCGTCACCACTCAGTCCGGCCGCGGGATCAACGCCAAGCTGCGCAGCACCGCCGGCCGCGGCCCGATCGCTACCCGCTCCCTGGCCCCGGACACGAACCGCGACGGCGTGCCGGAGCGGTACCTGCACATGAAGTACCTCGCGATCAACGGCGGCTACAACGGCTCCAAGACCGCGAACGTCGTGTTCACCGGCTCCCCGAACTGGAGCACCCGGGCGCAGACCAGCGACGAGATCTGGATCCGGATGAAGGGCCTCTCGCGCCGCTACATCCGCCACGTGAACCGCCTCTACGCCTCGCCGTCGGCCGGGTACGCGTTCTCCTCGAACTTCGGCAGGAACGACGCCGACGGGCGCTCCCAGACCCCGACTCCGATGCCTGACTGGTTCGAATTGAATTGATCCCCCGCGTGCGCGCCGGTCGCCGCGCGTCCTCGCAGGGGGACGGCGCGGCGGCCGACGCCGGGAGCGGCGCTCGGCGCGGCTTCCGCGGTGACATCCAGGGCCTGCGCGCCGTCGCGGTCCTGCTCGTGGTCGCCGACCATGCCGGTCTGGGTCCGCTGCACGGCGGGTTCATCGGCGTCGACGTCTTCCTGGTGGTCTCGGGGTTCCTGATCACCGGCCTGCTGCTGGCCGAGGTCGAGCGCAGCGGCACCGTCTCGCTCGCCGGGTTCTACGCCCGCCGGGCCCGCCGGATCCTGCCGGCCGCCTCGCTCGTCCTGGCGGTCACGGCGGTCGCGGGCTACCTGATCCTGGCCGGTGCCGACCTGCTCCGCCTGGTGCAGGACAGCATCTGGGCGGCGTTCTTCGCGGCGAACATCAAGTTCGCGCGCGACGAGACCGACTACTGGGCCCAGGACGAGAGCACCTCCCCGATCCAGCACTACTGGTCGCTGGCCGTGGAGGAGCAGTTCTACCTGGTCTGGCCGCTGCTCCTGGTCGTCCTGGTGCTGCTCCTGCGGCGGCGCGCCCGCGCGGGATCGTCAGCACCGGCCACGCCCGGTGCGGGCGCCGTACGCCGGGCCGCCCTGGCCACGATCGCGCTGCTCAGCCTCGCCTCGTTCGCGTTGGCGGTGCGCGGCGTCGCCGCCGACCCGACCGGTACCTACTTCTCCACAGCGGCCCGGGTCTGGGAGCTGGGCCTGGGCGCCGGCCTGGCCGCCGCCATGCCCTGGGTGGCACGTCGCCCGGCAGCCGTCCGCGGCCTGCTGGCCTGGGCCGGCCTGGCGGCCGTGGCAGCGAGCGCGCTGCTGTTCACCGAGGCGACCCGGGTGCCGGGCTGGCCCGCGCTGCTCCCGGTCCTCGGCGCGGGCGCGCTGCTGGCCTGCGGGGACGCGCCGGTGCGCTGGGGGCCCGCCCGGGCGCTCTCGGTGGCGCCGCTGCGCTGGGTCGGCGACCGCTCCTACTCGCTCTACCTCTGGCACTGGCCGGTGCTGGTCCTCGGCGCCGCCCTGCTCGAGGTGCGCGGGCTCTCCGGGTGGCAGGCCCTGGCCGCGGTGCTGCTGGCGCTCGTGCTCTCGGACCTCTCCTACCGCTTCGTCGAGAACCCGGTGCGGCACACGCAGCTCCTGCGCGGCCGGCGCCGCGGCCTGGTGCTCTACCCGGCCTCGCTGGCCGCCCTCGGCGTCGTCCTGGCGGTGGTGCACACCGTCGTGGTCCACGACTTCGCCCAGCCCCGGCCTCCGGTCACCGCCGCGGCGTACGCCGACCGGGGCCTGGCGAAGGACCCGCACGTCGCGCTGGTGCAGGCGTCGGTGCTGGCCGGCCGCGCCGACGCCGAGGTGCCCAGCCCGCTGCGGCCCGCCGCGCTCGGGCTGTCCGACCGGGTGGCGGCCGACCTGGGGGAGTGCTCCTACTCGGGCCAGGACTATCCGCTGCCGCTGTGCCCGCGCGGAGACCCCGACGGTGAGAAGGTCCTCGTGGTCCTCGGCGACTCCCACGGGCGGCACTGGGCCGAGGTGCTCGACGGGATCGCCCGCAAGCACGGCTACCGGGCGTACTTCCTGGTGCTGGCCGGCTGCAACGCCGCGTCGGTGCAGCCCTGGTCGGCCGTCGACGACGCCCCGGACGAGGAGTGCGCGGCGTTCCACGCCTGGTCCCAGGAGCAGGTCGAGCAGCTGCGGCCCGACGTCACAGTGCTCTCCAACGACACAGTCGGCGCCTACGTCGGCCCGGACGGCGAGCGGGTCTCCGACACCGCCGAGGTGGCTCGCCTGCTCGAGGACGGGCTCACCGAGCGGCTCGCCTCGCTCCGGCCGCTCGCGGAGCGGGTGGTCGTGCTGGCCGACGTACCGCGGCTGCGCACGCACCCCAGCGACATCTCCCGCCGCGGCGCCACGCTCGGCGACGGGCTGGCGAAGCCGAACGGCCGGTCGATGCGGATGCGGGACGCGGCCAAGCGGGCGGCGGAGCGGGCCGGGGCCGAGCACGTCGAGACCCGGCAGTGGTTCTGTGCCTACGGCGAGTGCCCGGTCGTGGTCGGCGACTTCATCACCCGCCGCGACTACGGCCACCTGACCCTGGAGTACGCCGCGTCGCTGGCCGACCCCCTCGACCGGGCCCTGGCCCTGCGCTGACCCGGCCGGGGTCCGCGGGTCGGTTACCCGGTCGACGGCTCCGCCCGCGCCTGGAAGGGTGGGAGGGCCCCTACCCGTCACGACCTCGGAGGACCCCATGACCGAACCGCGAGAAGACGACAGCGCGGAGGACCTCAAGTCCCGGATGCGGGAGGCCCTCGAGCGCAAGCAGGCGAACGACCGGGGCGTGCCCCAGGCGGGTCCGGTGCGCGAGAAGGCGCACGGCTCGGAGGTCGTCGGCGGCGGGCCGCGGATGCACCGCCGCAAGGCGGGTGGGGGCGGGTCCTGAGCGTCCCGGGTCGGCGCCCCCGGACGCCGGTCACGAGCGTGACGAACCGCACGCGGGAGCCTCTCCCGCGTGCGGTTCGCGTTCGGCCAAGATGAGGCCCACCCGCCGGCCCCGGAGCCGGTCCGTCGAGGTTGAGGAGCACCCGTGCAGTTCGGTCGCAGCTACGAGGAGTTCGAGGTCGGCGCGACGTACAAGCACTGGCCGGGCAAGACGGTCACCGAGTACGACGACCACCTGTTCAGCCTGCTCACGATGAACCACCACCCGCTGCACATCGACGAGAACTATGCAGTGGAGACGACCCAGTTCAAGAAGAACGTCGTGGTCGGCAACTACATCTACTCGATCCTGCTCGGCATGAGCGTCGCCGACGTCTCCGGCAAGGCGATCGCGAACCTCGAGGTCGAGTCGCTGCGCCACGTCGCGCCGACCTTCCACGGGGACACGATCTACGGCGAGACCACGGTCCTGGAGAAGGTGCCGTCCAAGAGCCGCGACGACCGTGGCGTGGTCACCGTCGAGACCATCGGCTACAAGCAGGACGGCACTGTCGTGTGCATCTTCCGCCGCAAGGTGATGGTGCCGACCCGTGCCTACCTCGACGAGCGCGGCGGCGACCAGCCCGGCCGCCCCCGCCCGGTGCCGGACAAGAACTGGCCCGGCCCCCAGACCGACTGACCCGTACGCCGACCCGGCAGTTCTGGTCGCGCGGAGTACGCCGACCCGGCAGTTCTGGTCGCACCCGAGCGACCATTTCTGCCGGGTCGGCGGGTCTGGCGCGACCATTTCTGCCGGGTCAGCGGAACGGTCAGGTCGCGGCGAGCAGCATCAGGGCGAGCGCGACCTCGATCGCGGCGCCCATGACGTCGCCGGCGACGCCGCCGAAGCGGCGTACGGCGCGCCGGGCCAGCCAGGCGACCGCGGCCAGGGCGACCGCCGCGCAGAGCAGGCCGCGCCACCACGGCAGGTCGGCGAGGGCGGCGACGGCGCACAGCGCCGCGGCCAGGACCAGCCACAGGCCGACGATCGCCGCCGGCGGCACCGAGGACACGTAGCTCGCCGCGAGCCCGGTCTTGCGGGCCGGCGGCAGGCCGCGCACGCAGAGCACGACGGCGACCCCGCGGGAGGCGCACACCAGCGCCCCCGCCAGCACCGGTCCCCAGGCCGGCGCGAGGAGTGCGGCGGCCGCACCGACCTGGACGGCTAGCACCAGCGCGATCGCCGCGGCGCCCGCCGGCCCGGTGTCGCCGCGCTTCATCACCGCCAGCGACCGCTCGGCGTCGTAGGAGCTGGCCAGGGCGTCGGTGGTGTCCGCGAGCCCGTCGAGGTGGAACCCGCGGGAGCCCAGGGCCAGGGCGGCGATGGCAGCGGCGGCGACCGCGAGCGGCGCCAGCCCGAGCTCGCGCCCGCCCCACAGCACCCCGGCCACCAGCAGCCCCAGCGGCAGCACGGCCACCGGGGCGAGCAGCATCCCGGGCACGGTGACCCGTCGCTCGAACGAGGCCGGCGGCCGGACCGGGATCGCGGTCAGCGTGCCGACCGCGAAGCGGAGCGGGTCCAGGGCCGCGTGGGTCAACCAAGCACCTCGGAGAGCAGCGCGACGTCGCGCAGCACCAGCGCCGCCGAGCGCAGCACCGGCAGCGCGAGCAGCGCCCCGCTGCCCTCACCCAGCCGCATGTCGAGGTCGAGGACCGGGTCCAGCCCGAGCTTGTCGAGGGCCAGCGCCTGGGCGGGCTCGGTGGACCGGTGCCCGGCCGCGAACCAGGCGGCGGCGCCGGGTGCCAGCCGGTCGGCGAGGACCGCCGCGGCCACCGAGATGACCCCGTCGAGCAGCACGGGTACGCCGGCGCGGGCCGCCGCGGCGAGGTACGCCGCCTGGGCGGCGAGGTCGGCGCTGCCCAGGGCGGCGAGGGTCTCGATCGGGTCAGCGACCCGGTCGCCGGCCCGGTCCAGGGCCTGCTGGACGACGGCGGTCTTGTGCGCCAGCCCCGCCTCGTCGACGCCGGTGCCGCGGCCGGTGACCTCGCTGGCCGGCAGGCCGAGCGAGGCCGCGATGAGGGCGGCCGCCGGGGTGGTGTTGCCGATGCCCATGTCGCCGCCGACGAGCAGTTGGGCGCCGGCGGCGATCTCCTCCGCGGCGACGGCCTCGCCGACGCCGATGGAGGCCCGGGTCTCCTCGGGGCTCAACGCGTCCTCGAGGTGGATCGCGCCACTGCTGCGGCGTACCTTGCGGGCCCCGATGCGCGGGTCCAGGCCGGTGAGGTCGCCGGCCACCCCGAGGTCGAGCAGCCGCAGGGCGACGCCGTGCTGCGCGGCCAGCGCCGAGACGACCGCGCGGCCGGAGGCCATCGTGCGGACCATGGCGGCGGTCACCTCCGCCGGGTACGCCGAGACGCCGTGCGCGGCGACCCCGTGGTCACCGGCGAAGACGACGGCCCGGACGCGCTCCAGGGGTGCCGGGACCGCCGACCCCTGGGTGGCGGCGACCCAGACCGCCAGGTCGCCCAGGCGGCCCAGGGCGCCCGCGGGGGTCGCCAGCGCGGCAAGCCGGCGGGTGGCCTCGTCCCGGACCTGGGCGGACGGGGGCTGGACGGGCGACACGGGGGACCTCCGGGGATCGGGAGCTGGCCGTGGCAGGCTACCTCCGCCGGGTCAGCCCGCGGCCGATGCGGGGGCCGGGCGCGGAACCACGAAGACCCGCGCGAGCGGCACCATCGCGAGCACCAGCACCATCGGCACCGCGAAGCCCACGCGCAGCGACCCGGCGCCGACCACGCCGGTCAGCACGGAGCCGAGCAGCGCGCCGACGTAGTTGAACTGGTTGAAGCGCGCGATCACCGCGTCGACGCGGGCCCGGCGCACGGCCGGGTCCAGGCCCGAGCCGGCCGCGAGGCGGGCCGCGGCGGAGAAGCTCAGCGGGGCGATCACCGAGACGCCGGCACCCAGCAGCGTGAAGCCGAGCACGGCGACCGGCCAGGACGGGGCGGCGACGACGACGGCGAGGGCCAGCGCGGCGAGGAGTGCGCCGACCCGCAGCACCCGGGCCGGCCCCCACCGGGCGACCAGCCGGTCCCCGCCCAGGCGCACCAGCCCGCTGGCCACCAGGTACGGCAGCGTCGCCAGGGCCACCAGGCCCTCGGGGCTCTCAACGACCTCGTCGAGGTAGACGGGGCCCCAGGTGGTGGCGGCGGTGTCGACCATGTAAAAGAGCACCATCGCGACCCCGACGAGCGCGATCGGGCGCCACGGGACAGCCACCTGCGCCGCGGTGAGGCGGGTCGGCGCCCCGCGGTCGCCGGGCAGGAACCCGGCCCCGAGCGCGACGGTCAGCGGCACCACCGCGAGCGCCGCGGCCACCTCGGTCGGGAGGCCGCTGGTGGCCAGGGTCAGGCCGGCGCCGACCACGCCACCCAACGTCCACGCCCCGTGGAAGGACGGCAGCAGCGGGCGGTCGTAGCGGTGCTCGAGCGCCACCGCCTGCATGTTCGTGCCGGCATCGACCAGTCCGAGCGCCACCCCGTAGGCGGCCAGGGCGGCGGCGAAGACGCCGGCTGCCGGAGCCAGGGCGAGCACGCCGACGGCCGCCCCGACGAGCAGCAGCCCGGTGCGCAGCACCCGGGCGCTGTCGTGGCGGCGGGCCACGGACTCCGCCAGCACCGAGCCGACCCCGGCCAGCAGCACCATCATCAGCAGCAGCCCGGAGAGCTCGAGCTCGGAGAGGTCCCACCGCTCGGCGAAGTCCGGGAGCCGGGTGGTGAGGCTGATCAGGACCAGGCCCTGCACGCCGAAGCCGGCCAGGACCGCGGCCCGGGCCCGACGCAGCGTCGGTGTCATGGGCGGGATCGTCGCACGCGCGCCCCCGCCGCGGGCGGGAACCGCGCGGCCCGGGGGTCACGGGCTGGGCTTGACGGACTGGGGCCGGCTGGCCACGGTGGGAGGATGTCGCTGGAGGCCGGCTGCCCGCGTTGCCCGATCCCGGTCGCCCGGTCGACGCCCGCCGGCGGGTGGTGCTGTCCCGAGCACGGCCCGGTCCCGCCGCTGTGGCGCCCGGCCGAGGCCGGCTACGAGTGCTTCGTCGAGCACCTCGGACGCTCGGCGAACCTCCCGACCTACCTGCCCTGGCCGCTGGGTCCCGGGTGGCAGGTCACCGACGTCGCCTCGGTCGGCGAGCCCGGCCGCGCGGTCGCGACGGTGACCGGCTGCTCCGGCAGCACCGCCCTCGACGGGCCGGTCGACGTCCTCGTGGTGGCCGAGGACCCCGGGACCGGCCTCGGCGCGCGGGTGGCCGGCACCCGGCACGTCGACGCCGGCGGGGAGGTGGGCCTCGGGCCGCCGGCGGTCGTCGTGCGCCTGGGCAGCCAGACCGTCCGGATGTGGCCGGTCTCGGTCCACGACGGGGCGGGGGAGTGGGACCGCTCGGTCGTCGTGGGGGAGGCGCACGGACGCTGGCTGTGGCTGGTGCTGCGGCCGGCGTCCGCGATCCTGCTGCTGGCCGGGGACTGGATCATGCGCGACGTCTCCGAGCTCGGCCCGCAGCTGGTGGAGCTCTCCTTCGGAGGCCCGCGGCCACCCTGGTGAGGGGCCGCGTGAGTCGATTCACGCTCGTGCGGGCAGGGGGTCGGAGGCCCCGCACCCCTAAGGTAGGCCGGTGCGCATCGACCTCCACACCCACTCCCGGGCGAGCGATGGCACCCAGACCCCGACCGAGCTCGTCGGCGCGGCGGTCGCCGCGGGCCTCGACGTGCTCGCGCTCACCGACCACGACACCACCGACGGCTGGGCCGAGGCCGCCGAGGCCGCCGAGCGCCAGGGGCTGGAGCTGGTGCGGGGCATGGAGCTCAGCACCCGCCACCAGGACCACGGCGTGCACCTGCTCGCCTACCTGCCCGACCCGACGTACCCGCCGCTGGTCGAGGAGCTGGACCGGGTCCTGGCGGGCCGGCGCGGCCGGGTGCCGACGATGATCGCCCGGCTGCGGGAGCTCGGCATCGGGATCGACGAGGAGGACGTGCGCCGGGCCGCGGCCGGCACCGCCGCCACCGGCCGCCCGCACGTCGCCGACGCCCTGGTCGCCCGCGGTGTGGTGGCGGACCGCACCGAGGCGTTCGACCGCTTCCTCGGCTGGGGGCGTCCCGCCCACGTGGACCGGTACGCCGCGCCGCTGGTCGACGTGATCCGGCACGTCGCCGCCGCCGGCGGCGTCACGGTCGTGGCCCACCCCTGGGGACGCAGCAGCCGCCGACGACCCGACGAGCAGGACCTCGCGCAGCTGCAGGAGATCGGGCTGGCCGGGATCGAGGTCGACCACCAGGACCACGACGAGCCCACCCGGGCCGAGCTGCGCGCGATCGCGCGCAACCTCGGGCTGGTCGTCACCGGGTCCAGCGACCACCACGGCGCCGGCAAGCTCGACCACGACCTCGGCGTCAACACCACAGCACCCGAGGAGTACCACCGCCTGCTGGACCTGGCTGCCGCCGCCTCGGCGGCGTCCGGCCGCCGCACCCCGGAGGTCGTCCGACCGTGAGCGTGCTGGACACGGTGCTGCTGGTCGAGGTCTTCGTGACGCTCTTCGTGATCATGGACCCCGTCGGCACCGTCCCGATCTTCCTGTCGCTGACCAGCGGGCGCTCGGCGGACTACGCCCGCCGGGCGGCCGGCCAGGCGGTCGGGGTGTCGTTCTTCGTGATCGTGGCCTTCGCGATCTTCGGCCAGCAGATCCTGTCCTACCTGCACATCTCGCTCCCGGCCCTGCAGTGCGCCGGCGGGCTGCTGCTCCTGCTGATCGCGCTGGAGCTGCTGACCGGCAACGAGAAGGAGCCGACCTCGGCCACCGGCAACGTCGCGATCGTCCCGCTGGCCACCCCGCTGCTGGCCGGACCGGGCGCGATCGTGGCGGTGATGCTGTTCGTCGAGCGCATCGACGACGTCGCGACGTTCGCCGCGGTGGCGATCGGCGTGATCGCGATGCACGCGTGCCTGTGGGTGGCGATGCGGTTCTCGCTGCCGATCCTGCGGCTGATCCGGGAGTCCGGCGTCCTGCTGGTCACCCGGATCGCCGGCCTGCTGCTCTCGGCCATCGCGGTCCAGCTGGTCGCCGACGCAGTCCGGGCGTTCATCGCCGGCGAGGGCTGAGCCCGGGCGGTCGGCCCGCGGTCACCTCCGGCCGAGGGCCTGGAGCCGCTGGAGCACCCGGTTCGGCACCACCCGCGCCAGTCCGGTGATCACCTTGTACTGCGTGCTGGGCACCGAGTACACCCGACCCCGGTCGTAGTCGGCCAGTGCCTGGGCCACCAGGTCGTCGGCGTCGAGCCACAGGAAGTCCGGGGCCGAGCCGCGCCCGACCTCCATCCGGGCGTGGAACTCGGTCTTGGTGAAGCCCGGGCACAGCGCCATCACCCGCACGCCCCGGTCGCGGTACTCGTTCGCTGCCCACTCGCTGAAGCTGTTCACCCACGCCTTGGCGGCCGAGTAGGTGCCGCGGGGGAGGAACGCCGCGACGCTGGAGACGTTGATGACCCCGCCGCGGCCCCGCTCGGACATCGGGCCCAGTGCGGCGTGGCTGAGCCGCAGCACCGCGGTGACCAGGACCTCCAGCATCCCGGTCTCGGCGTCGATGTCGTTGTCGAGGAAGCGGCCCTTGAGCCCGAACCCCGCGTTGTTGACCAGCAGGTCGACCGGCCGCTCTGGGTCGCGCAGGCGCTGCTCGACCCGGCCCAGCTGCTCGCGGTCGGCGAGGTCGGCGGGGAGCACCTCCACCTCCACGCCGTACGTCGTGCGCAGCTCGGTGGCCACCTCGTCCAGGCGGGCCCGGTCGCGGGCGACCAGCACCAGGTCGTGGCCGCGACGGGCGAGCTGGTGGGCGAAGGAGAGGCCGATGCCGGCGGTCGCGCCGGTGACCAGCGCGGTGGGGGCAGTGGAGGTCGCGTCGGGCATGACGGAAGTCAAGCAGGTCGCTGAGTGGCGTCCGGCCCGGCGTCCGGCATGATGGGCCCCGATGACCACCACACTCGCGGTCGCGAACCAGAAGGGCGGCGTCGCCAAGACGACCTCGGTCGCCTCCCTCGGTGCTGCGCTCGCGGAGCTGGGCCACCGGGTGCTGCTCGTCGACCTCGACCCGCAGGCGTGCCTGACGTTCTCGCTGGGGATCGACCCCGAGGACCTGGAGCTCTCGGTCCACCAGGTGCTGACCGGCGGCCTCGCCCCCGACGAGGTGGTGCTCGGCACCGAGGACGGCGTGGACCTGATGCCGGCGACCATCGACCTGGCGCGCGCGGAGGCCGAGCTGCTCACCCGCACCGGTCGGGAGCAGGCGCTGAAGGTCGCGCTCGCGGACCTGCGGACGCCGTACGACTGGGTGCTGCTGGACTGCCCGCCCTCGCTCGGGGTGCTGACGGTCGCGGGGCTCACGGCCGCGGACGGCGTGCTGGTGCCGCTGCAGTGCGAGACCCTCTCCCACCGCGGGGTGGGCCAGCTGCTCGACACCGTCCACGACGTACGCCGGTTCACCAACCGCGGGCTCGAGGTCTGGGGCGTGCTGCCGACGCTCTACGACGGCCGGACCACCCACGCGCGCACGGTGCTGGAGACGATCTCGCAGACCTACGACCTCGAGGTCGTCGGGCCCCCGATCCCGAAGACGATCAAGTTCGCCGAGGCGCCCGCCGCGGGCCGCTCGATCCTCGCCACCAGCCGCACCAGCAAGGGCGCCCAGGCCTACCGCGCGGTGGCCGAGGGCCTGGTGGCCCGGGCCGGCCGGACGCCGCGGGCCGCGGCCGGGCGGTCGTGACCCCGGTGGCCAAGCACCGTGCCCAGCCCGTCCGGCCGCGCTACGGCCGGATCTCGGTCCTGGCGACCTCGCTGGCGGTGACGGCCGTGGCCGTCCTGGGCGCGAGCGGCGTGCTGCCGACGCCGGGCGGGGAGACAGCCAGGGGAGCAGCCAACCGAGCCGCCACGGCGGAGGACTCGCCCGGGCCGGTGGCCGCGCCGACGCCGAACGTCGTCGCGAGCCCGGAGGTCGACGCGAGCCCCGAGCCGGCCGCCGCCTCCCCGGAGGCGGCACCCGCCGCCTCCCCGGAGGCAGTACCCGCCGCCTCCTCGGAGGCAGTACCCGCCGACTCCGGCCAGGGACGGCGGATCGTGTTCAGCCAGTCGCGGCAGCGGGTCTGGCTGGTCACGCGCTCGGGCCGGGTGCAGCGGACCTACCCGGTCTCGGGCAGCGTCGAGGACAACCTCGACCCCGGCACCTACACGGTCTACTCCCGCTCCGAGGACGCCGTGGGCATCGACGACTCCGGGACGATGCGGCACTTCGTCCGGTTCACCCAGGGCCCCAGCGGCGCCGCCATCGGCTTCCACGACATCCCGGTCGACGACGGCCGCCGGGTGCAGACCGTCGCCCAGCTCGGCACCCCGCGCTCGCACGGCTGCATCCGCCAGCGGCCGGTCGACGCCCGCGCGCTGTGGGCGTTCGCCCCGCTCGGCACCACTGTCGTCGTCACGCCCTGATCGACGGCGCCGAGCCGTCGCTCAGCTCGCCGCGCACCGGCCCTCGGCGGCCCGCACCGCCATCCGGTGGCCGTCGTCCGCACGCGTGACCACGACGGTGAGGCACCCGGCCGGGCCGCCGTCCCGGGCGCGCAGCGTGACGTCGTACGCAGTCTCCTGCCGCTCGGCGGTGTGGGGACCGGTGTCGACGCGCGAGGCCAGGTCGACCGGATGTCCGAGCTCCGCCCCCACCTGACGGCGCAGCTCCACCGCCGGCAGCACGAAGCTCTCTCCGTCGAGCCGGTCGGCCACCTGCTCGACGGCATCCGCCAGCTCGTCCTCGGAGGCAGTCAGCTCGTCCCAGGTGAGAAAGGCGGAGCACGCCGCTGCGACTCCCGTCAGCAGCCAGGGGACGACCAGGACCCGGGAGCGGGGGCCGCGGCGCGCCGCCCACGTGCCGAGCACCGCGCTGATCAGCAGGCAGAGGACGAGGGCCCAGCCCCACCACAGGTTCACCGCCTGGGTCTACCCCGCCGGCACGGGAGAAAACGTCAGGCAAATGCCGACCGGCCCGGCTGCCGGAGCAGTCGGGCCGGAGGGCGCGGGAGGTCGTGCCGGGGCTCAGGCGCCCGTGGGTGCGGCGTCCTGCGCCGAGCCGCCGGCCTCGGACGAACCGCCCGGGCCGGAGGAGCGCCGGCGCCGGCGCCGGTTCCGGCTGGGGCGCGCCTCGCCGTCGGCGGCGGGGGCGGCCGCGGGCTGCTCGGCGACGGGCTCGGCAGCGGCAGCAGTGGCCGGGGCCGGGGCGTCGCCGGCCACTGTCGAGCCGCCGCGGGTGCGGGTCCGGCTGCGGTTGCGGGCCGGGCGGTCGCCGCTGCGCTCCCGGCGCTCACCGCGCTCACCGCGCTCGTCGCGGGACTCGCGCGGCTTGCGCTCCACCGGGGCGGCGTCGACGACGCGGCCCTTGGTGCCGGGCGGGATGCCCATGTCGTGCAGCAGGTGGTCGGAGGTGGAGTAGGTCTCCTGGGGCTCGTCGAAGGGCAGGTCGAGCGCCTTGTTGATCATCTTCCAGCGGTGCAGGTCCGCCCAGTCGACGAACGTGACAGCGATGCCGGAGGCCCCCGCGCGGCCGGTGCGGCCGATGCGGTGGATGTAGGTCTTCTCGTCCTCGGGGCAGGTGTAGTTGATGACGTGCGAGACGCCGCGCACGTCGATGCCGCGGGCGGCCACGTCGGTCGCGACGAGGACCTGGATCTTGTCCTCGCGGAACTTCGTCAGCGCCTTCTCGCGCGCCACCTGGGCCATGTCGCCGTGCAGCGGGCTGGCCTTGAAGCCGCGCTCGGTGAGGTCGTCGGCGATCCGCTGCGCCTGGCGCTTGGTGCGGGTGAAGACGATGATCTTCTCCACGTCCACCGCCTGCAGGATCCGCCCGATGATCTCGGGCTTGTCCAGGTCGTGGGCCTGGTAGATGAACTGCGCGGTCGCCGGGACCGTGGCGTTCTCGTAGGAGGACTCCGCGCGGATGTTCATCGGGTGCCGCATGTGGGTGCGGGCCAGCGCGACGATCGCCGCGGGCATGGTGGCCGAGAACAGCATGGTCTGGCGGGTCTCGGGCGTCATCGAGAGGATCCGCTCGACGTCGGGCAGGAAGCCCAGGTCGAGCATCTCGTCGGCCTCGTCGAGCACGAGCGCGTGCACGTGCGAGAGGTCGAGGGCGCGGCGGTTGGCCAGGTCGATGAGGCGGCCGGGCGTGCCGACGACGATGTCGACGCCGGACTCGAGCGCCTCGAGCTGGGAGTCGTAGCCGACCCCGCCGTACACGGTCAGGACGCGCAGGCCGCGGTCGGCGCTGGCCAGGGTGAGGTCGCTGGAGACCTGGAGCGCGAGCTCTCGGGTCGGCGCCACGATCAGGGCCTGCGGCTTGCCCTGGGGGAGCTGGGCGTAGTCGGGGTCCTTGGGGGAGACGCTGCGCTGCAGCACCGGGATGCCGAAGGCGAGGGTCTTGCCGGTGCCCGTGCGGGCCTGGCCGATCATGTCGGTGCCCATCAGGGCGACCGAGAGCGTCATCTCCTGGATGGCGAAGGGGGTGCTGATGCCGGCGCGCTCGAGCGCGTCGCAGATCTCGGCGTGGACTCCGAGCTCGCGGAACGTGGTGGTCAGTGTCTTGTCTCTTTCGTGAGTTTCAGCCGTCAGACCGAAGTGAGTGTCGGTTGCGGCGGAACTCATCGAGAAGGCTCGTGACCCAGACGACGGCATCAGCCGCGCACATGCAGGCGGCGCCGCCACGGGGGGCGCCACGGACTATCGCCGGCCAGTCTATCGGTAGGGTCGGGCCATGACTGCATCGCGGGAAGAGCCGGTGACCCCGGTCGGGGACCGGGACGCAGCCACCGACGAGCCGCTGGCCATCCAGGACCCGGTCTACCGCGAGGCAGTGGTGGACCTGCTCGGCGCGATCGCGTACGGCGAGATCTCCGCGTTCGAGCGGCTGGTCGAGGACGGCAAGCTCGCCCCGACCCTGGAGGACAAGGTGGCCATCGAGACGATGGCCAGCGCCGAGTTCGCCAAGGTGGGGCGCCTGCACGAGCGGCTGCGGGTGCTCGGCGCGGACCCGTTCGCGGCGATGACGCCGTTCCGCGGGCCGATCGAGGAGTTCCACGACTACACGGCGCCCTCGGACTGGTTCGAGGGCCTGGTCAAGGCGTACGTCGGCGACGGCCTGGCCGACGACTTCTACCGGGAGGTCGCGGCGTACCTCGACCCCGGGACCCGGGACCTGGTCGTCGCCTCGCTCGAGGAGACCGGGCACGCGGCGTTCGTCGTGGACCGGGTGCGCTCGGCGATCGCGGCCGACCCGCGGCTCGGCGGCCGGCTGGCGCTGTGGGCGCGGCGGCTGATGGGGGAGGCCCTGACCCAGGCGCAGCGGGTGGTGGCGGACCGGGACGCGCTCTCGGCGCTGCTCGCCGGCGGTGTGGACCGGCCGGGCCTGGACCTGGCCGCGATCGGCCGGATGTTCACCCGGCTCACCGAGCGGCACGCCGAGCGGATGGCCGAGCTCGGCCTGGCCAGCTGAGCGGTCCTCGGCCCGAGACTCGTCAGCGCCGAGACTCCTCTGGGCCCGCCGGCGGCGCGGACGACCGGCGGCGCCGGCGTACCAGCGCCAGGTCGGCCGCGGCGACGAGCGCCACCGCGCCGGCGACCTGCCAGGCGTGGCGCCACCAGTCCGGGCCCGGGGTGGTCGGCTCGAAGATGCTGACGTAGGCGAGGTTGCCCAGGACCACCCCGCCGATGCCGCACAGCACTGTCAGCCACAGCGGCGCGTCGTCGCCGTGGCCCGGCAAGGCCCACGTTCCGAGCAGCGCGATCCCGCTGCCGCCGAGGAGCGCCCAGAGAAGGTCGCTGACGAGCACGGGATCGACGCTGCTTGGAACGGTTCGGGAGCCGGGTCAGCTCCGGAAGCCGACCTGTCCCACGACGCCCGTGCCGACCTCGACGTAGGCGATCTTCGACGCGGGGATGATGACGCTGCGGCCCTTGGTGTCGGCGAGGGTGAACACGCCCTCGGCGGCCACCGCCTCCGAGAGCAGCCGCTCGACGGCGGGGCCGTCCAGCTCGGTCTCGACAACGAGCTCGCGCGGCGCGTGCTGCACGCCGATCTTGACCTCCACGGGTCCTCCTTGAGTTGGGTCTGGTGCAGCGGCCCCGGGAACCCGGGGCGCTGGGTGTGGCTGGTGCTGTGGGTCAGTGCTGCTCATCGATGAGCGGATAGCCGCGGATGCCCCGCCAGGCGAGGCCCGCGACCAGGGCGGCGGCGTCGGGACGGCTGATGCCGCCCGCCTCCGCGAGCCAGAACCGCGCCGAGACCTGGGCCATTCCCACCAGGGAGACCGCCAGCAGGCGGGCGGCCGGCCCGGGCAGGTCGGTGTCCTCCTGGATCACCTCGGCGATCATCGCGGCGCAGTCGGTGGTGACCCGCTCGGTGTGCTCGCGCACCGCCGGCTCGCTGGTCAGGTCGGACTCGAAGACCAGCCGGAAGGCACCGGTCTCGCTGGCCACGTAGTCGTAGAAGGCGTCGATCGCGGCCGCGACCCGCAGCTTGTTGTCCTGGGTCGACTTCAGCGCCGCCCGGCAGTTGCCGATGATCGTGTCGCAGGAGGCGTCGAGCAGGGCCAGGTAGAGGTCGAGCTTGCCGGGGAAGTGCTGGTAGAGCACCGGCTTGGACACGCCCGCGCGCTCGGCGATGTCGTCCATCGCGGCGGCGTGGTAGCCCTGGGCGACGAAGACCTCCAGGGCGGAGGAGAGCAGCTGGGCGCGACGCTCCCGCCGGGGCATCCGCGCGCCGCGCGGACGTCCACCCTCGACGTCGTACTGCTCTGAGCTCACCTGCGATGCTCCTCCCGAATCAGCCACGGCGACCCTACCGGTCCGTAGCCCAGGTCCGGATGACGGGACGATGTTCGGCGGCGTTCTCGGGGCCGGGGAACATGAACAGGTCCCCGGGCGTTGCGCCGAGGACCTGTGTAGTGACCTCGCGAAGAGAATCTGGCAAGGAGCGTGTCGTGTCCTTTACCCCGCTGGTTGAGCCGGCGACCGAGCTGACCGTCGACGAGGTGCGCCGCTACAGCCGCCACCTGATCATCCCCGACGTCGGCATGAGCGGACAGAAGCGCCTCAAGAACGCCAAGGTGCTGGTGATCGGGGCCGGCGGCCTCGGCAGTCCCGCGCTGCTCTACCTGGCCGCTGCCGGCGTGGGCACGATCGGCATCGCCGAGTTCGACGAGGTCGACGAGTCCAACCTGCAGCGCCAGATCATCCACGGCCAGTCCGACATCGGGCGCCCCAAGGCGGAGTCCGCGCGCGACTCCATCAACGAGGCCAACCCCTACGTGAACGTCGTGGTGCACAACGAGCGCCTCGACAACGACAACGTGCTCGGCATCTTCGAGGGCTACGACCTCATCGTCGACGGCACCGACAACTTCGCGACCCGCTACATGGTCAACGACGCGGCGTACTTCCTGAAGATCCCCTACGTGTGGGGCTCGATCTACCGCTTCGACGGCCAGGCGTCGGTCTTCTGGCCGCACGCCACCGACGAGAACGGCGAGTCGGTCGACGCGCCCTGCTACCGCTGCCTCTACCCGGAGCCGCCGCCGCCGGGCATGGTCCCGTCCTGCGCCGAGGGCGGCGTCCTGGGCGTGCTGTGCGCCTCGATCGGCTCGATCCAGGTCAACGAGGCGATCAAGCTGCTCACCGGCATCGGCGACCCGCTGGTCGGCAAGCTGATGATCTACGACGCCCTGGAGATGGAGTACCGCAAGCTGAAGGTCCGCAAGGACCCCAACTGCGCGCTCTGCGGCGAGCACCCGACCGTCACCGGGCTCATCGACTACGAGTCCTTCTGCGGCGCGATCTCCAACGAGGCCGCCGACGCCGCGGCCGGCTCGACGATCTCGGTGACCCAGCTCGCGCAGATGCTCAAGGAGCGCGAGGAGGGCACCCGCGACTTCGTGCTCGTCGACGTGCGCGAGCCCAACGAGTACGAGATCAACAAGATCCCGGGCTCGGTGCTGATCCCCAAGGGCGAGTTCCTCAACGGCTCCGCGCTGGAGAAGCTGCCGCAGGACAAGCAGATCGTCATGCACTGCAAGTCCGGGGTCCGCTCCGCCGAGACCCTCGCGGTCGTCAAGGGCGCCGGGTACGCCGACGCGGTGCACGTCGGCGGCGGCGTCGTGGCCTGGGTCAACCAGGTCGACCCGAGCCAGCCGACGTACTGATTCCGGCTGATTCTGGCTGAGTCCGGCTGACCCCGGCTGAACTCTGCCGGCCTCGCGCAACCCGCTGCCCCCGACCGGTCCGCCGGTCGGGGGCAGCGTGCGTCCGGGGAACTAGCCTGTGCCCGTGTCTCCTGCAGCGGATCGCGACGAGTACGTCGAGGCGGTGCTGACCTGCGTGGAGCAGGTGCCTCGCGGGCGCGTCACGACGTACGGCGCGATCGCGGAGGCGGTGGGCCGCGGGGGCCCGCGGCAGGTCGGCGCGGTGCTGGCCGCCCACGGCGGTGGCGTGCCGTGGTGGCGGGTGGTCCGGGCGGACGGGTCCCCACCGACCCGCCACGCGGGCGCCGCGCGCCAGCACCATCTCGCCGAGGGCACGCCGCTGCGGGCCTCCGGCAAGGTCGACATGGCCACGGCGTTCTGGGAAGGTGCGACCGCCGGGACCTAGGTCCCGGCCTCCGCGTGCCCCCCGCCCCTGCCGGAGCAGCCGGGTGGCGGTCACTGTGGAGGTGTCAGCAACACACACCGCACCAGAGCAGGAGGTCCCGCCATGTCGAACATCAGCGCCAGCAGCCGAGGACGCGACGGGGTGACCGCCACGACGGCGGGCACCGGTACTGTCCCCGCAGCAGTCGAGACCTCCTCCGGACGGGCCGCCCGCTACGTCGCCGGCGCCCTGCGGATCGGGCTCGGCTGGATCTTCCTGTGGGCCTTCCTGGACAAGCTCTTCGGGCTCGGCTTCGCCACCGAGAAGGAGGCGTCCTGGCTGGAGGGCGCCAGCCCGACCGAGGGCTACCTGAGCTTCGCCACCAAGGGGCCCTTCGCCGACGCGTTCCAGTCGCTGGCCGGCTACGCGATCGTGGACTGGCTGTTCATGCTCGGCCTCGCCGCGGTCGGCATCGCGCTGGTCGCGGGCGTCGGGGTCCGCCTCGCGGCGGTCGCCGGGTCGGTGATGCTGTTCCTGATGTGGCTGGCCGCGCTGTGGCCGGAGAACAACCCGTTCCTCGACGACCACCTCATCTACATCGGCGTCCTCGCCCTGCTGGCCCTGACGAACGCCGGTCGGACCCTCGGGCTCGGGACCTGGTGGGAGAGCCTCCCGCTCGTCCAGCGCCACCGCTGGCTGGTCTGACCCGCCCCCACGACGGACCGCCTGCGCCACCCTCGGCGCAGGCGGTCCGTCGTACGTCGGACCGCCTGCGCCGCGGCGGCTGCGGCCTCAGGCCCCGGCGCGCTCGCGGGTGCGCTCGGCGAGCCGGGCCAGCGCCTGCGGGAAGATCTCCGCGGGCGGGGTCACCAGCCCGGCGCCGACCTGCCCGACGCCCGCGACCCGCCCGGCCATGCCGGTGTTGATCTGCGGGAGGATGCCGGTGCGGCAGACCCGGGTGACGTCGATGCCGGTGGCCGTGCCCTGGAAGTCCAGGACCGGGATCGACCAGCGCGGGTTCTCGCCGAGCGTGATCTCGTGCATCCGGCGGGTCGTGGCCAGCGCGTCGGGCACCGTCCCGCCGACCAGCCGGACGATCGCCGGCGCGGTCGCCATCGCGAAGCCGCCGATGCCGGCGGTCTCGGTGATCGCGGAGTCGCCGATGTCGGGGTTGGCGTCCTCGGGGCCGTAGCTGCCGAGGAAGAGCCCGTCGGCGAGCTGGGCGGGCCCGGTGAACCACTCGTCGCCGGTGCCGGCGACCTGGATGCCGAAGTCGGTGCCGTTGCGGGCCATCGCCACCACCATCGTGGAGCCCTCGATCCCGCGGGCGGCGTCCAGGGCGAGCTTGCACGCCGGCATCGCGAGGTTGAGGAAGAAGTGGTCGTTGCCGCCGATGAAGCGCATCGACTCGGCCACGTCGGCGGTGTCGAAGCCGCTGGTGACCATCGCGGGGGACAGGTCGCGCATCATCATCAGGGTGCCGGCCCGGTTGCGGTTGTGGGCCTCGTCGCCCATCTGCAGCATCTGGGTCAGGATGCCGGTCACGTCGACCGGGCCCGCGGCGTCACGGGTGCTCCGGACCGCCGACTGCAGCAGCGGGCCGAGTACGTCGCGCATCCAGCGCAGCCGGGTGAGCACGTCGGGGCCGTAGGCGCCGTAGCGCAGCACCTTGCCGAGCCCCTCGTTGAGCGAGCAGTAGGTGCGCCGGCCGGTTTCGGTGTCCTCGAGCACGAACATCCACATGCTCGGGGTGACGACGCCGGCCATCGGGCCGACAGCGCTGCGGTGGTGGCACGGCTCCAGGGAGACGTTGGCCCCGGACTCGAAGAGCGCGACGGCGTCCTCCGGGTCCTCGACAAGGCCCTCGAGCGCGGCGCCGCCCATCAGCGCGCCACGCAGCGGGCCGGACGCCCGCTCCCAGTCGATCGGCGGACCCGCGTGCAGGAACTGCCCGCGCTCGAGGCCGAGGACCTCCGAGGCCGGGGCGACGTCGACGAGCCGGGCGGTGACGCCCAGCATCGCGGCGACCGCGCGCTGGTTGGCCTCGTGGCGCAGCGGGTCGGCGACGACAGTGGCCAGGTCGGTGTCGGTGCCCGGCATCGGGGGGCGCCAGTCGACGCGGACGACGTCGACGGCCTGGGCCTCGACCCCCTCGGCCAGCAGGTCGGTCCCGACGTTCACGACGGTGCTCATGCGTTGCTCCCCAGCAGCTCGAGGGCGCGCCGGGTGGCCCGGGCGTTGGACAGGTGGACCTCGGCGCCGGCCTCGGCCAGGACCTGGACCTGGCGGTCCAGGCCCTGCGGGTCCGAGGAGGTGCCGACGACGGTGACGATGACGGGCACGCTGAGCTCGGCCAGGGCCGGCGCCAGCAGGCTGGCCGGGTCGGCCTCCGCGCCGTGGCCGAGCACGACGTCGAGGACGATCACGCCCGTGGCCGGGTCGGCGGCGACCTGCGCGAGCCGGTCCAGGCGCAGGGTCGGGTCGATCATCGGGTGGGCGCGGCCGGCGGTGAGGCTGTCGTCGCCGAAGTCGACGATCGCGTGCCCGGGACCGGTCAGGTCGCCGAGCTCGGTGCCGACGGTGCCGAGGGCGGCGCGGGCCACCAGCGTGGACTCGCCGGCCAGGGTGCCGCCGACGAACAGGCCGCGCAGCAGCTTCCCGGTCGCGGGGCCGGCGGTGCCGACCACCGGCCACTCGGGCACGGGGACGCCGAGCCGGGTGAGGATCCGCTCGGCCGACTCGGTGAGGTCGGGCTGGTCGGCGCCGAGCAGGGCGAGCTCGACCGGGGTGGCCAGGTCGGCGGCGTACTTCTCGAGCTCGGCGGCGACCGAGGCGGCCGGCGGCTTGGAGACCAGCACGGCCAGCTCGACGGCCGGGTCGGTGTCGAGGCGGCGCAGCGCCTCGCGTGCGGAGAGCCCGCCCACCTCGGCGGAGAGGTCGCGCCCGCCGACGCCGAGTGCGGAGGAGACGCCCACGCCGGCGTGGTCGAGGAGCGCGAGCAGCTGCTGGCAGCCGGTGCCGGACGCGGCGACGATGCCGACCGGGCCGGGCTGCACGACGTTCGCGAAGCCGAGGCCGACGCCGTCGACGACGGCGGTGCCGCAGTCGGGGCCCATCACCAGGCGGCCGCGGTCGGCGGCCGCCCGCTTCAGGGCGACCTCGTGCTCGAGCGGCACGTTGTCGCTGAAGATCATCACGTCGTGGCCGGCGTCGAGCGCGTCCATGGCCTCGACCAGTGCATGCTGCCCGGCGACCGAGACCAGCACGACCGCGTCGGGGTCGGCCTCGCGCAGGGCGGCGGCGGTGGTCCGGTGCGGGGCCAGCTCGGCGCCGCCCTCGCTGCGGCGGGAGGCGTTCTTCAGGGCCTCCTCGACCCCGGCGAGCGCGGCGTCCAGCGCGGCCGGGTCGGCCAGCCGGATCGCGACGACCATGTCGTTGGGGGTGGCGGTCGGGGGGACCTCGAAGCCCATCGAGGTCAGCACGTCGACGTTGAGCTCGGTCGCCATCGCGACCTGGGCGGCCTCGACGCCGTCGAGGCCCTGGACGGTACGACTGACCTGCAGCAGCGCCACGGAGTCGGCATAGGCGCCGGCTCGCAGCTCCACGTGGGTCGTTCCGGGGGAGGGGTCGGTCATGCAGCAGCTCCGATCTCGAGACCGAGCCCGGTCAGGGCGCGGTGGGCACCGCGCAGCAGACCGAGCCCGGAGGTGTGGCCGACGGCGGCGAGCCGGGCGGCATGGGTTGGCGCCGCGGCGGTGCCGAGCGCCGCGAGCCAGGCGGCGAACTCCGGCAGGACCTCGCCCCGGAGGGCGCAGTCGAGCAGGGTCGCCGAGAGCAGGGTGGTGCGGTGGAGCTGGGCGCGGACCGCGCGGTCGACCTCGGGGGTCGCGATCCCGGCGCTGCGGTGGGCGGCCAGCCAGCCGCACAGCAGGTCGTCGCCGTACGGCGTCAGCCCGTCGCCGGACCCGACCAGCTCGGCCACCTCGTCGGCGCTCATCGGCGCCGGGGTGGTGCCTGGGCTGGTGACTGGGATCTGCAGCCGGGGGACCGCCACGTCGACGTACCGGCCCACGAGCAACGGCCGGTCGTCGAGGTGCAGGACGCCTCCGGCGACGTGGGCGCCCCGGACCTCGGGCAGCTCGGTGCCGGTGGTCCGCAGTGCGCAGGGCACCGCCGTGGACAGGCCGTCGACGACGCCGACGCACCAGCCGTCGAGGTCGGCGTACACGGCGTGCAGACCGCGGTGCACGAGGGGAACCGGGCCGTCCGCCGCCGCCCGCAACCGGTCGCGCACGCGCACCGGGGCGCTGACGGCGATCGGGAGGGGGCTCACGGGGTCCGACGCTAGCCGCCGGGTTACGGTGAGGCCGATGTGAGGTTGTGCCAACGATCTCGGAAAGTGAGCGCACATCTTGATAGCCAACCGCGAGGACGGTGCCATCGCGGCGCTGGCACGCGTGGATGCCCTCCACTCCGGCCTGACCCAGATCGTGCTGGAGGGCGGCGATCTCGACGGGATCGCGGCCGAGGTGGCCCGCGTGCTCGACGTCGGGGTGCTGTTCACCTCCTCCGACGGCCGGGAGCGGGCGGCGGCGATCGGCGAGGACCTGCGCGAGCAGCTCTCGGTCCACACCCTGGTCGACCACACCGGCCGGGTCCGCGTGGAGCGGATCGGGGCGGACGGCGCCAGGATCGGGGACGGCGAGGTGCGCCTGCTGCGGGTCGCCGCGGGCGGCGTCGACCTGGCTCGCCTGGTGTGCGTGCGCCCGGGGGCGCCGATCTCCTCCGACGACGTGCACGCCCTGGAGCGCGCGGCCGCGGTGGCGGCGCTGCTGATCACCCGCCAGGAGGCGGTGACGGCTGTCGAGAACAAGTACCAGGGCGACTTCCTGCGCGACCTCTTCCTGCGCCGCGCCGGCGACGGCGAGTACGTCGCGGAGCACGCGGAGACCTTCGGCTGGGACCTGAGCCGGCCGGTCGTGGTGCTGGTCGCCGAGCTCGACGAGGCGCTCCCCGGCGGGGAGGCCGACTCCCGCGCGATGCGCCGGCTGTGGCAGGAGCGCTTCTCGGCGGCGTGGCGGCAGGTGAGCCGCAGCGTCGACGAGCGCGTGCCGTGCGTGGACTTCTCCTCCGAGGTGGTCACGCTGCTCCCGGTCGACCCGGATGCTGAGGAGAGCATGCCGGGCCAGGCGCTGGTGGCCCGGGTGGCCGCCGCCGTCACCGGCGACCGCGGCGGGGGTCGCCGGCCGTTCTCGGTCGGCGTCAGCCGGATCGCGACCACCCTCGACGACCTGCCGGGTGCGTACGCCCAGGCCCGGCGCGCCGTCGACGTGGGCCGCCGGATCCACGGCGGCCGCTCCACGACGTTCTTCGACCAGCTCGGCGTACACCGGCTGATCGCACTGATCCCGGACCCCGAGGAGCTGCGCGCGTTCACCCGGGACGTGCTGGGACCGCTGGCGGAGGCCACGACCGAGGCCGCCGACCTGCGGGTGACCCTGCAGGTGCTGCTGGACACGAACTTCAACGTCGCCGAGGCGGCGCGGCTGCAGTTCTTCCACTACAACACGATGCGCTATCGGGTCTCCAAGCTCGAGCGCCTCCTCGGCCCGCTCTCCTCGGACCCGCACCTGCGCCTCGACGTCGCCGTCGCCCTCCGGGTGCTGGAGATCATCGACTGATCGGTGCTCGAGCCGCTCCGGGTCTCCTCACGGCTCGAGCAGCGGTCAGGGGGACTCCTCGGGCACCTCCCGCGCTCCCGCGGCACTGCAGTGCCCGAGAACCCTGGGGTTCCCCGGTGAACCGGGGATCTTCGCCCTCGCCCGCCGGACTGGTCTCGACCACGTACGGCCCGGCCGGGACCCGTGGCACGCACCCGCCGCCGTGGACACAGAAATGCTGTGTCACAGGACACACGACTTGCCAGCAGGTTTGGCGTTCCTTCGGCACGTGTCGCCGTTCAGGGTGTGTCATGACCCTCACTACCTTGAGGGTGCCTCGGGCCCCGTGTTGGCACGAAGAGAGGGAACGACCGATGTCGATGTTCAAGTGGGAAGTCGTTGACCCGGCGCCCGGCGAAGCCGTGATGCCGCATCAGCGACTCGGATGGGGAAAGACGGTGGGCCTCGGCGCCCAGCACGTCGTGGCGATGTTCGGGGCGACCTTCGTCTTCCCGTTGGTCATGGGCCTGGACGCGAACCTCGCGATCATGTTCTCGGGCATCTGCACGATCCTGTTCCTGCTCGTCTGCAACAACAAGGTGCCCAGCTACCTGGGCACCAGCGCCGCCTTCGTCGGCGCCGTGGCCGCGATCCGCCTCCAGGGCGGCGACTCCGCCGACGTCACCGGTGCCATCCTCGTCGCCGGCCTGGTGCTCGCGGCGCTCGGCGTGGTCGTGCACTTCGCGGGCGCCGGCCTGATCAACAAGATCCTCCCGCCCGCCGTCACCGGCGCCGTGGTCATGCTGATCGGCTTCAACCTCGCCCCGGTCGTGGCCCAGACCTACTGGCCCCAGGACCAGTGGGTGGCGCTGCTGACCACCACGTTCCTGGTGGCCGCCTCGGTGCTGCTGCCCGGCTTCTGGTCCCGGATCGCGGTGTTCCTCGCCCTGATCTTCGGCTACGTCATCTCCTGGATCTTCGACGGCGTCTTCGGTCCGATCACCTCCACGCTGGCCGGCGCCACCGAGGCCACCGAGCACGACCGGGTCACCTGGGCCGGCGTGAAGGCCGCCGACTGGATCGGCCTGCCCAGCGGCCAGCTCGGCGACGGCGTGGACGTCGTGCACGGCCCGAGCTTCTCGCTGAGCTTCATCCTCCTCGTGCTGCCCGGCGTCATCGCGCTGATCGCCGAGAACACCGGCCACGTGAAGGCCGTCGCCGAGATGACCGGCGACGACCTCGATCCCTACATGGGCCGGGCCATCGGCGCCGACGGTGCCGCCACCGCGCTCGCGAGCCTCTTCGGCGGCTCGCCGACCACGACGTACGCCGAGAACATCGGCGTCATGAGCGCGACCCGCGTCTACTCGACCGCCGCGTACTACGTCGCCGCGGCCGTCGCGATCCTGCTCGGCCTGTGCCCGAAGTTCGGTGCGATCGTCAACGCCACCCCGGGCGGAGTCCTGGGCGGCATCACCGTCGTGCTCTACGGCATGATCGGCCTGGTCGGCGCCAAGATCTGGGTCGAGAACCGGGTCGACTTCGGCAACCCCGTCAACATGGTGGGCCTGGCCGCCGGCATCATCGCCGGCATCGGCGGGGTCACGCTGACGATCGGCGACGACTTCGAGCTCGGCGGCATCGCCCTCGGCTCGATCCTGGTCATCGTCTACTTCCACATGGTCAAGGGCCGTACTCCGGCCAGCACGTCAGGAGAGGTGACGAAGACACTGTGAAACCCGCTCCGTTCGCTTACCACCGACCCACCACCCTGGGCGACGCACTGGAAGTTCTCTCGGGCAATGCAGACGCCAAGGTATTGGCAGGCGGACAGAGCCTCGTGCCACTGCTGTCGATGCGCCTGGCCGGGCCCAGCGCCCTGGTCGACATCAACGCGATCCCCGGCCTCGACACCATCGAGGTGACCGAGGCCGGGGTCCGCATCGGCGCACTCGCCCGGCACGCCGACGTGCTCGCCCACGAGGGCGTACGCCGGGTCCAGCCGCTGCTGCCCGAGGCGCTCTCGTACGTCGCGCACGCCACGATCCGCAACCGCGGCACCACCGTCGGCTCGATCGTGCACGCCGACGCCGCCGCCGAGATGCCCAGCGTGCTGGTCCTCCTCGGCGGCTCCGTGGAGGCCGCCTCGACCGGCGGCACCCGCACCATCGCGGCCGAGGACCTCTTCCTCGGCCCGCTGGAGTCCACCCTGCGCCCGGAGGAGATCGCCACCTCGGCGTTCTTCCCGGCGCTGCCCGCCGGCGCGGGCGTCGCGTTCGACGAGATCGCGCGCCGCCAGGGCGACTACGCGCTGGTCGGCCTCGGCGCCGTCGTCGACGGCGACAGCGTCCGCGCCAGCTACGTGTCGGTCAGCGACGTCCCCACGGTCGTCGACCTGTCCGGCGTACCTGACGACAGGCTGGGCGAGGTCGCCCTCGAGCACCTCGACCCGGTCGACGACATCCATGCCACTGCCGCGTACCGCGCCCAGCTCGTTCGGGTGCTCACCAAGCGCGTGGTCACGAAGGCTCGGGAGGCCGCACGATGAGCGCACAGGACACGGTTCGCCACGGCGAGCAGCTGCACCTGATCCGGTTGCGGGTCAACGGGATCGGCCACGACGTGGAGGTGCCGGCGCGCCGGCTGCTCTCCGACGCGCTGCGCCACGACCTCGGCCTGACCGGCACCCACGTCGGGTGCGAGCACGGCGTCTGCGGCGCCTGCACGGTGCTGATGGACGGCAAGCCCGTGCGCGCCTGCCTGATCTTCGCGGTCTCCGCGGTCGACGCCGAGATCACCACCGTCGAGGGGCTCACCGAGCCCGACGGCTCCCTGAGCCCGGTCCAGCAGGCCTTCTCGGAGTGCCACGGCCTCCAGTGCGGCTTCTGCACCCCGGGCTTCCTCACCACGATCACCGCCGGGCTGAACGAGAACCCCTGCCCGACCCACGAGGAGGCCCGCGAGATGATCGCCGGCAACCTGTGCCGCTGCACCGGCTACCAGAACATTGTGAAGTCCGTCGAGCGCGCCGCCGAGATCACCCAGGCCAAGGAGGCGGAGTCGGCATGACCACCAAGCTGATGGGCCAGGGCATCCAGCGGGTCGAGGACCAGCGGTTCCTGCGCGGCAAGGGCCGCTACGTCGACGACGTGCACGCCGACCCCGCGACCCTGCACGCAGCGGTGCTGCGCAGTCCGCACGCCCATGCCCGGATCGTCGACATCGACGTCGCCGACGTCCTCGAGATCGAGGGCGTCCACCTGGTGTGGACCTATGAGGACCTCGGCCCGCTGTCCGCGCCGATGGGGGAGCCGCTGCCGCTGCTGATCCCGCACCCCGACCTGACCCAGGGCCGCACCCAGTACGCCCTGGCCAAGGACGAGGTGAACCACGTCGGCGAGGCCGTCGCGTTCGTCGTCGCCGAGGACCGCTACCTGGCCGAGGACGCCGTCGGTCGGATCAAGGTCACCTGGGAGGTGCTCCCGCCCGTCGTCGGCGTCGAGGCCGCCCGCGCCGCGGACCGGCTGGTCCACGAGGACGTGCCCGGCAACATCGGCGCCCGCAGCGAGCAGAAGACCGGTGACGTCGAGGCCGCGATGGCCAAGGCGCCGCACCGCCTCGAGCTCGACCTCGACATCGAGCGCAGCGCCTGCACGCCGCTCGAGGGCCGCGGCACCGTGGCCCGGTGGGACCCCGACGTCAACCGCCTGCAGGTGTGGAGCTCCACGCAGACCTCCACCGGCGTGCGGGCCGCGATCGCTGTCAAGCTGGGCCTCGACCTCGGCCAGGTCGACGTGATCACCCCCGACGTGGGCGGCGGCTTCGGCGTCAAGGTCGTGCACCCGTGGCCCGAGGAGCTCCTGGTCCCGCTCGCGGCCCGCGCCCTGAACCGCGTGGTCAAGTACACCGAGGACCGCCGCGAGCACTTCATCTCCTCCTCCCACGAGCGCGGCCAGATCCAGCACATCGAGGTCGGCTTCGACGACGACGGTCGGCTGCTCGCGCTCGACGTGATGTTCTGGCACGACCACGGCGCCTACACGCCCTACGGCCTGATCGTCCCGATCATCACCTCGACCCAGCTGCTCGGGCCCTACAAGCCCGAGGTCTACCGGGTCGTCTACGAGTCGCTCTACACCAACACCGTGATCGTCACGCCGTACCGCGGCGCGGGTCGCCCCCAGGGCTGCTTCGCCATGGAGCGGACCATGGACGCCATCGCCGAGTACCTCGGCAAGGACCGCACCGAGGTGCGGGCGGTGAACTTCATCCAGCCCGACGAGTTCCCCTACGACCAGGGCCTGATCTTCCAGGACGGCCGGGAGCTGGAGTACGACTCCGGCGACTACCCCGCCTCGCTGGAGAAGATCAAGGAGCTGATCGGCTGGGACGAGTTCCCCGCGTTCCGCGCCGAGATGGCCGCCCAGGGCCGCACCGTCGGCATCGGCCTGGCCTGCTACGTCGAGGGCACCGGCGTCGGCCCCTACGAGGGCGCTCACATCAACATCGAGACCACCGGCAAGGTCAAGGTCGCCACCGGCCTGACCACCCAGGGCCAGGGCCACGCCACGGTCTTCGCCCAGCTGGTCGCCGACGAGCTCGGTGTGAAGTTCGAGGACGTCGAGGTCGTCACCGGCGACACCCGCCGGATGCCGTACGCCGTCGGCACGTTCGCCTCGCGGGCCGCGGTGATGAGTGGCTCGGCGATCCACCTGGCGGCCAAGCGCACCAAGGAGAAGGTGCTCAAGATCGCCGCCGAGGCCCTCGAGGCCGACGAGGCCGACCTGGAGATCGTCGACGGCGTCGTGTCGGTGAAGGGCTCCCCGGGAGCCTCGATGGACCTCGCCACGATCTCGGTGCTGTCCAACCCGCTGCGCTACGCCTTCGACGAGGCGTCCAAGGCCGCTACCCAGTTCTCGGTCGGCGACCCGGGCAAGCCCCCGGTGGCCGAGGACGACGAGCCCGGGCTCGAGGGCAAGGACTTCTACAGCCCCGAGCGCGCGACGTACGCGTCCGGCATGCACGCGGTGATCGTCGAGACCGACCCCGACACCGCCGAGATCACGATCCTGAAGTACGCAGTCGTCCACGACTGCGGCCACCTCATCAACCCGATGATCGTCGAGGGCCAGATCCACGGCGGCGTGGCCCAGGGCGTCGGCGGTGCGCTGTTCGAGCGGATGGCCTACGACGAGTCCGGTCAGCTGCTCAACGCCTCGTTCATGGACTTCCTGATGCCGTTCGTCACCGAGATCCCCGACGGCATCGCGATCGACCACCTCGAGACGCCCTCCCCGCTCAACCCGCTCGGCATCAAGGGCGCCGGCGAGGCCGGCGTCATCCCCGGGTCGGCCGTCTTCGCGTCCGCGATCGAGGATGCCGAGCGGATCCCGATCACGGCGATGCCGATCTCCCCGTCCGAGCTGTTCACGCTCCGCGCCCTGCACGCGGAGACCCCCACCACCCAGGAGCGCCCCGCATGAAGATCGCCGGTTCCAACACCATCGCCGCCCCCGTGGAGAAGGTCTGGGACGCCCTGCTCGACCCGGCCGTCCTGGTCGCGACGATCCCGGGCTGCGAGCGGCTCGCCGCCACCGGCGAGAACGCCTACGACATGACCGTGACCGCGGGCATCGCCGCGATCAAGGGCACCTACGCCGGCACCTGCGTCCTCTCGGACCTCCAGGAGCACCAGTCCCTGACCATGCACCTGCAGGGCGCCGGGGCGCCGGGCACCGTCGACGCCACCGTCGCGGTGACCTTCGCCGCGGCCGACGGCGGCACCCAGATCGCCTACGAGGCGGAGGCGACCGTCGGCGGCATGGCCGGCGGCGTCGGCCAGCGGATGCTGACCAGCGTCGCCAAGAAGATGGCAGCGGAGTTCTTCGGCAACGTCGAGCGGGTCATCGAGGGCGGGCTGCCCTCGGCCGCCCCGGCCTCCGCGACCGCATCCGCGATGAGCTCGACGGCCGCGGTCGACGGTGCTCCCGCCGCCGCGCCGGCCCAGCCGGGCGTGTTCACCGCCCCGGCGAAGGTCTCGGCCGTGGGCTCCCCGGACGACCTCACCAAGGGCGTCGTCATCGGTGCCGGCCTGGTGCTCCTCGGCGTGCTCGCCGGGGCGATCCTCGGCCGCCGGCGCTGAGCGGGCGGGCGATGGGCACCGACCTGACCCCCGACTCCCCGGCCCGGGTCCTCGCGGCGGCGCTGCGCGAGCGCCGGATCTCGGCGCGCGAGGTGCTCGACCTGCACCTGGCGCGGATCGCCGAGCGCAACCCCGACGTCAACGCGATCGTCTCCCTGGACCCCGAGCGGGCCCGCGCCGGCGCCGCGGCCGCCGACGAGCACCTGGCCCGCGGCGGGCGGCCCGAGCCGCTGCACGGGCTGCCGTTCGCGGTCAAGGACACCCACGCCACGGCCGGGTGGCGTACGACGTACGGCTCGCCGGTCTTCGCCGACCACGTGCCCGCCGCCGACGAGCTGCTCGTCGAGCGAATCCGCCGCGCCGGCGTGGTGCTGCTCGGCAAGACCAACGTGCCCGAGTTCGCGGCCGGCTCACACACCTTCAACCCGGTCTTCGGCACCACCCGCAACCCGCACGACCTCAGCCGCTCCGCCGGCGGGTCCAGCGGTGGCGCCGCGGCCGCGCTGGCCGCCGGCATGGTGCCGCTGGCCGACGGGTCCGACATGGGCGGCTCGCTGCGCAACCCCGCGTCGTTCTGCGGCGTGGTGGGCATGCGTCCCAGCCTCGGCCGGGTGCCGGAGTGGCCGCTGTACAACCAGTGGGAGACCACCTCGGTCGGTGGCCCGATGGCGCGGGACGTGCGCGACCTCGCGCTGCTGCTCGGCGTGCTCGCCGGGCCCGACCCGCGCACGCCGATGGCGCTGGGGGAGCCCGGGCACCTGCTGTCCGCGCCGCTGGACCAGGCCGCGAGCGGTGCGCTCGCCGGGCTGCGGGTGGCGGTCTCGGTGGACCTCGGCGGCTCCTTCCAGGTCGACCACGAGGTCGCCCGGGTGGTCGAGGAGTCCGCCGCGGTGTGGTCCGCCGGCGGTGCCCGCGTGAGTGCGGCCGCCCCGGACCTGCACGAGGCCGAGGACACCTTCCGCACCCTGCGCGCCTGGCACCTCCAGGCCAAGCTCGGCAAGGTGCTCGCCGACAACCCGGGCCAGCTGAAGCACTCGCTGGCCGACAACATCCGGGCGGGGGAGTCCCTGACCGGGGCGGACATCGCCCGCGCCTACACCCAGCGCACCACGCTGGGGCAGCGGATGCGGGAGTTCTTCGTCGACCACGACGTGCTGGTGCTGCCGGTCTCCCAGGTGCCGCCGTTCCCGGCCGACCAGGAGTTCCCGACCGAGATCAACGGCCAGCCGATGGCGACCTACCTGGACTGGATGCGCTCGGCGTACTTCATCACGGTCACCGGCTGCCCGGCGATCGCGCTGCCGGCCGGCCGGACCCGGGACGGGCTGCCGGTCGGGATCCAGGTCGTGGCCCCGCACGGTGCGGACCGGCGGCTGCTCGAGATCGCCGCCGCGTTCGAGGACCGGACCCGTGGGCTGACCTGACCCGATCGGGGTATCGGGGGCTGTGACCTCCTCCGACCTGGTGTACGTGGTCGCGGGAGGCAGTCTCCTCCTCGCGATCGTGCTGCCCGCCCTCCTCGAGCGCTGGGCGATCTCGGCCCCGATGGTGCTGGTGGGCGTCGGCATGCTGCTCGGCCTGACCCCGCTGCCCGACGGCCTGCCGCTGGACCCGCAGGAGAACCGGGCCGCCATCGAGCACGTCACCGAGCTCGTGGTGATCGTGGCCCTGATGGGGGTCGGCCTCGCGCTGGACCGTCCGCTGAGCTTCCGGGACCGGCGGTCGTGGGCGGCGTGGGCGCCGACCTGGCGGCTGCTGCTGGTGGCGATGCCGCTCACGATCGGGGCGGTGGCCCTGCTCGGGTGGTGGTGGGCCGGGCTGCCGGTCGCGGCCGCGCTGCTGGTCGGCGCCGTCCTCGCGCCCACCGACCCGGTGCTCGCCTCGGACGTCCAGGTCGCCGGGCCGCGGACCGCCAGCGGCGCCGCCGCCGGCGAGAGCGTCGCCGAGCACGAGGTCGACGAGCGCGACGAGCTGCGCTTCACGCTCACCTCGGAGGCGGGGCTCAACGACGGCCTCGCGTTCCCGTTCGTGTACGCCGCGATCCTGTTGGCCACCGAGGGCGGGGTCAGCCACTGGGCGCTGGAGTGGGTCGGCTGGTACCTCCTCGGCAAGCTGGTCCTGGCGGTCGTCGTCGGCATCCTGGTCGGCCGGGTGCTGGCCTACATCGCCTTCCGGTCCGCCAGCCCGTCGCTGCGGGTCGCCGAGCGGGGCGAGTCGTTGCTGGCCCTCGCGGCCCTGGTCACGGCGTACGGCCTGGCCGAGGTGGCCGGCGGCTACGGGTTCGTGGCCGTCTTCGTCTGCGCGATGACCTTCCGCTCGGCCGAGCGCACCCACGACTACCACGCCGCGATGCACGAGGTCACCGAGCGCCTGGAGCGGCTGCTCACGCTGTTCGTGCTGCTGGTGCTGGGGGTCGCGGTGACCAGGGGGCTGCTGGACGCGCTGGACTGGCGGGGCGTGGTGATCGGGCTGGCGCTGATCTTCGTGGTGCGCCCGCTGAGCGGCTGGGTGGCCCTCGCGGCGTTCGCCCGGCGCAGTGACCGCAGCGGCGGGCTGACCCGGCCCCAGCAGCTGGCCGCCGCGTTCTTCGGCGTCCGCGGCATCGGCTCGATCTACTACCTGGCCTACGCCAGCGCGGAGTCCGACGTGCTGGCGGCCGACTGGCTGTGGTCGACAGTGGCGTTCACGATCGTGGCCTCGGTCCTGGTGCACGGGGTGCTGGCCTCGCCGGTGATGGCGCGGGTGAGTCCCGACTGAACCCGGACAAGTCCCGATTCGACCCGAACAGGTCCCGACTCAACGGGGTGCCCCTCGACGCCGAGCCGGCGGTCGGGATGGGGTTGGATATGGCGCGTGGCCGACCTCTTCCGCGCCGCCGGCTCGATCCGGCGGGACTACGACGCCGTCGACTGGGCTGCCTCGCCGCTCGGCGACGTCGCGAGCTGGTCGCCGGCGCTGTGCAACGCGGTCGACCTGGCGCTGAGCACCCGGTTCCCGGTCACGCTGCTGTGGGGCCCCGAGCACGTGCTGGTCTACAACGCCGCCTACGTCGAGCTGATCGCCGGCAAGCATCCCGGGGCGTTGGGGCGCCCGGCGCGCGAGGTCTTCCCCGAGGCGTGGTCGGTGATCGGACCGATGCTGGCCGCGGTGCGCGCCACCGGGGAGCCGACCTGGTCCGAGGACATCCTGCTCCCGCTGCATCGTCGCGGCTTCCTAGAGAACTGCTGGTTCACGTTCTCCTACTCGCCCGTCCGCGGGCCGGACGGCGAGGTCGAGGGAGTCCTCGACATCGCCACCGAGACCACCTCCCGGGTCGTGCTCGGCCGGCGGCTGCAGCTGCTGACCCGGCTCGGCGAGGCGCTGGCGCCGGCGACCGGGGTCGAGGACGTCGTGGAGCGCGCGGTGGCGGTGCTGCGGGCGGCGCCCACCGACCTCGCCGGCGCCGAGATCGGCAGGGTCCGCGGGACGTCCGGGCGCCGGGTCCGCGTCGAGCACGGCCCCGACGGCACCTGGGTCTGGCAGCCGCTGGTCAACGGGACGACGTACGGCGCCTCGTTCCTCGGCGTCCGGCTCCATCCGCACCTGCCGGAGGACGCCGACTACCTCGGCTTCGTCGCGCTGCTCGGCGGGGCCGTCGACCAGGCCCTGGACCGGGTGGCCGCCCTCGAGGCGGAGCGCTCGTTCTCCGAGGCGCTCCAGCGCAGCCTGCTGAGCCGGCCGCCGACCGTGCCCGGCCTCGAGGTGGCGGTCCGCTACCAGGCAGCCCTCGAGGTGGCCCAGGTGGGCGGCGACTGGTACGACGCGTTCGAGCTGCGCGACGGCTCGCTGACAGTGGTGGTGGGAGACGTCGCCGGTCACGACGAGAACGCCGCCGCCGCGATGGCGCAGCTGCGCAACCTGACCCGGGGCGTGGCCGTCACCCGGTGGTCCGAGCCGGCGACCATGCTCGGCGACCTCGACCGGGCGGTGCTCGGCCTCGGCCTGGACGTGGTCGCGACCGCCGTCCTCGGCCAGGTGCGGCCCATCGAGGGCAGCGCCGGCCGGCTCCTGGAGTGGAGCAGCGCCGGGCACCCGCCGCCGGTGCTGATCGAGCCGGACGGCACCGCCCGGGTCCTGGAGCGGGCCCCGGACCTGCTGCTGGGGTTGGACCCCACCGCGGAGCGCGGCAGCCACTCGGTGGTCCTGGAACCGGGGTCGACGGTGCTGCTCTACAGCGACGGGCTGATCGAGCGCCGCGGCGTACCGCTCGACGAGAGCGTGCGCTGGCTGGTCTCCGAGCTCGACGGCCGCCGCTTCCTCGACGCGGAGGCGGTGTGCGACCACCTGCTCGGCGAGGTGGGCCTGCTCGTCGACGACGACATCGTGCTGCTCGCGCTGCGGGTGACCGGCTGATCGGGACGCCCGGAATCGGCGGACCGGCCGGTAACCACCAGACTGGGCACGTGCTCTACCGCGCCCTGCACTCGGTCGTGCCCCCGCTGGCCAAGGCGGTGTGGCGCCCGACCGTGCGCGGGCTCGCGAACGTGCCGGGCACCGGACCGGTGGTGCTGGCCAGCAACCACCTCTCGTTCGCGGACTCGATAGTGATCCCGGTCGTGGTGCCCCGCAAGGTGGTCTTCCTGGCCAAGTCCGACTACTTCACCGGCACCGGGGTGCGCGGTGCCCTCAGCCGGATGTGGTTCGAGGGGCTGGGCATGCTCCCGGTCGACCGGGACGACTCCAAGGCCGCCCTGGCCAGCCTGGACACCGCGCTGGAGGTGCTCGGCCGCGGCGACGCCTTCGGGATCTACCCCGAGGGCACCCGCTCCCGCGACGGGCGCCTCTACCGGGGCCGCACCGGTGTGGCCCACCTGGCGCTGACGGCGGGATGCCCGGTCGTGCCGGTCGGGCTGACCGGCACCGAGCGGCTCCAGCCGGTCGGCGCCCGACTGCCCCGGATCGTCCCGATCACCGTCGAGTTCGGCGCCCCGATCCAGGTGGCCGGCCGCTTCGGGGGCCTGCCCGCGGGCCGGGCCCGCCGGGAGCTCACCGACGAGGTGATGGCAGCGATCGGCGCGCTCACCGGCCAGGAGCCGGCGGGCGTCTACAACGCGCGGCCGGTTTAGCGAGACTGGGCAGAGATTGTCGAGGAATCGCGGTTCCTACGGCAAGGTATGCCGTGGCTCGGCGGGGTCGCGGACCGCTTGAATCGATCCATGGCCGACGCTACCTCTCCAGCGCAGCGCCGGATCCGGATCGGGATCGACACCGGTGGCACCTTCACCGACGTGGTCGCTCTCGACGAGGACTCCGGCTCGCTGGTCACCACCAAGACCCCGTCCACCCCGAGCAACCCCGCTGACGGCTTCATGGCCGGCATCGAGAAGGTGCTCGGCCTGATGGGCCTGCCGCAGGGCGAGGGTGACGCGATCTCCGCGGTCAGCCACGGCACCACGGTGGCCACCAACCAGCTCCTCGAGGGCAAGGTGGACCGGCTCGGGTTCATCACGAACACCGGCTACGAGGCGATGCTCGAGATCGCCCGCCAGTCCGTGCCCGACGGCTACGGCAACTCCTACTTCTGGGTCAAGCCCGACCGGATCGTGCCGCGCGACCTGGTCAAGGGCGTCGAGGGTCGTCTCGACTTCACCGGCGCGGAGGTGCGCCCCTTCGACGAGGACGGCGCCCGCGCCGTGGCCCGCTGGTTCCGCGCCCAGGGCATCAACACCCTCGGTGTGTGCTTCCTGCACGCCTACGCCAACCCCGACCACGAGGAGCGGATGCGGCAGGTGCTCGCCGAGGAGCACCCCGACGCGGTGGTCTCGGTCAGCAGCGAGGTGCTGCGCGAGTACCGCGAGTACGAGCGGGCGATGACCACGCTGGTCGACGCCGCGGTGAAGCCGCGGCTCTCGGCGTACGTCAACAACATTGCCCAGCGGCTGAACTCCTACGCCGGCCAGCGCGGCGTGCCGTTCTATGTGATGAAGTCCAACGGCGGCGTCCTGTCCGCCGCCGAGGTCGTGCACCAGCCGATCACCACCGTGCTCTCCGGCCCCGCCGCCGGCGCGCTCGGCGCGGCGCTGATCGCCAAGGTCGCCGGCTTCGACCGGGTCCTGACCAGCGACGGCGGCGGCACCTCCACCGACGTCTCGGTCGTCATCGACGGCGAGCCGACGCTGACCACCGAGGGCTCGGTCGGGGCGTTCCCGTCCAAGATCCCGATGATCGACGTGGTCACCGTCGGCGCGGGCGGCGGCTCGATCGCCTGGCTCTCGCCCGAGGGCACCCTCAAGGTCGGCCCGCAGTCGGCCGGCGCCGACCCGGGCCCGCTCTGCTACGGCAAGGGCGGAACCGAGGTCACGATCACCGACGCCCACGTGTTCCTCGGCCGGATCCCTCCCCACCTGCTCGGCGGGGAGATCCCGCTGGACGTCGACGCGGCGCGCGCCGGTGTCGAGGCGCTGGCCAAGGAGCTCGGCCTGACCCCGGAGGCCTGCGCCACCGGCATCCTGGAGATCTCCGCCTGGAACCAGGCGAACGCGCTGCGCCAGGTCACCGTCAAGCGCGGCCTGGACGTCCGGGACTTCGCGCTGGTCACCTTCGGCGGCTCCGGCTCGCTGCTGCTGTGCCGGCTGATGGACGTTCTGGGCATCCCGACCGTGCTGGTGCCGCCGAACCCGGGCAACGTCTCGGCGTTCGGGCTGCTCACCGTGGACGTCAAGAACGACTACGTGCAGACCCACGTCCGGCTCGCCGACGCGCTCGAGCCCGACTCCGTCGCCGGCGTGTACGACGAGCTGACGGCGCAGGCCGCCGCCGCGCTCGAGGCCGAGGGCTTCGGGCCCGAGGTGCGCTCGTTCGCCCGCACCGCCGACCTGCGCTACTTCGGCCAGGCCTTCGAGGTCCGGGTCGCCGTGCCGGAGGGGCCGGTCGACCAGGCAGTCCTCGACGAGGTCGCCGCGCGCTTCCACGCCGAGCACCGGGCGCTCTACGGCTACGACTTCGCCACCGACCCCAGCCAGCAGGTGGAGTGGGTCAACCTGCGGGTCTCGGGCATCGGCCCGATCCAGCGTCCCGAGATCGCCCGCCACGAGGTCGCCGACGGCGCCGAGGGCGCCACCGCCGGCGAGAAGGGGCGCCGCGAGGTCTGCTTCGACGCCGAGGGCGGCTACCTGGACGTCCCGGTGCTGTGGCGCCCGGACCTGGCCTCCGGGACCGTTGTCCAGGGGCCCGCGATCATCGAGGAGTTCGGCTCCACGGTGCCGCTGCACCCCGGTTTCTCGGCCCGCGTGGACGAGTACCTCAACATCATCGTGACGAGGGAGAACAACTGATGTGCACCAGCTCCGTCGGTGTGACGGCCACCGCCGCGCCCACGTCCACCGGCGGCGGCAGCCGCCGGGCGCCCACGCAGTTCCCCTTCGGGCCGCTCACCGCTGACGCCGGCGCCAGCGCCGACCCGGTGCTCGTCGAGATCGTCCAGGGCTCGCTCGCCGCTGTCGAGATGGAGGTCGAGACCGCCATCGGCCGCACCTCCCGCAGCCCGATGATCCGCGACGCGCACGACTTCCGGGCGGGCATCCACGACCGGCGGCTGCGCAAGCTGACCGGCCGCTCGTACTCCGCGCTCGTGCACCCGGTCGCCCGGGACTTCCCGATCGAGGAGATGCGCGAGGGCGACGTCTTCTTCCACAACGACGTCTACCTCTCCGAGGGCGGCATCGGGCACCTGCCCGACCTGTGCGTGACAGTGCCGGTCTTCGCGGGTCCCGAGGGTGAGCGCCGCGTGGTCGCGTTCGTGCAGGCCTTCGGCCACCACGACGACATCGGCGGCGCCGTGCCGGGCTCGATGCCCAGCGCCGCGACCAGCGTCTTCGAGGAGGGCCTGGCGGTTCCGCCGATCCGCCTCTGGGACGCCGGCGTGCCGAACCGGGCCGCGCTGTCGATCATGACCCGCAACTCCCGGATGCCGGACTCGCTGGCCGCCGACCTCGACGCCGAGTGCTCGGCGTGCCTGATGGGCGCCCGCCGGCTCGGCGAGCTCTTCGACCGGTACGGCGTGGAGACCGTCGAGTCCTGCTTCGACGCGATCATCGAGCGCACCACCGCCACCTACCGCCGTGAGATCCTCTCCAAGATCCCGGTCGGCAGCTGGGTGTGGGAGGACTACGCCGAGCACGACGGCGTCGACGAGCCGCAGCTGCACACGCAGCGGATCACGCTGACCCGCACCGCCGCCGACGACCCCGAGGGCGAGCGCCTGGTCATCGACTTCGACGGCACCGGGCCCCAGGCGAAGGGGCCGATCAACCACTGCGGCGACTACAGCGACGGCGTCTTCCTCAAGAAGTGGCTGGCGCCGATCCTGCGCAACCTCGCGGACACCCCGGAGCGGATGGCCGAGCTCGACGTCAACGAGGGCATCGTCCCGCTCATCGAGATGCGCTTCCCCGAGCCCGGCACGCTGCTGACGCCGGTCTTCCCGGCACCCACCAACGCCCGGACGTTCGTGATCCTGCGGCTGCTCGGCGTGCTCGCCGGCGTGGTCGCCAAGGCGGTCGACGGCAAGATGCCGGCCGACCAGGAGACGATCCGCTACACCGGCGTGTACGGCGACGACCTCGACGGCCGTCCCTACCTGATGCGCGAGGTGCTCGGCGGCGGCTCGGGTGGCCGCTACTACGCCGACGGCGAGGACACCATCCACGTGGTGCCGGACAGCCGGAACCTGCCCAGCGAGTTCACCGAGGCGCGCTTCCCGTTCCGGGTCGAGGCGCTCACGCTCGCCATGGACTCCGGCGGCGCCGGCAAGTTCCGTGGCGGCCTGGGCTACGAGAAGCACATCCGGATGCTCAAGGACGGCCACTTCATGTCCATCGCGGACCGGTCGATCCTGGCCTGCTGGGGCGTGAAGGGCGGCAAGGCGGGCAAGCCGTTCGAGGTCACCATCGACCCGGGTGGGCCGAACGAGCGCGAGGTCGACGCCCTCGCCGACGCCGAGGAGATCAAGGCCGGCGAGGTGGTCCGGATCCGGACCACCGGCGGTGGCGGCTGGGGCAACCCGCTCGAGCGGGACCCGCAGCTGGTCGTGCGCGACGTGGTGTGGCGCAAGGTCTCCGCCGAGGCGGCGCTCGCCGACTACGGCGTGGTGCTCACCGGCTCGCTGGAGGACGACTCGCTGTCCTTCGACGCCGACGCCACCGCTGCCGAGCGGTCCTCGCGGGCCGTCGACGAGGCAGTCGAGGAGCCGTTCTTCGACCGTGGGCCGGGCTACGCCAGCCTCGCCGGCGGCGCGGCGTTCGCCGCCGTCGACCTGGTCTGAGGACGACCGGACGATGACGCGCGTCGCGGTCCTCGGGGGACACGGCAAGACCGGGAGATCGGTCCGGGCCGCGCTCGAGGACCGCGGCGCCACCGGCGTACCGCTGGGACGGGCCGACTGGCCCGACCTGGTGGGCGCCCTGCGCGGGTGCGCCGCGGCGTACCTGATCGCGCCGAACCTGTACCCCGACGAGCCGGCGTACGTCGCCGAGGCGCTGGCCGCCGCGCGCTCGGCCGGGGTCGGCCGGGTGGTGCTGCACTCGGTGGCCTCGCCGTACGCCCCGGCGATGCCGCACCACCTGGGCAAGGCAGCGGCCGAGGACCTGGTCCGCCGCGCCGGCCTGGCCTGGACGGTGCTCCAGCCCGGCGCCTACCTGCAGAACCTGGACCTCTCCGGTCCGGTGCGGATCGCCTACTCCGCCGACGTCCCGTTCGGCTTCGCCGACCTCGCCGAGGTGGGGGCGGCCGCCGCGACCGTGCTGCTCGAGGACGGGCACGCGGGCGCGACCTACGAGCTGGCCACCCGGGTCGCCACGGTCCGCGAGCTGGCCGACGAGGCCGGGGTACCGGTCGAGGTGGTCACGCCCGAGGCGTGGGCGGCCACCGACGGGGCCGGCCTGGAGCCGCGCGAGCGGGAGTGGCTGCAGGCGATGTTCGGCTACTACGACAGCCACGGCCTGCCGGTCGGCACGCTGCCGCTGCGGGCGCTGCTCGGCGGGGCCCGGACCTAGAGCAGCTGGGGGCGGATCCACGCCCTCCTCGGCACAATGGCCCCATGACCCGGCCCCTCACCCTGATCACCGGCGGCACCCGCGGCATCGGTGCCGCGACGGCGCTGCGCCTGGCCGCGGACGGCCACGACCTGGTGCTCGGCTTCCGCGAGGACGTGGAGGCCGCCGAGGAGTGCCGGCTGGCCGTCGAGGACGAGGGCGCCCGGTGCACGCTGGTGCGCGCCGACGTCACCGAGACCGCCGGGATCGACCGGCTCTTCGCGCGCGCCGCCGAGCTGGGCCGGCTGACCGGGGTCGTCAGCAACGCCGGCGCGACCCTGCACCTCGCGCCGCTGGTGGAGACGCCGGTGGCGCGGATCCGCGAGTCCGTCGAGCTGAACCTCACCTCCGCGCTCCTGGTGGCGCGGGCCGCGGTCCGCGCGCTCGGGACGTCGTACGGCGGCCAGGGCGGGGTCCTGGTCAACCTCAGCTCGGTCGCGGCCAGCCTCGGTGCACCGGGGGAGTACGTGCCGTACGCCGCGGCCAAGGCCGGCGTCGAGGCGCTGACGGTGGGGCTCGCCCAGGAGGTCGCCGACCAGGGCATCCGGGTGGTGGCCGTGGCCCCGGGCGTGGTTCGGACCCGGATCCACGCGGACGCCGGCGACGCCGGCCGGGCCGAGCGCATCGGCGCGGGGGTGCCGCTGGGGCGGGCGGGGGAGCCGCACGAGGTCGCCGACGCGATCGCCTGGCTGCTCAGCGACCAGGCGTCCTACGTCACCGGCACCACGGTGCGGGTCAGCGGCGGCCGCTGACCCGATTCGTGCTCGGGGGCCGAGAAGTTGCCTGACAGGTCTGTTCCGGACGGCTGCGGCGTGTGATCGTTCGACTGACGGCGGCGCGGCTGTTCTCTCTCTCGTGGGCGTTGCCGGCATCCCCGCACCCAGAGAAAGAGCGTTCCGTGACCAAATCCCGTGCGCTGGTCGGCCTGACCAGCTTCGCGCTCGCCGCCTCCGTGGCCGCCGGTCTCGCACCGGCGACCGCCCGCGAGCCGTCTCCTCCCACGGCGGCGAAGGCCGCCGAGCCGACCGGATCCGGTGAGGGCCGCGGCCCGGCCACCGCGAACCGGGTCGACCCGCTCGACAAGGCCGAGGTCGCCCGGGCGGCCGCCGCCGCCCCGGTGGCCGGCACGCCGCTGACGATGCCGACGTCCTACCCCTTCCAGCCGCAGCTGCGGCTCTACCGCGACAACCCCGACGACGCCGCGCACACCGCGGGGCTGCTGGGCCACCCCGACCTGGCTCCGAAGCTGATGGAGCTGATGCGCACCAGCGACCGGATCTCGGTCCAGGTCGTCGGGCAGTCCACCGAGGGGCGCGACCTCTACCTGGTCACGCTCACCGCTCCGGAGCGGACCGAGGACACCGCCCAGCAGACGGCGTGGCGGGCGAAGATCAAGACCGACCCCACCGCCGCGGCCGCCGACCAGGCCCTGCTGGCCCAGTACAAGACGCCGATCTGGATCAGCAACAACATCCACGGCAACGAGTGGGAGGGCACCGACGGCGCGATGCGCTACCTGGAGTACCTCGCCACCGCACCGCTCTCCGAGGTCGGCGGCATCCTGCGCAACAACCGGGTGTACTTCTCCCCGGCGCTCAACCCGGACGGGCGCACCAACGCGACCCGCGCCACCGCGCTCGGCCTGGACCCGAACCGCGACATGATCACGAACTCGACGCCGGAGACCCGGTCGTTCATCCGCACCGCGCAGGCGATCCAGCCGATCTACGCCGCCGACTTCCACGGCTACACCGACGTGCTGCAGCTCGAGCCCTGCGGCCCGCCGCACGGCTCGAACTACGAGTACGACCTCTACATCCCGCACAACTACGCGCTCTCGCTGGCGGTGGAGGAGAAGGTCGTCGCCGCGGCGATCCCGGGCAACACCTACTACAACGTCGAGACCGGCGAGGTGGTCCCGCAGAACACCGGCCCGGAGACCGCGCACGTCAAGATCCCCTACCGCGACACCCCGGACGGCTGGGACGACTTCCCGCCGATCTTCACCGCCCAGTACGCCGCGTTCTACGGCGCCGCGAGCGCGACCGTCGAGCTCCCGCTGACCCGGGGCGCGGCGGACGGCACCCGGCAGACCCCGGAGCGGGCCACCGTCAACGTGGCGGTCGCCCAGGAGACCATGGAGGGCATCGTCGAGTACCTCGACGACCCGGCCAACGCCCGCGAGATGCTGCTCAACCAGATCGAGACCTTCCGGCGCGGGGTGGCCGGCGAGCCGAAGGCCACGCTGACGACGGAGGACGTCGCGGACGTTCCCGGTCCCGAGCAGTGGAAGGCGCTGTGGGACGTCGTGGACGACCAGGAGCCGGTGACGCTGCCGCGCGCCTACGTCATCCCGCGCGGCTCCGGGCAGCGCTCGACGAGCGACGCCTCCCGGCTGGTGCGCCAGCTGCTGCTGCACGACATCGAGGTCGGCACCCTCGACGCGCCCGTGACCGTGGGCGGCACGACGTACCCGGCGGGCTCGTGGGTGGTCGACATGCACCAGCCCCTGCGCGGCCTGGCGAACTCGCTGCTCGACCTCGGGGACGACATCTCCGCCAAGCTGCCGTCGATGTACGACATCTCCGCGTGGAGCTGGTCCTACCTGTGGGGGCGACTGTCGACAAGGTCGGCCTGACCACCGACGCGCCGCTGGGTGCGGTCACCCCGATCCAGGCGCCGGCGTCGAACGCGGCGGTGCCGGACCGGGCCACGCACCTGCGCCTGGAGCTCGCCGGGATCGCCGACTTCCAGGCCCTCAACGCGCTCCTCGAGGACGGCGTCGCGGTGTCGATGCTGGCCGACGGCGGTGCGGTCGTCGAGCCGGACGGGTACGACGAGGCGGCGGCCGCCGCGCAGGAGTTCGACGTCACGTTCGCGCCCGCCGACCGCGGGGACCTCGACGCGCTCGACGACGCGGACACCCGGGGCCTGCAGGACCTGCGGATCGCCTACGTCGGCAACCAGGACGACCGGCTCTCGCTCACCGAGCTCGGGTTCGACGACCTGGTCCAGGTCACGGCCGCCTCGCTCGAGGCGACCCCGGCGCAGCTCGACGGCGCCGACGCGCTGTGGATCGGCGGCGGGTTCGACCCGGCTGCCGGCTCGGCGGCCCGGACCCGGGTCCAGGCGTTCGTCGACGCGGGAGGCGCCATCGTCGGTCGCACCGCCGCTGCCTTCAACGCGGCCCGGTCCTTCGGGCTGCTCAGCGGCACCGCGGTGACCGGCAACCGGTCGGGCAACGGCATCGTCGACGTCGACACCCCGGCCGGCTCGCTGCTCGCCGGGCACCCCCAGGAGGCGTCGTTCATCTACCCGGCGTCCTGGTTCACCGGGCTCGGCGCGGGCGTCAAGGTCGAGCAGACCTACGGCGCCGACCCGCTGCTGGCGGGCCACTGGCGGCAGTCGCCGGACGGCGCGACCGGCCCGGTGCTGGACGGTCCGGCCAGCGCCGCCGGCCAGGCCTCGGTGGTCTCCGCCGAGGCGGCCTCGGGCGCCCGCACCGTGGTCTTCGGCACCTCGGTGTTCTTCCGCAACCACCCCAAGGGTGCGATGAGCCAGGCCGCGACCGCGCTGTTCTGGGCGGCCCCGGCCGGGGAGCGGGTGCTGGCACCGGGTGACACCACCGTCACCGTCGCTCCGGTCAAGAAGGTGACCTACCCCGGGACGGCCACCGTCCGGGTGAGCGCCGCCGGCACGGCCGGTCCGGTCGACGGCCGGGTCGGCCTGCTGGTCGGCGGCAAGGTCGTCGCCACCGGCACGACCTCCGGCGGCTCGGCGTCGCTGTCGCTGTCGGGTCTCACCCCCGGCACCACGTCGGTGGTCGCCCGGTTCACGCCGGCGGACCCGGCGTACGACGGCTCCACCAGCGCGCCGGCGCCGGTCACCGTGGCGAAGGCGCCGTCCACCACGCGGCTGAAGGTCAAGCGCCTCGGCAAGGCGGGCGGCCGGCACCGGGTCGCGGCGACTGTCACCTTCACGGTTCCCCGGCTGCCCGACGTCGGCACGGTCGTGCTGACCGACCGGGGCAAGGTCGTCCGGGCCGTGCGGCTGACCGCTGGCGACCGCGGCCGCCGGACGGTGACGCTGCGGGTCGGTCCCGGCAAGCACGTCCTGAAGGCGACCTTCACGGGCACCCGCCTGGTCCGGGGCAGCGCGGCGCGGAAGGTCCTCACTCTGCGCTGAGCAGCACCGGCGGTCCGAGGGGCCGGCACTCCCTGACGGGGGTGCCGGCCCTTCGGCGCGGCTGCCGGCTCACGGCTCGAGCAGCCCGGCCCGGATCGCGTAGCGGGTCAGCTGGGTCCGGTCCCGCATGCCGAGCTTGGCCAGGATGTTCTCCCGGTGCCGCTCGACGGTGCGCACGCTGATCACCAGCTGCTGGGCGATCTCCTTCGACGACAGGCCCTCGGCGATCAGCTTCAGCACCTGGTCCTCGCGGCCGGTGAGCACGGTCTCGGGCACCCGCTCGCCGCGGCGCAGCCGGTCCAGGTAGTCGCGGGCCAGCGCCCCCATCGCACCGGGGTAGACGAAGGCCTCGCCGCGCATCGCGGCTCGGACCGCCGAGACCAGGTCCTCGTCGGCCACCGACTTCAGCACGTAGCCGCTGGCGCCCACCTTGAGGGACTCGAAGAAGTACTGCTCGTTGTCGTGCATCGAGAGCATCAGCAGCCGCGGCCGGTCGCGGCGCCGGGAGATCTCCCGGGCCGCCTGGAGGCCGGTCATCAGCGGCATCGCGATGTCGAGCACGACCAGGTCCACCTCGACCTCGCGCAGCAGCCGGACCGCCTCCGCGCCGTCGCCGGCCTCCGCGACGACCTCGAGGTCGGGCTCCTGCTCGAGGATCAGGCGTACGCCGCGGCGCACCAGCGCGTGGTCGTCGGCCAGCAGGATCCGGATCACCGGGTCTGCTCCGGGATCTGCTGGGGGCTCTGCTGCGGGGTCTCCTCCAGCGGCAGCGCGAGCCGGACCGTCGTGCCGTGCCCGGCGCCGCCCTCGACGCCCAGCCGCCCGCCGACCAGCAGCGCCCGCTCGCGCATCCCGAGCACGCCCGAGCCGGGCACGATCGCGGCGGTGCTGCGGCCGTCGTCGCGGACCTCCAGCACCACCTCGGGGCCGAGCCGGGAGAGTGACACCTCGACCTCGGTCGCCTGGGCGTGCCGGGCCGCGTTGGTCAGCGCCTCCTGGGCGACCCGGTAGACGACCAGCTCCCGGTCCGCGCCGAGCGGCGGCAGCCCGGGCGCGATGGTGCGTCGCACGCGGGCGCCGCCGTGCACCGCGAACTCCGAGCACAGCGCGGCCAGCGCGCTGGCCAGGCCGAGGTCCTCCAGGACCCCCGGCCGCAGCTCGCGCGCCACCCGGCGCACGTCGTCGAGGGCCGCGCGGGTGCTGTCGCGGACCAGCCGCAGCTCGGCGTCCAGCTCGGCGGGTGCCCGGGCGTGCACCTGCTTGAGGCCGAGCAGCACCACTGTCAGGCCCTGCCCGACCTGGTCGTGCAGCTCCTGGGCGATCCGGTGCCGCTCGGCCTCCTGGGCGGCCAGCGCCCGGGCGTTGCTGGTGCTGCGCTCCGACTCGAGCCGGTCCAGCATCGCGTTGTAGCTGTGCACCAGCCGGCCGCCCGGGCCGTCGCCGTGCTCGGTCAGCCGGCCGCCCGGCTGCGTCAGCTCCACGGTCCCCATCTCCCGGACCACCCGGTCCACGGGGCCGAGGCTGCGGCGCAGCAGCAGCGCGTTGGTCAGCAGCATGACGCCGAGCCCGACCACCAGGACCAGGGCCTCGGAGAGCACCACCTGCTCGGAGACGCTCGCGGGGGAGAGCACCAGCGCGAGTGTGCCGGCGACGAACACCGCGCCGTTGATCAGGCACACCTGCCAGTACAGCGGGAGCCGGCCGAGCCGGGAGAGGACGCGCACCCGGCCAGGGTCCCCGACCGGCCGTGCGGAGTCACGCCCGACCCGGGGTCCACGCCGGAGATGGGTGCTGGCCCCCATTCCGTGCGGGCTCCCGGTCACGAAGAATCGAGGTGTCGGTCGGGACGGGACGAGGAGGAGCTGTGGACGCGCAACCGGGTGCTGCGGTCTGGGCGGTCCTCGGGGTCCCCCTGCTGGTGCTGCTCGCCGGCGCCGTGGCCCGCCCGGTGCTTCCCGGGGAGCTGGTGCACGTGGTGCGCCGCGACGTCGTACGCCGCTCGGGGCACCGCGGCGTCACGCTCCGGGTGCCGCTGCTGGACCGGTTCGTCGTCGTGGACGCGGCGCCGACCCAGCTGCTGACCTCGGTGCGCGCGAGGACCGGCGACGGCCACGAGGTGCTGGTGCTGCTGGAGGCGACCTGGCAGCCGGTGGCGTGCCCGCCCGGTACGCCGTACCTGCCGCCGGCGAGCGCCGTGGACGACGCGCTCGCCGCCGCCGTGCGCGACAGCGCCGCCTGGCTGGGCGTCGAGGAGCTGCCGGACGGGTTGGGCGTCCACCTGGACGCGCTGGCCGCGGCGGTCCGGGTCCCGGGCGTCGTGCTGCTCGACGTGGAGCTGGTGGAGGTCGACGTGCTGCTGCGGCCGGCGTCCGCTCCGGGCGTCCGGACCGCCGCGGGGACTGATGGATCCGGCTGACCTCAACGCGGTCGTGCTCCTGGGCGCGGCCGTGCTGCTCGCCGCGGTCGCCGCGGTGCGGATCTCGACCCGGGCCGGCCTGCCCAGCCTGCTGGTCTACCTCGCGATCGGGCTCGCGCTGGGGGAGTCGGGGCTGGGGCTGCAGTTCGAGGACGCCGAGCTCACCCAGGTGCTCGGCAACGTCGCGCTCGCGATGATCCTCGCGGAGGGCGGCTTCACGACCCAGTGGTCGGCGATCCGGCCGGTCGCCCCGCTCGCCGGCGTGCTCGCGACGCTCGGCGTCTTCGTGAGCGTCGCGGTCACCAGCGGGCTGGTCCTGCTCCTGCTCGACGTGGACCTGCGCACCGCGATCGTGCTGGGCGCCGTGGCGTCCTCCACCGACGCGGCGGCGGTGTTCTCGGTGCTGCGCCAGCTCCCGGTCCGCGGCCGGCTGCGGGCGGTCGTCGAGGCGGAGTCCGGCTTCAACGACCCGCCGGTGATCATCCTGGTCACGGTCGTCACCTCGGACGCCTGGAACAGCTCCGGCGCGCTCGGCATCGCCGGCCAGATCGGCTACCAGCTCCTCGCCGGCGTGGCGCTCGGGTTCGCGGTCGCCCGCTGCGGCGTCTGGCTGCTGGCCCGCAGCGCGCTGCCCGCCTCCGGCCTCTATCCGCTGGCGACCCTGGCGATCGCGTTCCTGGCCTTCGCGGTCTCCGGCATCGCCGGCGGCAGCCCGATCATGGCCATCTACGTCGCCGGGCTGGTGCTGGGCAACTCCCGGCTGCCGCACCGTGCGGCCACCGACAGCTTCGTGGAGGGGCTGGCCTGGCTCGCCCAGATCGGGCTGTTCATCCTGCTCGGGCTGCTCGCCAGCCCCGACCGCCTCCTCGACGCGCTGCCCACCGCTCTGATCGTCGGCGGGGCGCTCACGCTCGTCGCGCGGCCGCTGTCGGTGCTGCTGTGCGCGACCCCGTTCGGGGTGCCCTGGCGCGACCAGGCGTTCATCAGCTGGGCCGGGCTGCGCGGTGCCGTGCCGATCGTGCTGGCCACGATCCCGATGAGCGTCGGGCTGCCGGGGGCGGAGCGGGTCTTCGACGTGGTCTTCCTGCTGGTGGTGCTGTTCACGCTGGTGCAGGGCCCCACGCTGCCCTGGGTGGCGCGCCGTACCGGGGCTGCGCTCGCGGTAGGCGCCCGGGACGTCACGATCGACTCCGCGCCGCTGGAGGACCTCGACGCCACGCTGCTCCAGCTCAGCGTGCCGCCGGACTCGCGGATCGCCGGGGTGGAGGTCGCCGAGCTGCGCCTGCCCGAGGGCACGGCGGTGGCGCTCGCGCTGCGCGAGGGACGGCTCTTCGTGCCCGCCGACACCACGGTCCTGCGCGCCGGTGACCACCTGCTGATCGCCGCGCCCCGCGACGCCCGTCCCGAGATCGAGGAGCGGCTGCGCCGGGTCAGCCGCGACGGCCGCCTGGCCGGGTGGTACTCCCGGCTGCCCCCGCGGGTCCGCCCGCTCACCGCCACCGGCGGCCCCCGCCCGTGATCCGGGGTGCCGAGCGGCCGCCCCGTCGCAGCGCCCGCACGGCGCTTGGCAACACCTGCCAGCACCTCGGGGAGTCTCTGGCCGGTGTTGCCCTGCTCCCGACGTGCCCCGGCTCACTAGGTTCGACTCCATGAGGGTCCTGATCGCGCTCGGCGGAAACGCCATGACCAATGCCGAGGGTCGCGCGCGACCCGACGACCAGATCGCAGCGGTCGCGACCGCTGCCGAGGCGGTGGCCGACCTCGTCGTGTCCGGCGTGGAGGTGGTCCTCACCCACGGCAACGGGCCCCAGGTCGGCAACCTGCTGGTGAAGAACGAGATCGCCGCCTCCGTGGTGCCGCCGGTCCCGCTGGACTGGTGCGGCGCCCAGACCCAGGGCACGGTCGGCTACGTGCTGATGAACGCCCTGGACGGGGCGCTGGCCGCCCGCGGGTCCGAACGGCGTACCGCCACCGTGGTGACCCGCACCCGCGTCGCCGCCGACGACCCCGGCTTCGTCCGCCCGACCAAGCCGATCGGCCGCTACCTGTCGGCCGAGGAGGCCGCGGTGCTCGTCTCCCACGGCGAGACCTGGGAGGACCGCGGCGAGAAGGGCTGGCGCCGGATGGTCGCCTCGCCCGAGCCGCTGGAGATCGTCGACGCCCCGGCCGCGACGGCCCTGGTCGACGCCGGGTACGTCGTGGTCGCCGCGGGCGGCGGCGGGATCCCGGTCGTGGCCGACGCCGACGGCCGGCTCAGCGGCGTCGAGGCAGTCATCGACAAGGACCTCGGAGCCGCGATCCTGGCCCGTGGCCTGGGCGCGGACGTGCTGGTCGTCGCCACCGACGTCACCCATGCAGTGCTCCGCTTCGGCCAGCCCGACGCCGAGGAGCTCGGCACTCTGACCGTCTCCGAGCTGCGCGGCCACGCCGCCGAGGGCCACTTCGCCAGCGGCTCGATGGGGCCGAAGGTCGACGCCGCCTGCCGCTTCGTCGAGCAGACCGGCGGCCGGGCCGTCATCACCAGCCTGGAGAACATCACCGCCGCGCTCGAGCAGGGCGCCGGCACCGTCGTCGTCCCCGACTGACCCCCCGTACTGTCCGACCAGTCCGACCGATCAACCGAGGAGAAACATGCCCAGCGCCATCGAAGTTCGCAAGGTCCCGATCCACTCCGTCGCCGACGCCTCCGAGCTCGCCAAGCTCCTGGACGAGGGCGTCATGGAGGCTTCGCGGGTGATCGCGATCATCGGCAAGACCGAGGGCAACGGTGGTGTGAACGACTACACCCGGATCATCGCCGACCGCGCCTTCCGCGAGGTGCTGGTCGAGAAGGGCGCCGACCCCGAGGCTGTCAAGCAGGTCCCGATCGTGTGGTCCGGCGGCACCGACGGCGTGATCAGCCCCCACGCCACGGTCTTCGCGACCGTCGACGCCGAGCCCACCGACGACCAGCGGCTCACGGTCGGCTTCGCGATGAGCGAGCAGCTGCTCCCCGAGGAGATCGGCCGCACGCCGATGATCTCCAAGGTCGCCGACGCCGTGAAGGTCGCGATGGAGCGGGCCGGGATCACCGACCCGGCCGACGTGCACTACGTCCAGACCAAGACCCCGCTGCTGACGATCGACACGATCCGCGACGCCAAGCGGCGCGGCAAGGACGTGTGGACCGAGCACACCCACGAGTCGATGGACCTCTCCAACGGCGTCACCGCGCTCGGCATCGCCGTGGCGCTGGGCGAGATCGAGATGCCCTCCGACGAGGACGTCATGCACAACCGCGAGCTCTACTCGGCCGTCGCATCCTGCTCCTCGGGCGTGGAGCTGGACCGGGCGCAGGTCGTCGTCGTGGGCAACGCCCGCGGCGTGGGCGGCCGCTACCGGGTCGGGCACTCGGTGATGACCGACGCCCTCGACCAGGACGGCATCTGGAACGCGATCAAGGACGCCGGCCTCGAGCTCCCCGAGCGCCCGCACCACACCGACCTCGACGGCAAGCTCGTCAACGTCTTCCTCAAGTGCGAGGCCTCGCAGGACGGCACCGTCCGGGGTCGCCGCAACGCGATGCTCGACGACTCCGACGTGCACTGGCACCGCCAGATCAAGTCCTGCGTCGGTGGCGTGACCGCCGCCGTCACCGGCGACCCGGCGGTCTTCGTCTCGGTCTCCGCGGCGCACCAGGGCCCCGAGGGTGGCGGCCCGGTCGCCGCGATCGTCGACCTGGGCTGATCGACCAGATCCCGCAGAACCCGCCACCCGGCGTGGCCGCCCCGGCGGCCACCCCGGGTGGCGTTCTGCTGTCCGGCCCAGGTCTCGGGGCCGCCGGTCTCAGGGGCGCGGGTTGACCCGTCGCCAGGGCCGTTCGTCGCGGCGCGCGCCCATCCCGGCGGCGCACCGGGGGCAGACCTCCTGGACCCGGTCGGCGTCGCGGCCGGTGGCCGGCTGCACGTCGGCCCACTGGATGTGGGGGAACCGCATCAGGCCGGCCCGGCTGAGCGGGATCCCGCACAGTGTCTGGTTGGTCCCGCGCAGCCAGGCGTGCACGCTCCCGGCGGGGGAGCGGTAGCCGTCCGGGTCGGTCCAGCGGCTGGAGGCGGCGACGGCGGCGTCCCGGGGCGGCTTCACGCCGAGCCGGTAACCACTCCGGCTCCGATCAGGAGCGCCAGCCCCACTCCATCTCGGCGACCACGTCGTCGTGGACCCGGGGCCCGGCGAGCTCGCGGACGACCCGCAGGGACAGGTCGATGCCGGCCGAGATGCCGCCGGAGGTCCACAGCCGGTCCGCGCTGCGCACGAACCGGGGTCCGCGCTCGACCTGCACGGTCGGGTCCAGGCCGGCCAGCTCGGCGTACGCCGTGTGGTGGGTGGTGGCGCGCCGCCCGTGCAGCAGCCCGGCCGAGGCCAGCAGCAGTGCGCCGGTGCAGACCGAGACCAGCACCTCGACCTCGGCCGCCCGGTCGCGCAGCCAGGCCAGCAGCCGGTCGTCGGACTGGAGCCGGCGCACGCCGGCGCCCCCGGGGACCACCAGCAGGTCGGTGGCCGGGCAGTCGTCCAGGCCGTGGTCGGGCAGCACCCGGAAGCCGCCCCGGCCGGTCGCGACCTCACCGGTGAGCCCCACCGAGAGCACCGAGAACGCGCCCGGGTCGCTGACCTCGCCGGCCACGTTGAAGACCTCGTAGGGCCCGGCGTAGTCGAGGACCTCCATGTCGTCGAAGGCCAGGATCGCCACGGTGCGGGTGCTCGTCACGGCGCCAGTCTGACGGTCCGGACCTCCGCTGGCGAGGCCCATTCCCCCAGGTGGACGCGGCCCCGCCCGGCCCGCGGGCTCAGGAGTCCAGCCACTCCCGGATCGCGGCGCCGTGCTGGTCCAGGGTCGGCGGCGCGGTGTGCGTCGGCCGCCCGCCCGAGAACGGGTTGTCGTCGAAGCGGATCGGGGAGCCGGGCAGCTCGAGCTCGCCCTGGGTGGCGTGGTCGACCGTGAGCAGCAGGCCCTGGGAGCGGGTCTGGTCCCAGGCGTAGACGTCGTCGAGGGTGCGGACCTTGCCCGACGGGATGCCGGCGTCGGCGAGCAGCGCGAGCCAGTGCTCCGCCGGCTGGGCCGCGAAGAGGCCCTCCAGCACCGCGATCAGCTCGTCGCGGTTGGCGACGCGCAGCGGGTTCGTGGCGAACTGCGGGGCGTCGGCGTCCAGCTCGAGGGCCCGGCACAGCGCCTTCCACAGGCCCTCGGAGCCACAGGCGATCTGGATCGGGGCGCTCGCGGTGGCGAACATGCCGTACGGCGCGATCGAGGGGTGGTGGTCGCCGGCCAGGCCGGGGACCTCCTTCGCGACGGTCCAGCGGGTCCCCTGGAAGGCGTGGACGCCGACCATGCCGGCCAGCAGCGAGGTGCGGACCACCCGGCCGCGGCCGGTGCGCTCGCGCTCGTGGAGGGCGGCGACGACGCCGTACGCGCCGTTCATGCCGGCGAGCAGGTCCGCGATCGGGACCCCGACCTTGGTGGGGGCGCTGGTCCCGGTCAGCGACATCAGGCCGCCCTCGCCCTGGGCGATCTGGTCGTAGCCGGCGCGGGTGGCCTCGGGGCCGTCGTGGCCGAAGCCGGTGATCGAGAGCACGATCAGTCGCGGGTTGAGCTCGTGCAGCCGCTCCACGGAGAAGCCGAGCCGGTCCAGCACCCCCACCCGGAAGTTCTCCATGAGCACGTCGGCGCGCTCGACGAGGCGGGTGAGCACGTCCTTGTCCTCGGGCGACTTGAGGTCCAGGACGATGGACTCCTTGTTGCGGTTGGCCGCCATGAAGTACGTCGACTCGCGCTCGTGCTCCTCGCCGACGAACGGCGGGCCCCACGACCGGGTGTCGTCGCCGGTGGGGGACTCGACCTTGATCACCCGGGCCCCGAGGTCGCCCAGCATCATCGCGGCGTGCGGGCCGGCGAGAGCTCGGGTGAGGTCGAGGACGATCAGGTCCGAGAGGGGACCGGTGGGGGCATCGGCTGCAGCGTGGGTTTCCGGGGCCATGCCCGCAACCCTCCCATCCCGCCCGAACGCCCGGAACGGCAAGTCTCGACAGGACTGTCGGCCCCGGATGATCGAATGAGGTCATGACCGCGCCGACGTCCTACCGCCTCGTGCGCCGGCGCGCCGACCTCGACGTGCCGGTCCTCGACGAGCACCAGCAGCGCGTCGTCGACCACCCCGGGGGCCCGCTGCTCGTGCTCGCCGGCCCCGGCACCGGCAAGACCACGACGCTGGTCGAGGCGATCGTCGAGCGCATCGAGACCCGCGGCGCCCGCCCCGACGAGGTGCTCGCGCTGACGTTCTCCCGCAAGGCCGCCGAGCAGCTGCGCGACCGGGTCACCGCCCGGCTGGGCCGCACCATGGCCTCCACCCTGAGCTCGACCTTCCACTCCTTCGCCTACGGGCTGGTGCGCCGCTTCGCGCCCGCCGAGCTGTACGCCGCGCCGCTGCGGCTGCTGACGGCCCCCGAGCAGGACGTCGTGCTGACCGAGCTGCTCGGCGACCACCCCGAGGCGGTCCGCTGGCCCGACGGGCTGCGGGCCGCCGTCGGCACCCGCGGCTTCGCCAAGGAGGTGCACGCGGTGCTCTCCCGGGCCCGCGAGCGCGGCCTCGACCCCGCCGACCTCGCCGAGCTCGGCCGGCGCGAGCGGGTGCCCGAGCTCGAGGCGGCCGGCGCCTTCATGGCTCAGTACCTCGACGTCCTGGGCGACCAGAGCGCGATCGACTACCCCGACCTGATCGCGCGCGCGGTCATCGAGGCCCAGGTGCACCGCGACGAGCTGCGCGCCCAGTTCTCCCACGTCTTCGTCGACGAGTACCAGGACACCGACCCCAGCCAGGTCGCGCTGCTGCAGGCGCTGGCCGGCGACGGGCGCAACCTGGTAGCAGTGGGCGACCCGGACCAGTCGATCTACGGGTTCCGCGGCGCCGACGTGCGCGGCATCCTCGACTTCCCCCGCGAGTTCGCGCTGCCCGGCGGCGCGCCGGCGCCGGTGGTCGCGCTGGCCACGACCCGGCGCTTCGGGTCCCGGCTGCTGCGTGCCTCCCGCTCGATCGCGGCCGGGATCGCGGTGAGCGGGGCCATCCCCGCCGAGCAGTACGCCGCCTTCCGCAACCCCGCCCCGGTGGCCCACGCGCTGGGGCCCGGCACCGTCGACGTGCTCACCTTCGACACCGCTCGCGCGGAGACCGAGCACGTCGCGGACCTGCTGCGCCGCGCGCACCTCGAGGACGGCATCCCCTGGTCGGACATGGCGGTGCTGGTCCGCTCCGGGCGCACCGAGATCCCGGGGCTGCGTCGCTCGCTGGTCGCGGCCGGGGTCCCGGTCGAGGTCGCCAGTGACGAGACGCCGCTGGTGCGGGAGCCGGCCGTGCTGCCGCTGCTCGCCGCGCTCGGGGTGGTCGTCGACGCCGACGTCGAGGACCCGGCGTCCCCCGACCACGTCGGCGCCGACCGCGCACAGGGGCTGCTCACCTCCCAGCTCGGCGCGCTCGACGCCACCGACGTGCGGGCGCTGACCCGGGCCCTGCGCGAGCGCTTCCCCGACGTCGCGCCCCGCGACCTCGTGCGGCGTGCCGTGCTGGATCCGCAGACGCTGGCCGGCCTGCCCGGCGACGCCGCGCGCCGGGCCCGACGGGTGGCCGCCACGATCGCCCGGGCCCGCGCCGAGCTGAGCGAGGGCGCCACCGTGGAGGAGGTGCTCTGGACGCTGTGGGAGGGCTCGGACTGGGGGCGCCGGCTGCGCCATGCCACGTCCTCCGGCGGCCACGGCGCGCGGCTGGCCCACCGCGACCTGGACGCGATCTGCGCGCTCTTCGAGACCGCGGCCCGCGCCGAGGAGCAGCGCGGCCACACCAGCGTCCGGGAGTTCGTCGCGACGCTGAGCGCCCAGGAGATCCCGGCGGACACCCTCGCCGACCGCGGCGTGCGCGGCGACGCCGTCCGTCTGCTCACCGCGCACCGGTCCAAGGGCCTGGAGTGGCGGCTGGTGGTCGTGGCCCGGGTCCAGGAGGGCGCCTGGCCCGACCTGCGCCGGCGCGACTCCCTGCTCCAGGCCGACCGGATCGGCCGCGACGAGCTGCTGCCGCCGCTGACCCGCGGCACCATGCTGGCCGAGGAGCGGCGGCTCTTCTACGTCGCCGCGACCCGTGCCCGCCAGCGCCTGGTGGTCACCGCGGTGGCCTCCAGCGACGACGAGGGCGAGCAGCCGTCCCGGTTCCTCTCCGAGCTCGGTCGCGACCCCGAGCACCGGGTCGGCCGGCCGCGCCGGCCGCTGTCGGTGGCCGGGCTGGTCGCCGAGCTGCGGCGTACCCTCGCCGACCCCGAGCAGCCCGAGCCGCTGCGCCGGGCCGCCGCCCGCCGGCTGCGCCGGCTCGCCGAGGCCGAGGTGCACGGCCGGCCGGTGGCGCCGGCGGCCGACCCCGCCAGCTGGTGGGGCCTGCGGGCGCCGAGCCGCGCGGACCGGCCGGTGCGCCCGACGGAGGAGCCGCTGACGATCTCGGCCAGCACCCTCGAGGGCTTGCTGACCTGCCCGGCCCAGTGGTTCCTGTCCCGCGAGGCCGGCGGCGAGGTCGTCAGCTCGGCCAGCCAGGGCTTCGGCAAGGTCGTGCACGCGATCGCCGAGCGGATCGCGGTCGGGGAGCTGCCCTCCCCGGTCGACGTCGACGCCGACCTGATGCCGCTGGTCGACGAGGTCTGGGACCGCATGGAGTTCCGCACCCCCTGGTCGCGGATGCGCGAGCGCGCCGCGGTCCGCGACGCGCTGGCACGCTTCGTGGCCTGGCACCAGCGGCCCGGCGCCCGCACGGTCCTGGCCACCGAGCCCCGGATGCAGGCCGAGGTCACGCTGCCCGACGGGCAGCGGGTCCGGCTGCACGGCTACGCCGACCGCCTGGAGCTGGAGGAGGACCCCGAGGCCACCGGACGCGGGCCGCGGGTCGTCGTCGTGGACCTGAAGACCGGCAAGTACCCGCCCACCGGGCCCCAGGTCGAGCGGCACGCCCAGCTGGGGCTCTACCAGCTCGCCGTCGAGCACGGCGCCGCCGACGCCTGGCTGCCCGAGGGCCTCGGACCGGGCGCCCCGGGTGGCGCGGAGCTGGTGCAGCTGCGCCACGGCGTCGACCTGCCCAAGGTGCAGCGTCAGCCTCCGCCGACCGAGGGCGCGGGCTTCGTCGAGGAGCAGCTCGTCCAGGCCGCCGCGGTCCTGCGCGCCGAGGACTTCGTGGCCCGCCCCGGCCCGCAGTGCGACCGCTGCTCCTTCCACGCCCTGTGCCCCGACAAGACCGCCGGGACGGTGCTCTCGTGACGCTGCGCGACATCACCACCCCCGAGCAGCTGCGCGACGTCCTCGGCGCCGACTGGACCTTCAGCGACCAGCAGTTCGCCGCGATCACCGCGCCCCTGGAGCCCGCCGTCGTGATCGCGGGCGCCGGCTCGGGCAAGACCACGGTGATGGCCGCCCGGGTGGTGTGGCTGGTCGCCACCGGCCGGGTCCGCCCCGAGGAGGTCCTCGGCCTGACCTTCACCACCAAGGCGACCGCCGAGCTGCAGTCCCGGATCCGGGAGAACCTCCGCCAGGCGGGCCTGCTGCCCGAGCGCGGCACCCGCCGGGTCGACCCCGCCGACCCGGACGCGGCCGACGAGGTCGAGGAGCCGACCGTCGCGACGTACCACTCCTACGCCTCGGCGCTGCTCTCCGAGCACGGCCTGCGCATCGGCCACGAGCCCGACACCCGGCTGATCGCCGACGCCAGCCGCTACCAGCTCGCCGCGCGGGCGGTGCAGCGCTACACCGCCCCGGTGGCGGCGCTCAGCGACTCCCCGCGCCACGTCGTCCAGTACCTCCTCGCCCTGGACGGCGAGATGAGCGAGCACCTGGTGAGTCCCGCCGAGGTGCGCGCCCACGACGCCGCGCAGCGCCCGCTGTTCGAGGCCGGGATGGCCACCGAGCACCGCAAGACCTACCGGGAGAAGAACGAGAAGGCGATCGCCGCGATCGACCGGCGCGCCGAGCTGCTCGGCCTGGTCGAGGCCTACCGCGCCCTCAAGCGGCGCCACGGCCTGATGGACTTCTCCGACCAGATCGCGCTCGCGGCCCGGCTCGCGCAGGAGTGCCCCGAGGTCGGCGAGGCGGAGCGCGCGAAGTTCAAGGTCGTGCTCCTCGACGAGTACCAGGACACCTCGGTCGCCCAGGCGCTGATGCTCAGCCGGCTCTTCTCCGGACCCGACGCCGAGCACGGCCGGGGCCACCCGGTGACAGCGGTCGGCGACCCCAACCAGGCGATCTACGGCTGGCGCGGCGCCTCGGTGTCCAACATCTTGGAGTTCGGCCAGGACTTCCCCGCCCGCGACGGGGCGACCACGACCTATCCGCTCACGGTCAACCGTCGCTCCGACGCGCGCATCCTCGCCACCGCCAACCACCTCGCCGCGGAGCTGTACGCCGACCGGCCCGAGCTGCTGCCGCTGGAGGCCAAGCCCGGTGCCGACCCGGGGGAGGTGCGGGCCGTCGTGCACGAGACCTGGGACGGCGAGCTGGCCTGGCTGGCCGACCAGGTGATCGCCACCCACGCCGAGCTGACCCGCCGCCGCGAGGGCCCGTGCTGGAAGGAGATCGGCGTCCTGACCCGCGACAACGCCCACGCGGCGGCGGTCTTCGACGCGCTGTCCGCGCGGGAGGTGCCGGTCGAGATCGTGGGCCTCAAGGGGCTGCTCCGACTGCCGGAGGTGGCCGAGGTCGTCGCGACCCTGACCCTGGTCCAGGACGTCACCGCGAACGCCGCGCTGCTGACGCTGCTGGCCGGCCCCCGGTGGGCGATCGGGCCGCGTGACCTGGCCCTGCTCGGGCGCCGGGCCCGGGAGCTCACCGGCGGCGCCGGCGGCCCCCAGGACTTCGCCGACCTGCAGGCCCAGCTGGGTGCGGCCGTCGAGGGCGCGGACCCGACCGAGATCCCCGCGCTGTGCGACGCGCTGGAGGATCCCGGCGAGCTCGACTACTCCGCCCAGGCGCGCGAGCGCTTCACGCTGCTCGCCGACGAACTGCGCCGGCTGCGCTCCTCGATCGGCGAGCCGATCCTCGACCTGGTCCGCCGGATCGTGGAGACCACCGGGATCGACGTCGAGCTGGCCTCCTCGGTGAGCCCCGCGGCCGCGGCCCGGCGCGACAACCTGGACCTGTTCGTCCAGGCCGTGGCGGAGTTCCAGGCCGTCGACGGCCAGGTCACGCTGGCCGCGCTGCTGGCCTGGCTGGAGGCCGAGGACGAGTTCGGCCAGGGGCTCGACGTCGCCACGCCCTCCGAGGCCGACTCCGTCAAGCTGCTCACGGTCCACCGCGCCAAGGGCCTGGAGTGGGACGCGGTCTTCCTGGTCGGCGTGACCGAGCGGAAGTTCCCCACCAACCGGACCCGCTCCAGCTGGCTGACCGTGCCGTTCGTGATGCCGACCGCGCTGCGCGGTGACGCCCGGGACCTGCCGGCGCTGACCGGGCACACCTGCGAGGACATCGTCGCGGTCGGCAAGGCCGCCAAGGCCCACGAGGCCCTCGAGGAGCTCCGGCTCGGCTACGTCGCCTGGACCCGCGCCCGCCATCAGCTGTGGGTCTCGGCGTGGTGCTGGGCGCCGCACCTGAAGACCGGGCTCGGCCCCTCGGCGTACCTCCAGCGCACCCGCGAGGCCATGACCGCCTGGGGTGGCGAGCCGGACCAGTGGCTGGCGATGCCGGAGAAGGGCACGCCGAGCCCGTACGCCGAGCGGCTCACCGACCTGCCCTGGCCGATCTCGCACCGCACCGCCGAGGTCGAGCGGCGGGTCGAGGCGGCGGCTCGGGTCCGCGCGGCCGATCCGGACGCCCCGGACGACCTGGAGGACGTGCTCCTGCTGGACCGGGTCGGCCAGTGGGACGACGAGATCGAGCGGCTGCTCGAGGAGGCCTCCCGGGACCGGTCGCCGGCCCTTGAGGTGCCGCTGCCCTCGAGCCTGTCCGCGACGGCGCTGGCCCGGCTGCGCGACGACCCCGAGGGCTTCGCCCGCGACCTGGCCCGCCCGATGCCCCGCCCGCCCTCGCCCTCGGCCCGGTTCGGCACCCGCTTCCACGCCTGGGTCGAGGCGCGCTTCGGTCAGCAGCTGCTCCTGGACCCCGACGAGCTGCCCGGCCGTGCCGACACCGACATCGCCGACGAGGCCGAGCTCGCCGAGCTGGTGAAGCTCTTCGAGGAGGGGCCGTTCGCCGACCGGGTCCCGCACGCCGTCGAGCCGGCGTTCGCGCTGGTCCTGGGCGGTCAGGTGGTGCGCGGCCGGATCGACGCGGTCTACCGCGACGGCGACGGCTTCCTGCTCGTGGACTGGAAGACCAACCGGCACCAGAGCGCCGACCCGCTGCAGCTGGCGATCTACCGCCAGGCCTGGGCGGAGCTGGAGGGCGTGGACCCGGCCTCGGTGCGGGCGGCGTTCTTCTACGTCCGCACCGGCGACCTGGTCGAGCCCGCTGACCTCCCGGGCCGCGACGAGCTGGAGCGGCTGCTGGCCGGCTGAGGCAGGTCGGCCCCTGGTCGGCCCCTGGTCGGCCCCTGTCCGGCGTGGCACCCCGGCGTACGCCGCCGGGTCCGGGCACGATGGGATGCGGGTCCACCCCACCGGCACGGCGGGGTGGCGTGAACCAACCGAAGGAGAACCCGTGGTCAAGAAGCTGCTCGTTGCCCTCGTCGTCGCCGCCGTCCTCGGCGCCGTGGCCAAGAAGGTCACCGACAAGTGACGCCCCGGTGGTGAGCCGGCCCGTCCACGGCGACGCGGCCGGCTCATCACCCGCTCGGTCTCACCGGGCAGTTGACACCGCCCGGTCTCACCGGGCAGTCGACACCGCCCGGTCGCGCTCCAGCCAGCGGGCGACGCCGCGCGCGGCGAACCGCCCGGCGCGGTTGGCGCCGATCGTGCTCGCGGAGGGCCCGTAGCCCACCAGCTGCACGCGCGGGTCGGCGAGCGCCGTCGTCCCGGCCTCGTCGAGCCGGATCCCGCCGTGCTCGCTGCGCAGGTGCAGCGGGGCGAGGTGGGAGACCGCCGGCCGGAACCCGGTCGCCCAGACGATCGCGTCCACGGCCTCGAACGACCCGTCCGCCCACCGCACGCCGTCCTCCTCGACCGCTGCGAACATCGGCCGCCGCCGGTAGGCGCCCAGCCGCTCCGCGGCCAGCTCCTGGGGACGGAGGACGAGGCCGGTCACCCCGACCACGCTGCCGGGCGGCAGCCCGCGGCGCACCCGGTCCTCGACCTGGGCCACCGCCGCCCGGCCGTCCTCCGGGCCGAGACCTCCGGTGCGCCACACCGGCGGCCGGCGGGTCACCCACAGGGTGTCGGTCACCAGCGCCAGCTCGCCGAGGAGCTGGACCGCCGACGCCCCGCCGCCGACCACGAGCGTCCGCCGCCCGCGGAAGTGCTCGGTGCCCGGATAGGCCCGGGCGTGCACCTGCACGCCCCGGAACGTCTCGATGCCGGGGTAGTGCGGAACGAACGGCTGGGTCCAGGTCCCGGTGGCGTTGACCAGGGTCCGGGTCCGCCAGGTCCGGGCCCCGGCGTGCACCGCGAGCAGTCCGTCGGTCTGCGAGGTCACCCGGTCCACCGGCACCGGCCGCAGCACCGGCAAGCCGTGCTGGCGCTCGTACGCCGCGAAGTACGCCGGCACCGCGGCGTTGGCGCGCTCGCCGGACTCGGGCAGGGCGGGGGCGTCCGGCAGCGCGGCGATCCCGTGCACGTCGTGCATGGTCAGGGAGTCCCAGCGGTGCTGCCAGGCGCCCCCGGGGGCGTCGTCGGCGTCCAGGACGACGTGGTCGATCCCGCGGCGCAGCAGGTGGTAGGACGCGGAGAGCCCGGCCTGGCCGGCGCCGATCACCACGGCGTCCAGCACCGGCCCCGTCACCGTGTCATCGGTCTCCATATCGGTCCCAACACCGCGGCCCGGCCGCTGCTTCCGGCTCCCCGGGATGACATGCTCGACGCGTGAGCGACAACCGCCCCGTCAAGTGGCCGCTGCTGATCCTCGCCGGGTTCTGCCTGATCCCCGCCGTGTGGGGAGGCCTGTGGGCGTGGGGTGGTGACGAGGGCGGGGAGGCGCTCGGCCTCGCGGTGCTGGGCTTCTTCGGTGCCGGCGTCGTGGTCCTGGCCCAGAACGCGTTCCGCCGGCCGTGAGCTTCCCCCACCAGCGGCTCGCCGCCGACCCCCACGACCGGGTGGCCCTGCGCCGCACCGACGAGGCCTGGCTCGAGCAGCGCTGGGCGGACCCCGCGACGCGGGTCCTGGTCGTGGCCGGGACGAGGGTCCGCGCGGTCGACGGCGCCCTGGACTGGGTGGCGCCGCAGGACGCTCCGCCGGGGGTGCGGGTGCTGCTGGGCGAGCAGGACGGGCGGGTGTGGTTCGCGGTCCTCGCGGACCCGGCGTACGCCGGGTCGGGGCTCGCCGGGGACGGCGCGGAATGGCTGCGGGTGCGCGAACTGCTGGCGCCGCTCGCCGCGGGCACGATCGCGGACGCGCCGCTGCTGTTCCACGCGATCGGGTTGGCCGAGTGGCACGCCGTGACCCGGTTCTGCCCGCGCTGCGCCGGCGCCCTGGAGCCCCGCAAGGCAGGCCACGAGCTGGCCTGCACCCGGTGCGGACGCACGCAGTTCCCGCGCACCGACCCGGCGGTGATCATGCTGATCACGGCGGGGGAGCCGGGCGCCCCGGACGAGCGCTGCCTGCTCGGCCGGCAGGCGGTCTGGCCCGAGGGCCGGTTCTCGACGCTGGCCGGCTTCTGCGAGCCGGGGGAGTCGCTGGAGGACGCGGTGCGCCGCGAGGTCCAGGAGGAGAGCGGGGTGCTGGTCGGCGAGGTCGACTACCTGGGCAACCAGGCCTGGCCGTTCCCGGCGAGCCTGATGCTGGGGTTCGTCGGGCGCGCGACGTCCACCGAGATCACCGTCGACGAGGACGAGCTCGAGGAGGCGCGGTGGTTCACCCGCGCCGACCTGCGCAGTGAGGTGGAGGCCGGCCGGGTGCAGCTCCCGGGCGGGGTCTCGATCAGCCGGTCCCTGGTCGAGCAGTGGTACGGCGGTCCGCTGCCGGGCCAGTGGGGCGACCGGTGAGCTGCCCGCCGCGCCGGGGCACGGCTCGTGGGAGTCAGGCCAGGGTGGCCAGCTTCTCCTTGATCTGGGCCAGCGACGGGTTCGTCATCGCGGTCCCGTCGGCGTAGACCAGCGTCGGCACTGTCTGGTTCCCGCCGTTGGCCTGCTCGACGATCTGCACGGCCTCCGGGACCTGCTCGATGTCGACGACGTCGTAGCTGATCCCCTCACGGTCCAGCTGGCTCTTCAGACGGTGGCAGTAGCCGCACCAGGGGGTCGTGTACATCGTGAACGAGCTCATCTGGGACTGTCGCCTCCGCGGTCTAGGGTTTGCCTGCACCGAATCCAACCAGCCACCCCCAGGAGATGTTCCCCCTGATGCCCGCCACCGACCCCGACCAGCTGCTCGCCGCGCTCGACCCCGAGCAGCGTCGCGTCGCCGAGGCGGTGCGGGGTCCGGTGCGGGTGCTCGCGGGTGCCGGGACCGGCAAGACCCGGGCGATCACGCACCGCATCGCCTACGGCGTCGCCACCGGGGTCTACGCGCCGACCGAGGTCCTCGCGGTCACCTTCACGACCCGCGCGGCCGGCGAGATGCGCCAGCGGCTGCGGATGCTCGGCGCCGGCCCGGTCCAGGCGCGCACCTTCCACTCCGCGGCGCTGCGCCAGCTGCGCTACTTCTGGCCGCGCGCCCACGGGACCGAGCTGCCCTCGCTGATCGAGTCCAAGATCGGGCTGCTGGCCAGCGCCGCCCGGCGCCAGCGGATCACCGCCGACCAGGCCCTGCTGCGCGACCTCGCGTCCGAGGTGGAGTGGGCCAAGGTCAGCAACGTCCGCCCCGACGACTACGCCCGGGTCGCGACCGCCCGCGGCCGCTCCGTCACCGGCCACGACGCCGAGACCGTGGGCCGGGTCTTCGGCAGCTACGAGGAGGTCAAGCGCGGGCAGGGCCGGATGGACATGGAGGACGTGCTGCTGCTGACCGCCGGCATGCTCGCCGACGACGAGCGGGTCGCGGCCGAGGTGCGCCGCCAGTACAAGTGGTTCGTCGTCGACGAGTTCCAGGACGTCTCCCCGCTCCAGTCCGCGCTGCTGGACCTGTGGCTCGGCGGGCGCCACGAGATCTGCGTCGTCGGCGACCCCGCCCAGACCATCTACAGCTTCGCCGGCGCCAACGCCGACTACCTGCGCGACTTCCCCCGCAAGCACGCCGACACCACGTCGGTGGAGCTGGTGCGCAACTACCGCTCCACCCCCGAGGTCGTCGAGGCCGCCAACACGCTGCTCGCCGGGTCGGGTAGCGAGGGGGTGCGGCTGCGGGCCCAGCGCCCCTCCGGGCCGACGGTCACCTATGCGCCGTACCCCGACGAGGTCGCCGAGGCCGAGGCCGTGGCCGCCAAGATCCTGCGCTTCCGGGACGCCGGCCGCACGCTCGGCGAGGTCGCGGTCCTGTTCCGGATCAACGCCCAGTCGGAGGCCTTCGAGGAGGCGCTGGCCGCGCGTGGCATCCCGTACGTCGTCCGCGGCGCCGCCCGCTTCTTCGACCGCCCCGAGGTGCGCGAGGCCGTGACCCGGATCCGTGGGGCCGCCCGCTCCGGCGAGGGCACCGAGGTGGTCGAGACCGTCGCCGCGGTGCTCTCCGGGATGGGCTGGACCGACCGGGCCCCGACCGCCCGCGGCCAGACCCGGGACCGCTGGGAGTCCTGGCAGGCCCTGGTCGACCAGGCGACGGAGTTCGCGGCAGCCGGGGGCGACCTGGCCGCCTTCGTCGACGACCTGGACCGGCGGGCGGCGGAGCAGCACGCCCCGGTCGCGGACGGCGTCACGCTCGCGACGTTCCACGCGGCGAAGGGGCTGGAGTGGGACTCGGTCTTCCTCTGCGGGCTCCAGGACGGCACGCTCCCGATCACCTACGCCGACACCCCCGCGGCGGTGGAGGAGGAGCGGCGCCTGCTCTACGTCGGCATGACCCGGGCCCGCGTCGACCTCTCCCTGTCGTGGGCCCTGGCCCGCAACCCCGGGGGCCGCGGCTCCCGCAAGCCGTCGCGGTTCCTGGATCCGCTGCTGCCCGACGACGCGCGCTCGCGCCCGGAGCCGGCGCGCAGCCGCAAGGTCGCGAGCTGCCGCGAGTGCGGGCGCCCGCTCGGCACCGGCGCGGAGAAGAAGCGCGGCCGCTGCGAGGGCTGCCCGGCCTCCTACGACGAGGCGCTCTTCGAGCGGCTGCGGGACTGGCGCAAGGTCCGCGCCGCCGACGAGAGCGTGCCGGCGTTCGTGATCTTCACCGACGCCACCCTCCAGCTGATCGCCGAGCACAAGCCCCGCGACCCCCAGGCGCTGCTGCGGATCAGCGGCATCGGCCGGTCCAAGGTCGACAAGTACGGCGAGGACGTCCTGGCCCTGGTGCAGTAGCGCGACGGCCGGCTGCTCCGGGCGAACGGATCCGACGACCAGAGGACCGGACGACCAGCCGAATAGCTGATGACAGCGGCTGCCCCGGTGGCGCACTGTGAGACCGGTCCTCCCGGGGGCCTCGAGCGCCGAGCGGCCCGGATCCGGCGCGCGGAGCCGGGCCGGTGAAACGTTGAAAAATCTTCTTCGGAAATAGTCAAAAAATGGTTTGCCCATGACTTCGCGGCGGCGATAGCGTGCCATCACGAAACCGAACGCGCCCCACGGCCCTGACGAAGCCGGCGCCCGAGAACCCGAAGGAGGTGGCCTCATGAACAGCATCAAGCGCTCGATGACGGATCAGATCCCGTCCCGCTTCGGCATGCCCACGTGCGGCCGCGCCTTCGTCGACGCGGCCCGGCGTGGGACCGACGTGCGCACCGTCGTCCGGGGCGGCGCCGTGCCGTCTGCCCGGACCTGGACCGTCGTCACCGACGACAAGGCTGCCAAGGCACACCTGGGTCTCATTCCGACCTACGCGGGGACCAGTGCCTGGAGACCACCGATCAGCTGACCAGATCAGCAGCATCGGCGCCTCCAGGCCGCGGACCCCACACCGGGATCCGCGGCCTTTGTCGTATCTGGAGCCGGATCCCGACCCTCGAAAGAAGACGACATCCATTGGCCGAGCACCGAACAGAAACCCAGCACCACCGAGTCAGCAAACCGACATCAAACCCACCACCAGGAGGTGAAACATGACCATCAGCGTCCTCGATCCGCCGACGACTCTGGGCCTGCTCCACGACCAGGCGGAGCGCGTCGACGATGCGCGGCTGCCCTGCCGGGTGCGCAACCCGGAGCTCTGGTTCGCGGAGTCCCCGTCCGATGTGGAGATTGCCAAGGCCCTGTGCCAGGAGTGCCCGGTCCGGGCCCTGTGCCTGGAGGGTGCCCTGGAGCGCCGGGAGCCCTGGGGCGTCTGGGGCGGCGAGCTGTTCCTTCAGGGAGCAGTGATCCCCCGCAAGCGTCCGCGCGGCCGCCCACGCAAGAACGAGTCAGTCGCCTGAGGCTCGGCTCGACCAGCACCAACGCCTCAGCGCCATCCACCACCGACCCACCACCGACCCACCACCGAGATGGAAGAGCGACATGAACGTGATGACCGAGAGCATCGCCCGGACGCAGGTGACCACCCGCGTCGGAGCCGCCCGGGAGCAGCGTCGGGGCCACCAGCTGGCTCGGGCACACCGGCTGTCCCGCCGGGCCGAGCTGGCCGCCCGGGATGCCCGCACCGCACTCGCCCGGGCGCTCTGAGCGCCCCCACCAGGAAGCACCGGACACCGATGAGCACCTGCACCCCGGGCCGCACGGCCCCGACCACCGCCCCTGACGCCGAGACCATCCCGGTCGCCGCCGTCGACAGCCACCAGAACCGGAGCAACGCCATGAATCTGATGAACGAAGACCTGGCGCGCGCGCAGATGGCCGCGCGCCTGGGAGAGGCGCAGGAACGTCGCCGCGGCCACCAGGTCGCCCGCGCGGCTCGCCTGAGCCGCAAGGCCGAGAAGGCCGCCCAGCAGGCCCGCCTGGCTCTCGCCCGGGCCCTGTGAGAACCGGAGCCGGGCACGACGTACGTCGTGCCCGGCTCCGCCGCGTCCGTCCCACGCCTCGCCAGCCGCAGTAGCCTCGAGCGGGTGAGGACCTGCGACTTCTGCGGCCGGCGCGAGGACGAGGAGCCCGACGACCTGACCCGGCTGGCCTGGACGACGGCTGTCGAGAACGGGCGCCGCCGGACCTTCTGTGCGGCGTGCTCACGCGAGCACCTGCGCTCCGCGGAGGCCCGCCTCGACAGTGAATGGTGGTGACCGCCTGGTGACCGCCGGGGCCTCGGGGAGACGGCGGTCCGACCTCACCCGGTGGTGAGCGCCGCGCCCCAGGCGCACCCGCAGCCCGGGTGACGGGTCCATTCCTGCCGCTCGTGGGTCGGGGCGGTCCCGTCCGCGCCGGCGAAGCGCACCGAGGCCGACCAGGTGCTGGGCCTCGCGCCCTCGGCCCAGGCGCGCAGGTCGGCGGCGGCCCACACCAGCGCCAGGTGCTGGAGCAGCGGGTCGACGGGCAGCCGCCCGGCCTGTCCGCGAGACCCGGCCTGCCCGGCCTGCTCGACCAGCAGTGGCCACCGCGGGTCGGCCGCAGCCCGGTGGGCGTCCAGGCAGCGCAGGCACGCGGTCACGCCGGGGTGCACGAACGGGCCGACCGTCACGCTGCCGGGCTGGGCGCCGACGACGAGATGGGGCAGTCCGTCGCGGGCGGCGTCGTCGAGTCCGCTGCGCGGCACCACCCCCTCGCGCACGACGAGGCGGACGCTGGGGTCGGGCCGGTCCGCGGGCTCGCCCCGGTGGGCTGCCAGGCCCGCGGCCGCGAGCACCGGAAGCACCCGGGCGCGCACGTCGGCCGACGCGTCGACCTCGACCAGGCAGGCGGCCCGGGCCAGATGCCGGGCCGCGAGATCCGCCGGGTCGGTGATCAGGCCCGCCTCCGCGAGGACCTGGAGGGCCCGCGCCGCCGGGTGGTCCGTGGCGTGCGGGCCGTCGGGGTGGACGCCGCCCGCCCGCGCCTCAGCCAGCACCCGGCGTACGCCGGGCTCGTCGGGCAGCACGACCGCGCGGCCCGGCTCCAGGCCCACCTGGAGGTGTCGCTCGTCGCGCCGCAGCACCGGCAGCCCCGGGAGGAGTCGTAGTCGGGTGCCGGCCATGGCCGCCACGATGGCAGAGCGGGTGCCTCGGCACCGGATGCCTTCCACAGGGCCAGGCCGGGTGCTCAGCCGGACCGGGCGGAGCCGGCGGAGCCGCCGGGACCGGTGGAGATGCGACGACGGCGCCGCCCCTCGGGGCGACGCCGTCGTGTCGGCTCGTGGGCGCGGGTCAGCTCACGCCTTGCCGAGGATGCGGTTGAGGTTCGTGCTGCAGACGGGGCACACGGCCTTGGCCATCCGGGTGCCCTTGTCGTTCACCTTGACCTCGCCCTCGGCCTCGCGCTTCTCCTTGCACTTCACGCAGTAGAACTCGCCGCTCCAGGTCTCCGCCATGACGGCCTCCTTGCTCTGTCTCACTCGGGTCGTCGCGACGGGATCCAGGGAGCCCGTCGGGGTCGGGCGACGGTGTGCCGCCGAACCGCAACGACCCTACGGCACCTGCTGGTGCGGTCGTCGCACGCCGACCTCGGCCGTGTCGGTCGCTAGATTGCCCTCCATGCCCGACGTGACCCACCTGCGCCTCGACCGCCCCAGCGAGGGCGTCGCCCTGCTCACCCTGGACAACCCCGACCAGCGCAACGCGATGTCGGAGCCGATGACCACCTCGTGGGTGGCCGCCATCGACGAGCTCGCCGCGGACCGGTCGGTGCGGGCGGTGGTCGTCACCGGTGCCGGCAGTGCCTTCTGCTCCGGTGGGGACACCAGCTGGATCGCCGGTGACCCGGACGCCTCGGTGGACAGCCTGCGCACCCGGATGCTGGCGTTCTACCGTTCCTGGCTGGCGCTCCAGCGGCTCGAGGTGCCGACGATCGCGGCCGTCAACGGCCCCGCGATCGGCGCCGGCCTGTGCGTGGCGCTCGCCTGCGACATCCGGTACGCCGCTGCGGGGGCGAGGCTCGGCGCGCCGTTCGTGAAGCTCGGGCTGCACCCCGGCATGGCTGCGACCCGGCTGCTGCCCCAGGTCGTCGGCGCCGCGCACGCGCGCGAGCTGCTGCTCACCGGGCGGCTCGTGGACGCCGAGGAGGCGCTGCGCCTGGGCATGGTCTCCGCGGTGCTGGCGCCGACGGGGTTCCTCGACGCGGTGCTCGAGACGGCCGCCGGGATCGCGGCGACCGCTCCGATCGCGAGCCGGATGACCAAGCTGGCCCTGGCCGACGGCGGCCACGGCGACCTCGAGAGCGCCCTGCAGTGGGAGGCGATGGCCCAGCCGATCACGCTGGCCACCGAGGACCTGCAGGAGGGCATCCGGGCCGCTCGCGAGAAGCGGACGCCGCGCTTCACCGGGCGCTGAGACCCGGGCCGGTGATGTGAAAAGACCCCCGGCCCGGGGCGTGAGACCCGCCTTCCCCTTGCGGGCCTCGCGCGCCGGGCCCGGGGGCCCCGTCTGCTCTGAACGCTAGGAGCAGCGCCGGGGCGCGGTCAACGGGTAGCCGTGCCCGCCTGTGGACAGGGTTGTGGAGAAGGCTGTGGAGAAGGGACGAAACCCGTGGAGTACGGCGGAGAATCTCGGGACCAACCTGTGGAGAGGATTCCCCGGCGCGCGGCGTACCCTGCTCTGACCTGCCGGAACGGCTGTCCACGCCCTGTGGACGAAAGACGGGCGGGACAGAACCGTCGGGGGAGCGAGCGGAAGGGGCGGCGGGCGTGAGCGAGGAGTACGACGCCGGGCCGGTGGCCGCGCTGCGACGGATCGCGTTCCTGCTGGAGCGTGGGCGCGAGGACACCTACAAGGTCAAGGCGTTCCGCAAGGCGGCCGCCGCGATCCTGCCGCTGCCGGAGGAGGAGGTGCGCCGCGCCGTCGCGGACGACACCCTCACCAAGGTGCCCGGCGTCGGGGCGAGCTCGGCGGCGGTGATCGCGTCCGCCGTGCGCGGCGAGCTGCCCGAGCGGCTGGCCCGCGCGGAGCGGGAGCACGGGGGCCCGCTCGTCGCGGACGGCGCCGACCTGCTGGCGACACTCCGCGGGGACCTGCACTCCCACTCGGACTGGTCCGACGGCGGCTCGCCGATCGAGGAGATGGCCTTCACCGCGATGGAGCTCGGTCGGGAGTACCAGGTGCTCACCGACCACTCGCCGCGGCTCACGGTGGCCCACGGGCTGAGCGCCGAGCGGCTGGCCCGCCAGCTCGACGTCGTCGACGCCGTCAACCGGCACCTCGCCGCCGCCGGGGGAAGGTTCACGCTGCTGAAGGGGATCGAGGTCGACATCCTCGACGACGGGTCGCTGGACCAGACCGACGAGATGCTCGCCCGGCTGGAGGTCCGGGTCGCCAGCGTGCACTCGAAGCTGGCCATGGACGCCGACGCGATGACCCGGCGGATGGTGGCTGCGGTCGCCAACCCGTTCACGAACGTGCTGGGCCACTGCACCGGGCGGCTGGTGACCGGCGGGCGCGGCACCCGCAAGGAGTCGCAGTTCGACGCCCGCGCCGTCTTCGAGGCCTGCGTCGAGCACGACGTGGCCGTCGAGATCAACTCCCGCCCGGAGCGGCGCGACCCGCCGACCCGGCTCCTCGAGCTGGCCCGCGACGTGGGCTGCCTGTTCTCGATCGACACCGACGCGCACGCGCCGGGGCAGCTGGACTTCCTCGCGTACGGCGCGGAGCGGGCCGCCGCGGCCGGGATCGAGCCCGAGCGCATCGTCAACACCTGGCCGAAGGACCGCCTGCTGGCCTGGGCGAACCGCTAGGGTCCCGGCATGGAGCGCCCCGAGGTGGAGGTCCGCCGCTCGTCGCGGCGGCGCCGCACCGTCTCGGCGTACCGCGAGGGCGAGCGCATCGTCGTGCTGGTCCCGGCCACGCTCAGCCGCCGCGAGGAGGCTGACTGGGTGGAGAAGATGGTCGCCCGCCTGGAGCGCTCCGAGCGCCGCCGGCGGCCCAGCGACGCCGACCTGATGCGGCGGGCGGCCGGCCTGAACGACCGCTACCTGGGCGGGATCGCCAAGCCGGAGTCGGTGCGCTGGGTCGACAACCAGAACAGCCGGTGGGGCTCGTGCACCCCCGCGGAGCGCAGCCTGCGGCTCTCCACACGGTTGCAGGGGATGCCGGCGTGGGTGATCGACTACGTCCTGGTCCACGAGCTGGTGCACCTGATCGAGCCCGGCCACAACGACCGGTTCTGGGCCTGGGTGGACCGCTACCCGCAGGCCGAGCGGGCCAAGGGCTACCTCGAGGGCTGGTCGGCAGCGGCCCGGATGGAGCCCCCGAGGACGGGGCCGGGCCGGTGCCGGACGAGCTCGACTAGCCCGGCTGGCCCGCCGGGTCCGCCTGGGAGGTGGACTGCAGCGCCAGCTCGACGAGCTCCACCAGGTCGGCGTCGGGGTCGGGCAGCGCCCGGACCGGCCACCAGCGCACGTCGAGCGACTCCTCGCTGACGGCGTGCCGGGCCTCGGGCGCGGCGACCGCGACGTACCGGACATCGAGGTGGTGCACGGTCGGGCCGCCGTCAGCGGGCCCGCAGAACTCGACCGGGTGCTCGCTGAGCTGGACCGGCCGGGGGCCGAGCACGAGGCCGTCGAGACCGGACTCCTCGGTCGCCTCGCGCAGGGCGGCGCCGGCGAGGGTGGTGTCCCCGGCCTCGCAGTGGCCGCCGAACTGGAACCAGCGGCCGGCCTTCGCGTGCAGGGTCAGCAGCACCCGGCTGCGGTCGGCGCTCAGCACGAGCGTCGACGCGGTCAGGTGGTCGGGGCGGCAGATCCGGCTCATTGCGTCGGGCCGCTCCCGCAGGTGGGCGACGTACCGGTCCCGGAGGGTGGCCTGGGCCCGCGTGGGCGGGGTCCAGGCGGTCAGCGTGCTCAGCGCGTCGGCGTGCAGGCCCGGCTCCCCAGTCGGGGCTGGGGTCGGTGCTGGGGTCACTGCCGCCCGTCGCCGGTGTCGCCGGAGCCCTCGGCCGGGCCGTCCCCGGCGTCGGGGCCCTCGCCGCCGAGCAGCTTGGCCAGCTCGGCGTCGAAGTCGGCCTCGCTGAGCTCGGTGGGCGCGGCCGCGTCCTCGCGGAAGCCCAGCGGGTCGTCGAGATCGGCGTCGGTCGGCAGCAGGTCGGGGTGCATCCAGACCCCGTCGCGGGCCTCGACGCCCTGACGGGTGCGCAGCGAGCCCCACAGGGTCGAGGCGTCGCGCAGACGGCGCGGGCGCAACTCGAGCCCGACCAGCGTCGCGAACGTCTGCTCGGCCGGCCCGCCGGCGGCCCGGCGGCGCCGGAACGCCTCCTGCAGCTTGCCGGCGGTGGGCATCCGCTCGGCGGTGGCCTGGCCGACGACCTCGTCGACCCACCCCTCGACCAGCGCGAGCACGACCTCCAGGCGGCGCAGCGCGGCCTCCTGCGCGGGGGACTTGGGCATGTCGAAGAGCCCGCCGTCGAGCAGCTGCTGCATCGACTCGGGGTCGGTGGGGTCCATCCCGCGCATCTGCTCCTCGAGGCGGGACTGGATGGTCTCGGCGCTGACCTCGATGCCGCGGGCGTAGTCGGTGATCGCGCCGATGACGTGCTCGCGCAGCCACGGCACGTGCACGAAGAGGCGCTGGTGGGCGGCCTCGCGCAGCGCGAGGTAGAGCAGCACGTCGTCCTCGGGGATGTCCAGGCCGGAGCTGAACGCGGTGACGTTGGAGGGCACCAGAGCGGCGCGGCCCGGCTTGGCCAGGGGCACCCCGGTGTCGGAGACGCTGAGCACCTCACTGGCGAGGGCGCCGAGGCCGGAGCCGACCTGCGTGGCCAGCATCGCGCCGACGGCCTTGCCGATGATCGCGAGGATCGGGCCGGCCTGGGCGCGGGCCTCCTCGGGCACGGCGCCGCTCATCGCCTGCACGGACTGCGCGGCGACCGGCTCGACGAGGACCTTCCACACGTCGGTGGTCTCCACGACCCACTCGGCGCGGCTCCACGCAGCGGTGGTCTGCACCCCGGAGGGGAAGCTCGTGGTCTCGTCGAGCCAGTGGTCGGCGAGCCGCAGCGCGTCGGCCACGGCGTCCTTCTGGCGCTGGCTCACCGAGGGGTCGGACGTCGCGGCGACCGCCTGGCGGGCCAGGTCGATGGCGAGGTCCCAGTTCAGCGGGCCGTCGTAGGGCTGCATCATGGCCTGGAGCTGGCCGAAGAGCTGGTTGAGGTCGGGGAAGCCGCCCGCGCCGCCGGCGCCGCCCATTCCGGGGAACATGCCGCCGAGGCCGCCGAGGCCGCCGGCACCGCCGCCGAAGAACTGCTCGAACGGCGTGCCCTTGAAGGGGTTCTGGCCCTCGTCGGGCCCGTCGGAGGACGGGTTGCCGGAGTCGTTGCTCATGTGGCCAACGGTACGCGGTTCGGCCAACGGCTCTACCCTCGTCCCGTGGCCCACCCCGCAGTCCGCCTGGTCGACCTCCGCGACACGCCGCTGGAGGTCGACGAAGTGCTCGCCGCCCTGGACGACGACGCGTCCGGCGGCCTGACCCTGTTCGTCGGGCGGGTGCGTGACCACGACGGCGGCAAGGGCGTCGTCGGCCTCGACTACACCGCGCACCCGAGCGCGCTGGAGCGGCTGGCGGAGGTCTGCGACCGGGTCGCCGCGGCCCACGACGTGACCGGCGTCGCCGCGGTGCACCGGACCGGGACGCTCGCGATCGGGGACGCGGCGGTCGTGGTCGCCACCACCGCGGCGCACCGGGGTGCGGCGTTCGAGGCGTCCCGGGACCTCATCGACACCCTGAAGGCCGAGGTCCCGATCTGGAAGCACCAGCGCTTCGGCGACGGCACCGAGGAGTGGGTGGGCTCGCCGTAGGTCCGCCCGGGAGCCGCGGGCGTGGCGCCGCGGGCCCGGCGGCGCGCGCCCCTACCCTCGGACCGTGGAGATCCTGCTGTGGCTGGTGCCGTCGGCCGTCGTCACGGTCGTGGCGATGTGCTGGGTGTCCTGGCTGGGCCGCGAGGGACGTGGCGAGGTCGACCGCGACGTGGCCGCCCAGCGGTTCGCCCGGGCGCTGCAGAAGGACTCCGGGGTCCGGTACGCCGCGCGTCCCGCGCAGCGCGACCGCAGCACCGGCATCGCCGTCCGCCCCTCCCGGGCGCCCCGCCCCGGCACCGACCGGGACCGCCGCGCCTCCTGAGTCGAAGCCGGGTCGTCGCAGGCCGGTTGTCGGCGGATGAGAGGCTGGCGCCATGACGCAGCGCACGATCGCCGCCCTCGTGGCGGTGCCGTTGCTGCTGGCGTTGTTCGCGGTGGCGGTGTTCACCCCGCTGCCCTACGCCACCTACGCGCCGGGCCTGACCGTCGACGTGCTCGGCACCACGGAGGACGACGGCAAGGGCTCGGGCGACGGTGAGACCGAGACCGAGGAGACCGGCGAGGTCGAGATCATCCAGGTCGACGGCCACGAGGTCTACCGCGACGAGGGCCAGCTGCGGATGACGACAGTCTTCGTCTCGCTGCCCGGCGCCGAGAAGACCCTGCCCGAGCTGATCGGGGCCTGGTTCGACGAGGACCGCGCGGTCTACCCCTACGACGCCGTCCACGACGAGGACGAGACCGTCGAGGAGAGCCGCCGCACCGGGGCCATCGACATGGTCTCCTCCCAGGACCAGGCCGTGGCCGTGGCCCTGGAGGAGCTGGGCTATCAGGTCACGCCGGCGGTGATGGCCGCCTACATCGAGAAGGACACCCCGGCGCAGGGCGTGCTCGAGGTGGGCGACCTGTTCCTGCGCGTCAACGGCACGGCGGTCAGCACCCCCGACCAGATGGCCGAGCTGGTGGCGGCCACCCCGGAGGGCGACCCCGTCGAGATCGACCTGCTGCGCGACGGCGAGAAGCGCACCGTGATGCTGCTGCCCGAGCAGGTGGACGGCCAGGCCCGGGTCGGCGTCACGCTCGGCACCGGCTACCGGTTCCCGTTCGAGGTCTCGGTCAACATCGACGCCCAGATCGGCGGCCCCAGCGCCGGCCTGATGTTCTCCCTGGCCATCTACGACGCACTGACCCCCGGCGCGCTGACCGGCGGCAAGTCCGTCGCCGGCACCGGCACGATCAGCGCCGACGGCGAGGTCGGGCCGATCGGCGGCATCCAGCAGAAGATCGCCGGGGCCCGCCGCGACGGCGCCGACCTGTTCCTGGTGCCCGAGGACAACTGCGCCGACGCCCTCGGCGCGGAGGCGGGCGACATGCGCCTGGTCCGCGCCACCACCATGCACGAGGCCCGCCTGGCCATCGAGGCGTACGCCGAAGACCCCGACGCCAAGCTTCCGAGCTGTGAGGACTGACTGACCCGTGACCTCGTCCCCGACCGACACCAGCGACTTCGACGTCGACCCCGCCCTGGCGGCCGCCGTGCTCGAGATCGAGCAGCACGTCGCCGCCGAGGGCTGGGACCAGCCGGCCCGGCTCTACGCCCTGGTGGACACCGGGCAGCTGGTCGAGCACGAGCCCGCGCTCGCCGCGGCGATGGGTCTCGACGAGTCCTCGGCCGAGGGGTCGCTGACACCCGTCGAGCAGGACCGGCTGCCGCCCGGCGGCGTGCTGGAGCGGATGCTGGAGCAGATCGCCTGGCCCGCGGGGGTGGCCGGCTGCGCCGCGGTCGTGGAGCGCCTGGTGCTGCCGCCCGCGGCCGACGACGACATCCCCGAGGACGCGGACGAGGCGGAGCGGTTCGCGCGCGAGCACCCGGACCGCCAGGAGGTGCGGATCGTGGCCGGCGCCACCCGCGCCGGATCGACGTACTGCGCGCTTCGGATGCGGGCCCACGACGACGACACCTCCGTCGTCGGCGGCGGGGACCTGGTTCCCGGACTGCTCGCCCTGCTGGCTGCCACACTGACCGACGACGACACCACTGACATCGCCGACACCACCGACGACACCGACGCAACTGGAGTGACCGAGTGAGCGAGCTTTACGACCCCGATCCGCGCGAGGCGGCGACGCCGAGCCGGCCGAGGCGGTCGCGGGCCCTGATCATCACGGCCGTGGTGCTGGTGGTCGCCTTCTTCGGGCTGACCACCTTCTCCACTGTCTACACCGACCGGCTGTGGTACCGCGACGGCGGGTACGGCGGCGTCTTCAGCACGCTGTTCTGGACCCGGGCGGTGCTGTTCCTCGTCTTCGGCCTGCTGATGGCGGCCGTGGTGTCGGCCAACGTCTACCTGGCCTACCGGTTCCGGCCGCTGTTCTACCCCTCCTCGCCGGAGCAGACCGGCCTGGACCGCTACCGCCAGGCGATCACGCCGGTGCGCACCTGGCTGCTGGTCGGGATCGCGGTGATCTTCGGCCTGTTCGCCGGCACCTCCGGTCTGGGGGAGTGGCGCAACTACCTGCTGTGGCGCAACTCGGAGTCCTTCGGCACCGACGACGCCCAGTTCGGCAAGGACATCGGGTTCTACGTCTTCGAGCTGCCGTTCCTGCACTACCTGGTGGACTTCGCGATGGCCGCCGCCGTGATCGCGCTGATCGCGGCCGCCCTCGTGCACTACCTCTACGGCGGGATCAAGCTGCAGTCGCCGGGGGACCGGCTCACCGGCGCCGCCCAGGTCCAGCTCTCGATCCTGCTGGGCGTCTTCGTGCTGGCCAAGGCCGCCGACTACTGGTTGGACCGCTACGACCTGGTCAGCCAGTCCGGCTCGCTGATCACCGGTGTCACCTACACCGACGACAACGCGGTGCTGCCGGCCAAGAACATCCTGATGGGCATCGCGATCATCTGCGCGCTGCTGTTCTTCCTCAACGTCTGGCGCCGCACCTGGATGCTGCCGTCGGTCGGCATCGCGCTGCTCGCGCTCTCGGCCGTGCTGCTCGGCATGATCTGGCCCGGCGTGGTCCAGCAGTTCCAGGTCAAGCCCTCGCAGGCTGACAAGGAGGCCACCTACATCGCCCGCAACATCGAGGCGACACGGGCGGCCTACGACCTCGAGGACGTCGAGGTGACGCCGTACACGAGTGCGGCGATCGCCGACCCGAAGTCGGGGCAGACGGTCCGCGCGCAGGCGTCCTCCGCGCCGCTGGTGGACCCCAAGCTGGTGCGCCAGACCTTCGAGCAGAACCAGCAGGGTCGTGCCTACTACTCGGTCGCCGACGTGCTGGACGTCGACCGCTACGAGCTGGACGGTCAGGAGCGGGCGCTGGTGCTCGGCGTCCGGGAGCTCGACCAGAGCGGCCTGAACCCCGGGGACCGCAACTGGTCCAACCTGCACACGGTCTACACCCACGGCAACGGCGTGATCGCGGCCTACGCCAACCAGCGGGGTGCCGACAACAACAGCGAGGGCACCGACATCCAGTGGGCGGAGGGCAACCAGACCAACGCCGACGGCACCGCCCAGGACGCGCTCAGCAAGGCGGTCGGCGGCTACGAGAGCCGGATCTACTTCGGTGAGCAGAGCCCGGAGTACTCGGTGGTCGGCAAGGCCGGCAAGAGCGGCAAGGACGTGGAGCTGGGCCTGGCCGGCGCCACCGACGACGAGGAGCGCACCACGACGTACGACGGCGCCGGGGGCGTCCCGCTCGGCTCGACGTTCCGGGAGCTGATGTACGCGATCAAGTTCGGCGAGCCGAACTTCCTGCTCTCCGGTCGCGTGAACGGCAACAGCGAGGTCATCTACAACCGGACCCCGCGCGAGCGGGTCGAGAAGGTCGCCCCGTGGCTGACCATCGACGACGACGCCTACCCGGTGATCGTCGACGGGAAGGTGCAGTGGGTGCTGGACGGCTACACCACCACCGACCGCTACCCGAACGCCGCGCGGGAGTCGTTCGAGGAGATGACCGACGACTCGCTGCAGCAGTCCGGCGGCCTGGCGACGCTGCCGACCGACGAGATCAACTACATGCGCAACGCGGTCAAGGCGACCGTCGACGCCTACGACGGCACTGTCAAGCTCTACGCCTGGGACGAGTCCGACCCGATCCTCAAGGCCTGGCGCAGCGCGTTCCCCGGCACCGTCGAGGACCGCTCGGAGATCTCCCCGGAGCTGCTCAAGCACCTGCGCTACCCCGAGGACCTGTTCAAGGTGCAGCGCTACCAGTACGCCCGCTACCACATCACCGACGCCGGTGACTGGTACCAGGGCAACGACCGCTGGGAGGTCCCGGAGGACCCGAACAGCGCGAACAACCTGCAGCCGCCGCACCGGCTCTTCGTGGACCAGGCCGCCAACGAGGAGGGCGCGACCCAGGACACCTGGGCGCTGACCTCGGTGTTCGTGCCGTACGGCAAGAACAACCTGGCCTCGTTCGTGTCGGTGAACTCCGATGCGACCTCGGAGGACTACGGCAAGATGAGCGTGCTCCAGCTCGAGGACCAGAACACCAAGGGCCCCGGGCTGATCGCCAACGAGTTCAGCAACGACGACAACGTGCGTGATGCGTTGCTCCCGTTCCAGACCGGCCAGTCGCCGCCGCTGTTCGGCAACCTGCTCACGCTCCCGGTGCAGAACGGGCTGATCTACATCGAGCCCGTGTACGCCGTGCGGGCCGGGTCCACCTCCGGCTACCCGATCCTGCGGTTCGTGCTGGTCTCGATCGGCGAGAACATCGGCATCGGCACCACGCTGACCGAGTCGATCGCCGACGCCCTCGGCGTCGACCTCGGCGAGGGCACCCCACCGCCGGACACCGGCGGCGGAGCCACCGAGCCGCCGGCGCCGGAGGGGAGCGTGGATCAGCAGATCCGGGCGCTGCTCACCGACGCCGAGGCGTCGTTCGAGGAGGCGGAGGCCGCCCTGGCCGAGGGTGACCTCGCGGCGTACCAGGAGGCCGTCGAGACCGCCGAGCAGCTGGTCTCCGATGCCGTCGCGCTCGCGGCGGAGCGGGACGGCGACGCGGCCGGTGGCGACACCGGCGACACCGACTCGGACTCGGACTCGCCGACCGACGAGGGCGACGCCGGGGAGTGACCCCCGGATTTGGCCGCCGGCTGCCCATCCCGTACTGTTCTTCTCACCGGCGCGGGGTGGAGCAGCTCGGTAGCTCGCTGGGCTCATAACCCAGAGGTCGCAGGTTCAAATCCTGCCCCCGCTACAAGTGAGAAACCGCCGCTGACCTGCAGGAATGAGGTCAGCGGCGGTTTCTGTTCTGTGGCCGTGCCACGAGACCCACGGCATGCGTCCGGCCCTGCCGATGAGCGGGCCTGCGGTGACGGTGCGTCAGCGATGAGTCTCCGGTGTCCGCGGGGTCGTGGTCTGCATGAGTGCAGAGACCGCAGGACCGATGCTGATCATCACCGGCCACTACCGGGTGGATCCCGAGGGGCGCGACGCGTACATCGCCGCGTTCGCCGACCTGCAGCGGCGGGCGCGTCAAGCACCCGGATGTCTGGACGTCGCGATCACGGCAGACTCCCTGGACCCCAGCCGCGTGAACAACCTCGAGCGATGGGAGTCCCACGAGGCGATGGAGTCGTTCCGCGCGGTGGCCAATCCGCCTCATCTCGACGAAGAGATGCACGATGTCCAGGTCCGGCTCTACACGGTGACCGACGAGCGCGATCCGTTTGACTGAGTCACCGATCTCAGGCGTCGCCTGCAGCTGCCGAGAGTCGGGTCCACGTACCGCACCGGCCCGCCCAGGCGCGGGCGGGTGGCGGCCTACGCCGGTCCGGGCCGGATCAGGCCGCTCTGGTAGGCGGCGACGACCAGCTGGGCCCGATCGCGTGCGCCCACCTTCATCATCGCCCGGTTCACATGGGTCTTGGCCGTCAGTGGAGAGACGAAGAGGCGCTCGGCGATCTCGTCGTTGGTCAAGCCCTGGGCCGCCAGGGCGACCACCTCGCGCTCCCGATCGGTCAGCTCGGGCAGGAGCGTCGAGTCGACGGTGGCAGACGAGTCGGCCGCGGCCGGTCGGGCGTAGCGGCTGATCAGCGTCCTCGTCGCCTTGGGCGAGAGCAGGGCGTCGCCGGCTGCCAGCGTCCTGATCGCCTGCACCAGCTCTTCGGGATCGACGCTCTTGCCGAGGAACCCGCTGGCACCGGCCTCGACCGCTTCGAGCACGTACTCGTCGAGCTCGAAGGTCGTCAGGATGAGAACGCGCACGCCGGCGAGGTCCTCGTCGGCGCAGATGAGGCGTGTCGCCCCCAGGCCGTCCAGCTCGGGCATGCGGATGTCCATCACCACGACGTCGGCTCGGGTGTCGCGGACCAGGTTCACCGCCTCCTGCCCGTTGGTGGCCTCTCCCACGACGCTCATGTCCGGCGCGGAGTCGATCAGCGACCTGAAGCCCACCCGGATGAGCCCCTGGTCGTCCGCGATGACCACACGAATGCTCACCGGTCCACGCCCGCTCGGTCGGGCAGCCGGACCGACACCCGGAAGTGCCCATCGGGGTCTTGTCGTGCCGCCATCTCCCCGCCGACCGCCGCCACGCGCTCACGCATCCCGATCAGGCCGAAGCCGGCGCCCCCGGAGGGATCTGTCTGGAAACCCGACGCCGCCGCGGCCGCGGAGGGGAGCACGGCGGCCCGGTCAGCGCCGACGGGGTTGGTGACCTCGAGTCCGATCTCGACGGGCTCGTAGCAGATGGTCATGGTGGCCTGTCCGGTTCCGTGTTTGTGGGCATTCGTGAGGGCCTCCTGGAGGACCCGGTACGCCACCAGATCTGCTCCCCCTGGGACAGCGCGGGGACTCCCTGACACAGACTGCCTGATGCTCAGCCCCACGGACTGGAAGGAGGCCACCAGCCGGTGCACCTCGTCAAGGCCCGGTGCGGGCGCGTGGGGGTTCACCGCTTCATCCGGCTGACGCAGGACGTTCAACACGTCACCCAGCTCGTCGAGGATCGCTCGCCCCGCTTCCCGCACGTGCTCGATCGCCGAGAGTGCGGCCGGGGGGTCGACGAGCACGAGATGATGAGCCACGGAGGCCTGGACGTTCACGATCGCGACGCGATGCGCGACCACGTCGTGGAGCTCGCGCGCGATGCGCAGCCGCTCCTCCGCGACGCGTCGAGCAGCCTCCTGCTCGCGCATGCGCTCCGCCCGCTCGGCGCGCTCCTCGACTGCCACGACGAAGGCGCGACGGGACCGGACCGCCACTCCGACGGCGGTGGCGACGGCGAACGACGAGATGTACTGGAAGGCTGCGGGATCGGGCGGCCACGGGTCTGTCACCAGTGCGACTGCGGCCGACACAGGCACCAGTGACGCTGCCCAGGCCACCACGGCGCTGCGTCGGTCGCGCAGGACGGCGAACGTGTACAAGGCCACGACCGGCGTCAGGACGATCCAGGACGCTCCCCCCGCGAGCATGATGACGACCGCGGCGCCCACGCTGGTGCCCGCCAGGACGATGCCGGGCCACCGGCGACGTAGTGCCAGTCCGGCGCAGGTGATGATCGCGATGGCCGTCGCCGCGCCGGAGAGCGAGGAGCCGTCCGGGTGGTCGGGATCGGGGAGGAGCACCGCGATGGGCATGAGCCCCACCGCCACCAGCGCGTCGAACACCGCAGGGTGTCTCGCGGGGAGTGCGCGCAGGTCGCTGAGCCCGGTCATACCCGGAGCCTACGAATCCGACCGGGTCTGTGGCGTCCTCCGGTCGCAGTACACAGCCCTACCGCCAGCGCGGTAGCCGTCCCCTCCCCGTCCGGTGCGCTGCTGCGCGTGCAGCAGACACAGGTGTCTGCGACTGCACGACGCGGGCCAGCACTCCGGACGAGCAGGCTCGTGCCAACGCCGGAAGGTCCGGTCCCCACGAGGAGAACCTCATGATCGAGCTACAGCACCTGACCAAGCAGTACGGCTCCAAGACCGTGGTCGACGACCTCACGGTCACCGTGAAGCCCGGTGTCGTGACCGGCTTCCTCGGGCCCAACGGTGCGGGCAAGTCCACCACAATGCGGATGTTGGTCGGGCTCGAGGACCCGACCGGCGGACGCGCCACCGTCAACGGTCGTCCGTACCGCGAACACCCCATGCCCATTCGCGAGCTCGGCGTGCTCCTGGACGCAGGGGCCAGGCACCCCGGCCGTTCCGCCCGCAACCACCTCCTGGCCCAAGCCCATACGCACGGCCTGCCGGCGAGCCGCGTCGACGAGATGCTGGAGCTGGTCGGGCTCGCCGACGTCAGCAAGGACCGGGTGGGCGGGTTCTCACTCGGCATGGGCCAGCGGCTCGGGATTGCCGGCGCCCTGCTCGGAGACCCCCAGACGGTCGTGCTGGACGAGCCGGTCAACGGGCTCGACCCCGACGGCATCCGCTGGATCCGCGAGCTGCTCCGCAGCCTCGCCGCCGAAGGTCGCACGGTCTTCGTCTCCTCCCACCTGATGACCGAGATGGCCATGACCGCCGAGCATCTGGTCATCATCGGTCGCGGGAAGCTCATCGCGGACCTGCCCGTGGCCGAGCTGATGAGCAGGTCCATCCGCAGCGTCCGGGTCCGCAGCCCGCAGGCGGCGCTGCTGCAGCCGCTCCTCACCGGCGAGGGCGTGACCGTGACGACAGAGCCGGACGGGTCTCTCGACGTCATCGGCCTCACGCCCGAGCAGATCGGCGCCCGAGCCAGCGAGGCCTCGATCCCCGTGCATGAGCTGAGCAGCAAGCAGGCCTCTCTCGAAGAGGCCTTCATGGAGCTCACCCGAGACGCCGTCGAGTACGCCGGCGAGACCACCGCCACCGTTCATTCGGCACCCGAGAGGACAGTTCGATGAGTACCCAGGCAACCGCACCCGCAGGTCTTTCAGCCGGTCCAGGCCGGATCACGATGCGCAACGTGATGCGCTCGGAGTGGACCAAGCTCCGTTCGGTGAGGAGCAACATGGTCACGCTCGCCGCTGCGGCAGGCGCGCTCCTGTTCATCGGCCTGATCTTCTCCGCCATGGTCGGTGGGGTGGTCGGGGACCCACCGGCGGACGCCGGAGACGACCCGGCCGGGGTAGCCCTGGCCGGAGTCCAGGTCGCCCAGCTCATCATCGGCGTGCTCGGTGTCCTCGCCATCACCAGCGAGTACAGCACCGGCACGATCCGGACCACGCTGACCGCGGTGCCGTCCCGGCTGCCAGTGGTCTGGGCCAAGGTCGCGGTCGTGACCATCGCGACCTTCTCCGTGCTCGCCTTGAGCGCCCTCGTCGCGTTCTTCGCCGGTCAGGGCCTGATCGCCAGCGGCGACGTCGACACCGCGACGCTGGGCGACCCCGGCGTGCTCCGTGCCGTCATCGGTGCCGCTGCCTTCCTGACCGGCACCGCCCTGCTGGGGCTCGCTCTGGGCGGCCTCCTGAGGAGCACGGCAGGGGCGATCTCGACGCTGTTCGGGATCATCTTCGTCCTCCCCGGCCTCGGCTTCATCCTGCTCCCCGAGAGCGCGCGAGAGGACCTCATGAAGTACCTGCCGTCGATGGCCGGGAGCTCCTTCACCTCGGTGGCGCCGGACGCGTCCCAGCTCAGCCCGAGCATGGGTGCGGTCGTCTTCGGGGCCTGGATCCTCGTTCCTCTCCTGGGGGCCACCGTCGCGTTCGTGCGTCGACCGGTGTGACCGCGCCGAGGTCGTGAGGATCGGCACAGGCCAGCGAGGAATGAGAAGACATCGCCTCCCAGCCCTCTTCGGCAGATCCGCACGCCGCTCGAGCGTCCGGGGCCGTGTGCCTCGAAGATCTGTCCGGTCTCCCCGCTACAAACCCAAGAGGCCCTCCAGTCTGTCCGACTGTGAGGGCCTCTTGCATGCCCGGTCGGTCAGGCCACGGGGCGGGCCGATGCTCCTCGACGTTCTGGTCCTGGGGTCGCCGTCCACCTGACGTGGGCCCTCTGGTGAACGGCGGCCGGAGCGAGTTGACTGGAGTCTCACTCCAGATACCGCGTGCGAAAGCGATCCGTCATGACGCAGACCACGGCCACACCGTCGAGGCGGGACGTCGGCGAGACCTGGGACGCCGTGGTGGTGGGCGCGGGTCCCGGCGGCCTCACCTGCGCGGCGTACCTCGCGGCCAACGGCAAGCGGGTGCTGGTGCTCGAGGCCAACCAGGTGGTCGGCGGCAGCACCCAGGTCTTCCGCCGCGCCGGCAACAAGTTCGAGTTCGACGTCGGCACCCACTACGTCGGCGAGTGCGGCCCCGGCGGCCGGATGCAGACAGCGCTCTCCGGGCTGGCGCTGACCGAGCGCGTCAACTGGCTGCGCCAGCGCCCGGAGGGCCACTGCCAGATCATGATCCCGGGGACGACGTTCCAGACCCCGACCGGCTGGGACACCTACCTCGAGCGGCTGATCGCCGCCTTCCCCGCGGAGGAGCCGGGCCTGCGCCGGTGCGTGCGGATCATGCGCATCATCGCCGCCGGCGAGAGCCCGCGCCGGCGCCCGCTCATGCTGCTGCGCTGGGGCATCCGCCCGATCACGACGCTGATGGCGGCGTGCGGCCTCAGCGCCGACGCCCAGGCGGTGATCCTCGCGGAGAACGGCGACTACACGTGGCCCCCGCACCGCACGCCCACGGCCATGCACGCCGGGTTCCTGCACCACTACCTCCAGGCCGGCGCCTACTACCCGCGGGGCGGCGGCCAGGTGATCGGCGCCCACCTCACCGACGTGGTCCAGTCGCACGGCGGCCGGGTCCGCACCAAGGCCCGGGTCGAGCGGATCCTGGTCGAGGGCGGGCGCGCCGTCGGCGTACGCCTGCGCGACGGCGAGGAGATCCGCGCCGGGATCGTCGTCTCCGCTGCCGACTTCAAGAGGACCTGGGCGGAGCTGGTCGGCGAGGAGCACCTGACCCGCCGGCTGCGGCGCAGGCTGGCGAGCCTGGAGATGACGCTGCCGATGTTCGCGGTGTACGTCGCCCTCGACGTCGACCTGCGCGAGCGCGGCACCCCGCCACTGGCCTGGGTGTGGCCCACCAACGACATCGACGGCTACTACCGCGAGGTGGCCGCGGGCCGCTGCCCCGAGCGGATGCCGGTGGGCATCAGCTGTCCCACCGCCAAGGACCCCGAAGGGACGCACTCGGCGCCCCCGGGCTACTCGACGCTCGAGCTGGTGAGCTGGGCGCCCAAGGACCACGAGTTCTGGAACGTGCAGTCCAGCCCCGCCGACGGCGGCAGCTACGGCCGCGACGAGCGCTACCTCCAGCTCAAGGACGAGCTCACCCAGCGGGTGCTCGACACCGCCGAGCTGATGATCCCGGACCTGCGGGAGCGGATGGTCTTCTGCGAGGCGTCCACCCCGATCACCCAGGAGCGCTTCACGCTGACCACCGACGGCTCCTGCTACGGCATCGCCCCGCTGCTGAGGAACCTCGGCCCGTTCCGGCCCCGGGTCACCACCCACATCCCGGGGCTCTTCCTCGCCGGCGGCAGCACCGAGCACATGTTCGGCATCAACGCCACGATCTGGGGCGGGATGGGCACGGCCGGCGCCGTGCTCGGCCGCGACCTCGTCCAGGAGGTGCGCGACGGCGCGGTGTTCGTCGACGAGGAGCGCCTGACGCCGGTCACCGACGACTTCGACCCGCTCCTGGCCTCGAAGCCCGGCTCCGTCATCCGCCGACCGGCGCGCCGCCGCCCCCGGGCCACGGCCTGACGGCTGCCGTTCGGGGGAGCGCGAGGGGTCAGGGCACGGACACCGCGACGGCCGTGCTGCGGCGGGCGGACCGCACCCGCAGCCAGGCCAGGACGGCGATGGGGAAGAAGAGCCAGAAACCGCTCTGGGGGTCGAGGAGCACCCCCCAGGCGCCCAGCCCGAGGAGGGTGGGCGGCAGGACCGGAGCCGGGGAACCGAGCTGGCTCTCGGAGTGCCGGGAGAGCAGGCCGAGCGCCATCACGGCGACCCCCGACGTGGCGTACCAGAAGCCGGAGGCGCGGAGCGTCGTCGCCTCCGCATCGGCCTCGACGCTGAACAGGACGCCTCCCTCGACGACGCTGCGCAGCGCGTCGCCGAAGAAGACCGGGGTGGCGGCGAGGTGGACGGCACCGACGGCCAGGAGCCAGGTGCCGATGCGGACACGGGAGAGTCTCATGACCAGACCATACGGAATGGTATGGTCTGGTCGCATCCCGAATTCTGCCGAAGTTCGAGTGGTAGGAGGAGCCGCATGACGGCGCGCGATCAGTGGCTGGAGAAGGGCTTCGCCGTCCTGGCGGCCGAAGGCTTCCGTGCCGTCACCATCGAGCGGCTGTGTGCGGAGATGGGGCTGAGCAAGGGCAGCTTCTACCACCACTTCGGTGGGGTCCCGGGCTTCGAGGCTGCGCTCCTGGAGCACTTCGAGGCGGTCGAGACTCAGCGGTACGTCGATGCGGCCGAGGCCGATCCAGCCGCGTCGGCGCGCCAGCGGCTCGACCGGTTGCGGGCCGCGGTGGTCGCCGATGGCGACCGCGCCGCGGCGCTCGAGGTGGCGGTGCGTGCGTGGGCGGCCCAGGACGAGGCGGCTCGGGCGGCACTCGAACGGATCGACGGCCGGCGCCTGAGCTACCTGGAGTCGCTCTTCGTCGAGCTGACCGACGGCGGGCGCGAGGCCCGCGACCTCGCGCGCACCGTGTACCTGCTCCTGCTCGGCAGCTTCCACGTGCTGCCGCCGGTGCCGGTGGCGGAGGTCGGCCGGCTCTGGGATCGCGCCCTCGACACCCCCGGAGAGCTCCCGGATGTCCTCCCCAGCGGCCGCGCGTGACCGGAATCACCCTCGCCCACGGTGGTATTCGCGGATGGGTCTGCCGCTGCTGGGCACTGGCGGCTTTGATGCCGGGCGAGAGCGTCGCGGGTCATGGGGTCCGCGCGGGCCCGGCCCAAGGGGGAACTGCATGTCGAACCACACGAGCACGGCACCGGCGCGGACCGGCCGGCGCATCAGCACCGAGACCAAGGCGTCGTTCAAGACGACCGAGCTCATCGCGTACGTCGTCGTCGCGATCGCGGTGCTCATCGCATCGGCCGTCGTCGACGCCTCGGACTTCGGGCCGCAGGAGGCATGGTTCTACGTGACCCTGCTGACCATCGGCTACATGGTGAGCCGCGGCCTGGCGAAGTCCGGATCGCGCGACTTCTTCGACGACGACGCCGACGCTGCGCACGACGGTCAGCGCCGCGCCGTCTGAATCACGAGCTGAACGCCAGCCCCGCCGCCCGCACCTGGGTGGCGGGGCTTCGTGCGTCCGCACGGCCGGGTGCCGGCTCCGTCCCGCGGGGGCGGGGGTGAGCCGCCGAGCGGGGGCGGGTAACGTCCTCCTCACCGACGCGGGGTGGAGCAGCTCGGTAGCTCGCTGGGCTCATAACCCAGAGGTCGCAGGTTCAAATCCTGCCCCCGCTACCCGATGAAGGGCCCGCACAGAACCTGTGCGGGCCCTTCTCCTTTCAAGGCTGCGGCTAGCGCGTGCCGGGGGTGGCTCGGCGCACGGCCTTCTTCGAGGACTTCACGCCCGACTTCACGCCGGCCTTCGCGGCTCCCAGGATCCCCTGGCTCGCCAGCGTCAGTCCGGCCCCCACCAGCCACGAGTCCTTGGCCAGGCCCATGCCCTCCTGGCTGGGGCGGATGCCGTCGGCCAGGGTCATGGACGGGGTCCTGAAGTACATCCCCATCAGGCTCGCCCCGAAGCCGGACAGCGCCGCGCCGGCGACGGTCGCGGGCACCATCGGGGCGAGCAGTGCCGTGCCCACGGCGATCTCGCTGTAGGCGAGCAGCTTCGCGAACTTCTGCGGCTCCATGTCCTTGAAGAGCGCCGGATAGGTGGAGGCGGCGGCGCCGTGGAGGTACTGGGCCGTGCCCTCGTCGGCGCCGATCTTGCTGATGCCGGAGTTGAGGATGTACGCGCCGGTGGCGACACGGAGGGGGACATGAGTCGGATGCACGGCGGCTCCTCGGTCGGAAAGGGCAGGGTCCCTCGACCATAGTCCGCGGACCCGGGTGTCGCCCGGGTGCTGATCGCCGGGGGCGCCGCGACCGGCGTCCAAGGCGCGGGGCATGAGGTCTCCTCAGGTCTCGCGTGGGCGGTTCTCGGCGGGCCGGTCCGAGCCGAGGTCGGCGAGCGTGCCGATGATCGCGTCGTCGAGCCGGGCCAGGATCTCGCGGGCCGCGGCGACGTCGGCGGCCGAACCGATCGCCCGGTCCAGGCGGCGCACCGTGCTGCGGAAGAGGGGGCGGCACTCCTCGACCTTGGCGTGACCGGCGTCGGTGAGCTCGACCAGGCGGGAGCGGCCGTCGCGGGCGTTGCGGGTCCTGATGGCGTGCCCGTCGCGCTCCATCGCCTTGAGGTAGCCCGACAGCGTGGTCGGGCGGACGCCGAGGTGCTCGCTCAGCTGGCCCGGCGTGAGGGGGCCGCGGCCCAGCTGCGAGTAGACGGCGTACAGCGTCGCGGTGAGCCCGGCGGGCGCCAGTGCCGTGTCCAGGAGGGCCCCGAGGTGCTGGTCGAGGACGAACAGGTCCAGCGCGACGTTGCTGCCGGGGCGGTCCACGACGGCACGCCGCCGCCGGGGAGTCGTCATCCGCCGGAGTATAGGACGGTCGAGGCTGCTACGGTCCGGACATGCAACCGTCCGAATCAGACCGTGCATATCGGCCGGTTTCGTACGTCGTGCTCGGGCTGCTGGCCACCGCGGGGCCCCAGACCTCCTACGAGCTGGCGAGCAACGTCGAGGTGTCGGTGTCGTTCTTCTGGCCGGTGCCGCGCTCGCAGCTGTACGCCGAGCCGCAACGGCTGGCGGGCCTCGGACTGGTCTCGGCGACGCAGGAGGAGGGCGGCCGACGGCGTCGTACCTTCGCGATCACCGACGCCGGTCGCGCGGTGCTCGTCGCGTGGCTGGGCGAGGCAGCCGAGCCCGCGCAGTACCGCGACCCGGCGATGCTGCGGCTGTTCTTCATGGACGCCGCCCCGGATCTCGCCGCGCCCCTCGCGCGGCAGCGGGTCGAGGAGCTGACCGCCGCGCTCGAGTTCCTCCACCAGCCGGGGCTGGGCGGCGACCAGCCCAGTCACCGCCGCGTCCTGTCCTGGGGGCAGATGACGATGCGCGCGGACCTCGCCTTCTGGCGATCAGTGCTCGACGACCTCGAAGGACGCCCATGACCGCCCTGATCCGACGCCACCCGCTGACGGCGTTCTTCGTCCTCGCCTACCTGGGCTCCTGGACGGTGTGGAGCCCGTGGTGGCTCTCCCGCAGCGGCGTCGGGGTCCTGCCGTTCGAGCCGTCCTTCTCCGCGGTCGCCGGGATCAACCAGCTCGGGCTCTTCGCCGGCCCGTTCGCCGCCGCGCTGGTCGTCGCCCGGATAGCCGAGGGGCCCGGCGCACCGCGAAGACTGCTGGATCGCGTCCTGCAGTGGCGGGTCCGCCAGCGCTGGTACGTCCTCGCTCTCGTCGCCATCCCGCTCGCCACCGCCGCCGGCTACCTGCTGTCGCCCGGCACCGCCCTGTCCCCGGAGGACGGCGCCGCCGCCACGTCGGTGCTGGTGACCACCACGTTCCTCGTCTACCTGCTCGGCGGGCCGATCCAGGAGGAGCCCGGCTGGCGCGGCTTCGCCCTGCCCCGGCTCCAACGACGCCTGCACCCGATGACCGCGGCCCTCGTCCTCGGGGTGATCCACTGCTGCTGGCACGCCCCGCTGTTCCTCACCGAGGAGTGGGACACCGCCCGGCAGGATCCCGGGCAGCTGCTGGCCTATCTCGTGCTCGTGGTGAGCATGTCGTTCGTGCTGTCCTGGCTCGCCAACGGCGCCGACGGCTCCGTGCTGCTCGTCGTCCTCGGCCACAACGCCGTCAACTGGGCGCTCTTCAGCGCCGGGCACCTCACCGGAGAGCCGGTCGCCGACAACTGGCCCGCCGCGATCGGCCTCGCGGTGCTCGCGTCCATCGCCGTCGTCACGACCCGAGGACGGCTCGGGCACCCGAGCACCCGGGGCGGGGGAGGTGCGCTGACCGAACCGGCACCGGACGTCCTAGGCGGTCGGGCGCGGTCAGGTCGGTAGCCGGCCCACGACCACCACGGCGGGTGGCGCTCACCGGATCGTCCTGCCCCGGGACCGGGTCCCCGCTGTCGACATCGGTGACGCGCGTGCCGGCGGGGGCGTCGGGTACTGCCCCTGCGGCGGCCCTCCGGGCCGCCGATCGCGTCGTAGGGTTCCGCGATCACGTCGGAGACGGGCCAGGACGTGGCCGAAGGAGACCGGATGAGCGAGCAGTCCCGCGACGAGGGCGTGATCGGCTGGGTCCGGCGGGTCGGCAAGCCGCTGCTCGTGCCGGCGCTGGCCGTCCGGATCCTCCGGGCCCCGCACGGGCCGGGCCGGTCCCGCGTGCTCGCGGCCCTGGGACTCTCCTGGGGTGGGGACCTCGCCCTGAACCGGCACGGCAACGGCGCGTTCCTCGCCGGGCTGGGCTCCTTCCTCGCCGCGCACCTCGCCTACATCTCGGCGTTCCGCCGGCTGTCGTCCGCGCCGGTCCTGGCCACACCCGGGCGTCGCCGGGCCCTGTTGGCCGGCGGCACCGGGTCCGCGCTGATGGCGCTGGCCGCCGGCCGCGGCGACCGGGCGCTGGCGGCACCCGTCGCGGCGTACGGCGTCACGCTGTCCGCCCTGGCCGCGTCGGCCGCGGCGGTCGACCGTGGCCCGGGCCGGGGCCACCTGCTGGCCGGCACGGCGCTCTTCTTGACGTCCGACGTGCTGATCGGGGTCCGCAAGTTCTTCGCCGGCGACCGCGGCACCGCGCTGGAGGCCGCCGTCCTGACGACGTACGCCGCCGCGCAGTGGTCGATCGGCGAGGGCCTGGTCCGGCGGTGGCGGGGATAGGTCAGCGCGGGTAGACGCTGACCAGCACGCCGTACGACGGCTCCCGCTCGCCCGCCGGCTCCAGCTCGGTGACCACGCGGTCGAGGTGCCGGGCGAGGGCCTCGGCCTGCCGGCGGGTGAGCCGGACGGTGCGGTGGTTGAGCAGCGGGTCGGGGGCGGCCGCGACCTCGTCGGCGACCGAAGCGAGCATCGCGCGGGTCGCGTCGCGGGTGTCGCCGGCGAGCCGGAGCTGGGGGGTCGTGGCGAGGTAGTACTGCTCGGTGCCGCCACGGACGGTGCGGGTCGGGCCGGGCGCGAGCAGGCCGCTGGCGACCAGGACCTTCACGTGGTGGGCCACGTTGCCCTTGTTGGTCGCGAGCCGGTGGGCGAGCTGGCTGACCGTCGCGCCCTCGCGCCCCACCGCCCGCCAGATGCGGTGCCGCATCGGGTGGTCGAAGGCGCGCAGCTGGGCCGGGGTGGCGGTCTCGACGGGGTCGGTCACCAGTCAAGCGTCAAGAGCAGTAGACGCTTTGTCAACGGCCCGGGTCCACTGGTCGCATGATGCTCTCCGAGATCCAGCACCTGGTCCGCTCCCGCTACGTGTTCCCCGACGTCGCAGCCGAGATCGCGGTAGCCCTCGATGCCGTGGTGCTCACCGGCACCGACGAGGCCGCGGACGCCGTCACGCTCAGCGCTGCCCTCCAGTCCGTGAACGGGGACCGCCACCTCCGGGTCCAGCACTGTCCCGGGGGCGTGCCCAGCCAGGTCGACGAGGAGTCGGTGCGTGCCTGGTTCGCCCAGGTCGTCCGCGACGAGGGGCCCGGCATCACCGAGGTACGACGGCTGGGCGGCCGGGCCGGTCTGGTCGCCCTCGGCGCGATCATCCCGCCGCCGGAGCACGTCGGCCCCGCTGCGGCGGCGGCGTTCACGCTGCTGGCGGGCCTCGAGCGCCTGGTCCTCGACCTACGCGGCTGCCTGGGCGGCGTGCCGGAGTCGGTGGCGCTGCTGGTCAGCCACCTGGCTGGTGACGAGCCGGTGCACCTGCAGGACCTGGTGGCCCGCGACGGCACCGTGGTCCGCTCCTGCACCACGCCGTCGGTCACCCCGAAGGTGCCGGCCGACGTGGCGGTCGACGTGCTCACCAGCGCGCGGACCTTCAGCGGCGGGGAGGAGCTGGCCTACGACCTCCAGGCCCTCGGCCGCGCCCGGGTCGTCGGCGAGATCACCGGCGGTGGCGCGCACCCGCGGGAGGCCTTCGACCTCACCGCGCACCTGCAGCTGCACGTGCCCACCGCCGTCCCGGTCAACGCGGTGACCGGGACGAACTGGGAGGGCGTCGGCGTGCTGCCCGACCTCGCCTGCCCGGCATCGCGGGCCCTGGACGTCGCGCTCGCGACCGACCGCCGGCCAGGCCCCGCGCTGCGGTGACCCGGCCGGCGGCACAGCCGCCCGGTGCTCACCGGCGGGCGGCCGCCGGGACCGAGCACGCGACCGAGACGAGGACGACCAGCCCGACCAGGACGCCGTACGTCGTGACGTCGAGGACCGGGACCACCGGGCCGAGCAGGCCGAGGGACACCCCGAGGACGGCCGGTACGACGGCGAGGGTCCCGATCACGATCGCGGCGGTCGCGGTGATGGCGGACTCGACCAGTGCCAGCCGCACCTGCTGCGGGCGGGTGAGGCCGATCCGGCCCAGCAGGGCCCGCTCCCCGCGCCGCCCGGCGGTGAGCATGACCAGCGCGTTCGCGGCGCCGACCAGCATGAAGCCCAGCAGTGCCAGCAGCAGGACCGCGGAGAGTCGCTGCTGGCCCTCGCCGGCGGCGGTGGCCGACTCCACGTAGCCCTGCTGGCTCACCGTCTCCAGCCCGAGGTCGCGCAGCCCGCCCGCCACGGTGTCGGGAGCTCCCGAGGAGACCAGCACCGTGTCGACGGGCCGGTCCAGCCGGTGCTCGGCGAGGGTCGCCTCGCCGAGGGTGTAGTCCCCGAACCCGAGGCCGCGGTCGTACACCGCGACGACCCGCAGCTCGGTCGTCTCGCCGCCGGCGAGCTGGACGGCGACCGTGTCGCTCATCCCGTGCCCGATCGTGAAGCGGGCGTCGCTGCTGACCGCGATGCTGCCGGCGTCGTCGAGGTCGTCGAGCGAGCCGGCGACGACGTCGGGGTCGTAGGAGGCGTCCGGGCCGCCGAGGGGCAGGACCCGTAGCTGGTAGGGCTCCCAGGAGAGGCCCTCGAGCCCGGCGATCTCCTCGTCGTCGGTGCGGACCCGCGCGGGGACCGCCGCGAGCGCCGTGGTGCTGTCGACCTCCGGGAGGTCCTGGATCCGGGCGATCTCCTCGTCGTCGAGGCCGTCGGGCGCGGTGACGACCAGGTCCGCCTGCAGCCCGTCGCTCAGCTGCTGGGCCGCGGCGTCGCCGAGCGCGTCGCCGGTGCTGGTCTGGACGGTCCCGACCGCGATCACCGCGGCGAGCGGCACGATCACGGCCGTCAGCCGGCGGGAGAACCCGCGGGTGTTCGCGAAGGCGAGCCGGGTGACGGGGCGGCGTCGCCCGCCGCCCGCCCGGCCCGAGGACCCGAGCGCCCAGGCCACGAGGACCGGCCCCGCGAGCGCGGCCGCCGCGACGAGCAGCAGCGCGGAGCTGGCGGCGGTCGCGCCGCCGATCGTCCCCGGAACCACGAGCGGCGTGCCGGCTGCGGCCAGACCGCCGGCGGCGGTCACCGCGGCCAGCACCCGGCGGGTCCGGCCGACCTCCCGCGGCTCCGCGAGCGTGGCGGTCACCGCCGCGGTCGGCGGCAGCCGGAGGGTCTCGCGGGTCGCCAGGAACGCGGCGGCCACGGCCACCGGCGCGAGCACCACGACGGCGCCGAGGACGGGAAGCGGGGAGAGGGTCAGGGAGAACCCGGGCGGCACGATGCCGGCGTCGGTGAGCAGCGGCGTCGTCAGCCGGGCGGCGGCGAGCCCCGGCAGGGCGCCCAGGGGTGCGACCACCGCGGTCAGCAGGAGCAGCTCGGCGGCCACCATCCGGCGTACCTGGCGGCGGGTGGCACCCAGGGCGCGCAGGACCGCGAGGTCCCGCTGGCGCGGGCGCATCGCCAGGCTCACCGTGGCCGCGACGACCAGGATCACCACGACGGAGGCGGTCCCGATGAAGGACCCGGCGAGCACGGTCAGCAGGCTGGCGTCACCGGTCCCGTCGGTGGGGCGGGGCGCCCGGACCCCGGACTCGATGAGGACGCCGGCGGCCGACAGCACGGCCGCGGCCAGGGCGACGACGACGATCGTCCCGATCAGCGACGACAGGTGCGCCGCGATGTTGGAGCGGGCCAGGCGCCACATGTCAGGCACCGCCCATCGAGAGCATGGTGGCGGCGATCTGCTCGGGGGTCGCGCGCTCGACGCGGTCCACCAGCCGGCCGTCGGCCAGGAACGCCACGCTGTCGGCCGCGGCCGCGACGTGCGGGTCGTGGGTGACCACGACGACGGTCTGGGAGAACCGGTCAGCGGCGGCCCGGAGGACGGACAGGACCTGGGCTCCGGTCCGGGAGTCGAGGGCCCCGGTCGGCTCGTCGGCGAAGACGACTGTCGGCTTCGCGAACAGGGCGCGGGCGATGGCGACCCGCTGCGCCTGGCCGCCGGAGAGCTCGGTCGGGCGGCGCTGCTCCATCCCGCTCAGCCCGACGGCGTCGAGGAGCTCGGCCCGCCAGGCCGGGTCCGGGGTGCGGCCCGCGAGGACCACCGGCAGCTCGATGTTGTCGGCCACTGACAGGTGCGCGATGAGGTTGTAGGCCTGGAAGACGAAGCCGACGTGCTCGCGGCGGAAGCGGGTGAGGGCGTCCGCGGACAGGCCGCTGACGTCGCGCCCGCCGATGACGACCTGGCCGCTGGTGGGGGAGTCCAGGCCGGCGGCGCAGTTCAGCAGCGTCGACTTCCCGGACCCGGAGGGGCCCATCACCGCGGTGAAGGACCCCATCGGCAGGCTGAGCGACACCCCCCGCAGCGCGTGGACGGGCTCCGGGCCCGGGTAGGTCTTGTGGACGTCGTGCAGCCCCACGGCCGTGGTGCTGGGACGCAGGGACGGAGAGGTGGTGGGCACGAGGTGCTCCTGGGGGTCGTGGAGTGGACTACCACGACGCTAGGGAGCGCCGGCGCGCCGTACGAGCGCCGAAGGATCGAACCTGGCGGCCTCCATCCTTCGATGTAGGCCGCCCCCACCCCGGCCGCGGACCGCCCGCCCGGGGTCAGGTCGGCAGGTCGACGATGCGGTTCTGGTAGGCCCACACGGCGGCCTGCAGCCGCGAGCGCACGCCCAGCTTGGGCAGGATGCGGGCCAGGTGCGACTTCACCGTGGACACCTCGAGCACCAGCGCCTCGGCGATCTCCTCGTTCGACATCCCCTGGGCCAGCAGCAGCACGATGTCGAGCTCGCGCGCGGTGAGGAGGTCGGTGCCCCGAGCCGCGGTGACGGGTTGGATCCGGCGGCGGCTCAGCACCTCGCCGACCACCCGCTTGGTGAGGGTGTCGTCGAGGGTCCCGTTGCCGGCGGCGACCGAGCGGACGGCCCGCACCAGGACCGCCGGGTCGGCGTCCTTGAGCTGGAAGCCGGACGCACCGGCCTCGAGCGCCCCGAACAGGTACTCGTCGATCTCGAACGTCGTGAGCACCAGCACCGGGATCGGGTCCTCGACGTCCGGGCCGGCCAGGGCCCGGGTGGCGGCGATGCCGTCCAGGCGGGGCATCCGGATGTCCATGCAGACGACGTCGGGCCGCAGCCGGCGGGCCACCTCCACGGCCTCCTCGCCGTCGGCGGCCGTCCCCACCACCTCGATGTCCGGCTCGGTGCCGAGCAGGGTCACCAGGCCCGCGCGCACCAGCGGATGGTCGTCGGCCACGACGGTGCGGATCACGATGCTCCCCTCTCGTCCGGTGCGGCTGCCCGGACCTCTCCGGTCAGCTGGCCCGGCACTTCCCCGGGCCCCTCCCTGGGCACCCGCATGGTCACCTGCCAGCCGCCGTCCTGGGTCGACCCGGCCTCGAGGGTGGCGTTGGTCAGGTCGGCGCGCTCCCGCATGCCGACGAGCCCGAATCCGGTGCCGGGAGCCGGGGACGGGGCTCCGGGCGCGGGGCCGTTGCGCACGCTCACCACCACCGCGTCGTCGGCCCGGGCGTCGACGCTCACCCGGCTCGCGGCGCCGGGGGCGTGCCGGGCCGCGTTGGACAGGGCCTCCTGGACGGCGCGGAAGGCGGCGAGCTGGGCGAGCGGGCCGACCTCCCGGCCGGGGACGTCGGGGTCGCCGAGCATCGTGAACTCCACGTCGCGGCCGGCCGCCGCGACCTCGGTCACCAGGTCGGGGATCCCGGCCAGCGTCTCGGGGCGCGAGCCCGCGGCGGCCTGCTGGTCGCGGAGCAGGCCGACCAGGCTGCGCAGGTCGCGCAGCACCAGCGTGGCCTGGTCGCGGACCTGGTGGACAGCATGCTTCGCGCCGACCGGATCGGTGTCGATCTGCCGCTCGACCGCGGCGGCCAGGACCGCGATGCCGGTCAGATGGTGGGCCGCGATGTCGTGCAGCTCGCGGGCCATGTCGGTCCGCTCGCGGGCGATGGCCGCCTGCACCAGCGCGTCCTGCTCGCGGGCCACGGCCCGTCCCTGGGCGGCCCGGGCCTGCTTGCTCTCCCGGAGGGCCCGGACCCAGGTGGCGGCGAGCAGCGCCACGCCCACGGTCCCCGCGGCCTGGAGCAGGGAGCCGCCGAGCGCCTCGGCCGGGGGGACGCCGAGGTCGTCGCCGACGATCAGCCCGCTGAGCAGAATGGCCCCGGCGACGACGCCGAGCGGCAGCGCCAGGGCGCCGACCGGCCGGGTGCTCGCGGCGAGGTAGACCGCCACGAGGATGGCCAGGGAGGTGATGCTCGCCGCGTCCGCCGCACCGGCCAGCGCGACCAGGGGCGCCGGGAGCGCGGTGCCGATCAGCGCCGCCCGCGGCCGGCTGCGGACCCACAGCAGGGCGACGGCCTGGGCCACGACGCCGAGGGCCGTCAGCCGCCAGGCGGGCTCGCGCGGGGACGGGACCACCGTCGCGGCCTCCCCGATCAGGGTCACCGCCACGAGGGCGACGAGCGCCAGCGATCCGCAGCCGATCGCGACGGCGTACGGGGCGTGGCTGGGCGACTCCTGGCGCGACGTCCCCACCTCCTCACCCGCGTCGACGTCGTCGAGGGTAGCGAGGGTCCTCCCCGCCCGGAGCGCGGCACGGTCGGGAACCGGTCACCTGCTCGACGTCTCCCGGTCAGCCGACCCCCTCCGTGCGGACGCGCAGCCACGGGACGGTGCGGAGGTCAGCCAACCCGAAAGGACTCCCGTGCACGCACCTCAGCGCCACACCGTCGCGATCGGGGGACTCGCGTCCCTCGTCGCCCTCGGCACCATGGCCGCCGCCATCGCCGTTCCCGCCGCGCCCCAGCAGGACGCCGGCCCGGAGCGGTCGGCGCAGCTCGCCGGCCAGATCGACCCGGCCAAGCCCCGCAACGTCATCCTGATCATCGGCGACGGCATGGACGACTCGGTCATCACCGCCGCCCGCAACTACGAGTACGGCGCCGGCGGCCGCTTCCCGGCGCTGGACGCGCTGCCGTTCACCGGCGCGATGACGACGTACGGCCTCCAGGCCGGCGCCGGACCGGACTATCCGATCGCCTACGTCTCCGACTCCGCGCCCACCGCCAGCGCCTGGTCGACGGGGCGCAAGACCATCGACGGGCGGATCTCCCAGGGCCCGAGCGCCGCGTCCACCACCCCCGGCGTCGACTACGAGACCGTGCTGGAGAAGCACCATGCGGCCGGCAAGCGGGTCGGCAACATCAGCACCGCCGAGATCACCGACGCCACCCCCGCCGCTGCTGGCGCCCACATCAGCCAGCGGGGCTGCCAGGGCCCGGCGGACACCGCGAGGAGCTGCGCCGGGGAGGCGAAGCCCGCGGGCCGGGGGTCGATCGCCGAGCAGCTGGTCGACAACCGGATCGACGTGCTGATGGGCGGCGGTCGCAGCCGCTTCCAGCAGGCCACCACCGCCGGTCCCACGGCGCTGGCCTACGCGCAGTCGCGGCACGGGTACCGCCTGGTCTCGGACGCGGCCGAGCTGGACGCGGTCACCTCGCTGAGCGACGGGCCGGTCCTGGGCCTGTTCGCGAACGGCAACCTGACGCCGAGGTACCGGCCGCTGGTGGCCACCGCCGCCGGGGCGGGCGGCCCGGACACCACCTGCACCCCCGCGGACCGCGGCACCCAGCCCGACCTCTCGACGATGATGGAGAAGTCGATCGCCCTGCTGGACAACCCGGACGGGTTCTTCCTGCAGGCGGAGAGCGCGATGATCGACAAGCAGGAGCACGCCTCGGACATCTGCGGTGCCATCGGCGACCTCGCCGAGCTCGACGAGACCGTCGCGGTCGCGCTGGACTACCAGCGGACCCACCCCGACACCCTCGTCGTCGTCACCGGCGACCACGCGCACTCGACCCAGATCGTGGCCGGCAACCCCGATGACGGGGTCCAGCGCGCGACGGTCAGGACCGCCGACGGCGACCCGATGACCGTGGCGTACTCCACCAACGCGGTGGGCTCGGACCACACCGGCGCCCAGATCCGGGTCGCGGCCTCCGGCCCGCAGGCGGCCAACGTCACCGGCGTGATCGACCAGACCGACCTGTTCCACACGCTGCTGGGCCGCGCTCCCAGCACGCTGCCCGGCTCCGGCACGCCCGGCCCCGGCACGCCCGGCCCCGGGGCACCCGCACCGGCGCGGCCGTCGGCGTCGGTGCTGGCCGGCGCGTCGGCCCTCTCCACCAAGGCCCTGGCCCGGCGGGGGCTGCGGGTCGTCGTGGCCGCCGCCGGCGCCACGACGGTCCGGGTCAGGCTGGTGCAGAGGGGCAGGACCCTCGCGAGTCGGGCCACCCGGGCCGCCGGGGGAACGTTGACCCTGCGGACCCGGAAGGCCACCCGGGGCCCGGTCCGGGTCGTGGTGACCGCGACCGGCCGGGGCGGCGTCGCCACCGCCAGCGACACCGTGCGGGTCAGCAGGAGGTAGCTGCCGGCGGCCCGGTCGGCGAGCCCGGAGGGGTTCGCCGGCCGGGCCGGCTCACGGCTCGGGGGCGGGCGCAGCCGGCGCGGTCTCGTCGAGGACCCGCAGCCCGTTCAGGGTGCGGGGATAGCCGATGAACGGCAGCAGCTGGGTCAGCACCGCCAGCAGGGTGCCGCGGTCGTTCCCGACCCGGACGTTGCCGGCGACGTGGCCGGCGACCTGGGGCTCGCAGCCGCCGAGCGAGACCAGCATCGCGAACGTCAGCAGCTCGCGGGTCGGCAGGTCGAGGCCGTCGCGGGTGACGTAGTCGCCGAAGCAGTTCGCCGACAGGTGGCGCTGGAGGTGCTGGGAGTCCGCCGGCGCGGCGGCGTACATCGCCTGGAGCGCCTGCCTCCCGGCGACCTCCCGCTGCCGGGCCAGCCCCTTCTTCATCCGGTCCTGCGGGGTGGTGGTGGCCCGGCCCGGCAGCGGCAGGTCCACCCCGCGCTCGCCGAGCACGTCGTTCGTCGTGTTCAGGAACTCCAGGACCGGCCCCATGCCGACGTACGGCACCGCCTGGTAGACGACCTCCCTGGCCTCGACCGGGGTGACGCCCACGGTGAGCGCCGCACCGAGCATCCGGCGGTAGGAGGCGTGCGCCCCGCCCGCGATCAGGGCCGCCAGCTGGACCATCAGGCGCAGCCGAGGCGTCAGCCCCCCGTCCTGGAGGACCTCGTCGAAGGCGAAGTTGTCGAAGACCTCGACCAGCTCGGGGTCGGTGACGGCCAGCGGGGAGACGTGGCCGCGGAAGAGCTCGTCGTGGGTGCGGCGAGCCCGGTCGCTCAACGCCATGGGGGACCTCCGAGGGGACCGAGAGACTCACCGCGTCGCGCGGTGATCGCCGAGGGCGGCTCGTGCACCTGGCCGCGGACGCCGGCCCGGTCGTGTCTGCCTTCGACGGTAGGTCCTGGCGGCGACGACGGGAAGGTGCTGGCGCCACCTGCGTCCGCCGCCGGCGGGTCAGGACTCGCAGACCACGCCGTCCCCGTCGTTGTCGCGGTACCAGGAGTACTCGGGGTCCTGGCCCCGGACGTAGGGGCCGTAGCCGGCGTCGAGGACCGAGTAGCAGAAGTCGAAGCGCGGGTCCGTGCCGCCGGCCGCCGGGGGCGCCGGGGGCGGGGACGGGACGCGGGTCGCCGCGGGCGCCGGGGCCGGAGGCAGCGAGGCCGCGTCGGAGGGCCGGGCGTCGGCGGTGGAGCCGGTCGGGGTGACCGCCGCGATGCGGACAGTCGTACGCCGCGCGCCGCAGCGCTCGGCGTACTCGGCCAGCGCCGCCCGCTCGGTCTCGTCCACGCTGAGCTGCCAGCGGGTCTTCACCGCGACCCAGGACGAGACGTACACGCAGCTCTGGTAGGCCGGCATCCACTCGGCCGGGTCGGCGGCGGACTTGGACCGGTTCGAGGACGCCGAGACCGCGATCAGCGCGCGGCGCTCCCCGAGGTCGTTGGCGAACGCGCGCCGCCGGGCGGGGTCCCAGGCGTGGGCGCCGGACGACCACGCCTCCGCGAGCGGAACCAGGTGGTCGACGTCGAAGTCGGCGGCGTGGCCGGTGGTCTCCTGGTCGTAGTAGGAGAACCACTCGCCGGCCAGGACCGTGCAGCCCGCGCCGAGGGTGGCGCCGGGAGCCCGGTTCTGGGTGATCAGCACCTCCCGGCGGGTGTCGCAGCCGTTGCCGTCCGCGTCGTCCCAGTGCGGGAACAGATCCCGGTCGTAGCCGCCGGCGTGCTCGGGGCGGACCGGGAGGGCGGCGACGGCGTCGCGCAGGGTGGTCCGCACGACCTCGCCGGGTCGCGCGTCCACGGTGGGTGCGGGCGCCGGGTCCGGGGCCGGTGCTGGGGGAGGTGTCGGGGTCTCGGTCGGCTCCGCGGCGGCTGTCGGGTCGGAGACCTCGGCGGGGCCGACCGGCCCGAGGTCGCTGCAGCCGGCCAGTCCGCCGGCCGCGCCGAGGGCCAGGGCGAGCGCGGACAGCCGCAGCCGCCACGGTCGGGGGACCCTCATCGGTCCGCCTCCGGGGTCAGGCCGAACGCTCGGGCCAGCAGCTCGTGGGAGCGGATCCGGTCGTCCGGGTCGGCGATCAGGTTCTGAACCATCACCTCGTCGGCACCGCTCTCCGCGACCATCCGCTCCAGGGTGGCGCGGACGTCGTCGGGACCGCCCGCGACGAACCGCGGCCACCGGCCCGCCTCGATCGTGGTGGGCTCCGCCGCCTGGGCCGGCGTCAGCTCCCGGGCCGCCTCCTGCGCCGACGGGATCGTGGCCGCGCCACCGGCCCGTCCCAGCCGGGCGTAGAAGCCCTTCGCCGAGCCCGCCAGGCGCTCGCCCTCGGCCCGGGTCTCGCCGACGGTGACGTTGACGGCGAGGATCGCGCGCGGCGCCTCCAGCCCGAAGCCCTGCGGGCGGAACGTCTCGCGGTAGTGCCGCAGCGCCGCAGCCGCGCCGGCGGGGTTGATGAAGCCGGCGAACGTGTAGCCGATGCCGAGCCCCGCGGCCAGGTTCGAGCCGCTCGGGCTCGAGCCCAGCAGCCAGGTCTGCGGCACCCCGGGGGTGGTGCGGACCAGCGGGTGCGCCGCGAACGGGTGGTCCTCGGGAAACGGGCCGTAGAGCCAGGACACCGTCTCCAGGACCTGCTGCTGGTGGTCGGGCCGGCTCGGCTGGCGGCGGTCCGGCTGGAGCGCCAGGTCGAGGACCGGCCCGGACGTCGCCCGCCCCATGCCCAGGTCGATGCGGCCGGGGGCCATCGCCTCGAGCTGCTGGAACATCTCGGCGACCTTGAACGGGCTGTAGTGGTTCATCAGCACCGCGCCGGATCCCAGCCGGATCCTCGAGGTCTGGGTCGCGGCTGCCGCGATCAGCAGCTCGGGGTGGTGCGAGGCGCCAGACCGGCTGGCGTGGTGCTCGGCGAACCACACCCGGTGGAAGCCGGTCGCCTCCGCGTGCCGGGTCACTGCCAGCGAGTCCGCCAGCGCCTCGGTCTCGGTGCTGCCGGGGGCGACGGTGCCCAGGTCGACGACGGACAGCCTCATCGGCAGCGCTCCTGGCGGGTCGGGGTCACCGACGCAGTCTGGACGATCGGTGCCGGATCCGCGGCACTCTGGTTGCCTTGGCCGGTGACGACTCGGCGCTCGACGTACCTGCTCGGGCTCGTGACCTGCGGACTGGCCCTGCTGCTGAGCGCCACCACGCTCTCCCCGGTCGTCGGGCGGCCGGGCGAGCCGACCCAGCCCCGCGAGGCGGTGGCGGCCGTGGTCCGCGTCAACCAGGTCGGGTACGCCGTGGGCGAGCCGGTCGTCGCGCAGGTGATGACCCGGGCCGCGGCGCCGGGCGCCGGCTTCGAGGTGCGCGACGAACGCGGCGCGACGGTCGCCTCGGGCACGCTCGGGGCGGACACCGGCCGCTGGAGCGAGCGGTGGCCACACGTCTACCGCACGTCGGTGCCGGCGGTCGGTACGCCGGGGCGCTACCGGCTGGTCCTCGTGAGCGGGGCGAGCGGCAGCTCGCCGGTCTTCACCGTCGGCGCGGCGGGGTCCCTCTACGAGCCGCTGGCCGCCAACGGGGTGCGCTTCTTCCAGGCCCAGCGCGACGGCACGGACCAGGTGCGCGGGGTGATGGCCCGCCGGCCCAGCCACCGGGCGGACCGCCGGGCTCGTCTGCACCGGACGCCGCGCTACCGCGGGCAGCGCCTCGTCGGCTCCCTGAAGGCGACCGGGGCCCGGGCGAACCTCTCCGGTGGCTGGTTCGACGCGGGCGACTACCTGAAGTTCGTGGAGACGACGAGCTATGCCGACGCGCTGCTCCTGGTCGCGGCCCGCGACGCGGCCCGGCCGGTGCCGGGCCTGCGCGCCGAGGCGCTGTACGGCGCCCGCTGGCTCGACCGCGCCTGGCTGGACAGGTCCCGCACCCTGGTCCACCAGGTCGGCCTGGGGGAGGGCGCCGGCCGGTTCCTCGGCGACCACGACGTCTGGCGGCTGCCGCAGGCCGACGACCGGCGGCGGGTCGAGCTGGGGTCCCGCGGCTACTACCTCAAGCACCGGCCGGCGTTCGTCACCGGCGACCGAAGCACCAGGATCAGCCCCAACCTGGCCGGCCGCACCGCTGCGTCGTTCGCGCTCGCCGCCCAGGTGCTCGCCCCGGGCCACCGCAAGCAGGCCCGCCGCTACCTGCGGAAGGCGCGCGCCGTGCTGGCCCGGGCCCGCACCCGCGACGTCGGGCGGCTGGTCACGACAGCGCCGTACTCCTACTACGAGGAGGACGAGTGGCGCGACGACCTCGAGCTCGGGGCGACCGAGATCGCGCTCGCCGGCCAGGCCCTGGGCGCCCCGGCGGCCCGGCAGCGGGCCGACCTGCGCCGGGCGGCGCGGTGGGCGGCGGCGTACCTGCGCAGCCCACGGCACGGCTGGTACACGCTGGCCCGCGACGACCAGTCCGCGCTCGCGCACGCCGACCTGGTCCGGGCGCTGGGCGCGCACCCGGGGCTCCGCCTCGCGGTCACCCGCGCGGACCTGACCGGCGACCTCGCCGCCCAGCTGCGGATCGCCCGGGACCGGTACGCCGGCCCGCTCGGGTTCGGGGGAGACGAGGATCCGGGCGCTGACTTCGCCTTCGGCGCCGCGGTGACCGAGCGGCTCTACCGGCGGGCCACCGGCGACGCGTCGTACGCCGCGGTCGGGGCCGGGCTGCGGGACTGGGCGCTCGGGGCGAACGCCTGGGGCACCTCGCTGGTGATCGGCGCCGGCACGACGTACCCCCGCTGCCCGCACCACCAGGTCGCCAACATCCTCGGCGCGCGCCGGGGCGGCGGACCCCAGCTGCTGGGCGCGGTCTCCCACGGGCCGGCCCCGGCCGCCGAGCTGCGCGGGCTGGGCGCGCCGGGGGCCTACGCCCGCCGGTGCTCGACGCCGGGGAACTGGGCGGCCTTCGACGGCCAAGGCGCGCGCTACCGCGACGACGTCCGGGCGTACGCCGTCACCGAGCCGGCCCTGGACTACGTGGCCGTCTCGGTGCTCGGGTTCGTGCTGGAGGCGGCCGGCCGCTGACCGGTCCCGCCGGACCGGTCAGTCGCGGGCCAGCAGCCGGGTCGTGAGCCGGTTGATCCAGTGCGGGGCGACCTGGGACGCGCCGGCCATCAGCCGGGCCTGCCGGCCCACCGGGTGGTGCGGCGAGCCGACCGCGCGGGGGCGGGGCCTGGCGTCGTGGTCGTCGACCAGGGCCAGCAGGGCCTCGGCCACGTCGCGCTCGGAGAGCCGGACGCCCAGGGACCGGGTGGTGCCGGTCGAGACGCCGTCGACCATGGCGGTGGCCACGAACAGCGGCCACAGCGCCTGCACGGCGATGCCGTGCCGAGCCCACTCCAGGTCGAGCGCCTCGGTCAGGCCCCGGACGGCGAACTTCGTGGCCGAGTAGGTCGCCAGCTCGGGCTGGCCGTAGATGGCCGAGGCCGAGCAGAGGTTGACGACCAGCGCCGCCCGGGAGCGACGCAGGTGGGGGAACGAGGCGTGGCAGCCGGTGAGCACCCCGGTGACGTTGACGTCGACCAGGGCCCGCTGGCGCTCGAGCGGGATCTCCTCGAAGGCACCGGCGACCAGCACGCCGGCGTTGTTGACCAGCAGGTCGAGGGGCCCGTCGCCGCAGGTAGTCCGCAGCGCCTCGGCCCAGCCGTCGGCGTCGCGGACGTCGAGCGCACCGGTCACCGCCCCGCCGGACCCGGCGAGGTCGGCCAGGCCGGCCGGGTCGACGTCGAAGGCGCCGACCCGCCAGCCGCGGTCGAGCAGGGCCTGGGCGGTGGCCCGGCCGATGCCGCGGGCGGCGCCGGTGACGAGTGCGGTGCGGGTGTCCTGGGGGGAGCCGGGAGTCATGGCCGCACCCCCGGGGCGGACCGCCGCATCACAGCCGCCGGCACGAGCTGACGGCCGGGACCCCGGCGAACCGGGCCTCGAGGTAGCCGTAGACCTCGGCGGCGTTGTTGAGCATCCCGCCGATGTGCCCGGGGCTGGCGTTGGTGCTCAGTCGCACCGTGGCGCCACCGGCGCACCAGTCCTTGGCCAGCTGCTTCCCGACCCGGTACGGCACGACGTCGTCGAGCAGGCTGTGGGTGACCAGGACCGGCACGGCCGGCGCCCGGCGGCCGATGCGCTGGTCGTCGATCATCGTGCGGAACGGCTCGCGGGCGATCAGCCCGCCGAGGCTGACGCCGTCGGCTGTGTAGTCCTCGGAGCTGCGGAAGGCGGCGTTGAACAGGTCGAAGACGCAGTCGTCGGCGATCTCGGCGTACAGCGCCCGGCCGGCGTCGTTGAGGTAGGGGTCGATGTCGACGCCGTAGCTCGCGGTCTGGCCGGCGATCGCGAACCAGAGGAACTCGGTGAAGATGCTGCTGTCGATCGCGCCGGGCAGCGCGGTCAGGTCGGCCGGCACGGCGCCTGCGACGGCGCCCTTCACCTTCAGCTCGGGGGCGTACGTCGGGGCCAGCTCGGCCGCCGACGCGCTGCCGGCGCCACCCTGGGAGTAGCCGTAGAGCCCGACCGGGCTGGCCGCCGAGAGCCCGGAGCCGGGCAGCCGCTGGGCGGCCCGGACCGCGTCCAGCACGGCGTGGCCCTGGGACTCCCGGTCCATGTAGGTGTGCATCCCGGCGGTGCCGAGGCCCTCGTAGTCGGTCATCGCGATCGCGTAGCCGCGGGCGAGCAGGCCGGACATGAAGACGCCCTCGTACTCCAGGCCCTCGCTGAACTGGCGCGACGGCGCGCAGTCGTCGCCGATGCCCTGGGTGCCCACGGCGTACCCGATCACCGGGCGCGGGCCGGGCCCGGCCCAGCGCGCCTTCGGCACGAAGACCGAGCCGGAGACCGCGATCGGCTCGCCGGTGCGGTCGGTGGAGCGGTAGAGCACCCGGGTCGAGGTCACGGCGACCCGGCTGGCCCCGGCGGGGTCGAGCAGGAAGCGCATCGGCTCGCTGCGGACCAGGTCGCCGTTGGCGGCCGGGAGCGTGGCCGGGGCCTGGTAGAACGCCGGCAGCTCCTCGGCCGAGGCGGGGACGGCGGCGAGGGGGACGAGCACGGCGGTGGCCAGTGCGGCCAGCGCTGCGGTCAGGCGGGATGAGGGCACAGGGGACTCCTTCGTTACCTCCGAGTAGGTAGCCGCAGCAGACCATGTGACGGCGACCACGGCAAGGGGGTGCGTCGGTCCGCGAGACGGACCACCCGGCCACCCGGCCGACCCCGCGGTGCTTGGATGAGGCCGTGACCGACGACGACCCTGTTGCCCACCTCGCCCGGCTGCGCGCGAGCATCGACAACCTCGACGCCGCCCTGGTCCACCTGCTGGCCGAGCGGTTCCGCTGCACCCAGGAGGTCGGCGAGCTGAAGGCGCGGGCCGGCATGCCGCCCGCCGACCCGCAGCGCGAGGCCGTGCAGATCGCCCGGCTGCGCGAGCTCGCCCACAGCTCCGGCCTGGACCCGCAGTTCGCCGAGAAGTTCCTCGCGCTGGTCATCGACGAGGTCATCCGCAACCACCAGTCGATCAAGCGGGCCGCGGGCAGCTGAGGCCCGCGCCGGGCGCGCGGCGTACGGCGGGGGGCTGGCCGCCGCGCCTGTTGGCGCCCGCCCGCTTGTAACGCGACGTTCGCCTGACTAGGCGCCCGCTGCAACGGGCGCCTAGTGCAGCGAACGTCGCGTTACAAGGTCCTCGGCCCGCCCCCGAATCGGCGTACGCCGGAGCCGGATGGGATGCTGTCGCGTCGATCAGCCAGGTGCAGCGGGCCCGTCCCGTGGAGGGACGAGCATGAGCGAGGTGGCCGGTGAGCTGGCCCGGGTGCGCAGCGCCTTCGAGCAGCCCACCCTGACCCTGCTGCACCAGCGCCAGGCGCCGGTGCTGATCACGGTCTTCCGGGCGGCCTTCGGCCGCGACAACCGGCCGGTGCCGACCGGGCGGCTGCACACGCAGGTCGAGGACCACCTCGCCGAGCTGCGGCTGGCGGGGGAGAAGGACGTCCCGCAGGGCAGCGGGCGGGACCTGTGCGGACGCTGGATGCGCGGGCAGTGGCTGGTCCGCTCCCTCGACGACGCGGGCCACGAGGTCTACACGCTGACCTCGCACGCCCAGCAGGCCCTGGAGCTGGTCAAGACGCTGTCGCGGGACCGGGCCACGCTCAGCGAGCACCGGATCGGCACGCTGCTCTCGACCGTGCGCCGGTTCAACAGCGAGGCCAACCCCGACCGCACCACCCGGGTCGCGATCCTCAACGCCGAGCTCGCCCGGCTGCGCCACGAGCGGGACCGGCTCGTCGACGGCGAGGAGATGGAGCCCGCCAGCGTCGACTACATGGCGGAGGGCTTCACCGAGCTGCAGCTCCTGGTCTCCGCCCTGCCCAGCGACTTCGCCCGCGTGGAGGAGCGGTTCGCCGAGATCCGCGCCGAGATCCTCGCCTCGTTCCGGGCCGAGGACCGCCCGGCCGGCGAGGTCATCGACGACTACCTGGCCCGCGCCGACGCGCTGATGACCGCCACTCCCGAGGGGCGGGCCTTCGAGGGCGCCTTCGCGCTGCTGCGCGACGAGGCGCTGGTCGGCCAGCTGCGCGAGGACCTCACCGCGCTGCTGGAGCACCCGCTCGCCGACACCATCCTCGGCGATGCCGAGCGCGCCGAGCTGCGCGGCACCGTCCGGCTGATCCGCGACGGCCTGGACCGGGTGCTCTCCCAGCGGTCCCGGGTCACCAGCACCCTCAAGGACTACATCCTCGCCCACGACGCCGCCCGCGACCGCGAGCTCGAGCAGACCCTGCGACAGGTCGAGTCCGAGCTGATGACCTGGCTCGGCACGGCGGGACCGCGCGCCGTCGTCGAGCTCCCGCTGCTGCCGGCCCGCGCCCACGTCGAGCACCTGCGCGAGCGCTTCTACGACCCGGCCGACCACATCGGCCCGGAGCGGCTGGCCGCCACCGCGCCGCCGGAGGCCAACCCGCCGTCGTACGCCGAGCTGATGGCGCAGGGCGGGCCGTCGGTCCCCGCGCTGCGCGAGCGGCTGGCCGCGGCGCTCACCTCGCTGCAGCCGGTGGCCACCCTCGGTGAGCTCTTCGACTCCCTGGAGCCCGAGCTGCGCCGTCCGGTGGAGATCTTCGGGCTGCTGCACCTGGCCGGCGACCACGAGCTGCCCGTCGACGGCGAGCGCGAGCTCTACCGCACCGTCCGGCCCGACGGCACCCAGCGCACGTTCGCCGTGCCCCGCGTCGCCCTGCCCGACCCCGACCTGGACCGTCCCCGCCCGGAGGACCCGCGATGACCAGCACCGACGAGCACGCACCCGTGACCGACAGCGAGACCGACAGCGAGACCGACAGCGAGACCGACCGCGAGGTCGAGCCCGAGGTCGAGGAGCTGGCCGCCTCGGTCTCGCTCTTCGAGGGCGACGAGGGCGGCCTGGCGTACGCCGAGCGGCACGCGCTGGTGGCGCTGCTCAAACAGCGGTTCATCAGCGCCCGCACCCACCCGCGGGACTGGCAGGCGCTGGTCGAGCACGAGCGGGTCCTGCGCGGCCGCCTCAACGAGCTCTTCCTCGAGCTGCACGTGGACCCGGTGCGCGAGGTCGCCTGGAAGCGGCAGGCCTTCTCCGAGACCGGCGCCCGGTTCCCGACCCTGCTGCACGACGCGGCCTGGAGCCGGGAGGAGACGATCGTGCTGGTGCACCTGCGCGACCGGCTGCGCCAGGCTGCCGCGGCCGGGGAGGAGCGGGTGCACGTGGACCGCGAGGACCTGGTCGACCACGTCGCGGGCTTCCGGCCGCCGCACGCCACCGACGTCGCCGGGGACGAGAAGCGCGCCCGCAACGCGGTCGCGTCGATCCAGAAGGCCGGCCTGCTGGTCGGCGCCCCCACCGACGAGCGGTTCGAGATCAGCGCCGCGGTCGAGTCGCTGCTGCCGCTGGAGCTGCTGCGCGAGCTGCTGGAGACGCTGCGCGAGATCAACGACCCGGCCCCCGAGCCGGTCGAGGACCCGCTGTTCGGCGCGGCCGAGCCGGCCGCGCGCCAGGACGGCCAGGACGGGGAGGCCCGGGCATGACGAACCTCGACGAGACCACCCCCGACGAGCTGGCCGACCCAGTGACCGACACCGTGTACGACCCAACAGACCAGGACCAGGACGAGGACGCCGGCGAGGGCCTGTTCGTCGAGGCGATCGTCCAGGCACCCTCCGACGACACCCTGCAGTGGCGCGCCGAGCAGCTGCAGCTGGTCAACTGGGGTGGCTTCTCCGGCAGCGTCGCGGTCGACCTGCACGGCGACGCGACGATGATCTCCGGCGCCTCCGGGGTCGGCAAGAGCACGGTGCTCGACGCCTACACGGCGCTGATGATGCCCTCGGACACGAAGTTCAACGGGGCCTCGAACGACGCCGTCGCCGGCCGGGCGCGCGGGGCCGGCCAGCGCAACCTGCTCTCCTACCTGCGCGGCGCGGTCGACGTCGTCGACGACCCGCGCACCGGCCGCCCGGTCGAGCAGCTGCTGCGCGGCAAGGGAAGCGACACCTGGGGCGCGGTCGCGATGACGTTCGTCAACGACCAGGGCCGCCGGTTCACCGCGCTGCGCGTCTACTACGTGCCGCGGCGCGCGACCCGCTCCGGCGAGGTGCAGATGCAGCTGGCCACGCTGGACGCCCCGGTCGACCTCGCCGCCCTCGAGGCAGCGGTCCCGGACCGCTTCCACGCCAACACGCTGAAGAAGCTGCACCCCGGGCTGCGCGTGCACCGCACGTACGCCGAGTTCTCCGCGATCCTCTACGCCCGCCTCGGCATCGGCGCGAACGGCGACGGCGCCAAGGCCCTGGGCCTGCTGGCCCGGATCCAGGCCGGCAACCAGGTGCGCAGCGTCGATGAGCTCTACAAGGAGATGGTCCTGGAGCGGCCGGCGACCTACGCCGCCGCCGACCGGGCCATCGAGCACTTCGACGACCTGGAGTCGGCGTACGCCGCGATGCGCACCGAGGAGCAGAAGCTGGAGCTGCTCGGCCCGATCACCGACCTGCACGCGCGCCGGGTCGCCGCGACCGAGCGCGCCGCGGAGCTGGACGCGTTCGGGGTCACCGCGAGCGGCGACACCCCGGTGCGGCTGTGGCTGCTGCGCACCCACGCCCGGCTGCTGAGCACCGGCGTGGAGGCCAACCGCCAGGCCCGGCGGGCGGTGCTCGACGAGCTCCAGGCCGCCGACCGCGCCGTGACCTCCCTGGACGCCGACCTCGAGGCCGCCAAGGAGCAGCACCGCGCCGCGGGCGGCGCCGGCGTCGAGCGCCTGGACGCCGACCTGGAGCGGGAGCGGCTGGTGCTCGAGGAGCGCCGGGCCCGCCGCGAGACGCTGCTGGAGCGGTTGGCCGCGCTGGCGGTGCTGGAGGAGGCGGACGGGGCAGCGGCGGCCGACCCCGAGGACGTGCTCGCCTCCCGGGAGGCGTTCACCGCGCTCGTCGGGCGCGCCGAGCAGTGGTTGGCGCAGCCCGCGGACACCGACCTGGTGGCGCAGCGCGACGAGGTCGTCGGCTCCCGCTACCCGCTGCTGGCCCGCCGTACCGAGCTCCAGGGCGAGCGCGCCTCGCTCGCCGGCCGCTCGGGCCGGGTGCCCGAGCACCTGCACGCGCTGCGCCGCGAGGTGGCCCGCGCGAGCGGGCTGTCGCTGACCGAGCTGCCGTTCGTGGCCGAGCTCATCGACGTCGCGCCGGAGGAGTCCCGCTGGCGCCAGGCGATCGAGACAGTGCTGTCCGGGACGGCGCGGCTGATGCTGGTGCCGGCCGAGAAGCTCGAGCAGTTCTCGACAGCGATCGACTCGCTGCGGCTGCGCGGCCGGCTCACGTTCGAGGGCGCGGAGCTGGGCCTGGCCGGGCCCGACCTGCTCGATCCCGAGCGGGTCGCCGGCAAGCTCGCCTTCGCCGAGTCGCCGTTCCGCGGCTGGGTGGCGCGCCACGTCGCCGAGCCGGGCCGCAACGCGCTGTGCGTCGAGGACGCCGCGGACCTCGCCGGTGGCGGCTACCGGGTCAGCCTGGCCGGCCAGACCCGGCAGGGACGCCGCGGCTCCCACGGTCGCGGCGAGCAGCGCAACATCATCGGCTTCTCCAACGCCGACGCGCTCGCCGAGATCGACGCCGAGCTGGCGTCGCTGGCCGAGCGGCTCGACGAGCTGGACACCCGCCTGGAGGACGTCGAGAACGCCACCCGACTGCTGGAGCGGCGCCGGGCGGCGTACGACGCGGTCCGCACGCAGGGCTTCGACGACGTCGACGTCGCGGCCTGCGAGGCGCGGATCGCCGACCTGGACCGGCGGCGCACCGAGATCCTCTCGACCGACGACCGGCTCAGCACCCTCGAGGGCCAGATCGAGGAGCTCTCCGGGCGGCTGGAGGAGGCCCGCCGGCAGCGCTACCAGCTCGGCGAGCGCCGCAACCGCCTGGACGCCGAGCACGCCGAGCTCGTGGACTCCGAGGACCTCGTCAACGACGAGCTGGAGCGCATCGAGCGCTCCGGGACTGTCACGCTCGACGACGAGCAGGCGGTCCGGCTGGACGCCGAGTTCGCCGAGGCGGCCGCACCCGACGACCCCGAGGACCTGGACCGGTTCCACGAGAGCTCGGGGCGCCTGCAGGCCCGGCTGTCGTCGGCGGTCTCCGGCGCCCAGTTCGAGATCGAGCAGGTCGACCGGGAGCTGTCGGCGATCTTCCGCGCCTACCAGCTGCACTGGGCCGACCCGAACCTCGGCACGACCGCCGAGTCCTACCCGGACTTCGCGCGGATCCTCGCCGACGCCGAGTCGACCGGCCTGGCCCAGCGCCGCTCGGAGTGGCGGCGCCGGCTCACCGAGTGGAGCGGCCAGGACCTGGTGCCGCTGGCCGGCGCGATGTCGGCGTCGGTGGAGGAGATCGAGGACCGGCTGGAGCCGATCAACGCGATCCTGCGGCGCCTGGAGTTCGGCGCGGAGAAGGACCGGCTCCGGATCCGGCTGCGCCGGCTGGCGCCCGCGCACGTGCAGGTCTTCCTGCGCGACCTGCGCGAGCTGTCCCGCGGGACCGGCCGCGACCTGGGCGAGGAGGAGCTGGAGCAGCGCTTCACCCAGCTCTCGCGGTTCATGGCGCAGCTGCGCCCGGGCTCGGACGGCGACCGGGCCGGCGACCGCGACCGGCTGCTCGACGTACGCCGGCACGTGGAGGTCAGCGCCGAGCGCTACGACCGGCTGACCGGCGAGCTGAAGTCGACGTACCGGACGCTGGGGGAGAAGAGCGGCGGCGAGAGCCAGGAGTTGGTCGCGTTCATCGTCGGCTCCGCGCTGCGCTTCCGGCTCGGCGACGAGATGCGCTCCCGGCCCCGGTTCGCCCCGGTCTTCCTCGACGAGGGCTTCGTCAAGGCCGACTCGGAGTTCGCCGGCCGCGCCGTCCAGGCCTGGCGCGGGCTGGGCTTCCAGCTGATCATCGGCGTCCCGCTGGACAAGGTCACCGGCCTGGAGCCGCACATGGACGACCTGCTGGTCATCACCAAGCACACCGAGACGCACCTGTCCTCGATCCACCGGGTGACCGAGGCGGTCCCGGCCGGCTGATCACCCGGGTTGGCGGCTGGCGTGGCCGGTGTCGGCGGGGTGCCACCGACCCGTCCCGGTCCGCCGGGCCCGTCCGGCCCGGCCCCACCGGGTGGTCCGTTATGCTCCCGGCGTGATGCGTCGGCGCAGGCTTACAGACGTCCGACGTTTCCTGGAGACGGCGGAGGCTGCCTCTCCGGTCGAGGCGGTCGAGCAGGTCGCGCGCGAGCTCGGCCTGGCGTACGGCGCAGCGGCGGTGTCCTTCCTGATCACGGACCTGTCGGGGCGAGCCCTGGTGCGGTTGGCACACGTGCCGCTCGCGACCGCGCAGGGTGGCGGCCCGGCCCCGGTGCAGGGCGAGCGCCGCTGCGACGAGGAGTCGGCGGCGGTGCTGCCCTTCGACGGCGGGCGGGAGGAGCAGGCCGTCCGGACCCAGACGGTCCAGGTGGCGCCGCCCGACCGTCCGGACGAGGGCAGCGCCGGTCAGGACGCCGACGTCCAGGACATGTGGCGCGTGCTGGCACCGGTGACGGAGCGGGGCGAGTCGATCGGTGTGCTCGAGATGTTCCTGCCCGGCGAGCCTGACGCCGAGACCGTCGACGAGATCGCCCAGGTCGCGCACCTCCTCGCGTTCGTGGTGATCGCCAACCGCCGCCACACGGACCTGTTCGAGTGGGGGCAGCGCAGCCGGGCGTTCAACCTGTCCGCCGAGATCCAGCAGCGCCTGCTTCCCGGGGCCCGCACGTGCGAGGCGTCCGCGTTCACGCTGGCCGGGTGGCTGGAGCCGGCCGCGAGCATCGGCGGGGACACCTTCGACTACAGCCTGGAGCGGGACTCCCTGCACCTGTCGCTGACCGACGCGATGGGGCACGGCGTCAACGCCGCCCTGACGGCCAGCGTGTGCCTCGGCGGCCTGCGGGGGGCACGGCGCAGGGGCGCGTCGTTGCTGGAGCAGGCGACGGAGGCCAACAGCGCGCTGTCCGAGCACGCGGTCCGCCGCGCCGGCGACGACTTCGTCACGGGTCTGATCGGCCGGGTGGAGCTGCAGACCGGGACCGTCGAGATCGTCAACGCCGGCCACGTCCCGCCGTACCTGCTGCGCGACGGGGTGCTGACGCAGCTGGACCTGAACGCCGACCTGCCGTTCGGAATGTTCCCGGACGCCACGTACGACACCACCCGGCTGACCCTGGAGCCGGGGGACCGCGTCGTCTTCGTGACCGACGGCATGCTCGAGCGCCATCTCGCGGGCGTCGACCTTCCCGGCGCGATCCGGGACACCGCGGGCCTCCATCCGCGCGAGGTCGTCCGGGCCCTTGCCGACAGCGCGCTCGCCGCCGCCGGGCACGCGCTGCAGGACGACGCCACCGTGCTGGTCCTGGACTGGCACGGGCAGCACGAGGAGACCAGGGATGCGGTGTCGGGGGCCGACCAGTCCCGGGCGAGCGACCCGGTGACGTCCTAGCCGGCGGGCAGCCCCGGTTGCCGCCGACGCGCTCGAGGCGCATCGTGGAGGCAACGGCACGAGGAGGGCTGATGAAGGCGAACGTCGGCGACTGGTTGAGGGTCGAGAGCAGCTCGGCGGAGACGCACCGCCGGGAGGGCGAGATCCTGGAGGTGCACGGCGCGGAGGGCCAGCCCCCGTTCCTGGTGCGGTGGCCCGACGGGCACGAGGCCCTGTGCTTCCCGGGACCGGACGCCAGTGTGCGGCCCGGTCCGCAGCCGTGATGACAGCCCGGTCGCGCTACTCGACGGCCTCCGGCGCGACCGGTGGCGGGGCGTGGAAGTCGTAGGCGCGGAACAGCACCGCGGCGGCGACGCCCATCCGCCGTCCGTCCGCCGCGGTGATCGCGGTGACCAGCGCACGCGGGGGCGGGTGGCCGGGGAGGCCGGCGAGGTACTCCCGGTGCGCCTCGAGTGAGGCGATCCCGCGCTGGAGCGGGTCACCGGTGACGTCCACGCCGTGCGTGGGAGCGGTGTGGCCGGCGACGAGCAGCCACCGCGGCGACCACGGCTCCAGCCCCTCGTCGAGCAGCTCGCGGAACACCCACCGGTTGCCGGCGTCGCGGGTCGCGTCCAGGGCGGCGAGACCGGCCACGCGGTGGTCCGCCTGGTTCAGGCCGGCGCCGAACTCCAGCTCCCAGCTACCGGTGACGACCGCGTCGGGGCGGTAACGCCGGATCGTCCGGGCGATGTCGCGGCGCATGTCCAGGGAGTAGACGAGCACACCGTCGGGGTGGTCGAGGAAGTCCACCTGGGAGACCCCGACGGCGGCCGAGGCCGTGACCTGCTCGCGCACGCGCAGCTCGGCGGTCTGCGGGGGACTGCTGGCGTCCATCCCGGCCTCCCCTCGGGTCAGCAGGAGGTACGCCACGTCCACCCCGCGGCCGGTCCACGCCGCGACGGCCGCCGAGGTGCCGTACTCGACGTCGTCCGGGTGGGCGACCACGCACAGCACCCGCCCGAACGCGTCGGCCGGGAACGACGACAGGAGGTCCTCAGCACTCATCGTCCGAGGCTAGCTGCGGGCGAGAGAATCGCGACAGCACCAGATCGACGACGTCACCGGGAGGCGACCGGGTGCGCTCAGCGCTCGGCCCGGGCGCGGGCCCTCAGGTCCGCGAGAGCCTCGTCCAGGTCCGGGTGCTGGAACTCGAACCCGGCCTCCAGCAGACGGGCGGGGAGCGCGCGGCGTCCGGTGAGCGCCAGCGCGGGATCGGTCCGCAGCAGTACGGCGCCGAGCCGGACCAGGGCCGCCGGCGTGGGCGGGGCGGCCGGGCGCCCGACGCTGCGCCGCAGCGCCCCCATCAGCTCGGCGTTCGGCACCGGCCGCGGTCCGGTGGCGTGGACGACTCCCGACAGTGCGTCGGGCGCGGTGTCGGTGAGGAGCCGGTCGACGATGTCGAGCCAGTCGTCGACGTGGAGCCAGCTGACCCACTGCGTGCCGGGCCCGACGCGGCCACCCATTCCCCACCGGGCGAGCGACCACAGCCGGTCGAGCGCGGGCGTCCCGTGGTCGAGCACGATGCCGGTGCGCAGCGTGACCAGACGGCCGGTGTGAGCGCCCTGGACCGCCGCCTCCCACGCCGTCGCGACGCCGGCCATCTGCGGTGGCCCGTCCGCCGGCGGCGCGGACTCCTCGAGCACCCGGTCGCCCGCGTCGCCGTAGATCGCCAGGGTGCTGGACTGGATCCAGACCGGCACCGGCTCGGCCAGGCCCGCACTGGCCTCCACCAGGGCGCGGGTCGGCTCGACCCGGGACCGGGTCAGCAGCTCCACGTTGGCCGCCGTGGGTCGCCGGTCGACTAGCTCGCCGGCGAGGTTGACCACCGCGGCGCCCGCCAGCTCGGTGCGCCACGGGCCGACGGTCCTGCCGTCCCACTCGACCTGTCGGACCGGGCCGGGTCGCACTCGGCGGGTCAGGACCACGACCTCGTGCCCGTTGCGCCGTAGGCGCTCGCTGAGCCGGCGTCCCAATGCCCCGGAGCCACCGGCGAGAACGATCTTCACGCCGGGAAACCTACGCGGTGCGCTCCCGCGGCGGACGATGCTGCGCCCGCGGGGGTGTCGATTCCGTCTCGACACCCGTTCGAGGAGGAAACGGATCCACCGGCGAAAGGACTACGGTGCTCGCATGAAAAACCGAAACCTCGCCATCGCCCTGGGTGCCGCGGCCGTCGTCCTGGGTGCCTCTGGCTGCGCCAAGGACGACACGACCACGACCACCGAGTCCGGTGCCGAGCTCGTCTCCGAGGGCACCCTGACCATCTGCACCCACCTGCCCTATGAGCCCTTCGAGTTCACCGAGGACGGCAAGGTCGTCGGCTTCGACCCGGACGTGCTGACGATCGCCGCCGACGCGGAGGGCTGGGACACCGAGGTCGTCGACATCTCGTGGGAGACCATCGTCTCGGGCGAGGCGCTCAACACCGGCCAGTGCGACGTGGCCGCCGGCGCGATGACCATCACTGACGAGCGCGAAGCCGTCATGGACTTCACCGACCCCTACTTCGAGGCCACCCAGGCGCTGATGACCAAGACCGGGTCCGGCATCACCTCGCTCGAGGACCTGGCCGGGAAAACCATCGCCGTCCAGGACGCCACCACCGGCGCCGACTACGTTCGCGAGAACGCGCCGAAGGACGCGGAGATCGTCTCCTTCGAGGACTCCGCGCTGATGCAGCAGGCCGTCAAGACCGGCCGCGCCGACGCGGGTGTCAACGACAACGGGCTGCTCAACTACTTCGTCAGCCAGAACCCCGACGTCGAGGTGGTCAACGAGTTCACCACCAACGAGGGCTACGGCTTCTCGGTCAAGAAGGACGGAAACGACGAGCTGCTCACGGTGATCAACGACGCGATCGCCAGCGACGAGTACGACAAGGTCTACGAGCAGTGGTTCGGCAAGGCGCCGGACGCGTGAGTCGGCCGCACCGGGTGGCTCCGGCGAACGACAACCCGAGCAGCCGGGTGATCTGAGACATGGCGAGTCCACGCCAGCGCGCCGCGAGGTGGCGCGCGGTCCAGTACGCCGTACTGGTGCTCATCGTCGTCGCGGTCGTCCTCCTCGCCGACTGGGCCCAGCTGCGTCGGGCGTTCTTCAACTGGGAGCTGGTCAAGGAGCAGTTCCCGGACGTCATCACGATCGCGCTGAAGAACACGATCATCTACACGGCGTGCGGCTTCGCGTTCGGGCTGGGGCTCGGGCTGGTGCTGGCGCTGATGCGGCTCTCGAGCGTGGGGCCGTACCGCTGGATCGCCACCTTCGTCATCGAGCTGTTCCGCGGCCTGCCGGCGCTGGTGGTCTTCATCGCGCTCAGCGTCGGCTTCCGGCTCGCGTTCCCCGACCGCGAGATCCCGTTCGGCAACCTGGGCATCGTGACCCTGGCCCTGGGTCTGGTCGGTGGCGCCTACATGGCCGAGACCATCCGGGCCGGCATCCAGGCGGTGCCGAAGGGGCAGATGGAAGCGGCCCGCTCGCTGGGCATGTCCCACTCGCGGGCGATGATCAGCGTGGTGATCCCGCAGGCGTTCCGGATCATCCTGCCGCCGCTGACCAACGAGCTGATCCTGCTCACCAAGGACTCCTCGCTGGTCTACATCCTGGGGCTCGCGCTGGCCGACTACGAGCTCACCAAGTTCGGTCGCGAGGCGATGAACAGCTCCGCCAACATGACCCCGATCGTGGTGGTCGCGCTGTGCTACCTGCTGATCACGGTGCCGCTGTCGATCGTCGTACGCCGTATGGAGAGCCGCTCGGAGAGGGCCCGCTGATGACCACCACGAGTACCAGCCGCAGTGACACCAACCGCAGTGATGCAGCGATCGACGTCCAGGACCTGCACAAGTACTTCGGCGACAACGAGGTGCTCAAGGGCATCGACTTCCACGTCGGCAACGGGCAGGTGGTCTGCGTCATCGGCCCCTCGGGATCGGGCAAGTCGACGCTGCTGCGCTGCGTGAACCTGCTGGAGACCCCCACGAAGGGCAAGATCTTCGTCGAGGGCGTCGAGATCACCGACCCCGACGCCGACGTGGACAAGCTGCGCTCGCGCATCGGCATCGTCTTCCAGCAGTTCAACCTGTTCCCGCACATGACGGTGCTGCGCAACCTCACGATCGCGCAGGAGAAGGTCGCCGGCCGCAAGAAGGACGAGGCGGTCCAGATCGCCCGGGCCAACCTGGAGAAGGTCGGGCTCGCCGACAAGGAGTCGGCCTATCCCGCGCACCTCTCCGGTGGGCAGATGCAGCGTGCGGCGATCGCGCGGGCGCTCTCCATGCAGCCGGACATGATGCTCTTCGACGAGCCGACCTCCGCGCTGGACCCCGAGCTGGTCGGCGACGTGCTGGCCGTGATGAAGGACCTGGCGACCGAGGGCATGACGATGATGGTCGTCACCCACGAGATGGGCTTCGCCCGCGAGGTCGGCGACAAGCTGGTCTTCATGGACGGGGGCGTCATCGTCGAGGAGGGCATCCCCACCGAGGTGCTGGCCAACCCGCAGCACGAGCGGACCCAGGCGTTCCTGTCCAAGGTCCTCTGAGCGTCGGTCGCGACGGCGCCAGCGCGAGGAACGTCGGGCCATGGACCTGCAGGTGACGCGCGACAGCGTGGCGATGGGCGACGACGTCCTCGCCCCACACGCACGCGACCTCGACCTGGGCGGCCCGGTCACCGTCGAACGGGTCGCGCGGTGGCTCGCCCGCGGTTCCTATCTCGCCTCGGTCCACGGCGGGTCGACCTGGGTGCTGCGCGAGGACGGGCGGGCCCTGGCGGTCGTCGCGTTCCCCGACTCGCACCTGCGGGACGGCCGGGTGACGTTGGTGGCCGGTCCCGGCGACCCGGTCCGTGCGAAGGCCGTCCACGTCGACTACGCCTTGGCGGCGGATCCCGAGGCGCTGGCCGCCCGGCTGCGGGCCGACCCCGCGCAGCGCACGCGGTGAGGGTGAGCCCTGCCCGACGCTCAGTCCGCCTCGCAGGGACCGAACCGCCTGGTGACCCAGGCCTCGAGCTCGTCGTCGTAGGGACCCTCCGAGGACGTCATGCAGACGTAGCGGTCGATCTCGGCCAGATAGGTGCCGCGGTGCCCCAGGAGGGTGTAGGCCCACTCGCCGTCGCCCAGAGCGCGCAGCTGGGGACGGGTGATCTGGTCGAGCGCCCGGCGGTCCGCCGGGTCCTCGACGTCGTACCGCCTCCGCACGCGTGCCTCGACCAGGAGCGCGCCGTCCTCGAAGGCGCGGACCGCGAGGGGGGCCTCGGGTCGCTGCATCCGCTCCCACCGGGCGATGAGCTGCGCCGGAGGGAGGCCGCTGTCGTAGCTCAGGGCGGAGCCGTCGGCGGCCGCGCCGCCCCAGCCGATCTGCCTGTCGGGCTGATGTGCGGCGAGCGATCCGAGGAGCGGCGGCACCTCCGCGAAGGTCGACCCCACGGGGAGTCCCACGAGGTAGGTGCCCGCCACGTGGTCACCCTCCGGAACGTCGTCGGTGGTCAGGTCGATCGTGATCGACGCGCCGTCGGGAGCGGCCAGGAGCCCGGTGCGCACGGCCTCGCTGACGGCGCCCACGGAGGCGTCGGGCTCGAAGGCCCGGAGTGCGACAGCGGCGTGCCCGGCGCGGATCGCGAGGTCCGCTTCCTCGCGGTGGTGGGTCGAGGCGAAGGCGCGGTACGCCGTCTCGGTCACCGCGACCACCTGGTCGGGGGTGGCGGTCCCGCTCATCTCGACGCTCAGCGCCAGCTTGCCGGAGTCCAGGGTCACCGGCTCGGTGTAGTCGAGCCGCGCCGACGTGACTCCGGGCAGGCCCGCCACCTCGGCGCGGAGCTGGTCGGCCTCCGGGTCCAGGCTCGGGTCGGCGCACCCGACGCACAGCCCGGCGACGGCGACGAGGACTGACAACCAGCTCAGGGATCTCATGCGACCAACCTGTCCGCGAACGGGCCTCGCAGCGTGAGCCGGCGTACTCAACCGGGCATCGGCCGTGGCAGAACGCTCGCTAGGGGTTCCGCCGGAACCAGGAGCGCCGCGTCGGGCGGGTGCTGGCTCGGGCGGGTGGCGGACGCAGTGCCTCGCGCTGGGGGTCGTAGCAGACCAGACCGTGGTCGTGTGCCAGCCGGGCGGCGAACTCGGAGGCCTCGTCGGCGGCGCTCCAGACCAGCGAGAAGTGGATCGAGCTTCCGGAGGCGTTGCCGATGAGCGGGCCGTCCGCCCAGGGGGAGTCCTCGCCCGCGTCCTCGGTGATGTCGGGCCAGCGCGCCAGGAGGGCGTCGACATAGGCGCGGATGGCGGGCGTCGGCTCCGCGGTGGCGTGGGGGTCGGACTCGGGGCGGTCCAGCCGCTGGGCGAAGCAGATCGCGGCCGACTCGTCGGACTCCGGTCGAGGTCCCTCCCAGACGGCGAGGTCGTAGGTCATGGGAGGACCCTGGCACGGCGCGAGCCGGTCGGTGAAAGCCGCGGCCGGGCATGGTCGTTGGGCTACCGCTCCCGGACCGCGTAGGTCAGGTGGGTGACCCGCTGCGTCGGCTCCGCGCGGACCTGCTCCAGGGCCACGCGGGCCGCGTCCACGCCCTCGAACAGGCGGATCCCGGAGCCGAACAGCACGGGTGCGAGCGCGATCGAGAACTCGTCGACCAGGCCGGCGTTCAGGTGTTCCAGGATCGTCGTGCCGCCGCCGGCGATGCGGACGTCACCGTCGCCGGCGGCCTCGCGGGCCCGCTCGAGCGCGGGCTCGATGCCGTCGTTGACGAAGTGGAAGGTCGTGCCGCCGGGCCGCTCCCAGGGGTCCCGCTTCTCGTGCGTCACGACGAAGACCGGCGTGCGGAACGGCGCCTCCGCCGGCCACGCCTGCTCGCCGGCGTCGAACATGCGCTTGCCCATCACGCTCGCGCCGGTGCGCTCGAACGTCTCCCGCACGATGTCGTTGTCGCGCCCCTCCTCGCCGCCCGAACCGAGCTTCAGGCGCTCCCGGAAGAACCGCTGGGGGAATACCCACCGCTGCAGCTCCACCCACTGTCGCCCCATCAGCTCCTCGGGGGACTCGGGCGCGATGAAACCGTCCAGCGACATCGACACGCTGAAGAACACCTTTCCGGCCATCAGTCCTCAGCTCCGGACCGGGGGATCTCGGTGAGGTAGGCGGCCAGGTTGCCGAGGGTCTGCTGGCCACCCTCGACCGCGTGGTACTTCTCGACCGCCTCGTCGCGCAGCTCCTTGGTGGGGAACACCGTGCGCATCCCGATCCGGGTCCCCTCACCGTCGGGCTGGAACGTCAGCACCGACTCGAAGGCGTTCGGGTCGTCGCGGGACTCGCCGTGGAGCAGCGCGATCCGCTCCGGCGGGGTGATCTCGGTCCAGGAGATCCACTCCTGGTAGTCCGTCCCGTCCGGCCCATGCATCACGAAGTCCCACGCCCCGCCGACGCGGAACTCGAACGCCCGCGTGGTGGTGCTGAACCCGTCGGGTCCCCACCACTGCGAGAGGTGCCGGACCTCGGTGAAGGCCTCGAACACCAGCTCCCGCGGGGCACTGACGACCCGGGAGATCGCGATCTCGCGGTCGGCCGTCGCCCCCGTCTTGTGTCTGGTCTCTGCCATCGCTCATTCCTCCTGCCTTGCCTGTTTGAGGTCCTGCACGTAGGCGTCCAGCCGCTCGAAGCTCTCGTTCCAGAACCGCTCGAACCCACCGGTCCACTCATGGACCGGTCGCAGCCCGCGGGCGTCCAGGTCGTAGAGGCGCTGCTTGCCGGCCTTGCGGTCCCGCACCAGCCCCACCTCCCGGAGCACCCGCAGGTGCTTGGACGCCCCCGGCTGGGTCATCCCCAGCTCCCGGGCCAGGTCGGTCACCGGCCGCTCGCCCGTCCGCAGCAGCACCAGGATCTGCCGGCGCTGCGGCTCGGCGATCGCGTTGAAGACGTCGGAGGTGGTCGCTGCTCGGGCCATGCCCACGATCGTATGTCGATATGGGCATGCGTCAAGGAGGAATTCGGACCCCGGCGCCCCGGGTGTCACTGTGTGCGGATGACCCGGGTCTCGCTCTCCCGTCTTCCGGGCGACCGGGTGCGGGTCGTCGACGGCGACCGGGTCAGTGAGCTCGCGGTGGATGAGCTGGCGGCGTACGTGCGTGCTCGCGAGGCCGACGCGCCGCGCTGGGTGTGGGACGACACCGCGCGGTGGTACCCCCCGCTCCTGGCGGCCGGGGTTCGGGTCGAGCGCTGCCACGACCTGCGGCTCGGGCACCACCTGCTGCGGCGGGCGCCCGCCGTCGACGGGCGACTGCTGGCGGGGGAGCAGTCGTCGGGCTGGGAACGCCTCGGGCCGAGTACGCCGTCCGACCCCGCGCTGTTCGCGGTCGACGACGCGACCGAGTACCTGCGCGCCGACCTCGAGGACGTCCGCCAGCTGGCGGCGGTGGCGGCGTCCGCCGAGGCGGCCCGGCTGGGGCTGCTGCTCGCCGCCGAGTCGGCGGGTGCCCTCGTCGCGGCCGAGATGACGTACGCCGGGGTGCCGTGGCGGGTCGACCTGCACGAGCGGCTGCTCGCCGACCTGCTCGGCCCGCGGCCGCCCCGGGGCGCCCGCCCGCGCGGGCTCGACGACCTCGTCGCGGAGGTCCGCCGCGCGTTCGACGCTCCCGGCCTGAACCCCGACTCGCGGCCCGAGCTGCTGGCGGCGCTGCGCCGGGCCGGGCTGGAGGTCAGCGACACCCGCGCGTCCTCGCTCCGTGCGCTCGAGCACCCCGGCATCGTTCCGCTGCTGCGCTACAAGCAGCTCGCGCAGCTGTTCTCGACCAACGGCTGGGCGTGGATCGACCAGTGGGTGCGCGAGGGCCGGTTCCGGCCGTCGTACCAGCCGGCCGGCTCGGCCACCGGCCGGTGGTCCTCCAACGGCGGGGGTGCGCTGTCGATCCCGGTGCAGGTGCGGCCGGCGGCGGTGGCCGATGACGGCTGGCGGTTCGTGGTGGCCGACGTCGCGCAGCTCGAGCCGCGCGTGCTGGCCGGGATGAGCGGCGACCGGGCGCTGGCCAGGTCGGCGCGTGGCGCCGACCTCTACCAGGGGATGGTCGACGACGGCGCGGTCGCCAGCCGCAACCACGCCAAGCTCGGCCTGCTCGGCGCGATGTACGGCGCCACGAGCGGCGAGAGCGGCCGGATGGTCGCGGGGCTCACCCGGCGCTACCCCGACGCGTTCGGTCTCGTCGAGGACGCCGCCCGGGCCGGGGAGCGGGGTCAGGTGGTGCGCACGCTGCTCGGGCGGGGGTCACCGGGCCTGGGGGAGGTGTGGGACCGCGACCCCGACGACCCGCCGATCGATCCAGGCAGCCAGGCGCGGTTCCGGCGGGCCTACGGGCGCTTCACCCGCAACTTCGTCGTGCAGGGGACCGGGGCCGAGTGGGCCCTGTGCTGGATCGCCGACCTGCGCAACCGGCTCTGGCGGCTCGGCGGCGCCGGCCCCCTCGTCGCGCGGCCGCACCTGGTCCTCTTCCTCCACGACGAGGTCGTCGTCCACACCCCGGCCGCGCTCGCCGACGCGGTCGCCGTCCAGGCCACCGAGGCGGCCGCGACCGCGGCCGGCCTGCTCTTCCGCGACCTCGCCATCGACTTCCCGCTCAACGTCTCGATCGTGCGGTCGTACGCCGAGGCGGGCAAGCCGGGTGCTGTGAACAGCGCATCTCCCGGACCCGTGACACCGACCTGAGCCTGGGGCACACTCGGTCCATGATCGGCCTTCGAGGCTCCCGTGGCAGCGTCGCCTGGCCTCGCTTGTCCTGGATCCTCTTCTGGGGAGTCTCGGTCCTCGCCCTCGGTGTCTGCATCGTCACGGCGGTGGCAACGGGCAGCCGGTCGAGCGCGGCGCTGGTCCTGGTGGGCGGTCTGATCGTGATCGGCGTCGCGGCCGCGCTCCTGGACTCCCTGGTCTCACCGCGCGACGGCAGCACATCCACGTCCTACGGCGCAGGAGGGCTGTGGGACGGCGGTGGCGGCACCGCGGGTCGTGACGGCGGGGATCGCCCGTAGAACACCCCCTGTCGGCGTACGCCTGTCTCGCCCGACAGGGGACGGTCAGGGTGTGACGATGGGGAAGGCCGGGTCGGGCTCGTCGACGAGACCGAGGATCGTGGACAGGACCGCGTGGTCGCCGTCGAGCTGGACGCCGTCGGTGCCGGCCCCTGCGACCAGGCCCAGCAGCTGGGCGTGGGTCAGGGTGACGGTGAGGTCGGCGGGTGCCGTGCGGGCCGTGGGGTAGTGGACGAGGGCTCCGTTGCTGAGCTCCATCCGGTACGTGGCTCCCGCGTCGGTGAGGTGCCACAGGACCGACGCGGTGGTCCCGGCGGCGCGGGGGCCGTCGATGCGGATCGCGACGGCGTCGAAGAGCTGGGTCGGGGTCATCGCCGCGGCCATCCCCGAGGCCGAGACGGGGGTGTCGGGGACCTGGCCGGTCAGCTCGCTGGCTCCGACGAGGTAGCAGTTGCGCCAGGTCGCGTTCTCGGCGCCGTACCCGAGCCGCGTCAGCACGGAGGCGAGGGTCTCGCGGGCCTCAGCGTCGTCCGGGGCGGCGAAGACCGCGTGGCCGGCGAGCTCGGCGGCGAATCTCAGGTCCCCGTCCTCGGCGTACCGACGGGCCCTCGCCAGGGTCTGCGCGACCCCGCCGAGCATGGCGACGTACCGCTCGGCCTGCGCCTCGGGCGGGTGCTGCCACAGGTGGGCGGGGTTGGCGTCGTACCAGCCGAGGTAGCGCTGGTAGATCGCCTTCACGTTGTGGCTGACCGAGCCGTAGTAGCCGTGCGTGTGCCACGCGTCGTCGAGCGAGGGCGGCAGCTCGATCATCTCGGCGATCTCGGTCCCGGTGTAGCCCTGGTTCATCAGCCGCAGGGTCTGGTCGTGCAGGTAGCAGTAGAGGTCGCGCTGCTGGGTGAGGAGCGTCGCGATCTCCTCGCGGCCCCAGGTCGGCCAGTGGTGCGAGGCGAACGCGACCTCGGACTGGGCGCCGAACAGCTCGGCCGCCTCGGCGATGTAGCGCGACCAGATCCGGGGGTCGCGGACCTGGGCGCCGCGCAGCGTCACCAGGTTGTGGAGGTTGTGGGTGACGTTCTCGGCCAGGCACAGGGCCCGCCGGTCGGGGAGGTGGAAGTTCATCTCGGCGGGTGCTTCGGTGCCGGGGGTGAGCTGGAAGACGATCCGGACGCCGTCGAGGATCGCCTCCTGCCCGGTCGCGACGATGTCGACGGTCGGCGCGAGCAGCCCCACCGATCCCGCCGACGCAGCGGGCCCGAGACCCATGCCGACCCGCCCGGTCGGCGAGAGCGGCAGGCCGGCTCCGCTGTAGTACATGCCGCGGCGCAGCATCGCGGTGCCGGCGTACACGTTCTCCGACACGGCGTGCTCGAGGAAGTGCTCGGGCGCCAGGATCGGGACGGACGTGTCCGGCGTGACGACGCCGAGGACACCGCCGAAGTGATCGATGTGGGCGTGGGTGTAGATGACGGCCGCCACCTCGCGCTCGCCGCGGTGGGCGCGGTACAGCGCGAGTGCTGCGGCCGCGGTCTCTGCGGAGATGAGCGGGTCGATCACGATCACGCCGTTGTCACTCTCGACGAAGGTGATGTTCGAGAGGTCGGCGCCCCGGACCTGGTAGATGCCGGAGGTGACCTCGAACAGTCCCTGGATCGCGGTCAGCTGGCCCTGCCGCCACAGGCTCGGGTTCACCGTGTCCGGGCAGTCCCCGGCGAGGCCGCTGCTGAACTCGTCGATGTCGAACACCACCCGGCCGTCCGCGGCCCGGATCACGCCGGGGTCGAGGCGGGCGATCAGCCCGCGCTCGGCGTTGTCGAAGTCCGTGCGGTCCGCGAAGTCCGGCATCCGTGCTCCCTCTCCGGTCCAGCTTTCCGGTCCAGCGGGCTCCGCCCGCCGACACCAGCCTGGAACGAGGGCGCGGCGGTGGGTTCACCCGAATCGGGCCATGAGCCGCAGCGGATCGGGTTCGTGGATCCCCGCCCCGGCCGCGCCCCGCGCTGCTAGCGTCCGGCCCGCTGCCTGCGAAGGAGTCCGCCGTGACCAGCTCCGTCCCGCTCGACCTCGCCGCGTCCCCGCGCGACAACCTCTACGCGTTCGGCAAGACCTGGGGGACCTTCGGCGAGGACCCGCTGATCTCGACGTTCCACGGCGCGATGTACGCCTCGATCGGGACCTCTCGGCTGCAGCCGCTGTTCGGGTACGCCGGCACCGGCATCACGAAGGTCCGGTTCGTCGGCGAAGGCGCCACCGAGCGCCTCCAGATGCGTGGCAAGGAGACCGGCTTCTTCTACGACCTGCGCACCGGCGAGGTCATCGAGACCTGGGACAACCCGTTCACCGGCGAGACGGTCGAGGTCTTCCCGTTCCTCAACGACCGGATCGGCGGCGAGCTCACCCTCGAGATGCCGAAGCTGTACGTCGGGGACGCCGAGGAGCACGGCGTCGCCATGAACGAGAACGTCGAGGCCGCCTCCGACGGGTCGCTGCCGTTCCTCCTGCCCTGGGCTGTGTACGGCGACGAGGTGCTGCTCGAGTGGGACTACGCCCACGAGTACCCCAACCCGGTCACCCCGTCGGGCTGGCCGAGGTCCTCGACCGGCGCGACGATCAACCCCTCGGAGCACTTCGTCATCTACACGTCCAAGCGTGAGCTCGAGGACCGCGACCTCGCCTCGGCGCACTTCCGCGCCGGGTTCTCCCGCGTCTCGCCGTTCTGGCCGTGGATGCGGATGGGCGGCTCGGGCCTGGAGGGCGGCGTGCTGACAGGCCGGCTGCACAGCCGCAAGACGATCCGCGGGCTCGACGACGTACCGCCGAAGATCCGGGCGTACACCGAGAAGCACCACCCCGACTACTTCGAGGCTGCGAAGGACTGGGATGTGTCCGGCCCGATCCTGTCGTCGTGGGAGGCCTACGCGCGCGCTACGCCGCCGGAGGCGTGAACCGTTCGATCACCTGGGGCCGGCCACGTTCTCGCCCGGGCATGGCGTGAGGGCTCCGGCCGGGCGTCGCCCGTGGTCAGCGGTGAGCCTGCCACCGTTTCGGTGCGGGAAATGGGTGCCAGCTCACCGCTGCCGCATGACTTCGCACGGTTGTCCACAGGACCTCTGACCTGCGGGAACAGCGATATGAACTGTCGGTGGTCGGTGGTGTAGTGGGTCAAATGACGGCAGCGTTCGCACCTCGATCCGGGGACCCGGTGGCCCGGGCGGTGGCGTGCGTGCACGAGGCGCTGGACGGGGTGGCCGAGGCTCCGGTGTGGTCGCTGGACGCGGCCGAGGCGGGTGTCGCGCTGCTGGAGCTGACGTCCGAGATCGCCCGGTTGCAGGAGCTGCGGCTCCGGGTCGCGGCCCACGCCCACACGGTCGAGGTGGGTGCGGCGGTCGGGGCGACGAGTACGGCGAACTGGTGGGCTCATGAGGCGCGGCTGACCCGCCCGGAGAGCCACCGGTTGATGCGGCTGGCCCGAGCGTTGGACACGCCGCGGCACGACCCCGTCCGGGAGGCGCTGGCCGCCGGCCGGGTTCACGTGGACCAGGCGCAGGTGGTCGTGGACGCGGTCGACGACCTTCCTGCGGAGTACGTCGACGAGGACACCCGGCTGCGGGCCGAGGAGTTCCTCCTGGGCCAGGCCCGTCACCACGACGCCATCGCGTTGCGCCGGCTGGGCAAGCGGCTGATCGAGGTCATCGCCCCTGAGCACGCCGACGCGGTCGAGGCCGCGCGGCTGGAGCGGGAGGAGGCCGCGGCCCGTGCCGCGGCCCGGTTGACGATGGCGGATGACGGGCACGGCAAGACTCACGGCCGGTTCACGATCCCGACCCACCATGCAGCGATGCTGCGCACTGCTTTGTTGGCGATCGCCGCGCCGAAGCACCAGCACGCCGTTCACGGTGCCGGAGCCGCCGAGCGGCGGCCGGGGCCGGAGCGGATGGGTCAGGCGTTCTGCGAGTACCTCGAGCGCTATCCCGCAGACCGGCTCCCCGAGGCAGGTGGGGTGGCGGCGACGATCGTGGTCACGATGGAGCTGGAGTCCCTGGTCGGCGGACTCCGGGCCGCGCACCTGGGCACCGGCGAGACCATCTCCGCCAGCGAGGCCCGCAGGCTCGCGTGTCAGGCCGGGATCGTCCCGGCCGTCCTCGACGGCGCCGGTCAGCCCCTCGACGTGGGCCGGACCCGGCGGCTGTTCACCAAGGCCCAGCGGATCGCGATGGCCCTACGAGACGGGGGCTGCACGGCCGAAGGATGCGACTGGCCCCCGGGCCTGTGTCACGGCCACCACGTCATCCCCTGGCACCTCGGCGGCGACACCAGCCTGGCCAACGGCCGGCTGCTCTGCCCCCGCCACCACGCCCGCGCCCACGACCCGGCGTACGAGACCCGGACCCTGCCCGGCGGGAAGATCGCCTTCCACCGACGCTGCTAAGTCGAGCACCGTTCGGGGCGCGTCAGTGCCTTCACCGCGGAAGTCGGAGCGCAGCCTGCTGTCCCCGAACCCTTGACAGCCCAGCGAGGCGGACGCACGGTCGTGGGTGAGAGGAGCGCCTGGCTGGCCGCCGGGCGTCGAAGGGCCCGAGCCCCGTCGAGGGGTCGTGGGTCCGGAGCCGCACCGCGTCCGGGGGCTGCGTCGACCATGCAGGGTTCACGGATGAGGTGACGACAGATGGGACGAACAAGCACACTCAGGCTCGCGATCGCGGGAATCGCGGCGCTGGTCCTGGTCGCTGGCGCGTTCGCCGCGAACGCCAGCAGCGGCGGCCGGGGCGGGGACCATCGGCACGGCAGCCACCAGGTCATGAAGGTGACGCTCCGCGGCGTCGACGGCGGCAAGGTCGGCACGGTCACGTTGCGGCAGACCCGCGGCCAGGTCGAGGTCCGCGGGGTCGTGCGCGGCCTGGCGCCCGGGTTCCACGGGTTCCACGTCCACGCGATCGGGGTGTGCGACGCCGACGCGCCGGACGGGCCGTTCACCACCGCCGGCGGGCACTACACCGGGGGGCTCCCGAACCACGGCGACCACGCCGGTGACCTGCCGTCGCTGCTGGTGACCGAGGACGGCCACGCGTTCTCGAGCTTCGTCACCGACCGGTTCAGGCTGGCCGATCTGCGTGACACCGACGGGTCCGCGGTGATGGTGCACGCGGGACGCGACAACTTCGCGAACATCCCCGACCGGTACACCGCCGGCGGCGTCCCCGGACCCGACGCGGCCACCCTCGCCACCGGCGACGCGGGGGCGCGGGCGGCGTGCGGCGTCATCCGCCCAGCGCGGAACTGACCCGGCGAGGCGGGGGAGGAGACCCTCGCTCCGTGACATGCTGCCGCGCATGCCCCAGGTCACAGCACAGGCGTGGGTGGCGGCCGACCCTGCCACGGCGTTCGCGGTCTCCCAGACGACCGGCGAGGTCCGGCTGGAGTGGGACCCGTTCATCCGGCACCAGCACCTGATCGACGCCGACCGGCCGGGCACGGGGGTCCGCACCCTGACCAAGGCGCGGGTCGGGCCGACGATGATCAGCCGGTACGTCTCCTACCGCCCGCCGACCTCGGTCGGCATGACGATGGAGAAGGGTCCGTGGTTCTTCGCGGCCTTCGGCGGCGGCTGGCGCTTCACGCCTGAGGACCGAGACGGGGTGGCCGGGACCCGCGCGGTGTGGAAGTACACCTGGTCGGCCCGGCCGTCCTGGCTGGGTCCACTCGCCGATCCGATCGGCCGATGGCTGCTGGGCCGGGAGATCCGGGCCCGGATCGCGGCGTTCGCCCGGGCCTGCGAGGACCCCGAGGTGCTCGGCGCCCTGTAGCGAGCAGCGCTCGGCAGTCGTGAGGCCGACCGAAGTGCTGACGTTCACAGGTCTGGTTCGGTCTCGCTCGCGCTCAGCGGTGAGCGTGGATCGCCCGTTGGCTCAGCACTTCGGCGGACCTGAGATAGTGGCGCGTGTTCCACGTGATGTTCCTCGAGCCCAGGATCCCGCCCAACACCGGGAACGCGATCCGGATGGTGGCCGGGACGGGGGCCACGCTGCACCTGATCGAGCCGCTCGGCTTCGACCTGGCCGAGCCGAAGCTGAAGCGCGCCGGGCTCGACTACCACGACCTCGCGTCGGTGGTGGTGCACCCGGACCTGGAGACGGCGCTGACCAGCGCGGACCTGGCCTCCTCGCGGGTGTTCGCCTTCACCGCCCACGCGAGCCGCTGGTACACCGACATCGCGTTCGAGCCGGGCGACGTGCTGCTCTTCGGGCCGGAGCCGACTGGGCTGCCGGACGAGGTGTTGGGCCAGCCCCGGGTGACCGAGCGGCTCCGGATCCCGATGGTGGCCGGCCGCCGGTCGCTGAACCTGTCGAACTCCGCGGCCGTGGTGACCTACGAGGCATGGCGCCAGCAGGGCTTCCCGGGCGCGCGGTAGGCCTTGGCCGGGCACTCAGCGGACGGATACCTGCCCGCCGCTGACCTCCCACCGCTGGTCGAGGCGCACGTTCTCCAGCAGCCGCCGGTCGTGGGAGACGAGGAGCAGGGCGCCGTCGTACTTCTCCAGGGCCTGCTCGAGCTGCTCGATCGCGGGCAGGTCCAGGTGGTTGGTGGGCTCGTCGAGGACCAGCAGGTTCACGCCGCGGGCCTGGAGCAACGCCATCGCGGCGCGGGTGCGCTCGCCGGGGGAGAGGCGGGCGACGAGGCTGCCGACCTGGTCGGCCTTGAGGCCGAACTTCGCCAGCAGGGTGCGGACCTCGGCCGCGGTCATCGCCGGTACGGCGGCCTCGAACGCGTCGCCGAGGGGGAGGTCCTCGGCCAGTCCGGTGCGGGCCTGGTCGATCTCGCCGATCGCGATGCTGGCGCCGAGCGAGGCGCGGCCGGAGTCCGGCGTATCCCGGCCCAGCAGGAGCCGCAGCAGCGTGGTCTTGCCGGCGCCGTTGGGTCCGGTGATGCCGATCCGGTCGCCGGCGTTGACCTGCGCGGAGACCGGGCCCAGCACGAAGTCGCCGCGGCGAGCGGTGGCGGCGTCCAGGGTGGCCACGACGCTGGAGGAGCGCGGGGCGGCGGCGATGTCGAACTGCAGCGTCCACTCCTTGCGCGGCTCCTCGACCTCCTCCAGGCGCGCGATCCGGGACTCCATCTGGCGCACCTTCTGGGCCTGCTTCTCCGAGGACTCGGCCTGCGCCTTGCGGCGGATCTTGTCGTTGTCCGGCGTCTTCTTCATCGCGTTGCGGACCCCCTGGGAGCTCCACTCCCGCTGGGTGCGGGCCCGGGAGACCAGGTCCGACTTCTTGTCCGCGAACTCCTCGTAGGCCTCGCGGGCGTGCCGGCGCGCGACCGCGCGCTCCTCCAGGAACGCGTCGTACCCGCCGTCGTAGACCGACACCTGGTGCTGGGCCAGGTCCAGCTCCACGATCCGGGTCACGCACCGCGCCAGGAACTCGCGGTCGTGCGAGACGAGTACGACGCCCGCGCGCAGGCCGCGGACGAACGACTCCAGCCGCTCCAGCCCGGCGAGGTCCAGGTCGTTGGTCGGCTCGTCGAGCAGCACCACGTCGAAGCGGCTGAGCAGCAGCGCCGCCAGCGCCACCCGGGCCGCCTGGCCACCGGACAGCGTCGTCATCAGCGCGTCCGGGCCGACGTCGAGGCCGAGCTCGCCGAGGGTCGCCGGGATCCGGTCGTCCAGGTCGGGCGCGCCGCTGGCCAGCCAGTGGTCCAGGGCCACGGCGTACGCGTCCCCGGCCCCGGGGTCGTCGGACTCCAGTGCCGCCGCGGTCGCCTCCATGGCGGCGGTCGCCGCCGCCGCACCGGTACGACGGGCCAGGTAGCCGGCGACGGTCTCGCCGGGGACCCGCTCGTGCTCCTGGGGCAGCCAGCCCACGAACGCATCCGACGGCGCCGTGCTGACAGTGCCCGCCATCGGGGTGTCCGCGCCGGCCAGCAGCCGCAGCAGCGTGGACTTGCCGGCGCCGTTGGCGCCGACCACCCCGACCACGTCGCCGGGCGCGACCGTCAGGTCCAGGTGTTCGAAGAGGACGCGGTGCCCGTGGCCGCCGGCCAGGTCCTTCGCGACGAGGGTGCCACTCACCGCCGCATCGTAGTCGGGCTCCTCAGTGCGGCGGCACGACGGTCACCCCGACGACAGCGGGGTCTCGCTGAGGGCGGCTCCGGGGCCCGAGGTGGGGGGCTTGAAGTCGTTCCGCGAGCGGCGCATGCTGAGTGATTCCCCTCACACCCCTCTACGGATCGGGCCGTAGCCATGAAACGAACAGCTGTCAGCGCCATCACCGCAATCGCCGTCACGGTGGCGACCCTCGGGCCACCGTCGGCGTCCAGCAACCATCCGCGGCGCAGGAGGAGCTGCCGTGGATGAACACCAGCCTTCCAGCGGAGCGACGAGCCGATCTGCTGATCGACGCGATGACCCTGGACCAGAAGCTCGAGCAGATCTTCAACCGCCCCGTCTACAACGAGGACCTCGACGACGGGGACCCGGACAACGGCGTGGGCTGCGACTTCACACTGATCGGCCGCCACATCGAGGGCATCCCCGAGCTGGCGATCCCCGACTTCCGGATGGCCAACGGCGGCACCGGCATCCGGGGCGGCGACTGCCTCCCCGAGCCGACCGCTACCGCGCTGCCGGCCCAGATCTCCTCGGCGGCGACGTTCAACCGCGAGATGAACCTGAACTGGGGGCGGGTGCTCGACGTGGAGCTGCGGGCCTGGGCGCACCAGGTGCTGTGGGGGCCGGTGCTGAACCTGATCCGCACGCCGTACGGCGGGCGCAACAACGAGTTCTTCAGCGAGGACCCGTACCTGACCGGCGCGCTCGGGTCGCAGATCATCCGCGGCATCCAGGAGCGCAGGGTGAGCCAGGCGACTGCCAAGCACTTCGTCGCCAACGACTCGGAGTTCCAGTTCGAGCGGTGGACCGCGGCCATCCGGGTCCCCTCGCGGGCGATGCACGAGCTCTACCTGCTGCCCTTCGAGATGGCCGTCAAGGACGCCGACGTCGCCTCGGTGATGTGCGCCTACGGCTACGTGAACTTCAGCTACAACTGCGACAGCAAGCCCCTGCTGCGCGAGACCCTGCGCCAGAAGTGGGGCTTCGACGGATACGTCTTCTCCGACCGGCGCGCCCAGCAGAGCACGGTGCCCTCGATCCTCGCCGGCACCGACGTCGAGGTCGACGAGGCGCCGGAGTGGTACCAGCCCGACCTGGTGAAGGCCGCGATCAGGAACGGTGAGGTCACCGAGGCCGACATCGACGACATGCTGCGCGAGCGCTACATCAAGATGTTCGAGTACGGCGACTTCGACGACCCGCACACGGAGTTCACCTGGGACCAGCTCGAGGACGAGATCGTCCCGGGCGGCACCCACGCCCAGGTCGCCAAGGACGCTGCCGAGGAGAGCCTGGTGCTGCTGCGCAACGAGCGCCGGATCCTTCCGCTCAACGCCGAGGCGATCGACTCGGTGGCGCTGATCGGCGCCAGGTGGTTCGCCGGCGAGGCCACGCTGCCGCCGCGCAGCGGCGACCGCAACAACAACGTCTCGGTCAACGCGCCGTACGAGGTCACTCCCAGGCAGGGCCTGCAGAACGTCCTCGGCTCGCTCGGCTCCGATGCCACGGTCACCTACAACAACGGCAACGACATCGACAGCGCCGTCGCGCTGGCCGAGAGGTCCGACGTGACCATCCTGATGCTCGGTGACGTCGCCCGCGAGACGTGGGACAAGAACAGCAACTGGCAGGACGAGAACCCCAGCGGTGGGACCTCCGGAGCCGGCAACGAGGTGCCGGACCTGGACCTGCCGACGGTGACGGGGACCAACCAGCAGCAGCTGGCCCCGGCCGTGCTCGACGCCGTCCCGAACACCGTCACGGTGCTGAAGACGCAGGGTCAGGTGAACATGCCGTGGATCGACAAGGTCGACACCCTGGTGGAGGCCTGGTATCCGGGCCAGGAGGACGGCAACGTCGTGGCGGAGGCCCTGTTCGGGGTCAACAACTTCTCGGGCAAGCTGCCGGTGACCTTCGGGAAGACCGACCGGGAGGCGGCCTACCAGACCCAGGAGCAGTACCCGGGCTACAAGGAGGACACGGGGGTGCCCGGTGGCATCGGCCGTGACCCGATCCCCGGCGAGCCGCAGCGGGTCGTCCGCTACACCGAGGGCCTGAAGATGGGCTATCGGTGGTACCAGGCGACCGGCACCCAACCGCTGTTCCCGTTCGGCTACGGCCAGTCCTACACGACCTTCGGCTACAGCAACCTCGACGTGGCGGAGGTTCGTCGGAACAGGCGGCAGACCGGTCTGCGGGTCAGCTACACGGTGACCAACACCGGCAACGTCGCCGGCAAGGAGGCCTCGCAGGTCTACCTGAGGCTCCCGCGGGAGGCCCGCGAGGACTTCAACCGCCTGGTCGGCTTCGAGAAGGTCAACCTCGCCCCCGGCGAGAGCAGGCGCGTCTCGGTCGTCCTCGATGCCGACGCCGCCAACCACCCGCTCTCCTACTTCCACCCCGACGACCCCGACGACCTGAGGAAGTGGGCGGACGGGGAGTGGCGGACGCCGAAGGGCTCCTTCACCGTGTCCGTCGGCGGATCCTCGGAGAGCACCCCGCTGAGGCAGACGGTGCCGGTGGAGATCGGCAAGATCACCAAGGCGAACTCGCGGATCCAGAAGCCGACCGTGCGCCCGAAGCCCCTGACGCCGAACCGCCGGGCCCGCATCACCTTCCGGGTCGTCTCCGGCGGGGAGCCCGCCACGGGCAGGGTCCTGGTCAAGAGGCGCGGCGCGGTGATCGGCCGCGACACCCTCAACAACCGGGGCATCGCGCGGGTGCGGATCTCCAGGCTCAAGGCCGGCACCCACCGGCTGCGGCTCGTCTACACCGGCTCGGAGGAGTCCAAGCGTGCCACCAGGACGCTGGTGGTCCGGGTGCGGAGGAGGTAGCGCAGGCACCCGGGGCGCCGGGTGTCGACCCTTCGGCGGTGCGGGATCGTCGTCTCGCTGCTTGCGGTCCCATTGGCCGCCTGCACCGGGGACGGTCCCGCATCGCCGCGTGCCACGCCCGAGCCGACCGGCGCCTCCCGGGTCGAGCCCAGGGCCGGCCTGGTCGACGACGAGGGGACTCCCGTCGAGGTGCCCGTGCCGGCCCGGCCCACCGGGACGTCCCACGACGTCACGGACCTGGGGGCCGACCCGGAGCCCGGGACAGGGGACGACGCTCCCGCCATCCGGGAGGCACTGGCCGCCGCGCGGGCGGGCGACGAGGTGGTCCTCCCTGCCGGGGTCTACGACCTGAGGTCCGCCGACCCCGACGACGGGGACGCGAACCTGCTGCTCGCCGACGACGTGTGGCTGCGGGGTGCCGGGCCCGGGGCGACGGTGCTCCGTACGTCGTTCGACGGGGAGGACGACAGCGCCGTCGTGCGCGGTGAGGGCGTCGAGAACGCCGCCGTCAGCGGCCTCACGATCACCTCGGCGTACGACGGGGAGCTCGGCACCGACCCCGACGAGGAGGGGCCCGGGGGAGGCCCGATGTACGGCGTGCAGATCGGCGAGGACGACGGCGAGGGCAGCCGGCGGGTGCTCGTCGAGGACGTCTCCGTCGAGCGGTTCCAGCGTCACGGCATCACGGTCAAGGCCAGTCGTCAGGTGACCGTGACCGGCTGCCGGGTCGCCGACGCGACCAGCGTCGGTCCCGGAGGGTCCGGCTACGGCATCGCGGTCGAGGGCAGGGCGGACCAGCGCGACCCCGACGCGGGCAACGACTCGCGGCACAACGTGGTCGTGGGCAACCGGCTGGACGGCACCCACCTGCGCCACGGCGTCCTGCTGCAATTCCCCACCCACCACAACCTGGTCGCCGACAACGTCATCGACGGAGGCGTCCTGGACGCCATCGACCTGCACGGCGAGGGCGAGTACCTCAACGAGATCCGCGACAACACGGTCACCGGTGTCGATGCCGCCGCGGTCGCGCTGGGCAACTCCGGCGGCGAGGAGAACCCGCACGACGCCAGCGGCGAGGGGAACTGGGTCCACGGCAACCGCCTGGTCGGCAACGAGCGGGGTGTGCTGGTCATCCTCGGCACCCCCGACACCCTCGTCGAGGGCAACGAGATCGTCGGGCGCGACGACTCCGTGGCGGGCATCGAGCTGCGCAACGCACCGGGGACGGTGGTCCGCGACAACACGGTCACCGGCGACGACGGGGACTTCTGGGCGATCCTGGTGGCCGAGGACGACGGCGCGGACGGCCGGGGCGCCGGCGCCGCCACCGACGTGCTCATCGCCGACAACCGGCTCACCGGCGCCGGGAACGGGATCGACGTCCAGGCCGGGAGCGACATCGAGGTCGCCGGCAACGAGGTCGACGTCGACGGCACGCCGTGGCAGGTCGGCGAGGGGGCCGAGGTCGACGGTGCTCCACCGTGAACCTCGTTCAGGTCGACCTGGTCACGCCCGCGACGGCCGCCGCGTCAGCGGCGTACGGCGGTGACGCCGAGGCGGAACTTCGCCCGGTCGTCGCGGGGCGCGCCCAGGCAGCTGTAGAGGCGGGATGCGGTGGCGGCGTCCAGGGCTCCGCAGCGGTAGCGGGTCGAGGCGTTCACCAGGGCCACGGTGACGCCCTTGACCTGCCCGCGGCCGAAGGCCACCCGGGCGGTGCCGGTGCCCTTCTTGTTCAGCCTGACGACCTTGCGGGCGACCCCGCCGCCGCGCTTCTTCACCAGCACCACGGCGCTCGGGGCCGCGGCGCGGCCGGGGCCGTCGACGCGCACCTTCAGCGCCCACCGCTTGCCGCGCAGGCTCGCCGCCGGCTTCACCCGGACGTTGGCTGAGGCCAGGTGGTTGACCCGGACCTTGACCGCGGCGGACTTCCGCTTGGCGGTCAGGCGCCGGGTCGCGGACGCCTTGGGGGACGGCCAGGCCGATCCCTCGCGGTAGGACCGGGCGGGCGTCAGGTTGGCCGACACGAAGCTCCGGTACGCCTTCGCGATGCCGCCCTTCTTGGCCAGTGCGGCGTCGATGGCCCGCACCGAGTACAGGTTGCGGGTCGCGGTCGGGGTGGCCCGCTCCCAGACCTTGCGCACGATGCCGCGGCCGTGCTTCTGGCTCAGGTGCTCCCAGAACGCCCAGTTGCCGTACTGGTTGAAGCCGCCGTAGCGCGACCAGGTGTCGAGCGCCTGCCCGGGACGGCGGACCTGGCTGAAGCGCAGGTACTGCCGGTTGTCGTTGATCGCGTCGGCGAACCGCTCCTCGACCCAGGCGGCGGTGGACTCCAGCATCCAGCGGTCCTCGAGCGCGTCGTAGGCGTACTGGACGGCGTGGAAGTACTCGTGGACAGCTGTCACCTTGAGCACCTCGGCGGGGTTGCCGCCGTACTGCCAGGTCGCGAAGTCGTTGTCGAGCACGCAGTAGGCGATGGCCTGCGAGCCCCGGCGGGCCTCCTGGGCGCAGTAGCCGTAGATGCCGCTGCTGCCGAGGTCCTTGAGGTAGACGTCGAACCGGGCGTCGCCGCCGTCGTTGGCCAGCACCTCGTCGGTGAGCGGGCGCCGGTAGCCCAGGGTGCCGGTCACGAACTGGTCGACCTGGCCCATTGTGCTCAGCGTGCTCTGGACCCAGGCGGGGCTCGGCGGGGCGTCGGCGGTCGAGGTGACGTAGTGCACGCAGAAGGCGGCGCTGCACGAGCGGGAGGACGGCACCGTGTAGCCGAACCGCTGGGGGTCCCCGGCTCCGTCGGTGGGGCGGGCAAGGATCGCCTCGGCGCGGGCCCGGTCCTTGCCGCGCAGCAGCGGGACGGCGGCGAACAGGTCACGCATCACCAGCGAGGCCTCGACCGGCGTGGCGGCCACGGGCCCGTCTTCGGCGGCGGCGACCGCCTCGCCCTCGATCAGCTCGGTCGCGGTCTCCAGCGCGGTCTGGGCCTCGGCAGCGGTCACCGGTACGTCGGGCACGGCCTCGGTCGGCAGCTGCGCCGGCACGCCAGCCGGGACGGTCGCGGGCGGCTCGGTCGGGGTGACGGGATCGAGCGCGGCGACGGTGCCGATCGGCGTGAGGCCCGGCTCTGCTGCACTCGCGGAGCCCGCGGCGGTCAGCGGCAGCAGGCTGGCGGCGGTCAGCGCGACCAGGACGGCGGCTGCGGTGCGGCGCATGCGTGAGGTTCCTCTGCGTGGTGCGGTCGGCCCCGAGCCCGGCGCCGCTGTCCGCCTGGCATCCTGCCACCGGCGGCGGCCCGATCCCAAGACACCGGCCCGCCCGGCGCGCCCCCGGGAGGGGGCAGGTCAGCCCGGATCAGCCCGGGTCAGCCAGATCAGAACGTCGCCGAGATCTTCTCGATCAGGGCCGTGGTCGAGATCGCCGGCGTACGGGTGAGGTAGACGACCTCGCAGATGTCGCGGAACTCGTCGAACCGGCCGGCCCAGTCGTCACCCATGACCAGCACGTCCGCGGCGTACTTGGTGATGTAGTCGCGCTTGAGCTCGAGGCTCTCCTCGACGAACACCTCGTCGACCGGCTTCAGCGCCGCGACGATCGCCAGCCGCTCGGCCTGGCTGAAGACCGGCTCGCGACCCTTCTTGCGCAGGTTGAGCGCGTCGGCGGAGACCCCGACGACGAGCCGGTCGCCCAGCGCGGCGGCTCGCTCGATCACCTTGAGGTGCCCGACGTGGAAGACGTCGAAGGTGCCGAAGGTGATCACGGTGCGCGACATGCGGGAGATTCTGGCACCAACCGGGCGTCGGCAAGAATCACCGCGTGGCGACCATCGACATGATCACCGGGGACCCGGCAGCCGACGAGGTGCGCCGGCGGGCGCTGCGACAGATGCGGACGGTGGCGGTCTCACTGCTGCTCTTCGCGGCCGCCGTGTACGCCGTGACGCTGGGGGAGGACGGCTTCCTCGGGTTCGTCAACGCCGGCGCCGAGGCGTCGATGGTGGGCGCGATCGCTGACTGGTTCGCGGTGACCGCGCTGTTCCGCCACCCCCTCGGCCTGCCGATCCCGCACACCGCGCTGATCCCCAAGCGCAAGGACCAGCTCGGGCAGGGGCTGCAGGAGTTCGTGGGCGAGAACTTCCTGCACGAGGACATCATCCGCGAGCGGGTGCTGGCCGCGGAGCCCTCGCTGCGGGTCGGCCGCTGGCTCGAGGACCCGGACCATGCCCGCCGGGTCGTCGACGAGGCCGCGGTGGTCGTCTCGGCCGCGCTGCGCCGGGTGCGCGACGAGCACGTGGAGTCCCTGGTGCGCGACGCGCTGGTGCCGCGCTTCCACGAGGAGCCGATCGCGCCGCTGCTGGGCAGCCTGCTCTCGGAGACGCTGCACGACAACCTGCACCAGGGTCTGGTCGACCTGACGCTCTCCGAGCTGCACGACTGGCTGGTCGACAACCCCGACACGGTCATCGAGGTGCTGGGGGAGCGGGCGCCGTGGTGGACCCCGCCGGTCCTCAACGACCGGGTGGCCGCCCGGATCCACGTGGAGCTGGTCCGGTGGGTGCGCGACATCCGCGACGACCCGCGCCACCAGGCCCGGCAGGCCCTGGACTCGATGCTGGAGCAGCTGGCCCGCGACCTGCTCGAGGACCCCGAGACTCAGGAGCGCACCGAGCGGCTCAAGGAGCGGCTGCTCGACCACCCGCAGGTCATCGCCTCCGCCGTCTCGCTGTGGAACGCCCTGCGCCGCGCCCTCACCACGTCGCTGGCCGACCCCGAGGGCATGGTCCGCAGCCGCGCGCTGGTCGAGCTGCAGTCCTTCGCCCGCCGCCTGGTCGCCGAGAAGTCGCTGCGCGACCGGCTCGACGGCCTCGGTGCCGACGCGGCCGTCTTCGCCGTCGAGCGGTACGGCGAGGAGGTGACCGCTGTCATCACCCACACCATCGAGCGCTGGGACGGCAAGGAGGCGGCGCGCCGCATCGAGCTGCACGTCGGCCGCGACCTGCAGTTCATCCGGATCAACGGCACGATCGTGGGCGGGCTGGTCGGGGTGCTGATCCACACCATCAGCGTGCTGGTCCACTAGGTGTCCTGAGCGCGCCCGGCATGGCCCGGGCGCGTGCTCAGCGGTGAGCCTGCCACGGTTCGAGGCGCGGAAACGGTGGCCAGGTCACCGCTGGCCAGGGCCGGGCCGGGGCCGCGAGGGTGCTCCCGCGGTGGGCGTGCGAGAGGATGGGGGCGTGACCCCCGAGCCGTTCGACGTCCCCATCCGCGACGAGTCGATCCGACTCGGCCAGTTCCTCAAGCTCGCCAACCTGGTGGAGTCGGGGGCGGAGGCCAAGCCGCTGATCGCGGAGGGCCGGGTCCTGGTCAACGGCGAGGTGGAGACCCGTCGCGGGCGTCAGCTGGCCAAGGGCGACGTCGTCACGCTCGGCCCGCAGGCGGCGCGGGTCTCCGACGAGTCGGCGCCCGACAACCTGCCCTGGTGACCCGGCGCGCCTGCGCGCGCCGGGCCGAGAAACATCAGGAGACGCCGAGCAGGTCCACGACGAAGATCAGGGTCTCGCCGGGCTTGATGGCGCCCGGGGCGCCGCGGTCGCCGTACGCGAGGTGCGGCGGGATCACGAGCTGGCGGCGGCCGCCGACCTTCATGCCCTGCACGCCGGTGTCCCAGCCGGCGATGACCTGGCCGGCGCCGAGCCGGAAGCGCAGCGGCTGGCCGCGGTCGTAGGAGGCGTCGAACTGCTCGCCGGTGGAGTGCGCGACGCCGACGTAGTGGACCGATACGGTCTGGCCGGCGGTGGCCTCGGGGCCCTCGCCCACGGTGATGTCGGTGACGACCAGGTCGGTCGGGGCTTCGAAGTCAGGGAAGTCGATCTCGGGCTTGTCCATGCGACCAGCCTAGGGCCGCCCGGTCTGGGCCGGCCCGGGGGCGGGGCCGGGGCCTCAGGTCTGGTGGAGGTAGCTGTCGAGCTGGTCGCGCTCGAACTGCAGCTGCCCGATCTTGTGCTTGACCAGGTCGCCGATGCTGACGATGCCGACGAGGCCGCCGCCGTCGACGACCGGGAGGTGGCGGACCCGGCGCTCGGTCATGGTCTGGAGCACCGCGTCGAGGTCGTCGCGGGGTGCGCAGGTCTCGACGCTGCTGGTCATGATCGCGCCGACTGTGTTGTTCAGGACTGTGCCGTCGAGGTGCAGCCGGCGTACGACGTCGCGCTCGCTGACGATGCCGGCGATGGCGTCGGCCGGGGAGCTGACCACGACCGCGCCGATGTTGCGCTCGGCGAGCACGGCGAGCAGCTCGCGGACGCCGGTCTCGGGGCCCACCGTGACGACCTCGGTCGCGGCCTTGGCATGCAGGACGTCCTCGATGTGCATCGCCGCTCCTCCGGGCTCGGGACCGTGCGCAGGTCGCCGTTGGCCCGACCGTAGCGCCGGGTGGCGACGCTGGCCAGACCCCTTCCGCAGCGGTTCAGTCCTCCCGCGGCCGGCTCGGGCGCAGCTGGGAGACCGAGCCGGGGCCGTGGCTGCGCGAGTCCGGATCGTCCTCGTCGTGCGGCATCGAGGCCAGGAACGCCAGCGCCGCCTCGTGGAGGTGCCCGTTGGACGCGATCGCGTTGCCGCCCCACGGGCCGTCGGCGCCGTCGAGGGAGGTGAACCGGCCACCGGCCTCGCGCACGATCACGTCCAGCGCGGCCATGTCGTAGACCTCGAGCTCCGGCTCGGCGGCCAGGTCGACGGCCCCCTCGGCGAGCAGCATGTAGGACCAGAAGTCGCCGTACGCGCGCGTGCGCCAGCAGCGGCGGGTCAGTGCCAGGAAGTCGTCGAGCTGGCCGCGGTCCTCCCACCCGGACAGCGAGGAGTAGGACAGCGAGGCGTCCTCGAGACGGCGTACGTCGGAGACGTGGCAGGCCGTCGCCTTGAGCAGGGACCGCCCGGTCCAGGCGCCGTTGCCCTTCGAGGCCCACCAGCGCCGCTGCAGCTGCGGGGCCGAGACCACGCCGAGCACGACCTCGTCGTCGACGACCAGCGAGATCAGCGTCGCCCAGACCGGCACGCCGCGCACGAAGTTCTTGGTGCCGTCGATCGGGTCGACCACCCAGCGCCGCTGGCTGTGGCCGGTCGAGCCCTGCTCCTCGCCGGTGACGGCGTCGCGGGAGCGGACCCGCGACAGCGTGCGGCGGATGCCCTCCTCGACGGCCTGGTCGGCGTCGGTCACCGGAGTGAGGTCGGGCTTGCTCATCACGTGCAGGTCGAGCGCCTTGAACCGCCCCGTGGTGAGCGAGTCGGCGTCGTCGGCGAGGACGTGGGCGAGGCGCAGATCGTCGGTGAAGTCGGTGGACACGGGCACAGGCTACGTTCAGCCGCTTGGTTTAACGTTCACCTATGGAGATCAATGGACTTCCGCTGCACGCGCTGGTGATCCACGGCGCCGTCGTGCTCGGTCCGCTGGCGGGCCTGCTGGCGCTGGTGTACGTCGTTCCCCGCGGGCGGGAGTGGGCGCGCTGGCCGATGGTCGGCGCCGCCCTGGTCGCGGCCGGCTTCGTCGTCGCCGCCTACCTCTCCGGGCGGGACCTGCTGGACTCGAACCCGGCGCTGGGCCAGCTGCCGGCCGTGGCGACCCACGAGGACCGCGCCGGGCTGGCGCTGTGGGTGACGCTGGTCTTCGCGGTGCTCGCGGTGGTGGTGGGCCTCGCGCACCGGCACCTGGAGGGGCCGGTGCGGCTGCTGGGCTCGCTGCTGCTGGCGGTCGCGGCGCTGGCCACGATCGTCGCGGTCGTGCTCACCGGCGACGCCGGTGCCGAGGCGGTCTGGGGCGGCCGGTAGGCCGCGTCCCCGGAGGGCTCAGTACGCCGACTCGGTGCGGGCTGCGAGCAGGCGCCGGAACGACGAGACCCGCTCGGGGTCGGCGGCGGCGCGGGCGACCGCCTCGTCGAGACCGCACTCCGGCTCGGCCTCCCCGTGGGTGCAGCCCCGCGGGCACACCTCGGTCATCTCGTCGAGGTCCGGGAAGGCCTCGATGAGGTGCTCGGGCTGGACGTGGGCGAGCCCGAAGGAGCGGATCCCGGGGGTGTCGATGATCCACCCGTCGAGGTCCGGCAGCGCGAGCATGTAGGCCGACGTCGAGGTGTGCCGGCCGCGGCCGGTCACCGCGTTCACGACCCCCACGTCGCGGTGCGCCGCGGGCACCAGCGCGTTGACCAGCGTGGACTTGCCGACGCCGCTGGAGCCGACCAGGACGCTGGTGCGCCCCGCCAGCCGCTCCCGGATGGCGGCCAGGTCGCCGCCGCGCTCGGTGACCACCCACGGGACGCCCAGCGAGCGGTAGGTCCCCAGCAGGGTCTCGGGATCGGCGAGGTCGGCCTTGGTCAGGCACAGCAGCGGCGCCATCCCGGCGTCGTACGCCGCGACGAGCGCGCGGTCGATGAGCCGGGGCTGGGGGTCGGGGTCGGCGAGTGCCGTCACCACGACGAGCTGCTCGGCGTTCGCCACGATGATCCGCTCGACCGGGTCGTCGTCGTCGGCGGTACGCCGCAGCGTGGTGGTCCGCGGGGTCACCTCGACGATCCGCGCCAGCGAGCCCTCGGCGCCGGTGACGTCGCCGACCACCCGGACCCGGTCGCCGACGACGACGCCCTTGCGGCCCAGTGGCCGGGCCTTCATCGCGGTCACCGCGTGGCCCTCGAGCAGCAGCGTGTAGCGCCCGCGGTCCACGGTGACGACCACGCCGTCGTGGGCGTCGTCGTAGGTCGGCCGGTCCTTGGTCCGCGGCCGGGTGTGCCGGCGGGGGCGGTCGTAGTGCTCGACGTCCTGGTCGGAGTAGCGGCCCGTGCCCATCAGTGCACCATCAGCTCGTCGTCGCCCCGAGCAGCCCCGACCAGGTGCCCGGGAAGTCGGGGAAGGTCTTGGCGGTGGTGGCGACGTTCTCGACCAGCACGCCGTCCACGGCCGCGCCGACGATCACGCCGGCGTGGGCCATCCGGTGGTCGGCGTAGGTGTGGAAGAGACCGCCGTGCAGCGCGGCGGGCCGCAGGCTCAGCCCGTCGGCGTGCTCGACCACGTCCGCGCCGAGGCCGCCGAGCTCCCGGGCCAGCGCCGCCAGCCGGTCGGTCTCGTGGTGGCGGATGTGGGCGATGCCGCGCAGGTGCGACGGGGTGGCGGCCAGCGCGCAGAGCGCCGCGACAGCCGGGGCGAGCTCGCCGACGTCGTGCAGGTCCACGTCGACGCCCTGGAGCTCCTCGGGCCCGGTGACCCGCAGGCCCTCGGGCACCCGCTCCACGACACAGCCCATCGCGGCCAGGATGCCGCGCAGCGCGTCGCCGGCCTGGGTGGTCTCGGTCGGCCAGTCGCGGACCGTGACGCTGCCGCCGGAGACGGCGGCCAGGGCCAGGAACGGAGCGGCGTTGGACAGGTCCGGCTCGATCAGGTGGTCGACGGGCCGGACCGGGCCGGGGGCGACGGTCCAGCGGTTCGCGCCGCCGTCGTCGACCTCGACGCCGTGCTCGCGCAGCATCGCAACGGTCATGTCGATGTGCGGCAGGGACGGCACCGGCTTGCCGTCGTGGCGGACGTCGACGCCCTCGTCGTACCGAGCGCCCGCCAGCAGCAGCGCGGAGATGAACTGCGAGGAGGACGAGGCGTCCACGACGACAGTCCCGCCCCGCACCGACCCGGTGCCTCGGACCGTGAACGGCAGCGCGTCGCCCTCCACGTCCACGCCGAGGGTCCGCAGCGCACCGAGGACCTCGCCGACAGGGCGGGTGCGCATGTGCGGGTCGCCGTCGAAGCCGACCCGGCCGGTGGACAGCCCGGCGACCGGCGGCACGAATCGCATCACGGTGCCGGCCAGGCCGCAGTCCACGGCCGCGTCGCCGGCGAACGGGGCGGGCGTGACCCGCCAGTCCTCCCCGGTGGTGTCCACCCGCGAGCCGAGCGCGGTGAGCGCGGACGCCATCAGCAGGGTGTCGCGCGAGCGCAGGGCGCGGCGGACGACCGAGGGCTCCTCGGCGAGGGCCGCCAGCACCAGTGCCCGGTTCGTCAGCGACTTGCTGCCGGGCAGCGAGACCGTCACGGCGACGGGTGCGTGCGCGCGCGGCGCTGGCCAGGGATCGGGGGCGCTGGTCACCCGCCGCAGCCTAGGCCACGGGCTCACGGCGGTCGGTGGACGCCGGGTCAGCTCAACTTCGCCTTCGCCAGCTTGGCCTCGCGACGGGCGGCGCCGGCGAGGTGCCGGGCCTCGCGGCGGGCGTCGCGGGTGGCGCGCCGGGCGCGCCAGGCGACCCCGGGCTTGGCGTTGGTGTCGCCGGCGGCGATGACCAGGCCGCCGAGCATCGAGACGTTCTTGAGGAACTGGGTCCGCTGGGCGACCTTGTCCTGCTCCGAGGAAGCCTCCCAGAACCGGTGGCCGGCCAGCGTGGTCGGCACCAGCGAGAGCGCGAGCGCGGTGGCCCCCAGGCGCGGCGCCTTGCCGGTGGCCAGCGCCAGCGCGCCGACGAGCTGGATCGCGCCGTTGATGCGGACCAGGGTCGCGGGGTCCTCGGGCAGCGGCACGCCGGCCTTGCGGATCAGCGGCGCCACCTTGTCGGTCACGACGGCCGCGGCCGGGGCGGTGACCTCCGGGGTCCGGATGGACTTGACCCCGCCCATCACGAACGTCGAGGCGAGCATCGGACGGGCGAGAAGTCTGCTGACGGTCATGGGCGTTCCGTACCCCCGACCGCCGGGCGCCAACCCCTAGGCTGGACCCCATGTGCGGCCGGTACGCCTCCAGCAGACGCCCGGAGGACCTCATCGAGGAGTTCGAGGTCACCGAGGCGGTGATCGAGGCGCCGTTGGAGCCGGACTACAACGTCGCGCCCACCAAGGACGTGTACGCCGTCGTGGAGCGCCCACCGTCCGGCTCGGGCGGACGGGACAGCACCGAGCCCGCCGAGCGGCAGCTGCGGGTCGTGCGGTGGGGCCTGGTGCCGTCGTGGGCCAAGGATCCGGGCATCGGCTCGCGGATGATCAACGCGCGGATGGAGACGGTGGCCGAGAAGCCTGCCTACCAGCGCGCGTTCGCCAAGCGCCGCTGCCTGCTGCCGGCCGACGGCTACTTCGAGTGGTACCCGACCTCGCAGACCGGGAAGAGCGGCAAGCCGCTCAAGCAGCCGTTCTTCATCCGCCCCAAGGACGGCGGCTCGCTGGCGATGGCGGGGCTCTACGAGATCTGGCGCGACCCGACCCGGGCCGAGGACGACCCGGCGCGGTTCCTGTGGACCTGCACGGTGATCACCACCGACGCCGAGGACGACCTGGGGCACATCCACGACCGGATGCCGCTGATGGTGGCCCCCGAGCGGTGGGCGGCCTGGCTGGACCCGACGGCGCCCCGGGACTCGCTGCTGGACCTGCTCACCCCGGCCGCGCCCGGGGCGCTGGAGGCGTACGCCGTCTCGGCAGCGGTCAGCAACGTGCGCAACAACGGTCCCGAGCTGGTCGAGCCGCTGCCGCTCGAGGAGGTCGTCCAGTGAGCGTCGAGCGCTCCCTGTCCACCCCGCACGGGCCCGGGCGCCTGGTGACCGACGCCGCCGCCGACCCGATGGCGACGCTGCTGCTCAGCCACGGGGCCGGCAACGGCATCGAGACCCGGGACCTGGACGCGCTGGCCGCGACCCTGCCCGCCCAGGGCGTGAGCGTGGTCCGGCTCGAGCAGCCGTGGCGGGTCGCCGGCCGGCGGATCGCCACCCGGCCCGCGACCCTGGACGACGCGCTGCTCGCCGCGGTCGAGGCGCTGGCGGATGACGGCCTGCCGCTCGTCGTCGGGGGTCGCTCCGCCGGTGCGCGCTCGGCGGCGCGGTGCGCCGTCGCGGCGGGGGCGGCCGGCTGCCTGGCGCTGGCGTTCCCGCTGCACCCGCCCGGGCGGCCCGAGCGGTCCCGCCTGCCGGAGCTGCTCGGAGCGGGGGTGCCCACGCTGCTGGTGCAAGGGGAGCGGGACCCGATGGGGCGCCCCGAGGAGTTCCCCGAGCTGATGGACGGCGTGGAGATGTGCGTGGTGCCCGGCGCGGACCACGGGCTGGCGGTGCCCGCCCGCGGCGCGGTCTCCGAGGCCGAGGCGATGGAGATCGTCGTGGAGTCGGCCCTGGAGTGGCTGGTGCGCGAGGCGAGCGGGAATGGCTCGCGCTCCTGAGGCGTTCCCCACCACGTGATGGCACTCCTGGACCCGCCAGCTCCCGGCGTACGCTGGGGCGCGATGACTGACTTCACCGGCCCCGATCTGGACGCCCCCGCCGAGCCGGTGGACGTCGCCACCGAGAGTGACGCCGACCGGGCCGCCCGGTTCGAGCGCGACGCCCTGCCCTTCCTCGACCAGCTCTACTCGGCCGCGATGCGGATGACCCGCAACCCCGCGGACGCCGAGGACCTGGTCCAGGAGACGTTCGCGAAGGCGTACTCCTCCTTCCACCAGTTCCGGCCCGGTACGAACCTGAAGGCCTGGCTCTACCGCATCCTCACCAACACCTTCATCAACACCTACCGCAAGAAGCAGCGCCAGCCCCAGCAGTCGATGTCCGAGGACGTCGAGGACTGGCAGCTCGCCCGTGCCGAGTCGCACTCGTCGGCGGGACTGAAGTCCGCCGAGACCGAGGCGCTCGAGCACCTCCCCGACTCCCAGGTCAAGGACGCCCTCCAGCGCCTGCCCGAGGAGTTCCGCCTCGCGGTCTACCTCGCCGACGTCGAGGGGTTCGCGTACAAGGAGATCGCCGAGATCATGGAAACTCCGATCGGCACGGTGATGTCCCGGCTGCACCGGGGCCGCCGCCAGCTGCGCGACCTGCTCAGCGACTACGTGCGGTCCAACGACCTGCTGGCCACCTCGACCAGGGCGGGAGTCGACCGATGAGCGAGCACCACCCCGACGGCAAGCACCCGCGCGAGCTCACCGAGCTCGAGTGCGCGGACTATCTCGAGCAGATCGTGTACTTCATCGACAACGAGCTGGCCGAGGCCGACTGCGAGGTCGTCCGCCACCACCTCGACAGCTGCAACCCCTGCCTGGAGAAGTACGACCTGCAGCGGACCGTGAAGTCGGTCGTCGCCCGGTCGTGCTCGGAGGCCGCGCCGCAGGAGTTGCGCGACCGGGTGCTGGTCCGGCTGCGCGAGGTCCAGGTGCGGATCAGCGAGGGCTGAGCCGCCCCGGGCCGGCACCGGCCCCCTCAAGCAAGGAACCCCGGCCGGATGGCTCGGGGGTTCACTGCTGTGTGGCTGCGCTCAGGCGTTGGGGCGCTTGCCGTGGTTCGCGCCCTTCTTCTTACGAGCGCGGCGCTTGCGGCCGGTCTTGCCCATGGTGTCCTCCTGCGAATCGACGTCGACCCTGCAACGGAAACGCGGCGGGCCAGCGGACATTCTCGCAAACCTCGCCGGTGAGACGAAATCAGGCCCGCCCCGACGAGATCCGGGACAGGAACCGGTCGCTCTCGACGACCACCCGGGTCACCTCGCCGGAGGCCACCACCCGGCCGTTTCCGCCCACGTGGCGGGCCCCCACCGTGAAGCGGTGCAGGCGGCCGTCGACGTAGGCGAGCGAGGCCGAGACCTCCACCTCCTGGCCCACGGCGCTGGGGGAGAGGTGCTCCAGGCTGACCCGGGTGCCCAGCGACGTCGAGTCGGCGGGCAGGGTCGGCTCCAGGGCGGCGCAGGTGGCCGCCTCGCACCACGCCAGCAGCCGGGGGGTGCCGAGCACCGGCAGGGTGCCGGAGCCGACCGCGACAGCGGTGTCGTCCTCGGTGACCGTGAAGCGCAGGCTCGCGTCCACTACAGCTCCTTGCGATAGGCGATCAGGTGCATCCCCGGACGCGGCGCATGATCGCGCTCGGGAAGCCGGGTGAAGCCAAGCCTCTCGTAGAGCCGGTGGGCAGCTGTCATCGTGACCAGGCTGGAGAGCACCACCGCGTCCGCGCCGTCGGCGGTGAACCGGTCGATCGCCAGTCGGGCCAGGGCCTCGCCGACGCCGCGCCGCCGGGCCGTGGGGGCGACCGCGAGCATCCGGAACTCGCCCTCGTCCGGCTCGGCGATCTCGCGCCACGGTGAGCCCGGCGAGCCCGGGGGGCCCGGGGGGCCCGGGGGGCACAGCGTCACCGTGCCCACGACAATCCCGTCGGGCAGCGACTCCGCGACCCACAGCTCGGCCTCCCGGTCCCGGCGGGCCGCGTCCCGCAGCCGCGCGACGTAGGGGTCCTCGGGGCCCGCCAGCAGCTCGGCGTACGCCGCGACCGTGACCGCGCCGGCGGGGCCGTGGTCGGCCGGGGTCGCCCGCCGGACCCGCAGCCCGCCGGCCGGCTCAGACACCGAAGGTGGCTCGGGGGTAGGCGGCCTCGACGTCGGTGATGACGTTGACGAGGTAGGGCACGCCGGAGGCGAACGCCCGGTCCAGGGCCGGGCCGATCTGCCGGGGGTCGGTGACGGTCTCGCCGCCGCCCCCGAGGGCCCGCACCACCTCGTCGTACGCCGTGCGCGGCGCCAGGTCGGCGGCGACGTCGTAGCCGTAGAGCATCTGCATCGGGCCCTTCTCCAGGCCCCAGGCGGAGTTGTTGCCCAGCACCATCACCACCGGCAGCCGGTGCCGCACCAACGTGTCCACGTCCATCAGCGAGAACCCGGCGGCGCCGTCGCCGAGGAGCAGCACGACCTGGCTGGAGGGACGCGCGATCCGGGCGGCGATCGCGGCGCCCAGGCCGGCGCCGAGGCAGCCGTAGGGGCCGGGGTCGAGCCAGCAGCCGGGGCGCTGCGGCTCCACGTACTTGCCGGCGAACGAGACGAAGTCGCCGCCGTCGCCGATGACGACGGCGTCGTTGGCCAGCCGGGGGACCAGCTCGCCGTAGATCCGCGCCGGGTGGATCGGGTCCGCCTCGGCTCCGAGCAGCTCGGCGTCGCGGGCCACGGCCGCGCCGACGGTGTCCTGCAGGGCGCTCACCCAGGCCGACCAGTCGGGGCGGCGCGGGGCGCGCTCGAGAGCGGCGAGGATGCCGTCGAGCACCGCGGTGAGGTCCCCGCAGGCCGAGGCGGCCAGCGGAGCGTGGCCGGAGAGCTGCGCGGGGGAGTCGGCGACGTGGACGACCCGGGCCTCGCCGAAGACGCCGTAGGAGAGCCGGAAGTCCAGGGGCGTGCCGACGACGATCACCAGGTCGGCCTCCTTGAGCGCCTGGCCGCGGGCCTTGGTGACCAGCAGCGGGTGGCCGCCGGGGAGCACCCCGCGGCCCATCCCGTTGGTCAGCGCCGGCAGGCCGGCGGTCTCGACCAGGCGGCGCGCGGCCTCCTCGGCCCGGTCCGCCCACACGTCGGTGCCGAGGACGAGGGTGGGGCGGGCCGCCTCGGCCAGCAGAGCGGCGATCCGCGCCACGTCGTCCGGGTCGGGCTCCGCGCCGCGGGCGGGCACGACGGGCGCCGGCGCGGGACCGGAGGCGGGGGCGAAGAGCTCGTCCATCGGGACGTCCACGAAGACCGGCCCCCGGTGCGAGGAGCCGGCGGCCCGGAACGCCTCGTCGACGCCGCCGAGGACGTCGCCGGCGGTGGGCAGGGTGCGGGCGAGCTTGGACACCGACGCGACGATCGGCGGCTGGTCGAGCTCCTGGAGGCTGCCCGAGCCCCACCGGTTCGCGGGGGCGCGGCCACCGAAGACCACCATCGGCGAGCCGGCGAACTGGGCCTGGGCGATCGCGCTCACGCCGTTCGTGACGCCCGGGCCCGCGGTCAGCACCGCCAGCCCCGGCACCCGGGTCAGCTTCCCGGTGGCCTCGGCGGCGAACGCCGCGGTCTGCTCGTGTCGCACGTCGAGCAGCCGCATCGGCGGGTCCGCCTGCACGGCGCCGTCGTAGAGCGGGAAGACGTGCGCCCCGGAGAGCGTGAACATCGTCTCGACGCCGTGCGCGCGGGCCGCCGCGACGGCCAGCTCACCGGCGTGGCCGCGCAGGTGACCCTCGGGAAGCGGCTCGTCGGCGGAGAGGTCGGGCCAGGGGTCGGATGTGACGTCACTCATACCGCGCAGGGTAGGACACCGGACCGAGCGGCCCGGCGCAGCGACGCGCTTAGCTCCGGCCGGGGGTGCGGGCGCGCAGGTGGTGGGGGTTGGTCGAGCGCAGCGCCTCGACGACGACCAGCAGCAGGTCGGACCGGTTCGGCGGCGGCTCGGGGGCCAGGGCGAGCTGGAGGTACAGCGAGCGCAGCAGCGCCTCGGCGTTCCCGCCGGCCAGGAAGGGGTCCCGGTCGTCGTAGCGCGAGCGGGTCCGCGCTCCGGCGCTCAGCCGGGCGACCCACGGCTCGAGCACCTCCAGCGGCACCTTGCCGCGGCGCAGCACCTGCATGGTGGCGTGCGCGAGCCGGTCCGGCTCGCCGGCGGTCAGCAGCCGGTCGGTCGGGAGCAGCGCGCGGTCGGCCACGACATCGAGCACGACCGTCAGCTCGGGGGTGCCGAGGTGCGGGGACTGGGCGAGGGCGGCCAGCGCGTCGGCGCCGTGGGCGACGGCGTGGGCCCAGCCCTTGCCGGGCACGTAGCCGCGCAGATCGCGCTCGCGCAGCAACCAGGTCGCGATCCGGTCGCCCCACTCCAGGATCTTGCCGGCGGGCACCAGTGCGTTGTCGTTGTCGCGCTCGATGCACTCGCCGAGCAGCAGGGCGGAGAAGCTGCGCCGGAAGATCGTGTCGGTGCCGTCCTCGCCGAGGCCGTTCTGCAGGCCGGCGGCCATCCCGTCGCCGAGGCCGGGCAGCAGATCGTCGTACACGCCGCGGCTCAGCCAGGTGGCCAGTGCGGGATAGGCGGTGCCGTCGCGCAGCTCGGGATCGGTCGCGCCGAGCATCGTGGTGAGCTCGGCGGTGAGCTCGTCGAGGGGTCGGTCCGAGGGCACGGCGAGCCGCCGTGCGTGGACCTGCTTCCAGTAGGGACCGGACATGGCGTCGATCATGCCAAAGATCGGGCAGGTCTGGACCGCTAGGTCCACACCGGTGCCTCTAGGCTGGTGTCCGTGGTGTCCCTGGTCGAGCTGGTTCGCACCCATACCGACCTCGACGAGGACGACGTCGCCTGGCTCCAGCTGCTCCAGGCGGACTGGCAGATCATCGCCGACCTCTCCTTCGCCGACCTGGTGCTGTGGCTGCCGGACCGCGACGGGAAGGGCTTCTGGGCGGCCGGTCAGATGCGCCCCACGACCGGCCCCACGGCGTACGTCGACGACGTGGTCGGCACGTTCATGCCGCACGGCCGCCGGCCGATGCTCGACCTGGCGTACGCCGAGGCGCGGCTGGTACGCGAGGGCGACCCGGAGTGGCGCGACGACGTGCCGGTGCGGGTGGAGACGATCCCGGTGCGGCGCGCCGGCGCGGTGATCGCGGTGGTGGCCCGCAACACCAACCTGCTCGGCGTCCGCACCCCCAGTCGGCTGGAGCTGTCCTACCTGCAGACCGCTGCGGACCTGACCCAGATGATCGCCCAGGGCGACTTCCCGGTCCCGGGGCCGCGCAGCGACCACACCGACACCCCCCGGGTCGGGGACGGGTTCCTGCGGGTGGACGCCGAGGGGCGGGTCGCCTACGCCAGCCCGAACGCGCTGTCGGCCTACCGCCGGCTGGGGCTCTCCGGCGACCTGGCCGGCCTGCTGCTCGCGGACCTGACCCGGGAGCTGGTGCCGCCGCGGCGGCGCCCCGACGAGGAGACGCTCAGCGCGGTGCTCGGCGGGCGCGCGCACCGCGACACCGAGATCGGCACCGACGGGGTCTCGTTGATCGTCCGCTCGATCCCGCTGCGCCGTCACGGGGAGCACATCGGCGCGCTGGTGCTCGCCCGCGACGTCACGGACCTGCGCCGCCGAGACCGGGAGCTGGTCACCAAGGACGCGACGATCCGGGAGATCCACCACCGGGTGAAGAACAACCTGCAGACGGTCGCGGCGCTGCTGCGGCTGCAGGCGCGCCGGATGGACTCCGAGGCGGCCAAGGCCGCGCTGGAGGAGGCGGTGCGCCGGGTGGGGACCATCGCGATCGTGCACGAGACGCTCAGCCAGGCCGTGGAGGAGACCGTCGAGTTCGACGCGGTCGCGGACCGGCTCGGGGCGATGGTCACCGACGTCGGCGCGGTCGGCGGGCGGATCCGGGTCCGGCGTACCGGCTCCTTCGGGGTGCTGCCGAGCGAGACGGCGACGGCGCTGGCGATGGTGCTCACCGAGGTGCTCCAGAACGCCGTCGAGCACGGCTACGACCCCGACGACCCAGGCGACCTCGGTGATCCCGGCGACCCCGCGGCGCCGGGGGCCGGGCTGGTCGGCTCGATCGAGGTCCGCGTCGAGCGGTCCGCGGGACGGCTGCGCCTCAGCGTCGAGGACGACGGCCGGGGACTGCCGCCCGGGTTCGACCTCGACGGGTCCACGAACCTCGGGCTCTCGATCGTGCGCACGCTCGTGGAGTCCGAGCTCGGCGGCCACCTGGACCTCGGCTCGGCGGCCGCGAGCGGCGGGCGGGGGACCCGCGCGGCCATCGACGTACCGCTCGAACCGGCCTGAGGGCCCGCCCGGAAAGCACGATGGTCCAGCGCCCGCTGGCGGGCGATCTCGTCGAGATCACCACCAGAAGACGCCGGACCGTCGGGTCTGGCTGGTGAAGCTGTTCTGCTCGGCTGTGTCGGGCTACCGGATCACGCGGTGCGGACGCGGGCGCGGGCGTTGCGACGCTTGAGTGCACGTCGCTCGTCCTCGCTCAGACCGCCCCAGACTCCGTGGTCCTGGCCAGCCTCGAGCGCCCACGCGAGGCACTGTTCGCGCACCTCGCAGCGTCGGCACACCTGCTTGGCCTCCTCGATCTGGAGGATGGCCGGACCGGTGTTGCCGATCGGGAAGAACAGCTCCGGGTCCTCGTCGAGGCATGCGGAACGGTGGCGCCAATCCATGGCTGGGGAATCCCTCATCTCTACTACGTACGTGCAGGCCAGGGGCAGCTCAGGCCTGCGGGCGCTCGGGTGGAGGCACCACAAAGTGAACGCATTCACGAGCGCTGTTACAGCCTCGCAAGGTTTACGGTGGCAGACAAGGGGTCTCGGTGGTCTCGTTCGTCACAGCAGTCACCGTCGGTGCGCTCCTCTGGACGGTACCCCGAGGTCGAACGCCTAGGCTTCAGCCGTGATCGAGCCCGCCCCGACCGCCCCGCCCCGACCCCTCCTCGTGGCCGCCGCCGTCACCGGCCTGGAGGCCCTGCTGCTGGCCCTCAGTGCCGTGCTGGAGCTGGCCAACATCTCGATGGAGCGGGTCACGATGGGCGTGACCACCAGCATCTTCTTCCTCGGGTACGCCGCGGCGCTCGCCCTGTGCGCCTGGATGCTGACCCGGCTCGCGACCTGGGCGCGGGCCCCGGTCATCCTCACCCAGCTGATCCTGCTCGGGCTCGCCTGGAGCTTCCGTGGCGGGGACACCACCCTCGTGGCAGTCGGGCTCGCCGTGCTCGCTGCGGTCGTGCTGGTCGGGGTGCTGCACCCCGCGAGCACCGCCGCCCTGGTCGACGACCCCACCGGGTCGCGGCGTACCGACGAGAACGGGTAGACCCCGCCACGCCAATATGACAACCTTGTTGTCATGTCCCGGGAGCGAGGGGTCGCGTGGTACGCACTGCTGCGGCAGGTGCGCCCGCTCGTCCTGAACTCGGCGCGGGTGGTCGAGGCGTCGCTGAGCAGCCAGGGCCTGACCGTCGGCATGCGCGCGGTGCTCGAGGTCCTCGTCGAGTCCGGCGACTCCACAGTGCCGGCGATCGCGGCGCGGCTGCAGATCGCTCGGCAGGGCGTCCAGCGCCATGTCGACGACCTGCGAGCCCGCGGCTACGTCGGGGTCCGCGCCAACCCGGCGCACCGCAGGTCGGTGCTCGTCGCCGCCACCGGTCCCGGCGCGGAGGCGATGCGGCGGATCAGGGAGGACGAGCTGAGCGCGCTGTCCGCACTGGCCCCGGGGTGCACCCGAGAGGACATCGAGGTCGCCGTCCGGGTCGTGAGCGCGCTCAACGACGAGATCCGGCAGTTGGCCGCGGGCGGCCGGCCATGAGCGCCGCGGAGATCCACGACCTGACCCACCGCAACCGGCTGCTGATCGCCGACTTCCTGGACTCGCTGTCCCCCGAGGAGTGGCGGGCTCCGTCGCTGTGTGCCGGATGGAGCGTGGGGACGCTCGCGGCGCACCTCCTGCAGCCGATGACCGTGAGCTTCGCGCGCTTCTTCCTCACGGCCATGCGGCACCGGGGTGACACCGACCGCACCGTCGACGACGTCGCCCGCCGGCTCGCGCGCCGGCCCCGCGAGGAGACGCTCGCGCTGCTGCGCCGGCACGCGGCGGACCGGGTCAGCCCGCCCCGGGTCGGCCCGATGGGCCCGTTCGCCGAGACCTGCGTGCACCTGCGCGACATCGCCCGGCCGCTCGGAGCTGCCGTCGACGTACCGCGGGAGCACTGGACCCTCCTGCTCGATCACCTCGCCTCGCCGGGCGCCGCCGCCGCGCTCGTGCCCGCCGGCCGGCTGACCGGCCTGCGGCTGGAGGCGGCCGACGCCGACTGGGCCGCCGGCTCCGGCAGCCCGGTCCGCGGGCCGGTCGAGGCGCTCGCCATGGCGGTCACCGGCCGGGCGGTCGCGCTCGCCGACCTGACCGGTCCGGGCGTCGAGGTGCTCGCAAAGCGGATGGGGGCGGAGGCGGGGTAGCGGCGAGGTCCCGCTGATCGGGACCCCGCGGCCGGAGGTCAGTCCACCTGCTCCAGCGACTGGCGCAGCTGGGCGAGGGTCCGGTTGAGCAGCCGGGAGACGTGCATCTGGGAGACGCCGATCTCGGCCGCGATCTGGGACTGGGTCATGTTCTTGAAGAACCGCAGCAGCAGGATCTTCTTCTCCCGGGCCTCCAGCCGGTCCAGCAGCGGCTTGATCGACTCACGGATCTCGACGTGCTCCAGACCGGCGTCGTCGATGCCGATCGCGTCGAGCATCGTGGCCGCGCCGTCGTCGCTGTCGTCGCTCGCATCGAGGGAGAGCGTGCTGTAGGCGTTGCTGGACTCGATGCCCTCGACGATCTCCTCCACCGAGCAGCCGATCGACTCGGCGAGCTCGCGGGGCGTGGGGGAGCGACCCAGGCTCTGGGTGAGCTCGGCGGTGGCGGCGCCGATCTGCATGCGCAGCTCCTGGAGCCGCCGCGGCACCCGGATCGCCCAGCCCTTGTCGCGGAAGTGTCGCTTGATCTCGCCGATGATCGTCGGGGTGGCGTAGGTGGAGAACTCCACGCCCCGGTCCAGGTCGAAGCGGTCGATCGACTTGATCAGCCCGATCGTGCCGACCTGGACGAGGTCCTCGAACGGCTCCCCACGGTTGCGGAAGCGTCGCGCGCAGTGCTCGACCAGTGGCAGGTGGAGGTGCACCAGCGCGTCGCGGGCGTCCTCGCGCTCCAGGGCCGAGGTGGTCTCGGCGCGCAGCGCGGCGAAGAGCTCCGCGCTGCGCTGGCGGGTGGCCTCCCCGGTCGTGGGCGGCGGATCGGGCGCCGCCGAGGACGGCTGGGGTTGCTCCACCATCAGGCGTCGTCCCCGAACAGCGAGGAGCGCATGGTCATCGTGACGGTCAGGCTCCCCGGAGCGGTCTCGGAGCGGGCCGACTCCGCGATCGTGGTCAGCACCTGCCAGGCGAAGCTGTCCGGGTCCGGCGCCGCCGGCGTGGTGGTGTCGACGCCGACCGCGACGGTCAGGCGGCCCGGTTGCAGGTAGAACCGGCAGCACAGGTCCGAGGCGGGGTCGGCCTCGGGAAGGACGATCGCGCAGGCCTCACCGACGGCGATCCGCAGGTCCTCGATGTCGTCGATGGTGAAGTCCAGGCGGGCAGCGAGACCGGCCGTGGTCGTGCGGAGCACCGAGACGTAGGCGCCGTCGGCGGGCAGTCGCAGCTCGACGTCCGGGCGCGGCCCGGGGCCGTGGGTGCTGCCAGCCAGGGAATCGCCAGCCATGTGATCGTCCTTCGTCCGGTCGGTGTGCCGGGGGCGACCCTAGTGGACGACGGCTGCGAGACGTCGGAGGTCGACCAGGACCGGGGCCAGGCCCACCCAGTTGTTCGGGCGACCTTCGGGGCCGGTGTTGCGAACTCAGGGCCCGCAACGTGCTCGACGCCGCCCCGGTCCGTGTGGACCGGGGCGGCGTCGAGTGGGTAGAGCTGCAGGTCGGACGACCCGCGGTGGATCTCAGGCCTTCTTGGTCTCCCAGAAGATCTCGGCGATCTGGTCGATCTTCGCGAGCAGCTGGTCGGCCACCTCGGCGTCGAAGACGGCCTTGGTGCCACCGCCGCCGCCGGCGAGCTTGGTGGCCTCGTTGAACAGCTGGTGCAGCTGCGGGTACTTCTCGAAGTGCGGCGGCTTGAAGTAGTCGGTCCACAGCACCCACAGGTGGTGCTTGACCAGGTCCGAGCGCTGCTCCTTGATGAGCACGGCGCGGGTGCGGAAGTCGGGGTCGGCGTTGTCCGCGACCTTGGCGATGATCGCCTTGACCGACTCGGCCTCGATGCGGGCCTGAGCGGGGTCGTAGACGCCGCACGGCAGGTCGCAGTGGGCGGAAACCTCGAGGGTGGGGGCGAACATACGGGTCCTCTCGTCTTCGGTTGGCGACGCTGGCCGGCCGAGCTCGACCGACCGGCCCACGGGCTCCGGCAACGGAGCCGCGGGCTGGGCTGCGACACTACTCCCGTGACGCGGGGAGCACGAGGCAGCCGCCGTCTGGCGGACCGGTTACCCAGACTGGGCCTGGCCCATGTGAGCGGCGCGTCGATGGAGCCGACGCTGCGTCCCGGTGACCTGCTGCTCGTCGACCACCACGGACAGGTCCGCCCCGGACGGCTCGTCGTGGCGCGCTTCGCCGACGGCACGGTTGCGGTCAAGCGCGCGGTCGAGCGGCGTACGGCGCGCGACGGGTCGCCCGCGTGGTGGCTGCTCAGCGACAACCCGGCCCGCGGGGTCGACTCCCGGCACCGCGGCCCGGTCCCCGAGCGCGAGGTGCTCGCCGTCGTCCGGGGTCGGCTGCGGCCCCGCCCGCGACCGTTCTGACCCGGGCCGGGCCCGGGTGCGGTCCCTCGCGGGGCCGCCCCGGTGTGACGCGATCCACCCGGGTGCGCTCGACCGGCTGTGTCAGACTGCGAGCAACCCAGCCCCGTCCGGGCCGGTTCCGCGGTGCCACCCCTGTCGCGTCGAGCCAGCCCCCTCCTCCATGACGGCCTCGTGCCTGGAAAGTGTGCCGATCCCGATGACCGCAGCTCCGACCCCGCCCTCGCACCCGCACGCCGGGGACCCCGTCTTCGACCTCCACCTCGGCGGCAAGATGGAGATCCGCTCCACCGCCCCGCTCGCCGACCGCGACGACCTGTCGCTGGCCTACACCCCCGGAGTCGCCCGGGTCTGCGAGGCGATCGCGGCGGACCCCGCGATGACCCAGCACTACACCTGGGTCCCGAACACGGTCGCGGTGGTCACCGACGGCACCGCGGTTCTCGGGCTCGGGGACATCGGGCCCGCTGCCGCGATGCCGGTGATGGAGGGCAAGGCGGTGCTGTTCAAGCAGTTCGGCAACGTCGACGGCGTGCCGATCTGCCTCGACACCACCGACGTGGACGAGATCGTCGAGACGGTGGTCCGGCTGGCCCCGAGCTTCGGCGGGATCAACCTCGAGGACATCTCCGCGCCCCGGTGCTTCGAGATCGAGGACCGGCTCAAGGAGCGCCTGGACATCCCGGTCTTCCACGACGACCAGCACGGCACCGCAGTGGTGGTGCTGGCCGCGCTGATGAACGCGCTGCGCCTGACCGGGCGTACGCCGGAGCGGACCCGGGTGGTCATCTCCGGGGCCGGCGCCGCCGGCGTCGCGGTCACGAAGATCCTCCTGGAGGCCGGGATCACCGACCTCGCCGTCACCGACCGGCAGGGGTCGCTGCACTCCGGCCGGGACGGCCTGACCGAGGTCAAGGGCCGGCTGGCCGCGACGACCGCCGGGCGGACCGGCTCGCTGGGCGACGTGCTCGCCGGCGCCGACGTCTTCATCGGCGTCTCCGGGGGCAGCGTCCCCGAGGAGCAGATCGCCACGATGGCCCCCGACGCGATCGTCTTCGGGCTGGCCAACCCCACCCCGGAGGTGCACCCGGACATCGCGCACCGGCACGCCCGGGTCGTCGCGACCGGGCGCTCGGACTACCCGAACCAGATCAACAACGTGCTCGCGTTCCCCGGCATCTTCCGCGGGGCCTTCGACGTGCACGCCAGCGCCATCACCGAGGGCATGAAGCTCGCGGCGGCGCAGGCGATCGCGGGCCTGGTGGCCGAGGACCTGCGCGAGGACCACATCATCCCCTCGCCGTTCGACCCCCGCGTCGGCCCGACGGTCGCGGCCGCCGTGGCCGCGGCGGCCCGGCGCGACGGGGTCGCCCGGGCCTGACCCGGCCCGGGGTGAGGCGCGCCACGTCGCCCCGCCGCGGTCCCGACTAGGGTCGGGCGCATGTTCGCCGTCTACGCCGACCAGTTCTCCGCCGACGACCCCGTCTCCGTGCTGCAGGTGGGGGAGCGACCCGACCCGGTCGCCCCCGACGGCTGGACCACGGTGACGGTGCGCGCCGCCTCCCTCAACCACCACGACCTGTGGTCGCTCAAGGGGGTGGGCCTGCGCCAGGAGGCGCTGCCGATGATCCTGGGCTGCGACGCCGCCGGACTCGACGAGGACGGCAACGAGGTGGTCGTCCACGCGGTCGTGAACGACCCGCGCTGGACCGGCGACGACACCCTGGACCCGAAGCGCTCGATCCTCTCCGAGCGGCACCAGGGCACCTTCGCCGAGCGGGTCGTCGTCCCGGCCCGCAACGTGGTGGCCAAGCCCGCGTCGCTCTCCTTCGAGGAGGCCGCCTGCCTGCCGACGGCCTGGCTCACGGCGTACCGGATGCTGTTCACCCAGGGTGGTCTCAAGGCCGGCGACACGGTGCTGGTGCAGGGCGCCGGCGGCGGCGTCGCCACCGCGCTGATCACGCTCGGCCGGGCCGCCGGTCTGCGGGTGCTGGCCACCAGCCGCGACGAGGCCAAGCGCGCCCGGGCCCTGGAGATCGGCGCGCACGAGGTGTTCGAGTCCGGCGCGCGGCTCCCGGTCAAGGTGGACGCGGTGATGGAGACCGTCGGGCGGGCCACCTGGTCGCACTCGGTGCGGGCGCTGCGTCCCGGCGGCACCATCGTCATCTCCGGCACCACGTCAGGGGCGCAGCTCGACGACGCCGAGCTGACCCGGATCTTCTTCCTCCAGCTGCGGGTCGTCGGCTCCACGATGGGCACCAGTGGGGAGCTCGCCGCGCTGGTGAACCTGCTCGACGCCACCGGAGCCCGGCCGCTGGTCGACCGGGTGCTGCCGATGACGCAGGCCCGCGAGGGGTTCGCCGCGATGGCCGAGGGTGACCTGTTCGGCAAGATCGTCTTCACCCGATGACCCGCACGCACCTGATCACCGGCGCGGGCTCCGGCATCGGCGCGCTGGTCGCGGACCTGCTGCACGCCCGGGGTGACGAGCTGGTGCTGGTGGCCCGCTCCGCGCCGCGGGCCGCCGAGCTGGGCGAGCGGTACGCCGGGGCGACGACGCTGGTCGCCGACCTGGCCGACCCGGCCGCCGTGGAGGGCCTCGGGGCCCAGCTCCCGGACCGGCTGGACTCGGTGGTCCACGCCGCGGGCGTCGTCGCGCTCGGCACGGTCGCCGAGCTGCCGGTCGCGGCCTGGACCGACCAGCTGAGCGTCAACCTGGTCGCGCCGGCCGTGCTGACCCGAGGAGCGCTGCCGGCGCTGCGGGCGGCGCGCGGCACGGTGGTCCTGGTCAACTCGGGCTCCGGCCTGGTCGCCCACCCGCACTGGGCGGCGTACGCCGCGTCCAAGCACGGGCTGAAGGGGCTCGCCGACGCCCTGCGGGGCGAGGAGCGCGAGCACGGCGTACGGGTCAGCAGCGTCTACCCGGGCCGCACCGCCACCCCGATGCAGGCCGAGGTGCACCGCCAGGAGGGCCGGGAGTACGACGACACCGCCTGGATCGACCCCGCCACGGTGGCCGACGCGATCCTGCACGTGCTCGACCTGCCGGCGGACGCCACGATCAGCGACCTGACCGTCCGGCCCCGCTAGGGGCTCAGCCGAAGGAGAGCCGGAAGTCGGTCAGCCGGAACGAGGCCAGGCTGCGCCGCCCGGCGAGCCAGCCGAGCGGGCCGTCCGGGGCGAAGTCCCAGCGGGCCCGGCAGGCCATCGCCCTGGCCGAGCCGGACAGGGGCGCGGTGCGCTCCAGGCCGCGGGTGTCCTCGATGGCGGGCTGCCAGATGCCGGCGCGCATCGGGACCCGCGGCGCGGCCCGGGAGACGTCGTCGAAGCGGGCCCGGGCGATCGGGTGCTGCGCTCCGGCGCTCCACTCGGTGTGCGTGAGCGGGCCGCGGCGGGAGGTGTCCTGGGTGAAGTCGCACAGCTCCTTCGGGATGCCCCACAGCTCGCGCCCGCCGGCGCGGGAGGCGGGGGAGTCCACCCAGATGTCGGTGATGCTGATCCGCCGGCCCAGGGACCCGGCGTTGACCGGGCGGGCGACGAGCAGCTCGCCGTACGTCAGCGGGCTGGGCTCCTCGTAGCGCACGAACGCGACGCCGTACACGCCGGGCGGGCGCAGCGGACCGGTCTTCTCCGGGATCCGGAACACCGAGAGCCACATCTGGCCGGTCAGGTTCCAGGGGGCGGCGGGATAGTCCATGCCCGCAGACCCTAGCGCCGGCTCAGTCCTCGGGGTCGTCGAGGCGCGCCAGCCAGGTGGCGAAGCGCTCGACGGGGGTCTCGAACTCCGGGTGGGCGTCGACGAACGCCTGGAGCTGGTCGGCCACCCAGGCGAGGGTGACCTCCTCGTCGCCCCGGCGCTTCTCGAGCTCCTCGATGCCGCGGTCGGTGAAGTACACCGCGAACCTCCTTCGAAATCGGGGGTGGAAACCGGAAGGCCCACCGTGCGCCGAAGCACACGGTGGGCCAGCCGGGTGGAGCCGGTGAGACGTGGCCTCAGGCGAAGGCGCGGTTGAGCAGGTCCTTCTGCTCGGCCTGGTGCCGCTTGACGGTGCCGACGGCGGGCGAGGAGGACTCCGGACGGGTCACGGGGACCACCTGGGCGTCGACCTCCGGCCACACGTTGAGCGCGTAGTGCGGCCAGGCGCCCATGTTCTGCGGCTCGTCCTGGACCCAGCGCACCTCCTTGAGGTGGGGGTAGCGCGCGATCTCGGCCTTGATGTCGTCGGTCGGGCGCGGGTAGAGCTGCTCGACCCGGCCGATCGCGAAGCGCTGGGCGTCCTCGCGCTTGGCCCGCTCGACCATCAGGTCCCAGGTCACCCGGCCCGAGCAGAGCAGCAGCGTGTCGACCGTGTTCGGGTCGGCCTGCTCGTCGGGGATGAACGGCCGGAACGTCCCGGAGGTGAAGTCCTCCGGCCGCGAGGCCGCCTCCTTGCGCTTGAGCATCGACTTCGGCGTGAAGACGATCAGCGGCCGGTGCTGGTGCTGCAGGGACTGCTGGCGCAGCAGGTGGAAGTACGACGCCGGCGTGCTCGGCTGGGCGGCCGTGAACGCCTCGTCGGCGGCCATCGTCAGGAACCGCTCGATGCGCGCCGAGGAGTGGTCGGCGCCCTGGCCCTCGTAGCCGTGGGGGAGCAGCAGCACGACGCCGGACTGCTGGCCCCACTTGCTCTCGCCGGCGCTGATGAACTCGTCGATCACGGTCTGGGCGCCGTTGACGAAGTCGCCGAACTGGGCCTCCCACAGCACCAGCGCCTCGGGACGCGCCACCGAGTAGCCGTACTCGAAGCCGAGTGCGGCGTACTCGGAGAGCAGCGAGTCGTAGACGTGGAACTTGGCCTGGTCCTCGGTGAGCGCCGAGAGCGGGGTCCACTCGTCCGCGTTCTTGCGGTCGATGATCGTCGCGAAGCGGGACACGAACGTGCCGCGCCGCGAGTCCTGACCGGCCAGGCGGACCGGGCGGCCCTCCATGAGCAGGGAGCCGAACGCGAGGATCTCGCCGGTGCCCCAGTCGATCGGGCCCTCCGCGATCGCGGCGGAGCGCCGCTGCAGCTGCGGCATCACCTTCGGGTGCACGGTGAAGCCCTCGGGCGGGGTGACGTAGGCGTCGGCGATCCGCTTGAGGTAGTCGGCCGGCACCGCCGTCTGGGTCTCGCCGGTGGGCTTCTCCGGGTAGTCCGGCACCGTGGTCCACTCGGTCGGCGGCTCCGCGCTGGCCTCGCGGACCTCGGTGAAGACCCGCTCGAGCTGCTGCTGGTAGTCGCGCAGGACCTGCTCGGCCTCCTCGATCGTGATGTCGCCACGACCGATGAGGGACTCGGTGTAGAGCTTGCGCACCGAGCGCTTCTGCTCGATCAGGTCGTACATCAGCGGCTGGGTGTACGACGGGTCGTCGCCCTCGTTGTGACCGCGGCGGCGGTAGCAGACGAGGTCGATGACGACGTCCTTGTTGAACGCCTGGCGGTACTCGAAGGCCAGCCGGGCCACGCGGATGCAGGCCTCGGGGTCGTCGCCGTTGACGTGGAAGATCGGCGCCTGGACCATCCGGGCCACGTCCGTGCTGTACAGCGAGGAGCGCGAGGAGCCCGGCGAGGTGGTGAACCCGACCTGGTTGTTGACGACGACGTGGATGGTGCCGCCGGTGCGGTAGCCGCGCAGCTGGGAGAGGTTGAGCGTCTCCGCCACCACGCCCTGGCCGGCGAACGCGGCGTCGCCGTGGACCAGCAGCGGGAGCACGGGGTACTCGGCGCCTCGGTCCAGGACGTCCTGCTTGGCGCGGGCGATGCCCTCCAGCACGGGGTCGACGGCCTCGAGGTGCGAGGGGTTGGCCGCGATCGAGACCTTGACCGTGGCGCCGGACCCGGCCTCGAACTCCCCCTCGGCGCCGAGGTGGTACTTCACGTCGCCGGAGCCCTGGACGGTGCGCGGGTCGATGTTGCCCTCGAACTCCCGGAAGATCTGGGAGTACTTCTTGCCCACGATGTTGGCCAGCATGTTCAGGCGGCCACGGTGCGCCATGCCGATCGCGACCTCGTTGAGGGACGCCTCGGCGGCGGCCTCGCAGAGCTCGTCGACCAGCGGGATCGTGGTCTCGCCGCCCTCGAGGCTGAAGCGCTTCTGGCCGACGAACTTCGTCTGCAGGAACGTCTCGAAGGCCTCGGCCTGGTTCAGCTTCTGCAGGATGCGCAGCTGCTCCTCACGCGGGGGCTTGCTGTGCGGGACCTCCACGCGCTCCTGGATCCAGCGGCGCTGCTCGGGATCCATGATGTGCATGTACTCGATGCCGGTGGTGCGGCAGTAGGAGTCGCGCAGGATGCCGAGGATGTCGCGCAGCTTCATGAAGCGCCGGCCGGCGCCCCCGAAGGACCCGGTCGCGAACTCCCGGTCGAGGTCCCACAGGGTGAGCCCGTGGGTCTCGATCTCGAGGTCCGGGTGGGTGCGCTGGCGGTACTCCAGCGGGTCGGTGTCGGCCATCAGGTGGCCGCGCACGCGGTAGGCGTGGATCAGCTCGAGGATCCGGGCCTGCTTGCTGATCTCGTCGTCGTGCGAGGCCGCGATGTCGGCGTTCCAGCGGATCGGCTGGTAGGGGATCCGCAGGGCGCGGAAGATCTCGTCGTAGAACCCGTCCTGGCCGAGGAGGTACTTCGCGATCTGGCCGAGGAACTCGCCCGACTGGGCGCCCTGGATGACCCGGTGGTCGTACGTCGAGGTCATCGTCATGATCCGGGAGATCGCGTTGCGCGCGATGGTCTCCTCGGACGCGCCCTGGAACTCCGGGGGGTAGTCCATCGAGCCGACGCCGATGATCGCGGCCTGGCCCTTCATCAGCCGCGGCACGGAGTTGTTGGTGCCCAGGCCGCCGACGTTGGTGAGGCTGACCGTCGTCCCGGAGTAGTCCTCCATGGTCAGCTTGTTGTCCTTGGCCTTGCGCACGATCTCCTCGTACGCCGTCCAGAACTGCGCGAAGTCCATCGTCTCGCAGCCCTTGATCGACGGCGCCACGAGCTGGCGGCTGCCGTCCGCCTTGACCTGGTCGATGGCCAGGCCGAGGTTGATGTGCGCGGGCGTCACCAGGGTGGGCTTGCCGTCGACCTCGTCGAAGGTGTTGTTCATGGCCGGCAGGGCCTTGATCGCCTTGATGATGGCGTAGCCGATGAGGTGGGTGAACGACACCTTGCCGCCGCGCGCGCGCTTGAGGTGGCTGTTGATGACGATGCGGTTGTCCCAGAGCAGCTTCACCGGGATGTTGCGCACCGACGTCGCGGTGGGGACGGAGAGCGACACGTCCATGTTCTTCGCGGTCGCCGCGGCGATGCCGCGCAGCACCGTGTAGGACGGCTGGTCGCTGGCCGCCGCCGGCTCGGCCGGCCGCGACTCCTTGGGCATCGGGCTGCTCGTCCCCTTGGCGGGCTCCGCTGCCTTCGACGCCGGCCGCGGCTTGGCGACCGGGGCGGGGGTGCCCTTCGCCGGTGCCGGGCTGGCCGGCTTGGCCGGGGCCGCCTGGGCCGTCTCGGCCTTGGCGGGCGCCGACTTCGCGGCCGGCTGCGGGGTGCCGGCGCCGTCGGTGCTGCCGTTCTTGCCGTTGTCCCGGAAGTACGTCGCCCACGCCGGGTCGACGCTGGCGGGATCCTTCCGGTAGCGGTCGTGCATCTCCTCCACGAGCCACTCGTTGGCTCCGAAGTCGTCCACGGGAGGTTCGTGGGGGGTGGATCGTTCAGGAGCCTGGTTGCCAGAGGACTGCGGCACGACTTGCTTCGCCTCTTCCGATGAGCGCGCGTGAATGGTCTAGGAGGCCAAGGCTAGTCCCCTGAGGGATGAAGTGCCGAGCCCAGGCCCACGTGTCGGGCAGGGGGCTTCCCAGGGGGTCGATCAGGGTGTCGTGGGGACCGCAGGGAAGCGCCGTGAAAGGCTGGCGGATCGCCGCCGGGGGGTGGCGTCGGCGACGGATGACCGGCTCGGACCGGTGATCGAGGAGGCAGGGTGAGCGCGACCAAGACTGGGACGACCGGGACGCCGGGCGGCCCCCGGAGGGCCGGTGGGTCACGCCGGGCGCATCGTCTCGGCGCGTCAGTCCTCGCTGGGGTGCTGGCGCTGGGCGCCACGGCGTGCAGCGGTGACGACGAGCCGGAGCCGGACTCCCGGCCGCGCAGCAGCGACGCGGCGCCGACCACGGACCCCGGCACGGACGTGCGGTTCGGGAAGCTCGCCGGTCGGCTGCCGGCCGCCCGTCGGCCCGCGGTGCGCGAGCGCATCCAGCAGGTCTTCGACCGGTGGGTGGACGCGGCGTACGTCGGCGGGGAGTGGCCGCGGGCCGACGTCGACGGCGCGTTCGCCGACTTCACCGGCCACGCGCGCGCCCGGGCGCGCCGGGACGTCGACCTGATGTCGAACCTGGCCATCGCCGAGCAGGTGGAGGGTGTGGAGCAGCTGGGCCGGACCCTGCGCATCGACGTCGTCTCCAGCCGGGGCCGGGCGTCCGGGGCGACGGCCCGCTTCCGGCTGCGGTTCCGCACCACCGGCGCGGTCGCCACCACCAGCACCGTGCGGGGCCGGCTGTTCCTGGCGCCGGAGCGCGGCGGCTGGCGGATCTTCGGGTACGACGTGAGCAGGGGAGAGAGCGCATGAGCGGCGGAGGCTCGACCATCTGGAGCGGCAGGCTCGGCAGGCTCGTCGGGGTGCGGCGCCTGCTGCGGGTGACGGTCCTCGGCTGTGTGCTGGCGCTCGTGGCCGTGCTGCTGCCCGACTCCGCGCCGCGCGCCGAGCAGGTGTCGCTGGTCAAGATGGAGCGCTCCGCGAGCGTCGACGTGGACCCGGCCGTGGTCTGGATCCTGGCGGTCGGCTCGGATGCCCGCCCGGGGGAGAACATGAGCCGCACCCGCGCCGACGCCCTCCAGCTGATCGGGATGAACACCCGCACCGGCGCCGCGTCGGCCATCGGCATCCCGCGGGACTCCTGGGTGCCGATCCCCGGCCACGGCTCGAGCCGGGTGAACGCGGCGCTGACCTACGGCGGGCCCGAGCTCCTCGGCCGCACCGTCGGAGACCTGGTGGGCGTGCAGCCGGACTATGTGTTCGTCACGAAGTTCCCGTTCTTCCAGCGGATGGTGAACGCCATCGGCGGCATCGACGTGGTCAACCCGGCCGCCTTCAAGGACCCCATCCTGAAGCCGGGGGGCTTCCGGGCGGGCCGGATCCACCTCGGCGGCTACCAGGCGATGGCGTACGCCCGGATCCGCAAGGAGCTGCCGACCGGCGACTTCGGCCGCTCCGCCCACCAGCAGGTCGTGCTGCGCGGCATCCACCGCAAGATCCGGGCCAACGCCGACCGGGCGGGCTTCCTCGAGAACGGCGTGCTCAGCGCCATCCAGCACCTGCGCACCGACCTGCCGCCGGCCGAGCTGTTCCGGCTGGCCCAGGCGGTCGCCCAGGTGGAGCCCGCCAAGGTCCGCACCTGCGTGCTGCCGGGCAGCATCGGCAACGTGGGCGGCGCCAGCGTCGTGCTGCCCTCGGTCGCGACCGCGCGCCGCTACGGCGACGACGCCCGGCGCGACGCCACGATCGAGCGCTGCTGAGCGGTGAGGCCGAGGTTCCCCGGTTCACCGGGGATCCTCGCGCCTCTGGGGCACTGCAATGCCCGAGGAGCGCGAGAACTGCCCGAGGAGTCCGCGGGTCAGGACGTCGCTGGCCGCGACCAGCCCGTGCCGGCGGCGGTGAGATCCCCGGCCTGCTGCGGCGAGCGGCGCGAGTGCCCGGCGGCATGGTCGGCCGGTCCGTGCGAGTGGTTGTGCCCCCGGCAGGATTCGAACCTGCGGCACCTGGTACCGGAAACCAGTGCTCTATCCCCTGAGCTACGGAGGCGCACACCGGCGAGCGGTGCGAGCGAAACCCTACAGCCCAGCGGGGCGGGTGCAGAAACCGGGCCGGTCTGCGGCCGGTGATACCGACGTGAGTCGGGCTCCGTCACCTCGATACCCTGGGTTGGTGACTCCCGAACAGCTCTCCACTGCGATCGTCGACGCCCTGACGACGCTGTCCGACGAGGGTGCGATCACCCTCCCCGACGGCGTCCCCACGACGGTGACGGTGGAGCGGCCCCGACAGAAGGGGCACGGCGACTACGCCACGAACGTCGCCCTCCAGCTCGCGAAGAAGGCGGGGAAGAACCCGCGGGAGTTCGCGACCCTCGTCCAGAAGCGCCTCGAGGACGCCGACGGCATCGCCGGCGTCGAGATCGCGGGGCCGGGCTTCCTCAACATCACCGTCGAGGCCGGCGCCCAGGGCCAGGTCGCGCTGGAGATCCTCGCCGCGGGCGAGCGGTACGGCCGCAACGAGGCGCTGGCCGGGGAGCGGATCAACGTCGAGTTCATCTCCGCCAACCCCACCGGCCCGCTGCACCTGGGCCACACCCGTTGGGCGGCCGTCGGCGACGCCCTCGCCCGGGTGCTCGCCGCGGCCGGGGCCGAGGTCGACCGCGAGTTCTACATCAACGACCGCGGCAACCAGATGAACCTCTTCGGCGCCTCCATCGAGGCCGCCGCGCTCGGTCGGCCGATCCCCGAGGGCGGCTATCAGGGCGGCTACGTCAAGGACCTGGCCGACCGGCTGGTCGCCGAGGACCCGGGTCTCCTCGACCTGCCCGAGGGCGAGCGGACGGTCGCGTTCCGCGAGGCCGGGTACGCCGCCCAGCTCGCCGAGCAGCAGGAGCAGCTGCGCCACTTCCGCACCGAGTTCGAGACCTGGATGTCCGAGCGCTCGCTGCACGACAGCGAGTCGGTCGCCGACACGCTGCTCTCGCTGAAGCAGAAGGGCCACGTCTTCGAGGCCGACGGCGCGGTGTGGATGCGCACCACCGACTTCGGCGACGACAAGGACCGGGTGCTGATCCGCACCAACGGCGAGCTGACCTACTTCGCCAGCGACACCGCGTACTACCTGAACAAGCGGGCCCGCGGCTACGGCCGCTGCATCTACCTGCTCGGCGCGGACCACCACGGCTACGTGGGCCGGCTCAAGGCGATGGCCGCGTGCGCCGGCGACGACCCCGAGCGCACGATCGAGGTCCTGATCGGGCAGCTGGTCAAGATCATGAAGGACGGCGAGGAGATGAAGCTCTCCAAGCGCGCCGGCACGATCGTGACCCTCCAGGAGCTCACCGACGAGATCGGGGTCGACCCGCTGCGCTACACGCTGTCGCGCTATCCCGCGGACTCGCCGCTGACCCTCGACGTCGCCCAGATGACCAAGCAGTCCAGCGACAACCCGGTCTTCTACGTCCAGTACGTGCACGCCCGGGTCTCCTCGATCCTGCGCAACGCCGCCGACCTCGGCCTGGAGCCGGGCGAGCAGATGGACCTGCTCACCCACGAGAAGGAGGGGGAGCTGCTGCGCGCGCTCGCCGCGCTGCCGCGGGTCGTCGCCAGCGCCGCCGAGCTCCGCGAGCCGCACCGGGTCGCGCGCTACCTCGAGGACACCGCCGGCATCTATCACCGCTTCTACGACAACTGCCGGGTGCTGCCGATGGGCGACGAGGAGCCCACCGAGCTGCACCGGGCCCGGCTGGCGCTGGTCGCCGCCACCCGCGTGGTGTTCGCCAACGCCCTCGCGCTGCTCGGCGTCTCGGCCCCGGAGCGGATGTGACCACCACCCACGAGGCCGGCTGGGCACACGCCGCCGGCGCGCTGCGCGGACCCACCTGGCTGCGCCAGCCCGCCGACCCCAACGACCTGGTGCCGCAGCTGTGGTCCTCGACGGCCCGCAAGGCCGAGGGCGTGCTCTCGGTCGGGGGAGTGTCGCTCCCCGACCTGGTCGCGGAGCACGGCTCCCCGGCGTACGTCCTGGACGAGGCGGACTTCCGGGCCCGCGCGGGGGCGTTCCGGGACGCGTTCGCGGCGTACGACGTCTACTACGCAGGCAAGGCGTTCCTCTCCACGGCCGTCGCCCGCTGGGTCGCCGAGGAGGGCCTCTGCCTGGACGTGTGCTCCGGCGGCGAGCTGAGCGTCGCCGAGCGGGCGGGCTTCCCGATGGCGCGCGTCGGCTTCCACGGCAACAACAAGTCCGTCGCCGAGCTGACCCGCGCGGTCCGGCTCGGGGTGGGCCGGATCATCGTCGACTCCTTCGACGAGATCGAGCGGCTGGCCGCGATCACCGCGGAGCTCGGCGCCACGGTCAGCGTGATGGTCCGCGTCACGGCCGGCGTCGAGGCGCACACCCACGAGTACATCGCCACCGCCCACGAGGATCAGAAGTTCGGCTTCTCGATCGCCTCGGGCGACGCCCTCGAGGCGGTACGCCGGGTGACGGCCACCCCCGGACTGGAGATCCTCGGCCTGCACAGCCACATCGGCAGCCAGATCTTCGACTCCTCCGGCTTCGAGGTGGCCGCGCGCCGGGTGCTGGCCCTGCACGCGCAGGTCCGCGAGGAGGTCGGCGTGACGATGCCCGAGATGGACCTGGGCGGCGGCTTCGGCATCGCCTACACCACCCAGGACGACCCCTCGGACCCCGCGCAGCTGGCGACCGAGATGACCAAGATCGTCGAGCACGAGTGCCGGGCGCTGGGGATCGAGGAGCCCCGGCTCTCGATCGAGCCGGGCCGCGCGATCGTCGGTCCGGCGATGTGCACGGTCTACGAGGTCGGCACCGTCAAGCGGGTCCGGCTCGACGGCGGCGCGGTGCGCACCTACGTCTCGGTCGACGGCGGGATGAGCGACAACATCCGCACCGCGCTCTACGACGCGGACTACTCCTGCACGCTCGCGTCGCGCGCCTCGGCCGCGGTCCCGGTCCTGGGCCGCGTGGTCGGCAAGCACTGCGAGGCCGGCGACGTCGTCGTCAAGGACGAGTTCGTGCCCGCGGACCTGGCGCCCGGCGACCTGCTCGCGGTGCCCGGCACCGGTGCCTACTGCCGCTCGATGGCCTCGAACTACAACCACCTGCTGCGGCCCCCGGTGGTCGCGGTCCGCGACGGCGTCGCGCGCGTCGTGGTCCGCCGCGAGACCGAGGACGACCTGCTCGCCACCGACCTCGGCTGACCGGGCCGGCGATCGGCGGCCTCCGGGTTGACCTCAACCTGAGTTGACGTTGTTCGATCGCTTCATGAGAGCCGTCCGACACCACTCCTTCGGCCCGGCCGAGGTCCTGCGTCTGGAGGATCTGCCCGATCCTCGCCCCGCCTCCGGGCAGGTCCGGATCGCGGTCGAGGCGGCCGGCGTGCACGTGCTGGACACCGCGATCCGGGCCGGGCAGGCGTTCCCGGCGTCCGCGCCGCCCCGGCTGCCGATGGTGCCGGGCCGGGAGGTGGCCGGGTTCGTCGACGCGGTCGGGGCCGGCGTGGACCAGCGCTTGCTCGGGCGCCGGGTCGTGGCGCACCTCGGCCCCGGTGCCAGCGGCGGGTACGCCGAGCTGGTCGTCGTGGACGCGGCCCGCCTCCACGAGGTCCCGGACGGCCTGGATGCGGCCACCGCCGTCGCCGCCATCGGCACCGGCCGCACCGCCGCCGGGGTGCTCGCCCACGCCGCGATCACCGACGACGACGTCGTGGTGGTGACCTCGGCGGCCGGCGGTCTCGGCACGCTGCTCCTCCAGGGCGCCCGCAACGCCGGCGCCCGGGTGGTGGGACTCGCCGGTGGAGCCAAGCTCGACGTGGTCCGCCGGCACGGCGCCGACGTCGCGATCGACGACCGCGACCCGGCCTGGGCCGCCCGGCTGCGGGCAGCGGAGCCCCGGCTGACGCTGCTGCTGGACGGTCGTGGGGGTGCCGTGGCCCGCACGGCGCACCGCCTGCTCGAGCCCGGCGGGCGGATGGTCCGCTTCTCCGGCGAGCAGGAGGGCTACGACGCGCCCGGACGCCCGGTCGTCGACGTCCTCGGTCCCGCGATCACCGGCCGCCTGGCCGAGTTCGAGCGCGAGGCGCTGGCCACGGCCGCCGACGGCTCGCGGGTCCCATACGTCGGCTCGGTCTTCGGCCTCCCCGAGGCCGCGGCGGCGCACCGGGCGCTCGAGGACCGGACGGCGCTGGGCAAGGTCGTGCTGACGCCACGGTGAGGCCCCGCTGTCCGCCGTGGACCATCCCTGTCCGGGGCGGCGACGAGCGCCGATAGGCTGGACCGGTGATCAGCGACCGGACACTCAAGGTGGCCGTGCTGGGCTGCGGCTCGGTCGGCTCGCAGGTGGTGCGGCTGCTCCTGGAGCAGTCCGACGACCTGGCGGCGCGCGTGGGCGCCCCCATCGAGCTCGCTGGCGTCGCCGTACGCCGCCTGGACGCCGCCCGGGAGGTCGAGGTCCCCGCGGGCCTGCTGACCACCGACGCCACCGGCCTGGTCTCCCGTGGCGACATCGACCTGGTCGTCGAGGTGATCGGCGGCATCGAGCCCGCTCGCTCGCTGATCCTCGCGGCGCTGGAGAACGGCGCCAGCGTGGTCACTGCCAACAAGGCACTGCTGGCCGAGGACGGCCCCACCCTCTTCGAGGCCGCCGACAAGGCCGGCCGCGACCTGTACTACGAGGCCGCCGTCGCCGGCGCGATCCCGATCCTGCGGCCGCTGCGAGAGTCCCTCGCCGGCGACCACGTGACCCGGGTCCTCGGCATCGTCAACGGCACCACGAACTTCATCCTCGACAAGATGGACACCTCCGGGGCCGGCTTCGAGGAGGCGCTGGAGGAGGCCCAGGAGCTCGGGTACGCCGAGGCGGACCCGACCGCCGACGTCGAGGGCTTCGACGCCGCGGCCAAGGCCGCGATCCTGGCCTCGCTGGCGTTCCACTCCCGGGTGACCGCCGCCGACGTGCACCGCGAGGGGATCTCGGAGGTGACCGCTGCCGACATCGCCGCGGCCCGCGAGATCGGCGCGGTCGTGAAGCTGCTGGCGATCTGCGAGCTCCACCAGGCCGGCGGGGAGGAGTCGGTCGCGGTGCGTGTGCACCCGGCGATGATCCCGCGCTCGCACCCGCTGGCATCGGTGCGCGAGGCCTACAACGCGGTGTTCGTGGAGTCCCGCGCCGCCGGCCAGCTGATGTTCTACGGTCCGGGCGCCGGTGGCGCCCCCACGGCATCCGCCGTGCTCGGCGACCTCGTGACGGTCGCCCGCAACCGGATCTCGGGCACCCGCGGCCCCGGCGAGTCGGCGTACGCCGACCGGGCGGTGCTGCCGATGGGGGAGACCCTGACCCGCTACCACGTCGCGATCGACGTCGACGACCGTGCCGGCGTGCTCGCCCAGGTGGCGCAGGCCTTCGCCGAGCACGACGTGTCGATCCAGACCGTCCGCCAGGAGGGCCGCGACCTGGACGCCCAGCTCGTCGTGGTCTCCCACGAGGCCACCGACGCCCAGCTGTCGGCCACGGTCGCGAGCCTGCGTGAGATGGAGACCGTCCGCGAGGTCACCTCGGTGATGCGCGTCGAAGGAGAGGCCGAATGATGCTCGAGGACCGGACCGCCCAGACCGCCCAGACCGCCCAGACCGGCAGTGGCGTGACCCGCACCCACCAGTGGCGCGGCGTCATCGAGGAGTACCGGCACCTGCTGGAGATCCCCGAGGGCACGCCCGCGGTGACGCTGCGCGAGGGCGGCACCGCCCTGGTCCACTCCGAGTGGCTCTCCGGCCTCACCGGGGGCGACGTCTGGCTCAAGGTCGAGGGCGACAACCCGACCGGGTCCTTCAAGGACCGCGGCATGACCGCAGCGATCTCGGTCGCGAAGCACGACGGCGCCGAGGCGGTCGTGTGCGCCTCGACCGGCAATACCTCGGCCTCGATGGCGGCGTATGCCGCGAAGGCCGGCCTCAAGCCGCTGGTCCTGGTGCCCGAGGGCAAGATCGCGGCCGGCAAGATGGCCCAGGCGATCGTGCACGGCGCGCAGGTGATCATGGTGCGCGGCAACTTCGACGACTGCCTGACCATGGCCAAGGGGCTGGCCTGGGACTACCCGGTCGCGCTGGTCAACTCGGTCAACCCGGTCCGGCTGCAGGGCCAGAAGACCGCGGCCTTCGAGATCGTCGACCTGCTCGGCGACGCCCCTGACGTGCACCTGCTGCCGGTCGGCAACGCCGGCAACATCTCGGCCTACTGGCTGGGCTACAGCCAGTACGCCGACCTGGGTCTGGCCACCAAGCGGCCGATCATGCGCGGCTTCCAGGCGGAGGGCGCGGCCCCCCTGGTGACCGGCGAGCCGTTCCCGAACCCCGAGACCCGCGCCACCGCCATCCGGATCGGCAACCCGGCCTCGTGGAAGCTCGCGGAGGCGGCGCGCGACGAGTCCGGCGGCGTCTTCGAGGCGGTCAGCGACGAGCGGATCCTCGCGGCGCAGCGCGAGCTGGCCCGCCGCGACGGCGTGTTCGTCGAGCCGGCCTCGGCGGCGGGCGTGGCCGGCCTGCTCCAGCAGCTGATCTCCGGCGTGTCCTACGCGGGGCTGCAGGTCGTCATCACCGTGACCGGTCACGGCCTCAAGGACGTGGCCACCGCACTGGAGGGCGTCGGCCCGCTGGTCGACACCGTGGTCGACGCCGACGTCACCGCGGCGGCTGCGGCCGCCGGGCTCGCCTGATCCCGGTGGCGACCTTCGTCGACGGGCCGGTGCAGGCCTCGGTCCCCGCGACCTCGGCCAACCTCGGTCCGGGCTTCGACTGCCTGGGGATCGCGCTCGACCTGCGCGACGAGCTCCGCGCGGAGGTGCTCGCCGAGGGCCTGGAGGTCACCGTCGAGGGTGCGGGGCAGGACGACGTCCCGCTCGACGAGCGACACCTCGTGGTCCGCGCCATGCGCGTCGCGTTCGAGGTCATGGGTGCCCAGCCGCCCGGCCTGCGCCTGGCCTGTCGCAACGTGATCCCGCACGCCCGCGGCCTGGGCTCGTCCTCGGCGGCGATCGTCGGTGGCCTGGTCCTGGCGCGGGCCCTGGTGGCCGGTGGGTCGCTGCTGCTCGACGACGACACCCTCTTCGAGCTCGCGGCCGACCTCGAGGGGCACCCGGACAACGTCGCGCCGGCGATGTACGGCGGGTTCGTGATCTCCGGGTGCGAGGACGGCTCCTTCTACGCGATGTCCTCCGCCGTGGACCCCCGGATCGGCGCCATGGCGTTCGTGCCGCCGGTCGGGGTCTCGACCGAGGTCGCCCGTGGGCTGCTGCCCCCGCAGGTGCCGCACGCGGACGCGGCCGCCGGGGCCGGCCGGGCGGCTCTCCTGGTCGCGGCCCTGGCCGGACGCCCCGAGCAGCTGCTGCTCGCGACCCGCGACTACCTGCACCAGGAGTACCGCCGTCCGGCGATGCCGGACTCCCTGGCCCTGGTCGACGCCCTGCGTGCGGACGGGGTGCCGGCGGTCGTGTCCGGAGCCGGTCCGACGGTGCTGGCGTTCTGTGCGCAGGCAGGGGGAGCGGCCACCGAGGCCCTGCTCGCCCGGTGCCCCGAGGGCTGGGACGCGCACCGCCTGGCGATCGACACGGGTGGCGCCCGCGCGTCGTGAGGGGTCCCGGCCGGGCCCAGGCTCCGGTGGTACATTGACGACGCGCCGCACCTCTTGGCGTAGCACCTCGGACCCGTCCTCGGGGACTCTCGTCCGGTGCGCCACTCACCTCATCTCGCCGCGGATCTGTTCCGCACCCGCCGCCGAGCCTGCGCGCGTGGGCTCCCGGGCGAGGTGATGCCAGGACCCGCCGCAACGGCTTCGCCGACCGGCACCGATACGTGGGAAGGACCTCACGTGACCGAGACCATGGACACTGCCGATCAGGGAGCGATGGGCACTGCTGCCGATGCGGGCGCGAGCGCGCCGAAGAAGCGCGGCGGTGGGTTGAACGCGATGCTGATCGCCGACCTCAAGGCGATGGCCGGAGGGTTGGGGATCGCCGGCGCCGGCGGCATGAAGAAGGCCCAGCTCGTGGAGGCCATCAAGGCCGCCCAGAGCGGCGGGGGCCCTGCCAAGTCGGCCGGCGGCGCCGAGAAGCAGCCTCGAGGGCGGGCCCGGTCCGGCTCGGCCGACCAGCAGGCCCAGGCTGCCGGCACCCCCGCTGCGGACGCCCCCGCTGCTGAGGCTCCGGCGGAGAAGCGCTCCCGGCAGCGGACCGGCAAGCGCGCCGAGCGTCCGGCCGACCAGCAGGCCGACCAGGGCGAGCAGACCGTCCAGCAGTCCGGCGGGCGCCGCGAGCGAAGCCGCGGTGAGCAGCGCCAGGAGACCCGGGCGGAACGGCGCGAGCCCCGCCAGGACCAGCAGGACCGCCAGGACCGGCAGGACCGCGAGGACCGGCAGGACCGCGAGGACCGGCAGGACCGCCAGGACCGCCAGCAGGACTCCCGTCAGGACCGTGAGGACCGGCAGGACCGGCAGCAGGACTCCCGTCAGGACCGTCAGGACCGGCAGGACCGGCAGCAGGACCGCCAGCAGGACTCTCGTCAGGACCGGCAGGAGCGCCAGGACCGCCAGGACCGGCAGCAGGACTCCCGCCAGGACCGGCAGCAGGAATCTCGTCAGGACCGCCAGCAGGACCGGCAGCACGAGGACGACGAGGACGGTCGCGGCCGCAACCGGCGTCGGCGCGGCCGGGACCGCGACCGGGTCCGCACGGGCGGTCGCAACGAGCCCGACACCACGATCCTCGAGGACGACGTCCTGGTGCCGGCCGCCGGCATCCTCGACGTCCTCGACAGCTACGCGTTCGTGCGCACCAGCGGCTACCTGCCGGGCGCCGACGACGTCTACGTCTCGCTCTCGATGGTCCGCAAGTACGGGCTGCGCCGCGGTGACGCCCTCGTCGGGCAGGTGCGCCAGCCCCGGGAGGGCGAGCGCAAGGAGAAGTTCAACCCGATGGTGCGCATCGACAGCGTCAACGGGGCCGACCCCGACGCCGCGCGCAACCGGGTGGAGTTCTCCAAGCTGACACCGCTCTACCCCTCCGAGCGACTGCGGATGGAGACCGACTCGGCGAACATGATCGGCCGGGTCATCGACATCGCCGCGCCGATCGGCAAGGGCCAGCGCGGGCTGATCGTCTCGCCGGCCAAGGCCGGCAAGACCATGGTCATGCAGGCGATCGCGCGCTCGATCACCGCCAACAACCCCGAGTGCCACCTGATGGTGGTGCTGGTCGACGAGCGGCCCGAGGAGGTCACGGACTTCGAGCGCTCGGTCAAGGGCGAGGTCATCTCCTCGACCTTCGACCGGCCGCCGGCCGACCACACGATGGTCGCCGAGCTCGCGATCGAGCGGGCCAAGCGGCTCGTCGAGCTCGGTCACGACGTCGTGGTCCTGCTCGACGGCATTACCCGCCTGGGCCGGGCGTACAACCTCGCGGCCCCCGCCAGCGGCCGGATCCTCTCCGGCGGCGTGGACTCCGCAGCGCTCTACCCGCCCAAGAAGTTCTTCGGCGCCGCCCGCAACATCGAGAACGGCGGCTCGCTGACCATCCTGGCGACCGCGCTGATCGAGAGCGGCTCGAAGATGGACGAGGTGATCTTCGAGGAGTTCAAGGGCACCGGGAACATGGAGCTCCGGCTGCGCCGGGACTTCGCCGACAAGCGGCTCTTCCCCGCGATCGACGCGATCCAGTCCGGCACCCGGCGCGAGGAGCTCCTGCTCAGCAAGGAGGAGCTCGCGATCGTGTGGAAGCTGCGCCGGGTCCTCTCCAGCCTCGACGGGCAGCAGGCCCTCGAGCTGCTCCTGGAGCGGCTGCGCAAGACCCAGAGCAACATCGAGTTCCTGATGCAGGTGCAGAAGAACACCCCTGCGCCGGGCACGGACGGCTGACGCAGCGCGAGCAGCGCCGCAGACGACCTGCGGGGGACCTGGCCACTTCGGCGGTCAGGTCCTCCGCAGGCCGCTACTCTTCGAACAGGTTGCACGGCATGAGAGGTGGGCGAGTGGCACGGATCCTGGTCGCGGACGACGACGTCGACATCCGCGAGCTCGTGGAGTTCAAGCTGTCCTCGCTCGGGCACGACATCACGGCGGTCTCCGACGGTCAGGCGGCGATCGACGCCTGCCGGGCCCAGCGGCCCGACCTCGCGGTGCTCGACGTGATGATGCCCGGCGTCTCGGGCCTGGACGCGATCCGGGTGATCCGCGCGGACCCCGCGCTCGCCGACCTCCCGGTGATCCTGCTGACCGCACGCGCCCAGGAGTCCGACGTGGAGACCGGCTTCGACTCCGGCGCCGACGACTACGTGACCAAGCCGTTCAGCCCGCGCGAGCTCGCCTCCCGCGTCGAGTCCCTGCTCTCGCGCGTCGGCTGACCCCGCCCGGCGGGGCGGGAATGCCCTGGATTACCGCGGCGTTGGCAGGGGTGGCACACTTGTGCGCTGGTTCCGGTTCACGTGCAGACCGCACCCCGCGGCGGCGACCCGGCGACTGAGAGGACACCATGAAGAAGGACATCCACCCCACCTACGTCGACACCCAGGTGACCTGCACCTGCGGCGCGACGTTCACCACCCGTAGCACCGAGACCTCCGGCGCGATCCGTGCCGACGTGTGCTCGCAGTGCCACCCGTTCTACACCGGCAAGCAGAAGATCCTCGACACCGGCGGCCGTGTCGCCCGCTTCGAGGCCCGCTACGCCAAGGCCGCGAAGAAGTAGCTGTCTCCATGCGCCGGTCGTCGCCTTCGGGCGGCGACCGGCGTTGGCCATTTTCTGCCCCGTATCCACCCCGCTGAGCCGTCACAGGACGAGGAACCACACGTGTTCGAGGCCGTCGAGGGCATGCTCGCCGAGCATGCCGACCTGGAGGAGCGCCTGGGCGCGCCAGAGACCCACGCGGACGCCCGGCTGGCCAAGCGCCTCAACCAGCGCTACGCCGAGCTGTCGTCGGTGATCTCCGCCTGGCGGGACTGGCAGCGGCAGGGCGAGGACCTCGAGGCGGCGCAGGAGCTCGCCGTCGAGGACCCGTCGTTCGCCGGCGAGGTCGAGGCGCTCGCCGCCCAGCGCGAGGTCGCCGAGGAGCGGCTGCGCCGGCTGCTGGTGCCACGCGACCCCGCGGACGCCAAGGACGCGATCCTCGAGGTCAAGTCGGGGGAGGGTGGCGAGGAGTCGGCGCTGTTCGCCGGCGACCTGCTGCGGATGTACACCAGGTACGCCGAGCGCCGCGGCTGGAAGGTCGAGGTCCTGGACGCGGCCGAGTCCGACCTGGGCGGCTACAAGTCGGTCACGGTCGCGGTCAAGGCCAAGGGGGCCTCCGAGCCCGGCGAGACGCCGTACGCACGGCTGAAGTTCGAGGGCGGTGTGCACCGCGTGCAGCGGGTGCCGGTCACCGAGTCCCAGGGCCGCGTGCACACCAGTGCGGCCGGGGTGCTGGTGCTGCCGGAGGCCGAGCCGGTCGACGTGTCCGTCGACGACAACGACCTGCGCATCGACGTCTTCCGCAGCAGTGGGCCGGGCGGCCAGAGCGTCAACACCACCGACTCGGCCGTGCGGATCACGCACCTGCCGACCGGGATCGTGGTCAGCTGCCAGAACGAGAAGAGCCAGCTGCAGAACCGGGAGCAGGCCCTGCGGATCCTGCGCTCGCGGCTGCTCGCCGCGGCCCAGGAGGCGGCCGACGCGGAGGCCAGCGACGCCCGGCGCAGCCAGATCCGCACCGTGGACCGCTCCGAGCGGATCCGCACCTACAACTACCCGGAGAACCGGATCTCCGACCACCGCACCGGCTACAAGTCCTACAACCTCGACCAGGTCCTCGACGGCGACCTCCAGCCGGTCCTGGACTCCTGCGCCGAGGCCGACCTCGCCGCTCGCCTCGAGGCGCTCGAGCAGTGAGTCCCCGCGACCTCCAGCGCGCGGCAGTGCTCCGGCTGGCCGAGGCCGGCGTCGCCAGCCCCGAGCACGATGCCGCCGAGCTGCTCGCCCACGTGCTGGGCACCACCCGGGGGCGCCTGGTGCTGCTCGACACGGTGCCGCCGGACGCCGCCGAGACCTACGAGGGCCTGGTGGCCCGCCGGGCGGCGCGCGAGCCGCTGCAGCACCTGACCGGGGTCGCCTGGTTCCGCCACGTCGAGCTGGCGGTGGGGCCGGGGGTCTTCGTGCCGCGGCCCGAGACCGAGCTCCTGGCCGGCTGGGCCGTCGAGCAGCTGGCCGACCTCGCCGACCCGGTCGTCGTCGACCTGTGCACCGGCTCGGGGGCGGTCGCGAAGGCGATCGCCGACGAGGTGCCGCACGCGCGGGTGCACGCGGTGGAGCTGGACCCCGCGGCGTTCCGCTGGGCCGAGCGGAACCTCGAGGACACCGGCGTGGACCTGCGCGAGGGAGACATGGCGACGGCGTTCCCGGAGCTGGACGGCACCGTCGACCTCGTCACCTGCAACCCGCCGTACATCCCGCTGGACGCCTGGGAGTCGGTCGCCGCCGAGGCCCGCGACCACGACCCCGAGCTGGCGCTGTTCTCCGGTGCCGACGGGCTCGACGCGATGCGGGTCCTGGAGGTGCGTGCGGCCGCGCTGCTGCGTCCGGGCGGGCAGGTCGGTGCCGAGCACGCCGACGTCCAGGGCCGCTCCGCGCCGGGCGTCTTCGCGGCCGCCGGACGCTGGCAGGAGGTCCGCGACCACGACGACCTGGCGGGCCGTGCGCGCTTCGTGACGGCGCGGCTGGCACGATGACTCGGGTGCGAAGCCTCAGGAGGTACCGGTGAGCGAGCGCTATCCGACCACGACGGACGAGGAGCGCGAGGCAGCCGTCTCGGCCGCGACCGCTGCCGTCCAGAACGGCGGCCTGATCGTGCTGCCCACCGACACCGTGTACGGCGTCGGGGCTGACGCGTTCGACGCCGAGGCAGTGCGGTCGCTGCTCAAGGCCAAGGGCCGCGGTCGCGAGATGCCGCCGCCGGTGCTGGTCAGCTCGGCCACCACGCTGGACGCGCTGGCGATCCGGGTGCCCGACTGGGCCCGGGCCCTGGTCGAGGAGTTCTGGCCCGGCCCGCTCACGCTGGTGTGCCACCAGCAGACCTCGCTGCAGTGGGACCTCGGTGACACCCGGGGCACTGTCGCGGTGCGGATGCCGGACCATCCGGTGGCCCTCGAGGTTCTCGAGCGCACCGGACCACTGGCGGTGAGCTCGGCCAACCGCACCGGCCTGCCCGCCGCGACTGACGCCGACCAGGCCGAGGAGATGCTGGGGGAGTCGATCCAGGTCGTCGTGGACGCGGGCGCCTCGCCCGGCGGCGAGGCCTCGACCATCGTCGACGCCACCGGTGAGCGCGGCCGGGTGCTGCGCCGCGGGGCGCTCTCGCTCGCCGACCTCAACGCGGTCCTCGAACCCCTCGGCGCCGCCCTCGTCGACGAGGGATAGCCGGTGCGCGAGTACATCCTGGTCTTCCTGGTGGCCGCCGTGGTCACCTCGCTGCTCACGGTCGTGGCCCGGGAGATCGCGCTGCGCACCGGGGCGGTGGCGCGGGTGCGCGACCGCGACGTCCACGACACCCCGATCCCGTACCTCGGTGGCCTCGCGATGCTCGGCGGCCTCGCCGCGGCGTACCTCGTGGCGCGCGAGCTGCCGTTCCTCTCGATGGGCGGGCCGTTCGTCTTCCGCGACGCCAAGGTCGTGCTGATCGCCGGCGCGCTGATCTGTGCCGTCGGCGTCCTCGACGACCTCTTCGAGCTCGACGCGCTGGTGAAGCTGGGCGGCCAGGTGCTCGCCGCCGGGTTCCTGGTCGGCTTCGACATCCGCTACTTCTTCTTCCCCTGGTCCGACGGGGTCCAGTTCTCGTTGGACGGCACCCAGGCGGCACTGCTCACCGGCTTCGTGGTGGTCGGAACGGTCAACGCGGTGAACTTCGTCGACGGCCTCGACGGGCTGGCCGCGGGCGTGGTCGGCATCGGCGCGCTCGCGTTCTTCCTCTTCTGCTACGAGCTCACCCGGATCAACAGCGCGGACCGGGCGACGACGGCGGCGCTGCTGAGCGTCGCCCTCGCCGGGGTCTGCGCGGGCTTCCTGGTCCACAACTTCCACCCGGCCCGGCTGTTCATGGGCGACAGTGGATCGATGCTCATCGGCCTGGTCCTCTCGGCCAGCGCCGTGACGCTCACCGGACAGTTCTCCGGCCCGCAGATCTCCGAGGGCGGCGGCGGCGCGCAGGCGAGCCTGCTGCCGACGCTGCTGCCGATCCTGCTGCCGGTCTCGATCCTGATCGTGCCGATCCTGGACCTGGTCCTGGCAGTCGTACGCCGCACGCGCGCGGGCCGCTCGCCGTTCGCCCCCGACAAGCAGCACCTGCACCACCGGCTGCTGGAGATCGGCCACTCCCAGCGCCGGGCGGTCTTCATCATGTGGCTGTGGGCGGCGCTGATGGCCTTCGGGACCGTGGCCGCCTCGCTCTACACCGGGCCGTGGCTGTGGGGGAGCGTCGGCCTGGGAGCGGTCCTGACCGTCGTGCTCACGTTTGTGCTGCCGCGGCTGGGCAAGCCCCGGATCCTCGAGGTGCTCGACGAGCCCGAGGACCGCACGCCGGCTCGCCCCTGAGCCCCATTCCCGTGGACCGGCCTGCCTGGAACGATCCAATTCAGGGCTGGGAGCACCTTGTGATAGTTTTCACGAGCGGTCCGACGGGTCGCGCTACCTCCTCCGACGACCGGAAATCGCCGCTGTGATGACCTCCGAGCTCCAACGCCCCCGGGTCCGCCCCGCAGGGCCGACGACGGCGCGGTCGGTCAGCGGGATCCTGGCCCGCACGGTGCTGCTCGCCGGCGCGCTCGCCGCCGTGGCCGCCGTCGTCGTGGCGCTGGCCGGGGGAGCGGGTCTCGCAGGTGCCTTCGCCCTGGGAGCCGGGCTCGCGCTCGTCGTGCTGACCTTCGGCGCGTTCACGCTCAGCTTCGTGGCCGGCGCCATGCCCGGCGCCTCGCTGATGATGGCGCTGCTGACCTACGCCCTGCAGCTGCTCCTGGTGCTGGTGGGGGTGGTCGCCCTCGGGCGCTCCGGGCTCGTCGACGCCGAGTCCGAGCAGCTGTGGTGCGGCCTCGGCGTGATCGGGATGACCCTGCTCTGGGTGGCCCTGCAGGTCGCGCTCACGGTCCGGTCGCGGATCCCGCTCTACACGCCGGTGCCCACCGCGACGGGCGGGGCGAGGGAGGCCGGCGATGACTGCTAGAGTCCGGGTCTCGATGGCCCAGAACGACGAGCGGGACCGCACCCAGCCACAGCCAGATCCGTGGCAGGCGGTGAGCATGATGCTCGCCGGCGTCCTGTTCTACGGAGTGCTCGGCTGGCTCGCTGATCGCTGGCTGGGCACCGACTTTCTGGTGGCCATCGGAATTCTCGTGGGTGCCGGTCTCGGTGTCTATTCGGTCGTGAAGCGGTTCGGCGCTCCTGAAGAGCCCGGCCCCAAGAAGTGACGTACATGAAGGAGACACGGCGTTGATCGCTGGGAATCTTGCCGCTGCGTTCGCCCCCCTGGCGAGCGGAGGCGGCTTCAGCCCGCCCGGGCCGGCTGACTTCGACCTGCCCGGCATCGCCGGCACGTCGGTCACCAAGCCCATGGTGATGATCGTGCTCTCCGCGGTGCTGATCTTCGCGGTGACCTACGCGATGTCGCGCAAGGCCGAGCTGGTGCCGGGTCGCCTGCAGTACGCCGGCGAGTGGGCCTACGGGAGCGTGCGCAACGGCATCGCGCGCGACATCATCGGCACCGACCACTTCATGAAGTTCGTGCCCTACCTCTTCACGCTGTTCGCCTTCGTGCTGGTGAACAACTACTTCGGGATGATCCCGTTCGTCCAGTTCCCGACCTTCTCCCACTCCGGGTTCGCCTACGGGCTCGCAGCCCTGAGCTGGCTGCTCTACAACGGCGTCGGGATCTGGAAGCACGGTGCGCTGGGCTACCTCAAGCACACCTGCGTCCCGTCCGGCGTCCGCGGCCCGGTGCTGCTGCTGATCGCCCCGCTGGAGTTCCTCTCCAACATCCTGGTCCGCCCGGTCACGCTGGCCCTGCGTCTGTTCGCGAACATGTTCGCCGGCCACCTCCTGCTGATCCTCTTCGCGCTCGGCGGCGAGTACCTCCTCTTCGAGGCGTTCTCCCCGATCAACGCCGTCGGCGGGGTCCTGGCCTGGGTCATGTTCTTCGGGGTCTCGGCCCTGGAGCTGCTGGTGATGTTCCTGCAGGCCTACGTCTTCACCCTGCTGACCGCCATGTACGTCTCAGGTGCTGTCGCCGACGAGCACTGAGCAGCACACCGTGCCCCGGCACGGTGAGCGCCCGAGAATAGAAACTCGAAGCACCACCCAACCGAAAGGAAACCCTCACCGTCATGAATGGTGACATCAACGGCTCGCTGAACATGCTCGGCTACGGCATCGCGACGATCGGCCCGGCCCTGGCCGTGGGTCTGATCTTCGCCGCGTACATCAACGGCGTCGCCCGCCAGCCGGAGGCGCAGTCGCGTCTGCAGTCCATCGCGATCCTGGGCTTCGCGCTCGCCGAGGCGCTTGCCATCATCGGTATCGCGCTCGCCTTCGTCCTTAACTGACGCACGTTTCGCGTTCCGATCCTGAGGTGACCCATGCGTGAATCGATCCAGGCGGCAGAGGGCGAACTGAACCCGCTCATCCCGCACGTCTCGGAGATCATCCTGGGGATCGCGGTCTTCCTGGTCCTGCTCTTCGCGATCAAGAAGTTCGTCGTTCCCAACTTCGAGAAGGCGTTCGCTCAGCGGACTGCTGCCATCGAGGGCGGACTCGCGTCTGCCGAGACCAAGCAGGCCGAGGCCGACGCCAAGCTCGCCGAGCTCGAGAAGCAGCTCGCCGACGCCCGGCACGAGGCTGCGCGCATCCGCGAGGAGGCGCGTGAGCAGGGCGCCACGATCGTGGCCGAGATGCGGGAGCAGGCCCAGGCCGAGGCGACCCGCATCGTCGAGCACGGCAAGACGCAGATCGAGGCGGAGCGCCAGCAGGCGGTCACCTCGCTGCGGGCCGAGGTCGGCACGCTCGCGACCACGCTCGCCGGGCGGATCATCGGCGAGAGCCTGGACGACGACGCTCGCCAGAGCCGCGTCGTCGAGCGCTTCCTCGCCGACCTCGAGACCGGGACGCCGGGGGTCAACTGATGGGCTTCCGCGGAGCTTCGGCCGACACGGTCGCGACGCTGAGCACCGAGCTGGCCGGCATTCTCGCCGCCAGCCCGGCCTCGGCATCGACGATCGGTGACGACCTGTTCTCGCTGGCGCAGACCCTGCGTTCCGAGGGCTCGCTGCGCCGGTTCGCCACCGACGCCTCGATCGCGCCCGCGGCCAAGTCCGGGCTCGTCCAGCAGGTCTTCGGCGCCAAGGTCGACGCCGGTGCGCTCGCCGTGCTCGACAAGGCGGTGCGCTCCCGGTGGACAGTCGGTCGCGACCTGGCCGACGCGCTGGAGCACCTCAGCGTCGTGGCGGCCGTCCGCTCCGCGGGTCCCGAGGGCGAGCGGATCTCCGACGAGTTGTTCGGGGTGGCCAGCCTGGTCAAGGACAACCCGGCCCTGCGCGACGCCCTCTCCGACCCGGCGCGGTCGATGGAGGACAAGGGCCGGCTGCTCGACGACCTGCTCGGCGGCAAGACGCTGCCGCAGACGGTCGTGCTCGCCCGCCGTTCCGTGGCGGGTGCGCACCGCACGGTCGCGGTGGCTCTCGAGGAGTACCAGAAGGTCGCCGCCGAGGTGCGCGACCAGGGCGTCGCCACCGTGCGGGTCGCTCGCGACCTGTCCGAGGGCGACCGCCAGCGGCTCGCGGACGCGCTGGCTCGCCAGTACGGCCGGCGGGTCCACCTGAACCTCCTCGTCGACCCCGACGTGCTCGGGGGAATCCGTGTTGAGATCGGTGACGACGTCATCGACGGCACGGTCTCGAGTCGGCTCGACGACGCCCGCCGCCGGCTCGTCGGCTGACGGCACCACCACCAGACCTGTAGAGACAAGAGAGAAGGCACCAAGATGACGGAGCTCTCCATCCGTCCGGAGGAGATCCGCGACGCGCTGCAGAAGTACGTCGCCGACTACCAGCCCGAGACGGCCAGCAAGGAAGAGGTCGGCTACGTCGCCGAGGCCGGTGACGGCATCGCGCGGATCAGCGGGCTGCCTTCGGCGATGGCGAACGAGCTGCTCGAGTTCGAGGACGGCACGCTGGGCCTGGCCCTGAACCTCGACACCCGTGAGATCGGCGCCGTCGTCCTCGGTGACTTCGACGGCATCGAGGAGGGCCAGCCGGTCCGCCGGACCGGCGAGGTGCTCTCGGTGCCGGTCGGTGACGGCTACCTGGGCCGGGTCGTCGACCCGCTCGGCAAGCCGATCGACGGCCTCGGCGAGGTCGCGACCACCGGCCGCCGCGCTCTGGAGCTGCAGGCCCCCTCGGTAGTGCAGCGCAAGTCGGTGCACGAGCCCCTGGCCACCGGCATCAAGGCGATCGACGCCATGACGCCGATCGGCCGTGGCCAGCGCCAGCTGATCATCGGCGACCGCGCGACCGGCAAGACCACCGTCGCGATCGACACGATCATCAACCAGAAGCAGTACTGGGAGACCGGCGACCCGAGCAAGCAGGTGCGCTGCATCTACGTCGCGATCGGTCAGAAGGGCTCGACGATCGCCTCGGTCCGCGGCGCCCTCGAGGAGGCCGGCGCGCTGGAGTACACGACGATCGTGGCGGCCCCGGCGTCCGACAGCGCCGGGTTCAAGTACCTCGCGCCGTACACCGGCTCGGCCATCGGCCAGCACTGGATGTACGAGGGCAAGCACGTCCTCATCGTCTTCGACGACCTGACCAAGCAGGCCGAGGCCTACCGCGCCGTGTCGCTGCTGCTGCGACGCCCGCCGGGCCGCGAGGCCTACCCGGGTGACGTCTTCTACCTGCACAGCCGGCTCCTCGAGCGCTGCGCCAAGCTCTCCGACGAGCTCGGCGGCGGCTCGATGACGGGCCTGCCGATGGTGGAGACCAAGGCCAACGACGTCTCGGCGTTCATCCCGACCAACGTCATCTCGATCACCGATGGCCAGATCTTCCTGCAGTCGGACCTGTTCGCGGCCAACCAGCGCCCGGCGATCGACGTCGGCGTGTCGGTCTCCCGCGTGGGTGGTGCGGCGATGACCAAGGCGATGAAGGCGGTCACCGGCTCGCTCAAGGTCGACCTCGCGCAGTTCCGCGCGATGGAGGCGTTCGCGATGTTCGCCTCCGACCTCGACGCGGCCTCGCGCCAGCAGCTCGACCGCGGCCAGCGCCTGATGGCGCTGCTCAAGCAGCCCGCGTACTCGCCGTACCCCGTCGAGGAGATGACCGTCTCCCTGTGGCTCGGCACGTCCGGCCGGCTCGACCGCGTCCCGGTCGAGGACGTGCTCCGCTTCGAGCACGAGTTCCTCGACTACCTGCGCCGCTCGCACGAGGGCATCCTCTCCGCGATCCGGGAGTCCTTGAAGTTCGAGGACGAGACCGCGACCGCTGTGGCGGGCGCCTACGACTCCTTCCTGGACCAGTTCGAGACCTCCGAGGGTGGCTCGATCAAGGTCGGTCGCGAGGCGCAGGCCGAGGCGCTGGCGGACGAGGACGTCGAGCAGGAGCAGATCGTCAAGCAGAAGCGGGGCTGACGATGGCCGTATCGCTGCGTGAGTACCGCGCGCGGATCAAGTCGACGGAGTCGATGAAGAAGATCACGCGCGCCATGGAGCTCATCGCTGCGTCTCGCATCATCAAGGCGCAGCAGCGGGCCCAGGCGGCCGCGCCGTACGCCCGCGAGCTGACCCGCGCCGTGTCGGCGGTGGCGACGTTCTCGAACGTCGACCACCCGCTGACCCGGGAGGAGGAGAACCCGAAGCGGGCCGCCGTCCTGGTCGTCACCAGCGACCGCGGCCTCGCCGGCGCCTACTCCGCGAGCGCGCTCAAGGAGGCCGAGCGGCTCGCCGAGCGGCTGCGTGGCGAGGGCAAGGAGATCGACTGGTACATCACCGGACGGAAGGGCGAGGCGTACTTCAAGTTCCGCTCGCGCCCCGTCGTCCGGACCTGGACCGGCTTCTCCGACCAGCCCTCCTACGACGTGGCGGCCGAGATCGGCGGCGCGCTCATCGAGTCCTTCCTCAAGGAGCAGGGCGAGGAGGGCGACGTCGACGAGGTGCACGTGGTCTACACGCGGTTCCGCTCGATGCTCGTGCAGGAGCCGACCGCCGTCCGCCTGCTGCCGCTGGAGGTCGTGGAGGGGGAGGAGCGCCCGGACGAGTCCGAGCTGCTGCCGCTCTACGAGTTCGAGCCGTCGGCTGAGGAGGTCCTCGACGGGCTGCTGCCTCAGTACGTCCAGAGCCGGATCTTCTTCGCCCTGCTGCAGGCGGCCGCCTCCGAGCTGGCCGCCCGTCAGAAGGCGATGAAGTCCGCGACGGACAACGCCGATGAGCTGATCAAGAAGTACACCCGAATCGCCAACCAGGCCCGTCAGGCCGGCATTACCCAGGAAATCAGCGAGATCGTCGGTGGCGTCAACGCGCTCGCCGATGCCAACGCCGGGAGTGAGTGAGAGACATGACTGCCACTGTGGAAGAGACCAAGCAGGGCGCTGCTGCCGGAGGCACCGGTCGGATCGCCCGCGTCACCGGCCCCGTCGTCGACGTTGAGTTCCCCGCCGACGCGATGCCCGAGATGTACAACAAGCTCGAGGTCACCCTCGAGCTGAACGGCGAGTCGAAGACGCTGATCCTCGAGGTCGCGCTGCACATCGGCGACGGCATGGTCCGCGCCATCTCGATGCAGTCGACCGACGGCCTGGTGCGCGGCACCACCGTGACCGACACCGGGGGCCCGATCACGGTCCCCGTCGGCGACGTCACCAAGGGCCACGTGTTCAACGCGACCGGCGACGTGCTCAACCTCAAGGAGGGCGAGCAGCTCGAGATCACCGAGCGCTGGGGCATCCACCGCAAGGCGCCGGCCTTCGACCAGCTGGAGTCGAAGACCCAGATGTTCGAGACCGGCATCAAGGTCATCGACCTGCTGACCCCCTACGTGCAGGGCGGCAAGATCGGCCTGTTCGGTGGTGCCGGGGTCGGCAAGACCGTGCTGATCCAGGAAATGATCGCCCGCGTCGCCAAGGACCACGGCGGCGTGTCGGTCTTCGCCGGTGTGGGTGAGCGCACCCGTGAGGGCAACGACCTCATCGAGGAGATGACCGAGGCCGGCGTCATCGGCCAGACCGCGCTGGTCTTCGGCCAGATGGACGAGCCGCCGGGCACCCGGCTGCGCGTCGCGCTCTCGGCGCTGACGATGGCGGAGTACTTCCGCGACGTCCAGAACCAGGACGTGCTGCTCTTCATCGACAACATCTTCCGGTTCACCCAGGCCGGCTCCGAGGTCTCCACGCTGCTCGGCCGGATGCCCTCCGCGGTGGGCTACCAGCCCAACCTGGCCGACGAGATGGGTCAGCTCCAGGAGCGGATCACCTCGACCCGAGGCAACTCGATCACCTCGATGCAGGCGATCTACGTGCCGGCGGACGACTACACCGACCCCGCGCCGGCCACGACGTTCGCGCACCTCGACGCCACCACGGAGCTCTCGCGAGAGATCGCCTCGCTCGGCATCTACCCCGCGGTGGACCCGCTGACGTCGACCTCGCGGATCCTCGACGCCCAGTACATCGGGCAGGAGCACTACGACTGCGCGATCCGGATCAAGCAGATCCTGCAGCGCAACAAGGAGCTCCAGGACATCATCGCGATCCTCGGTGTCGACGAGCTCTCCGAGGAGGACAAGATCATCGTCTCCCGGGCCCGTCGCATCCAGCGGTTCCTGTCGCAGAACACCTACGTGGCCAAGCAGTTCACCGGCATCGAGGGCTCGACCGTCCCGGTCAAGGACACGATCGAGGCGTTCAACAAGATCGCGAGCGGCGAGTACGACCACGTCGCCGAGCAGGCCTTCTTCATGTGTGGCGGTCTCGACGACGTCGAGGCCAAGTGGGCCGAGATCCAGAAGAACCTCTGAGATGGCGTCCGCGGATTCCGGCACTGCGCTGCAGGTGGAGCTCGTCGCGGCCGACCGCACGGTCTGGTCCGGCGAGGCCACCATGGTGATCGCCCGCACGACCGAGGGCGACGTCGGTGTGCTGCGCGGGCACGCGCCGCTGCTCTCGCTGCTGGTCGACGCGGTCGTGGAGATCGCCACGACCGACGGCGAGGTCGTGGTCGCCGCGGTGGACGGGGGCTTCCTGTCCGTCGCCGGTGACCGGATCTCGATCCTCTCCGAGCGCGCCGTGCTCTCTCACGAGATCGACGTGAACGCGGCGCGCACCGAGCTCGAGGTGGCCGGCGGACTCGCCGACGCCAGCGAGTCGGAGGCGCGGATCCGGCGTGCCGAGGCACGCATCCGCGCGGTCGAGCGGGCCTCCTGAGCCTGCTCGGCCCCCAGCTCCACCACCGGCCCGACCCGCTCGTCCTCCGGTGCCGTCTGCCCGCTAGGGTGACGGCACCGAGGACGAGGGGGAGGCAATGCCGGTGTGGCAGTGGCTGCTCGACGCAGCCGGCGTACTGCTCCTCCTGGTGCTGGCGTACGGCGCCGCTCTGGTCCTCCGGCGCCGCCTTCTCTCCCGCCACGGCGGCACCTTCGAGCTCAGCTACCGGGCCCGGTCGCACCGGGCCGGTCGGGGCTGGCTGCTCGGCCTCGGCCGGTACTCCGGCGAGCGGCTGGAGTGGTTCCGGATCTTCTCCCTCTCGCCGCGGCCCAAGGTCACCTGGGGCCGCTCGGACCTGACCTACGACACTCGCCGCGCGGCGCACGGGCCCGAGGAGATGTCGCTCTATCCCGACCACGTCGTCATCGAGCTCACCGATGCCACCGGCGGGCGGGTCGAGCTGGCGATGAGTCCCGCCTCGCTCACCGGCTTCCAGGCCTGGCTCGAGGCGCGCCCGCCCGGCACCGACTGGACCAGCCCCCGGCGGTGAGCGCCGCGCGCCCCGCGCGGATGCCCTAGTCGGTGGCCGAGCCCAGCAGGTGCTCCGGGTGCCGGGCCAGGTAGGACCGGACCGGCACGGAGCGGCGCTGGCGATAGCCGGTCGGGAGCCACACGTCCCCGGCGGCCGAGAGGTAGACCACCTGCCAGCCGTGGAGGCCGGCGTAGGCCCGCGGGTCCGCGCGCAGGACCTCGGCGTACGCCTGCACGCCCCGCACGTAGGCCGGATGCCGGTTGTAGGCGTACAGGGCCGCGTCGACCCGACCGCGGCCGCCCCCGTTGTGGGCGAGATAGCGGGCGGCGGCGAGGATCGCGTCCCGGTCGTCGTCGATGTCGCCGCGGCCGAAGGCCGCCCAGGTCTGCGGCATGAACTGCATCGGCCCGCGGGCGCCGGCGACCGAGGTACCGCGGATCCGGCCCATCCCGGTCTCCACGAGGTGCACCGCGGCCAGGACCTCCCACGGCACGCCGAAGCGCCGCTCGCCGGCGCGGTAGTAGGCGAGCAGCCGGCCCGCGGGAGCGGGGTCGACGATCCGCCAGGTGGGCAGGGTGCGCGCGAGCTGGGTGTGCATGCCGCGGAACTCGCGGCGCGCGGTGACGTGGGCGCGGACGGTGGGGCGCAGCGAGGGCTCGACCGCCCGCAGCACGGGGCGGAGCCACTGGTCGCGCCGAGCCAGCTGGCGATAGAGCAGCTGGGTCTCGAACGCCGCGCGGGCCCGGTCGTCCGGGCTCGTCGCGGGGGAGCGCGCCACGGTCTCCGCCGCGACCAGCCGGGCCGCCAGTCGGCCCGGGGACCGGGCGGGCCGGGGTGCGGCCAGTGCGGCCCCGGTGGAGCCGCGCTCGGACCCGGGCGACGGTGCGTCAGCAGTCGCGCTGCTGGGCGGCGACCCGGCGGGCCTGTCGTCGTTGCCCGGGTCGGCCGCCGGCTCGGTGACGCAGCCGGCCGCGAGCACGACCGTCAGCACCGCGGCGGCCGTCTTGGCCGCCGGGATGCGTCGAGCACCCTGGCGTCGCAGCGTGATCAGTCCCGCTCGCCGCCCGGCACCCAGAGCACGTCGCCGCGCTCGCGGTTGGCATGCCGGGCGAGGATGAACAACAGGTCCGAGAGCCGGTTGAGGTAGGTCAGCGCCAGGCGGTTCATGACCTCGCCGTGCACCTCGTACGCCGCCCAGCCGGCCCGCTCCGCACGGCGTACGACGGTCCGCGCGACGTGCAGCTGGGCCGCGGCGGGCGTGCCGCCGTTGAGGATGAACGAGCGCAGCGCGGGAAGCGCCTCGTTGTACTCGTCGCACCAGCGCTCGAGCCGGTCGACGTAGTCCTGCTCGATGCGCAGGGGCGGGTACTCGGGGTGGGCGACGACCGGCGTGCACAGGTCCGCTCCCACGTCGAAGAGGTCGTTCTGGACCCGGGTCACCACCGCCACCACGTCGTCGGCCAGACCGCCGGTCGCGACCGCGACGCCGAGGGCGGCGTTGGCCTCGTCGACGTCGGCGTAGGCGTGCAGGCGCAGGTCGTTCTTCGTGGTGAGGCTCATGTCGCCGAGACGGGTCTCCCCGCCGTCGCCGGTGCGGGTGTAGATCCGGGTGAGGTTGACCATGGCACGAGTTTATCGACGCCCCCGGTCCGGCTCGTCGCCGCCAGCCGCTCCGGCGGCGGATAAATGCCAGGATTCTCTACTTCATCCTGGGTACCTTCTTTGTCAGAGTTGCGCGGGGCAGCGGGGGTCAGCGATGGAGATCAGCACCGACGGGTCCGTCCTCGTGCTGGCGGGCGACTTCGACGTCCGCAGCACCTTCCAGGTGCGCGACGCGCTCCACGACCACCTCCGGCGGCACTCCGGCGACGTCGTGGTCGACCTCACCGGCGTCGGCACTGTCGACCTCACGGCGCTGAAGGTGCTCGCGTTCGCGACCCGCCGGGTGGTCCGGGAGGGCCAGCACCTCACGCTGCGCGGCTGCGGGCCCGCCGTACGCCGGATGCTGCACAAGAGCCACCTGATCCGGCTGGTCGAGGTGGAGCGGGTCGCCGAGAGCGCCTGACCGCGGCACGCCGGACCTGCGCACCTGCGCCCGGGATCGAAACGTGTTGCGAGCGCCACACTCCGGGCGGTTACCAAGGGGTAGTCACACCCCTAACCTTCAACCCATGACCGAGAACGAGCAGCAGGACCGGCCCGTGAAGGATCGACCCTGGGTGATGCGGACCTACGCGGGTCACTCGACCGCCGAGGCGTCCAACGCGCTGTACCGGTCGAACCTCGCCAAGGGCCAGACCGGCCTCTCGGTCGCCTTCGACCTGCCGACCCAGACCGGCTACGACCCGGACTCCTCGCTGGCCCGGGGCGAGGTCGGCAAGGTCGGCGTCCCGGTCCCGCACCTGGGCGAGATGCGCAAGCTGTTCGCCGACATCCCGCTGACCGGGATGAACACCTCGATGACGATCAACGCCACCGCGATGTGGCTGCTGGCGATGTACCAGGTGGTCGCGGAGGAGCAGAACCCCGACCTCACCCCGGAGGAGGTCGCCGCGCAGCTCGCCGGGACGACCCAGAACGACATCATCAAGGAGTACCTCTCCCGCGGGACCTACGTCTTCCCGCCGGAGCACTCGCTGCGCCTGATCGGCGACATGATCGCCTACACGGTCCACCAGATCCCGCAGTGGAACCCGATCAACGTGTGCAGCTACCACCTCCAGGAGGCCGGCGCGACGCCGACGCAGGAGCTGGCGTACTCGCTGTGCACAGCGATCGCCGTGCTCGACCAGGTCCGCGACGCCGGGCAGGTGAGCCCGGAGGACTTCGAGAAGGTCGTCGGCCGGATCTCGTTCTTCGTCAACGCCGGGGTGCGCTTCGTCGAGGAGACCTGCAAGATGCGCGCGTTCGTCCAGCTCTGGGACGAGATCACCCGGGAGCGGTACGGCGTCCAGGACCCGAAGATGCGCCGGTTCCGCTACGGCGTGCAGGTCAACTCCCTCGGCCTGACCGAGGCGCAGCCCGAGAACAACGTCCAGCGGATCGTGCTGGAGATGCTCGGCGTCACGCTCTCCAAGGACGCCCGGGCGCGCGCCGTCCAGCTGCCGGCGTGGAACGAGGCCCTCGGCCTGCCCCGGCCCTGGGACCAGCAGTGGTCGCTGCGGTTGCAGCAGGTGCTGGCCTTCGAGTCCGACCTGCTGGAGTACGACGACATCTTCGCCGGCTCGACGGTCATCGAGGCCAAGGTCGCCGAGCTGGTCGAGGGCGCCCGTGCCGAGATCGACCGGGTCCAGGCGATGGGCGGCGCGATCGCCGCGGTGGAGTCGGGCTACATGAAGCAGGAGCTGGTCTCCAGCCACGCGGCCCGCCGAGCGCGCATCGAGGCCGGCGAGGAGGTCATCGTCGGGGTCAACCGGTTCGAGACCACCGAGCCCTCGCCGCTGACCGCCGACCTGGACGCCGCGATCATGGTCGCCGACCCGCAGGCCGAGAAGACGGCCCGGGCCAGCGTGGAGGCCTGGAAGGCGCAGCGCGACGAGGCCGAGGTCGCCGCCGCGCTGGCCGCGCTGGCCGAGGCGGCGAAGACCGACGCCAACCTGATGGCGCCGACGCTGGTCGCGGCCCGGGCCGGGGCGACCACGGGGGAGTGGGCCGAGACCCTGCGCTCGGTCTTCGGGGAGTTCCGGGCGCCCACCGGCGTCAGCGGAGCGGTCGGGATGGCCCGCCCCGGTGCCGAGCTCGGCGCTGTTCGCGACCGGGTCCGCGCCACGGGAGAGGAGCTCGGCGGCCGGCTGCGCCTGCTGGTCGGGAAGCCCGGCCTGGACGGGCACAGCAACGGCGCCGAGCAGGTGGCCGTCCGGGCCCGCGACGCCGGCTTCGAGGTGATCTACCAGGGCATCCGGCTGACGCCGGAGCAGATCGTCTCGGCCGCGGTGGCCGAGGACGTGCACTGCGTGGGTCTCTCGATCCTCTCCGGGTCCCACATGGAGCTGGTCCCGGCCGTGCTCGAGGGGCTGCGCGAGGCCGGGCTCGGCGACGTCCCGGTGATCGTGGGCGGCATCATCCCCGACTCCGACGCGCGCCGGCTCCGCGAGCTGGGCGTCGCCGGCGTCTACACCCCCAAGGACTTCGGGCTGACCGAGATCATGGGCGGGATCGTCGACGTGATCCGGACGGCGAACGGGCTCGCCTGAGCGCGGGCCGGCTCAGCGCGCCCGACGGCGTACCAGCGCGACCGCGAAGCAGGCGAGAGCGGCGACCGCCAGCACCAGCCCGACGGTGACGAAGGCGCCCTCCACGAGGTTGCGCACGTAGGACTTCAGCGCGCCCAGGTCGCCCTCGCCCTCCCCGTCGCCGAACCCCTGCGCGTGGGTGAGCGCGCCGGGCAGGGCGGAGAGCAGCAGCGCCGCCAGCCCCGCTGCCGACAGGACGACGCCGGCGGTCAGGGTGCCGGCGACGTCGGGGCGGGCGGGGCGGGTGCGAGCCGTGGGCGCGGGAGAAGTCATGGCCGCAGGCTTCCCGCTCCCGGGGCGCTCGAAAACTGGTCGGCGAAAGAAAGGCAAGCCTTACCTGAGTCCGCTACTCTGTCGAGCGTGGGCAAGAAGACCAAGGGCAAGCTCCCCAAGACGGAGTGCTGCGTCTCGAAGTCCCAGTGCGGCCGGTGCCCGCTCCGGATGCTGAAGGAAGGCACCCTGCCCGAGGGGTATACCGTCAAGAAGCGCAAGCTCGTCCGGGTGGACGGCACCAAGGTCACCAAGAAGAAGCTTGCCAAGGCCGCCTGAGCGCGGCACGTCCGCGACCCAGCACAGGAGTCCTTTGATGCCCGCCGCGCGCTTCGCCAAGCAGCTCAACGTACAGATCGGCAACGAGCTCGCCGCCCACAACCAGTACCTCGCCTGCGCGGTCTACTACGACGCGCAGACGATGCCCCGGATGGCGGCCTTCTTCTACGGCCAGGCGCTCGAGGAGCGCGATCACGCGCTGATGATGATGCAGTACCTCCTCGACACCGACGCCGAGGTGGTCGTGCCGGGCGTCGAGGCGCCCACCGCGTCGTTCGCCGACGTCGTCGCTCCGGTGGCGCTCGCCCTCGAGCAGGAGCGCCGGGTCACCGACCAGATCAACGACCTGCTGCGGATCGCCCGCGAGGAGAGCGACTACGCCTCCGAGCAGTTCATGCAGTGGTTCATCAAGGAGCAGGTCGAGGAGGTCGCGACGATGAGCGACCTGCTGGCCGTGGTCACCCGCAACGCCCAGGACATCGAGGACATCGAGGAGTACGTCGCCCGCGAGCAGGCGGGCGAGGCCGCCGACCCGACGGCTCCGCGGATCGCCGGGGCCTGACCCCCCGCCGGCCCCGCCGGGCCGGATCCGGCCGATCCCTGCCTGGTCGGCCACGGATGCGCGACACTGCACCCGTGAAGCGCGTGATCGTCGTGGGAGCCGGGGTCGTGGGCCTGACCTGTGCCATCCGGCTGCTCGAGGCCGGGCACCGGGTCGACGTCGTGGCGCGCGACCTGCCGCTGGAGAGCACCTCGGCGGTGGCGGCCGCGATCTGGTACCCCTACCGGGCCCTGCCGCAGGACCGGGTGACGCGCTGGGGCGCCCGGACCTACGAGGTCCTCACAGGCCTGGCCGCGCAGGCCGGCACCGGCGTGCGGATGGTGCCGGGGACCGAGGTGCACCGCACGCCGCGGGTGCACCCCTGGTGGGCCTCGGCGGTCCCGGACCTCGCCGACCCCGAGGCGCTGCCGGACGGCTACGCCCACGGCTGGTCCTTTGTGGCCCCGGTCGTGGAGATGCCGGTGTACCTGGCGTGGCTGCGCGCGCGGGTCGAGGAGCTCGACGGCACCGTCACCCGGCTGCACCTGCGCGACCTGCCGGCCCACGGCGGCGACGTCGTCGTCGTGAACTGCTCGGGCCTGGGCGCCAGGATGCTGGTCGGGGATCCCACGGTGGCTCCGGCGCGCGGCCAGGTGCTCCACGTTGAGCAGGTCGGGATCGAGCGCTGGTGGCTGGACAGCGCCGGTCCGACGTACGTCGTGCCGCGCAGCGGCGACGTCGTGGTCGGCGGCACCGACGAGGAGGGCAGCTGGGACCCCGCGCCCTCGCCCCGGACCGCGGCGCAGATCCTCGCCCGGGCGGTCGCGGTGGAGCCGGCGCTCGCGGGGGCCCGGGTGCTGCGCCACCGCGTCGGCCTGCGCCCCGTGCGGCCGGCGGTCCGGGTCGAGCGCGACGGCGGCCTCGTGCACTGCTACGGCCACGGGGGCGCCGGCGTCACCTTGTCCTGGGGGTGCGCGGAGGAGGTCACGGCCCTGGTCGCCGGCGAGGCCACCGAACCCGACCACCACGGCTAGGCTGCCCGCTGTGCCGTTGACCCCCGCCTCCGCGAGCGGCGAGGTGTTCCGGATGCTGCTCGACGCGGCTCCGGACGCGACGGTCATCGTCGACGAGCGCGGCGACATCGTGCTGGTGAACAAGCAGGTCACCTGTCTGTTCGGGTACGCCAAGGAGGACCTGCTGGGCAAGCCGGTCGACGTGCTGGTGCCCGAGCGGTTCCGCGAGGGGCACCCGAGCCGTCGCAACGGCTTTCTCGGCCACCCCAGCGCGCGCCCGATGAGCGTCGACATGACGCTGTACGCCGTGCACCGCGACGGGCACGAGGTGCCGGTCGAGATCTCCCTGTCCCCGCTGCGCACCGACCAGGGGCTGCTCGTCTCCGCCTCGCTGCGCGACATCAGCGAGCGGCTGCGGATGCAGGAGGAGGCCGACCGGATGCGCGACGAGCTGATCGCGACGGTCTCCCACGAGCTGCGCACGCCGCTGACCTCGATCATGGGCTACGCCGAGCTGCTCGCCGACCTCGACGAGGACGAGCTCGGGGGCCAGGCGCGCCGGCTGCTCGCGGTCATCCAGCGCAACGCGGCCCGCGAGCTGCGGCTGGTCGACGACCTGCTGACGATGGCGTTCCTCCAGGACGGCCGGCTGCGCTTCGACCCCGAGCCGGTGGCCCTGGCCGACGTGGCCTGCCGTGTCGTCGCCGAGCACCGGGCTCGCGCGGAGGCGGCCGGGCTGACGCTCGCTGTCGACGTCGATCCGGTCCGTCCGGTGGCGGGCGACCAGCGTCGCCTCGCGCAGGCGGTGGAGAACCTCGTGGCCAACGCGATCAAGTTCACCCCGGCCGGGGGACAGGTCCGGGTCCGGGTGCACGAGGTCGACGGCAGCCCGGTCCTGGCGGTCACCGACACCGGGGTCGGCGTCCGCCCCGAGGAGAAGGCGCGGCTGTTCGACCGGCTCTACCGCACCCCCGGGGCCGTCGCGGCGCAGACCCAGGGGGCCGGTCTCGGGCTGGCGATCGTGCGCCGGATCGTCGACGCCCACGGCGGCCGGATCGAGGTCGAGAGCGAGCCCGGCGTCGGCTCGACGTTCACGGTGCGCCTCGGCTACGCCTCGGTCGACTCCTCCGTCGACGCTCCGGTCGACGCGCCCGTCTGACGCGCCTGCCCGAGGCGGCTAGAAGAGCCGGTGGGTGGGGTCGTCGAGGCCCCGGAGCAGGTCGTAGTCCACGACGCAGCACTGGATGCCGCGGTCCTCGGCGAGGGTGCGGGCCTGGGGCACGATGGACTGGGCGGCGAGGATGCCGCGCACCGGCGTCAGCAGCGGGTCCCGGTTGAGCAGCTCCAGGTAGCGGGTGAGCTGCTCGACCGCGTCGATGGTGGCCTTGCGCTTGATCTCGACGGCGACCGCGAGCGCCGCGGCGTCGCGGCACATCAGGTCGACCGGCCCGATCGCGGTCGGGTACTCGCGGCGGACCAGGCTCAGCCCCGGGGCGAGCGTCGCGGGGTGCTCGGCGAGCAGCTCCTGGAGGTGCTTCTCCACGCCGTCCTTCTGCAGCCCGGGGTCGACCCCGAGGTCGTGGCTGGAGTCGCTGATCACCTCGGCGAGCAGGATCCGCAGCGTGTCATCGGTCTTGGGGTTCGTGACCGTCCACTCCAGGACGCCGTCCTCGGTGGTGCCCTCGCGCAGCGTGCACGGCGGCGACATCCAGTTCAGCGGCTTGTAGGAGCCGCCGTCGGAGTGCACCAGGACGGATCCGTCGGCCTTGATCATCAGCACCCGGGTCGCCATCGGCAGATGGGCGGTCAGCCGCCCGGCATAGTCCACCTGGCAACGGGCCACGACGAGTCTCACGGGCGCAGAGGCTACCTGCCCGCGCGTAGGGTCCCCGCATGCCCACCGATGCCGTCGGTCTCCCGGTCCGCCTGGCCCGTCCCTCGGACCTGCGCCACCTCGGCGCGATCGAGGACGCCGGGGGCGCGCTCTTCGAGGCGCTGTGGGGCGACCTGGCCGGGGACCCCCTGGTGGCGCCGGCCCCCTCGGGGGGAAGCCGGGCCGACCAGCCCGGGTTCCTCCTGGTGGCCGGGGACCCGCCGGTCGGGTTCGCCCACGTCCTGGAGATCGACGGCGCGGCCCATCTGGAGCAGCTCGCGGTGCATCCCGACCACGGCCGGCAGGGGATCGGCGCGGCGCTGGTCCGGGCGGCGATGGAGGAGGCCCGCTGGGCTGGCTTCGACCGGATGTCGCTGAGCACCTACCGCGACGTGCCATGGAACGGGCCGTTCTACGAGCGCCTGGGGTTCGTCGCGGTGGCCGATCCCGAGCCCTGGCAGCGCCGGCTGCGCGACCGCGAGCGCGCCCTGGGGCTGGATCGGCACGGGGAGCGGATTCTGATGCACGCGAGGCTCGCGCGCCAGAGCTGAGGCGATGGGATTGGTCACTGTTACCCGGCGGTAATGCATGCCATGATCCCCGGCATGACGAGCGCCCCCGCACCGGCCACCGAGTCCGCAGCTCCGCCCGTTCCCGGCACCACCGTCGGGGTCGTCGGCCTCGGCACCATGGGCGCCGGCATCGCCGAGGTCTTCGCCCGGCACGGCTATGCAGTGGTCGGGGTGGAGCAGGGTGAGGAGCCCCTCGCCCGGGGCCGCCAGCACCTGGAGCACTCCACCGGGCGGGCCGTGCAGCGCGGCAAGATCACCGAGGCCGAGGCCCAGGAGATCCTGGGACGGATCACCACGACCACCTCGATGGCCGACCTCGCCGAGGCGTCGCTCGTGGTCGAGGCGGTCGGCGAGTCGATGGACCTGAAGAAGCGGGTCTTCCGTGAGCTCGACGGGATCGTCGGGCCCGACGCCGTGCTCGCTACCAACACGTCCTCGCTCTCGGTCACCGACCTCTCGGCCGCGACGGCCCGCCCCGGGCGCGTGGTCGGCATGCACTTCTTCAACCCGGCGCCGGTCCAGGACCTCGTCGAGGTGGTCCGCACGGTGGTCACCGAGGGCGCCGTGCTCGAGCGGGTGCGGGCGCTGGTCGAGGGGCTCGGCAAGAGCGCTGTCGTCTGCGGCGACAAGGCCGGGTTCATCGCGAACACGCTGCTCTTCGGCTACCTCAACCACGCGGTCTCGATGTACGAGGCCAGGTACGCCTCCCGCGAGGACATCGACGCCGCGATGCGCTACGGCTGCGGCTACCCGATGGGCCCGTTGGCGCTGCTGGACCTGATCGGGCTGGACACGGCGTACGAGATCCTCGAGACGATGTACCGCCAGGGCCGCGACCGCCTGCACGCGCCGGCGCCGATCCTCAAGCAGATGGTGACCGCGGGGCTGCTCGGCCGCAAGACCGGGCGCGGGTTCTACACCTACGAGGCGCCGGACAGCCCGGTCGTCGTCGCCGACGACCGGACGCCGTCGGCCGACCAGAGGCCGGCGCTGCGCCGCGAGATCCGGCTGGTCGGCGTGGTCGGCACGGGGACCATGGCGAGCGGGATCGTGGAGGTCTTCGCGAAGGCCGGGTACGACGTGCTCTACACCGGTCGCAGCCAGGACAAGGTCGACGGCGTGGTGGCCACGATCGCCCGCAGCTTCGACAAGCAGATCCAGCGCGGCCGCGCCACCGAGGACCAGAAGGCCGAGGTTCTCGGGCGGGTCCGCGGCACCACGAGCCTGGAGGACCTCGCGGACGTGGACCTGGTCGTCGAGGCGATCGCCGAGGACCTCGCCATCAAGAGCACGCTGTTCCGCAACCTCGACGAGATCTGCAAGCCCGGAGCCATCCTCGCCACGACGACCTCCAGCCTGCCGATCATCTCGATGGCCGCGGTGACCGAGCGGCCCCAGGACGTCATCGGGATGCACTTCTTCAACCCGGCGACCGTGATGAAGCTGGTCGAGGTCGTCTCCACGGTCTCCACCGACGAGGAGGTCACCGAGACGGTGCTGGCCGTGTGCGACCGGGTCGGCAAGACAGCTGTCTCCTGCGGCGACCGGGCCGGGTTCATCGTCAACGCGCTGCTGTTCCCCTACCTCAACGACGCGGTGAAGATGCTCGAGGCCCACTACGCCGACGCCGACGACATCGACACCGCGATGAAGCTGGGCTGCGCGCTGCCGATGGGCCCCTTCGAGCTGCTCGACGTGGTCGGGAACGACGTCTCGCTGGCCATCCAGCGCGAGCTCTACCTGGAGTTCCGCGAGCCGGGCTTCGCGCCGGCGCCGTTGCTGGAGCACCTGGTGACCGCTGGCTACCTGGGTCGCAAGACCGGCCGCGGGTTCCGGGACCACCGCAGGCGCTGAGCGCGCCCGGTCGTGGGGTCAGTCGGCGGCGGGGTGCGGGTAGCCCCGCCGCACGGTCCGGTCGAGGATGCCCAGCGTGGCGCGCAGGGCGTCCTCGGAGACGACCGGGAACATGTCCAGCGCCCGCCAGTCGGGGTGGATGTCGGACCAGTCGTAGAACGAGGTCACCAGGGTCCCGCCGTCCGCCTCCGCGAGCCGGTAGCCGTACACGTGGCCGATCTGGGGCCGGACCCGGCCCAGGATGGTCCACGAGATCAGCGCGTCGGGCTCGAGGTCGCGGATCGTCACCGTGACGTCGTAGCGGCCCATCTCCGGGAGGTCGCCCAGCGACTCGCGGTCCATGTGCACCGCGAAGGAGTCGCCGGCCTCACGGACCGGGTCGCCGGTGGCGTCCTGCAGCATCCCGGTCGCGTCGATCGCGACGTGGCCCTGCGGGTCGCACAGCAGGGCGAAGATCGCTGCGGGCGGGGCGGGGATGAGCCTCGAGGTCTCGATGCGGGTCGTGGTCACGGCGCGATCCTGCCAGAGTGCCCGTGCTCGGGCCGCCGCGTACGCTGGGCCCATGGTGGAGCTGCTGGTGGTCCTCGTCGTGGTCGCGGCCGTCGCGTGGCTGGTCGTCGCCACGAACAAGCGGTCCCGGCAACGTGAGCTCGAGCGCCGCGAGGCCGAGCTGGCCCCGGTGAAGAAGCTGGCCGCCGAGGACATCACGGCCTTCGGCGTCGACCTCCAGGACCTCGACCTCGAGCTCGCGGGGCAGCCGCTCGACGCCGGCGCCAACGCCGACTACCAGCGCGCGCTGGACGCCTACGAGTCCGCGAAGACCGCTGGCGACGGGATGCAGCGGCCCGACGACGTCCGGCACGTCACCACGATCATCGAGGACGGCCGGTATGCAGTGGCCTGCGTGCGTGCCCGGGTGCACGGCGAGCCGCTGCCGACCCGGCGCCCGCCCTGCTTCTTCGACCCTCGCCACGGCCCGTCGGTGCAGGACGTGCCGTGGACGCCGCCGGGTGGCACCCGCCGCGACGTCCCCGCGTGCACCCTGGATGCCGAGCGCGTCACCGCCGGCGCGGACCCGGACGTGCGCCAGGTGATGGTCGGTGCCCGACGGGTGCCGTACTGGCAGGGCGGCCGCGCCTACCAGCCCTACGCCGCCGGCTACTTCGGCGGCTTCGCGCCGATGAACTTCATGTTCGCCGGCCTGATGTTCGGCGGCCTCGGCGGCTTCGACGCGCTCGGCGAGCTCGGTGAGGGCATGGGCGACATGCTCGGCGGGATCGGCGACGGGATCGGCGGCATCGGCGACGGGATCGGGGACATGTTCGACGGATTCGACTTCTAGGTCGTGCGCGCGACCGGCCCGCTGCCCGCTGCCCTCCTGGCCCTGCTCCTGGCCCTGACGCTCACGCCGGCCTCGCCCGCCTCCGCGGCGCCCGAGCCCTGGCCGGCCGACACCGACGGCGACTACCAGCTCGGTGGCCCGCGTCCGACGCCGGCCCGCGTGGGCGTGGTGGTCCGCGACCGGCGCGCGGCACCCGTCGCCGGGCGCTACAACATCTGCTACGTCAACGCGTTCCAGACCCAGCCCGACGAGCTGCGCGACTGGCGCTCCCGGATGCGTCTGGTGCTGCACCGCCGCGGGCGGCCGGTCGCCGACCAGGCCTGGGGCGAGTGGCTGCTCGATCTGCGCACCCGCGACCGGCGCGAGCGCCTGGCGCGGATCGTGGGCCGCTGGCTCGACGGCTGCGCCCGCGCCGGGTTCGACGCCGCCGAGCTGGACAACCTCGACTCGTTCACCCGCAGCGGTGGGCTGCTGCGGCGCCGGCACGCCGTCGCCTACGCCCGGCTGCTGGTGCGCGCTGCTCACCGCAGCGGGCTGGCCGTGGGCCAGAAGAACCTGCCCGGGCTGCGCGGGACCCGGCTCGGCTTCGACTTCGCCGTGGCCGAGGAGTGCGGGCGCTACGCCGAGTGCGGTCGGTACGCCGCGACGTACGGGCGGCGGGTGCTGGCCGTGGAGTACCGGCGCCGGGACTTCCGGCGCACCTGCCGGACCCACGGGGCGCTGTGGCCGGTGGTGCTGCGCGACCGGGCGGTCTCGGTGCGCGGGACGCGCCGCTTCTGCTGAGGTCGACCTGCCTCCGGCCCGGCCGGCGGAGCTACTCGGCCCCCGCCGCCTGGCGGGCCCGGTAGGCGGCGACCGCGTTGCGGTTGCCGCAGCCCACCGAGCAGAACCGCTTCGAGCGGTTGCGGGACAGGTCGAGGACCAGGCCGTCGCACTCGTCGTCGGCGCACACCCCGAGCCGTGAGAGCTCGTCGGCGCGGATCACGTCGACCATCGCCATCGCGGTCTCGACGGTGATCCGGACCGCGAGCGGGGCGTCGGGGGTGACCGCGTGCAGGTGCCAGTCCCAGTCGTCGTGGCGGACCAGCTGGGGGAGGGCGCGCGCCTCGAGCAGCATCGCGTTGACCAGGTCCACCGCCCGGTCCCGGTCGGCGGTGAGCAGCTCGCGCAGCTTCGGGCGCAGTGCGCGCACCTCGTCGAGCTCGGCGCGGGTGCGGTCGTGGCGCCCGGTGTAGTCGTGGTGCTGGTAGAACTCGTCGAGGTCCGCTGTCGTGCTCAGCGTGTCCGGCTCGAGGGCGGAGTTCGCGAGCACCACCGCGCTCTGGAGCGCCATCTCGGTGTCATGGTTGAACGGCACGTTGACAGGTTACTCGGCGCCGCCTAGCGTCATTACCCATGACCGCGGTGACTCATGACGCCTCCTCGTCCGCGCCCGCGGCCGGAGGGCCCCGACTCGCCAGCGGCCTGGGCTTCGCGGTGGCCTCGGCGCTCGCGTTCGGGCTCTCCGGGTCCTTCGCCCGCGGCCTGCTGGACACCGGCTGGAGCCCGGGCGCGGTCGTGCTCGTGCGGGTGGGGCTGGCCGCGCTGGTGGTCGCGCCGTTCGGGCTGCGGGCGCTGCGGGGCCGCTGGTCGGTGCTGCGCGGCAACGCCGGCGTCGTCGCGGCGTACGGCGTCCTGGCCGTCGCCGGCGCCCAGTTCTGCTACTTCTCCGCCGTCCAGCACATGCAGGTCGGGCCGGCGCTGCTGATCGAGTACACCGCGCCCGCGGCGGTGGTCGTCTGGATGTGGCTGCGCCACGGACAGCGGCCGGGCCCGGTCACGCTGCTCGGCGCCGCCCTCGCGGTCGCCGGGCTGGTGCTGCTGCTCGACCTGCTCTCGGGGGCCGACCTCAGCACCGCCGGGGTGCTGTGGTCACTGGGTGCCATGGTCGGCGCCGCGACGTACTTCGTGATCTCCGCCGACGAGTCGACCGGGCTGCCCGCCCTCGCGCTCGCGGCCGGCGGGCTGCTGGTCGGCACGCTCGTGCTGGGCCTGCTCGGCCTGGTCGGGGTGCTCTCGATGACCGCCTCGACCGACGACGCGGTCTACGCCGCCGGCTCGGTGCCGTGGTGGCTCCCGCTGCTGGGCCTCGGCATCGTGACCGCGGCGATCGCCTACACCACCGGGATCGCGGCGGGTCGCCGGCTCGGCTCGCGGCTCGCCTCGTTCGTCGCCCTGCTGGAGGTGGTGGCGGCCGTGGTCTTCTCGTGGCTGCTGCTCGACGAGCTGCCCCGGCCGGTCCAGCTGCTCGGCGGCCTCCTGGTCCTGGCCGGGGTGCTGGCTGTCAAGGCGGGGGAGCGGGGCGTGCGGCGGCTGGCCGCGACCCCGACCTGAGTCCGGACCCCGGGCCCGGGACGGGTTCGGCGCTCGTGGTGAGGCGCTCGCTCAGCTGTCGTCCTCGCCGAAGCCGGCGACCACGTCACGCAGCGACGCCAGCTGGGCGGTGATCGCGTCCCGGCGCTTGCGCAGCCGGTCCAGCTCGGCCCGCGTCGCGGCGAGCTCGCGCTCGACCTCGGCGTTGCCGGTGGACTCGATCGAGTCGGCCTGGCTGCGCGCGGTCACGAGGATCTGCTCGGCCTCGCGGTGGGCGCGCGAGAGCAGTGCCTCGGCCTCGGTCTGCGCCTGCTCGCGGTGGGCCGTGGCCTGCGCAGTCGCCTGGCGGGCGCGCTCCTCGGCCGCGGACGCGCGCTCCTCGGCCTCCTGGACGAGCTTGCGGGTCTCGGAGGTCGCGTTGTTGTGGAAGTCGGTGGCCTCACGGGCCAGCCGCTCCTTCTCGACGGCGAGCATCCGACGCGCCTCCTGGACCTCGCGGTCGGCGGCGGCGCGGGCCTGCTCGACCTCGCGCTGCGCGGTCGTGCGCAGCTCGGTGGCCTCCTGCTGGGTGGCGAGCCGCAGCTGGTCGGCCTCGCGACGGGCCGAGGCCAGCAGGTCCGCGGCCTCGGCGCGGGCGAGGGTGCGCTCCTGCTCGGCGTCGGCCATGGCCCGGGCGCGCTGCTCGTCGAGCGACTTCAGCTGCACGATCCGCATGTCCTCGGCCTCGCGGCTGGCGTCGTCGCGGGTCGCCTTGGCGTCCCGGACGGCCTGCTCCCGGATCTCGCGCGCCTCGCTGACCGCGGACTCGCGGATCTCGGTGGCCTCCTCCTCGGCGAGCCGCAGCATCGCGCTCGCGCGCCCGCCCAGCCCGGCGTACGACGGGGTGCCGGCCTCCGCGAGCTCCTGCCGGACCGCCGCGACCTCGGCCTCGAGCGCGGCGGTCCGCTGCTCGGACCCCGTGAGGCTGGCGCTCAGGGCGGCCCGCTCGGAGAAGAGCTGGGAGAACCGGGCGTCGACCGCAGCGGGGTCGTAGCCGTTGCGGCGCACGATCGGGAACCGCTCGGCGGGCGTGGCGGGCGGGCGGGTCGGGGCCGTCCCGGGCGGCACCACCGGCTGGGCGGTGGTCGCCGTGGCGCCGGAGGCCTGAGCGGCCGGCCGGGAGGGCCGCTTCTCGGGCGTGGCCGGGATCACCTGCGTCTTCTCCGCGTCCGGCTGGTCCTCCGGCTGGTCGTCGAAGATGGACAGACCCTGGTCGCTCATGTGGCGTTCCTCTTCCGTCGGTTCCGCTGCATCTGCCGGGGCGCGGGGGGAGGTGCGCCGCCGGGGTCCATCCTCCCCGATGGGCGAAGCGGAACGCACCCCGGCTCGCTGCCGCGGGCGGCGCGAGCCGGGGTGCTCCGGGCCCGGGGGCGGGGCGTCTCAGACGCCGCGGAACCGGTTGATCGCGGTCTCGTGCTGGGCTCGGAGCTCGTGGTTGCGGACGCCCAGCCCCTCCTGCGGGGACAGGCACAGCACCCCGACCTTGCCCTGGTGCTTGTTGTGGTGCACGTCGAGGGCCGCCTGGCCGGTCTCCTCGAGGGTGTAGGTGCGCGACAGGGTGGGGTGGATCCGCCCCTTGGCCACTAGGCGGTTGGCCTCCCAGGACTCGCGGTAGTTGGCGAAGTGGGAGGAGATGATCCGCTTGAGGTTCATCCACAGGTAGCGGTTGTCGTACTCGTGCATGTAGCCCGAGGTCGAGGCGCAGGTGGTGATCGTGCCGCCCTTGCGGGTGACGTACACCGACGCGCCGAACGTCTCGCGGCCGGGGTGCTCGAAGACGATGTCGATGTCCTCGCCGCCGGTGAGCTCGCGGATCCTGGCGCCGAAGCGCTTCCACTCCTGGGGGTCCTGGGTGTGCTCGTCCTTCCAGAACCGGTAGTCCTCCTCCGAGCGGTTGATGATCAGCTCGGCGCCCATGGAGCGGGCGATGGCGGCCTTCTCCTCGTTGGAGACCACGCAGATCGGCGTGGCGCCGCCGTTGAGGGCGTACTGGGTCGCGAAGCCGCCCAGGCCGCCGGAGGCGCCCCAGACCAGGACGTTGTCGCCCTGCTTCATGTCGCCGCCGTTCTTGCTCACGAGCTGGCGGTACGCCGTGCAGTTGACCAGGCCGGGGGAGGCGGCCTCCTCCCAGGTGAGGTGCTCGGGCTTGGGCATCAGCTGGTTGGCCTTGACCATCGCGACCTCGGCGAGGCCGCCGAAGTTGGTCTCGAAGCCCCAGATCCGCTGCTCGGGGTCGAGCATCGTGTCGCCGTGCCCGTCGGGGCTCTCCAGCTCCACGGAGAGGCAGTGCGCGACGACCCGGTCACCGGGCTTCCACTTCGTGACGCCGGGGCCGGTGGCCAGCACGACTCCGGAGAGGTCGGAGCCGACGACGTGGTAGGGCAGGTCGTGGCGCTTGCCCAGCGGCGAGGTGCGGCCGTACCGCTCGAGGAACCCGAAGGTCGAGACCGGCTCGAAGATCGAGGTCCAGACGGTGTTGTAGTTGATCGCGCTGGCCATCACGGCCACGAAGGCCTCGCCCGGGCCGAGCTCGGGGAGCGGGACGTCGTCGACGTGCAGCGACTTGCGGGGGTCCTTCTCCTTGGTCGCGAGCCCCTCGAAGAGCTCCACCTCGTCCTTGTGCACGGTCACGGCACGGTAGGACTCGGGGAGGTCGAGGCTCGCGAAGTCCTGCGAGCTCGCGTCGTCACTGAGGATGGCGTCGAGGATGTTCTGCACGGCAGCTCCTGTGGTCGGGTGTTCCGCGAAAGATACCCATCGGTAACCACGATGAATAGGGATGTGACCCACGTCTCGGCCGGCCGGTTCGGGGCGGCTCGCAGAAAGCCCCGGCGGGCCGCCCCGGGCCGCCCCGGACCACTCAGTGGCCGGCGGCCGCCGGCTCCACCAGCTCGACGAGCACGCCCCCGGCGTCCTTGGGGTGCACGAAGTTGATCCGCGAGCCCGCGGTGCCGCGGCGGGGCGCGTCGTAGAGCAGGCGCAGCCCGCGCTCGCGCAGGATCGCGCTGACCTGCTCCACGTCGGTGACCCGGTAGGCCAGCTGCTGGAGGCCGGGGCCGGAGCGGTCCAGGAACTTCGCGATCGTCGACTCAGCGGTCAGCGGCGCGAGCAGCTGCAGGGAGGAGCCGGACTCGCCGACCGCCATCATCGCCTCGCGCACGCCCTGCTCCTCGTTGACCTCCTGGTGGGCCAGGCGCATGCCGAACGCGGTCTCGTAGAAGGAGATGGCCTCGTCGAGGTCGGGTACGGCGATGCCGACGTGGTCGATGGCTGTGAACAGGTGCTCGGGGATCTCCAGGGTGGTCATGCCCGCCATGCTCGCCCCTGGACGCGCGGGGTCGCAGCCCGTTGTGACAAGTGCCTCACCGAGCAGGCTCCGCCGGCCCCTCGCCACCCTCGCCGGGCGCTCGGTATGGTCCAAGGCACATGCGGGCACGGCCCGTCCGGCCCCCGTCTCCTTGGAGGAACACCCCATGTCCGGAAACGTCATCGTCGCTGGCGCGCGCACCCCGATCGGCCGCCTCTCCGGCAGCCTCAAGAGCCTGACCGCCGCCGAGCTCGGGGGGTTCGCGATCCAGGGCGCCCTGGAGAAGGCCGGCGTCACCGGCGAGCAGGTCGACTACGTGATCATGGGCCAGGTCATCCAGGCCGGTGCCGGGCAGAACCCCGCGCGGATGGCGGCGGTCAAGGGCGGGATCCCGATGCGGGTCCCCTCGATCACGATCAACAAGGTGTGCCTCTCCGGGCTCAACGCCATCGCGATGGCCGACCAGCTGATCCGCGCCGGCGAGGTCGACGTGGTCGTCGCCGGCGGCATGGAGTCGATGACCAACGCGCCGCACTTCCTGCCGAAGTCGCGCGAGGGCATCAAGTACGGCGACGTGAAGCTCGTCGACTCGCTCGCCTACGACGCGCTCTTCGACCAGTTCACGACCCAGGCGATGGGCCTGCTCACCGAGGAGTGCAACGCCGCCGCGCAGAACCTCACCCGCGCCGAGCAGGACGAGTTCGCCGCCCAGTCCCACGCCAAGGCAGCGGTCGCCTGGAAGAACGGCGTCTTCGACGAGGAGGTCGTCCCGGTCTCGATCGCGCAGCGCAAGGGCGACCCGGTCGTCGTGGCGACCGACGAGGGGGTCCGCGCCGACACCACCGCCGAGTCCCTCGGCAAGCTGCGCCCGGCGTTCAGCAAGGACGGCACGATCACCGCCGGCTCCGCCTCCCAGATCTCCGACGGCGCCGCCGCAGTGGTCGTGATGAGCAAGGCCAAGGCCGAGGCGCTCGGCCTGGAGTGGCTGGCCGAGATCGGCGCGCACGGCCAGGTCGCCGGCCCCGACTCCACGCTCCAGCTCCAGCCCGCGGCCGCGACGGCGCTGGCCTGCGGGAAGGAGGGCATCGCCCCCTCCGAGCTCGACCTCGTCGAGTTCAACGAGGCCTTCGCGGCGGTCGGCATCTCCTCGGCGCGCGAGCTCGGCCTCGATGACGCCAAGGTCAACGTCAACGGCGGGGCCATCGCGCTCGGCCACCCGGTCGGCATGTCCGGGACCCGCGTCGTGCTGCACCTCGCGCTGGAGCTCAAGCGCCGCGGTGGCGGCGTGGGCGCCGCGGCCCTGTGCGGCGGCGGCGGACAGGGCGACGCGCTGATCGTGCGTGTCCCGCAGGGCTGAGGCCTCGGTCCCGGACCTCGTCGAGCGCGCCCGCGCCGGCGAGGCCCGGGCGGTCGCCCGGCTGGTCTCGCTGGTCGAGGACGCCTCCCCGCTGCTGCGCGAGGTGATGGCCGCGCTGGCGCCGTACGCCGGGCGGGCCCGGGTCGTGGGCCTGACCGGCGCCCCGGGCGTCGGCAAGTCGACCTCGACGAACGCGCTGGTCCGCGAGCTGCGCGCCGCCGGCCAGCGGGTCGGCGTCCTCGCCGTCGACCCGTCCTCGCCGTTCTCCGGCGGCGCGCTGCTCGGCGACCGGGTCCGGATGTCGGACCACGCCGCCGACCGCGACGTCTTCATCCGCTCGATGGCCGCCCGCGGGCACCTCGGCGGCCTGGCGTGGTCGACTCCGCAGGCCATCCGGGTGCTGGACGCCGCCGGCTTCGACGTGGTGCTGGTCGAGACCGTCGGGGTGGGCCAGAGCGAGGTCGACATCGCCGCGCAGGCCGACACCACTGTCGTCCTGCTGGCACCGGGCATGGGCGACGGGATCCAGGCCGCGAAGGCCGGGATCCTCGAGATCGGCGACGTCTACGTGGTCAACAAGGCCGACCGCGACGGCGCCGACCAGGTGCGGCGCGACCTGCGCACGATGCTCTCGCTCGCCGACCGCGACGAGGATGCCTGGCGCGCACCGGTGGTCAAGACCGTCGCCTCGTCCGGGGACGGCGTCGCCGAGGTCGCCGCGGCGATCGAGGAGCACCACGCCTGGCTGGCCGGGACCGGCGAGCTGGCGGCCCGGCGCACCCGCCGGGCGCGCGGGGAGGTGGAGGCCATCGCCCTCACCGCGCTGCGCGAGCGCTGGGACCGGCTGGGCGAGAGCTCGGCGCTCGACGGGCTGGCCGCAGCGGTCGCCGCGGGCGAGCTCGATCCGTACGCCGCGGCCGACCGGCTGCTGGCTGAGCGGCCCTCGACCGGCTGAGACCGCTCAGCGGGGCACGCGCACGTCCACCCACACCGCGCGGTGGTCGGAGGAGGGGAACGGGAAGACGCCGGTCAGCCGCGAGAGCGGGTCGGCCTGGACCGGCCAGAACACCCCCGCGTCGCGGACCCTGAGGTCGCGCGAGGGCAGCACGTAGTCGACGCGCAGGTTGCCCGGCGCGGTGTCGGCGAAGTCGGCGGTGTCGTAGGCCGGGTCGCCGCGGTGGGTGGCGTTCGCGCCGCCCTGCAGCGCCGACGCCTCCGTCGCACCGGCCGAGGCCGGCAGCGGGTCGCGGACGAACGGCGAGTCGAGCAGCTGGTCGATCGCGCTGTCCACCGAGTCACCGTCCAGCGGGTCGGCGTTCTGGTCCCCGGCGATCACGAACGAGGCGCCGCGCCGCAGCCCGCCGCGGCGGCCGCGGTCGTCGTACGGGTAGCGCGCGCCCGCGACGTAGTCGGCCCAGAACCGGATCTCGTCGTGGTTGCGGGCGCCGTTGCGGTCCTCGGGGCCGTCGAAGGTGGGCGGGGTCGGGTGGGAGACCAGGAAGTGCACGGTGCGCCGGCCCACCCGCACCGGGACGTCCCAGTGCGACTTGCTCGACAGCCGCAGGTCGGCGGCGGCCTCGGGCGAGTACCAGTCGGTGGGCAGCAGGTTGCCGGGCATGTCCTGCCAGCGGAAGCGCTGGAAGGTGCGCACCCGGCGCTGGTCGATCGGGAGCCGGCTCAGCACGACCATGCCGTACTGGCCCGGGAACTCCCCGAAGCCGTACGCGTCGTTGCCGCCGCCGACGGTCCCGTTGTTGTCGAGGTCGTGGCCGCTCGGGATGCCGGTGTTGGACGGCGCCACGAAGGAGTACCGGTAGCGGATGGGGCGGGCGCCGTCCTGGGGGACCTCGAGGTAGTTCTCCCGGAACAGGTCGACCGCGGCGCCGTCGGCCACGTAGTCGAACTCGTTGAGCAGCAGCACGTCGGGGCGGGTGCGCTGGACGATCTCCGCGACCGCCGCCGCCTGGGGGTCGTCGGGGGTGGACAGATCGGCGACCAGCTCGCCCGCGGCGGCGCGGTTGAGCGAGGCGTTGAAGGTCTGGAAGCGGACGGTCTGGTCGGGCCGGGGCTTGCCGTGGTGGCCGTGCCCGGGCCGGTCGTGGTGGCCGGGATGGCGGCCACCGGCCTCCGCGGCCGGGACCGCGGCCGCGAGGAGGCCGAGGGCGAGCAACGAGCTGAGGGTGCCCCGGGAGGTCGTCATGGGGTCAGCATCCCCGTCCGGGACGAGCGAAAACAGAGCACGCGCTGCCCCGCTCGACCGGCATCCCTAGGATTGCGCACATGACGCAGCAGCCGTTCTCCCGTCCCGGCGCCATCGACCTCTCCGCGCTCAAGCGCCCCGCTCCGGCCGCCGCCCCGTCGGCGCCCGCTGGTGGTGCCGCTCCCGGGGCCGCCGGCGTCTCGTCGTACGCCGTCCAGGTGAGCGAGGAGAACTTCCAGGCCACCATCGAGGCGTCGATGACCGCGCCGGTGATCCTGGTCTTCTACAGCCGCACCCGGATGCCGGAGAGCGGCCAGCTCGCCGACGACCTCGCCACGCTCTCCGGGGAGTTCGAGGGCCGCTTCCTCGCGGGCCTCGTCGACGTCGACGCCACCCCCGCGATCGCGCAGGCGATGCAGATCCCCTCGATCCCGCTCGTGGTCGCGGTGCTCGACGGCCGCCCGGCCCCGCTCCTGCAGGACCCGCTGCCGATGGAGGAGCTGCGCACCGCGCTGACCCAGGTCATGCAGCAGCTCACCACCCAGGGCATCACCGGACGCCACCAGCCCCGCCACGCCGAGGCGGCGACGGCCGCGGACGGCGAGGAGGTCGACCCCCGGTACGCCGCTGCGCAGGACGCGCTGGGCGAGGGCGACATCGACCGGGCCGTAGCGGAGTACCAGAAGCTGGTCGACGCCAACCCGGCCGACACCGAGGCGGCCGCCGGCCTGGCGATGGCCAAGGTGCTCCAGCGCACCCAGGGCGTCGACCTCAACGCCGCCCGCGCGGCCGCGGCGGCTGCCCCCGCGGACGTCGACGCCCAGACGCTGGTCGCCGACCTCGACCTGCTCGGCGGTCACGTCGAGGACGCGTTCGCCCGGCTGGTCGACGTGGTCCGCCGGACCGCCGGCGACGAGCGCGCGCAGGCCCGCGACCACCTGCTCGGCCTCTTCGCCGCCGTCGGCAACGAGGACCCCCGGGTGCTGCGCGGTCGACAGAACCTCGCCTCGGCGCTGTTTTGAGCGGCACCGGCCGCCAACGGCCGGCACTGGGCGCGGCGCCGGTGCTCTCCGGGCCGGCGTACCTGCTGCGCGGCTTCGGGATGTGGCGTCGGCGGCCGGGCCTGATGGTGCTGGGCATGGTGCCGGCGCTGCTGGTGCTCGCGGTCCTGGTGGCGGTCTTCGTGGTGCTCGTCCTCCAGGTCGGTGACCTGGTGGGCTGGGCCACGCCCTTCCTCGACGACACCGGGGAGGTGGCGCGCAGCGCCGTGCGGGTGAGCCTGGCCGTGGTGGTCGTCGTCGGCTTCGTGGTCCTGGCAGCGGCGACCTTCGTCGCGCTGACGCTGCTGGTCGGCGAGCCGTTCTACGACCGGATCTGGCGCGAGACCGAGCGGATGCTGGGCGGGGAGGTGCCCGACGCGGACGTGGGGCTGCTGCGCGGCATCCGCGACGGCGCGGTGCTGCTCGGCCTCGGCGCGGCGACCGCGGTCGGGATGGTGGTCCTCGGCCTGCTCCCCGTCGTCGGGACGATCGCCGCCGGGGTGGCCGGCTTCGGGTTCTCCGCCTGGCTGCTGGCCGGTGAGCTCCTCACCCGCCCGCTGGAGGCCCGCGGCCTCACCGCCGCCGACCGCTCGGAGCTCGTCCGCGGCCGTCGCGGCCCCGTGCTGGGCCTGGGGATGTCGGTGCAGGCCTGCTTCCTGATCCCGCTCGGCGCCGTCGTGGTGATGCCGGCAGCGGTCGTGGGTGCCACGATGCTGGCGCGCGACCTGCTCGACGCCTCCGCCGCGCGGCGTACCTGACCGACGCTGGGCTCGCGCCTGGTTGCCGCGGCCGCGGGGTCGGTGGCCGGGGGGAGCGGTGAGCTGGCCACGCTTTGGTACGTCGCAACGGTGGCAGGCTCACCGCCCGCAGCGCGCCCGGGGTCAGGCCCCCGAGGCACCGGCCGTCACGAGCGCGGCGAGGACGGCTCCCACCGGCGGTGAGTCCGACATGCTGCGCCGGTGCACCGCGATCACCTCACGGGTCGGCACCGGGGAGTGTGCCGGCACCGCGACGATGCCGTCGCCGAGCGGGGCGCGGCCCAGCCGCGGCACGAGCGCGATCCCGAGGCCGGCCCGGACCATCGCGAGGTGGGAGTCGAACTCCATCGACCGGTGCGCGATGCGGGGCAGCCGGCCGGTGCCGTCGTACATCCGGTTGAGCCACTGGCGGCAGATGGTGCCCTCCGGTGTCGCGATCCAGCCTTCGTCGACCAGGTCCGCCGGGCTGACCGCCTCGCGCTCCGCCAGCGGGTGCCCCACGGGCACGACCACGTCGGCGACGTCGTGGGTGACCACGGTGGCGACCAGGTGCTCGGGGACCTCGATCGGCACGTCGCCCCAGCGGTGCACGACCCCGAGGTCGCTCTGGCCCGAGGCGACCAGGGCGACGGTCTCCCAGGGCTCGCGCTCGGAGAGCGAGACCCGCAGGTCCGGGTGCTCGTCGAGGATGCCACGCAGCACCGGTGCGATCAGCCCGCGCAGGGCCGTGGAGAACGTCGCGATCCGCAGGTGCCCGGCCACGGTGCCGGCCTGGCGGTGCAGTCCCGCCTCGAGCTCCTCCAGCCCTGCGAGCAGCCCGGCGCCGGCTTCCACCAGGTGGCGGCCGTGCTGGGAGAGGACGACCCCCCGGCCGACCCGCTCCAGCAGCGGCACGCCCGTCTGCCGTTCCAGCCGTTTGACCTGCTGGGAGACAGCGCTCGGCGTGAACCCGAGCGCCTCGGCCGCGCCGACCACGGATCCGTGGGTGGCGACGGCGCGCAGCGAGACCAGAGCGGGCAGATCAATCATGTAACAACGCTACCTGTTTTTCGGGTCCAGTATTCGCTGGTGCTTCACGGTCGGTGTCGTCAGGCTTTCCGTGTGAACCGTCGTGACGCTCTGCTCGCCGCCCTCGTCGCCGCCATCTGGGGATTCAACTTCGTGGTCATCGACTGGGGGATGGGCGAGGTGCCGCCGCTGCTGTTCCTGGCCGCGCGGTTCGTGTTGGTCGTCTTCCCCGCGGTGCTCCTGGTCCCGCGGCCGGCGGTGTCCTGGCGGGTGCTGGCGGCGGTCGGGGTGACCATGTCGCTGGGCCAGTTCGGCTTCCTCTACGTCGCGATGCACGCCGGGCTGCCCCCCGGCCTCGCGGCGCTGGTCCTCCAGGCGCAGGTCATCTTCACGATCGTGATCGCGGCGGGAGTGCTGCGCGAGCGGCCCACCCGCAACCAGGCGATCGGGGTGCTGGTGGGCACGGTGGGGCTGGTGGTCGTCGGCCTGGGCCGGGGCGGTCAGGTCCCGCTCGCCGCGCTGCTGCTGTGCCTGGCCGGCGCCCTGTCGTGGGGCATCGGCAACGTGGTGTCCCGGGCCGCGAAGGTGCCCGGCGGGCTGTCGCTGACCGTGTGGTCGGCCACGGTGGTCCCGGTCCCGCTGGTGGCGCTGTCGCTGGCGATCGACGGCCCGGCGGCGATGCAGGCGGGGCTCGGGGCCGTCGGCTGGCAGGCGGTGGTCTCGACGCTGTACACCGCCGGTCTGGCCTCGCTCGTCGGCTATGGGATCTTCAACACCCTGCTCGCGCGCAACCCGTCGGCCGCGGTGGTGCCGTGGGTGCTGCTCGCGCCGGTGGTGGCGATGACCTCGGCCTGGCTGCTGCTGGCCCAGCGGCCGAGCCCGGGGGAGGCGCTCGGTGGCCTGCTGCTGGTCGCCGGCGTACTCGTCGCGCTGCGGCCGGCGCGGCGTCCCCGCAGCGGTGAGCTGGCCACCGTCCCCGCGGCCGGAACGGTGGCAGGCTCACCGCCGGCCCCGGCCGCCGCCGGTCAGCGGTGAGCTGGCCACGGTTCGCCCGGCCGGAACGGTGGCAGGCTCACCGCCGGCCCCGGCCGCCGCCGGTCAGGGGTGAGCTGGCCACGGTTCGCCTGGCGGGAACGGTGGCAGGCTCACCGCCGGCCCCGGCCGCCGCCGGTCAGGGGTGAGCTGGCCACGGTTCGCCTGGCGGGAACGGTGGCAGGCTCACCGCCCGCCCCGGCCCGACGCTAGACGCCAGATGCCAGACGGAGCCGTCAGCGACCCGACTCGGTGTACGCCGCGCCGGTGCCGTCCACCCCGGCGAGGGCGGCCCGGATGCGGCGGGCCGTGAAGTCGGCGCACCGCTCCTCGACCTCGTCGAGGGTGCAGAACTGCGCGTCGCGGATCTCGCGGGCCTGGAGGACCGCCCCGTCGAGGACCGCGGCGTCCAGGACCCCGCCGTCGAAGACCAGGCAGATCGCGTCGTCCCAGCCGCTCCACGGGGGCAGCCAGTCGGTGAGCACCAGCGGCCCGGGAGCCAGCTCCAGGCCGAGCTCCTCGTGCACCTCGCGCGCGGCGGCGAGCTGGGGGGACTCCGAGACCTCGACCACCCCGCCGGGCAGGTCCCAGTCCTGCTTGTAGGTCAGCCGGCACAGCAGGACCCGGCCCTCGCGGTCGCGGACCAGCATCTGGCTGATCGCGCGCTTGCGCGGCAGGAAGGAGTTCAGCAGCGCCCGGAAGCTCTGCGGGTCGCTGGTGGGCGGGTCGTCGGCGAGCCGGGCCAGGACGACGTACTCGGTCGCGGCGGGCTGCTCGCCGGTGCCGGCCACGACCCGGCGCACGCCCTCGCGCAGCAGCCCGGCCCGGGTGGCCACCCGCAGCGCCGCCTCGTTGCCGGGCTCGATGCGGGCCTCGACCCGGCTCAGCCCGAGGCCGCCCTGGCCGACAGCTGTCATCGCCCAGTCGGCCAGCACCCTCACCGCCCGGGTGGCGAAGCCCCGGCCGCGGTTGCCGGCGTAGAGCACCCAGGACAGCTCCCCGGTGGTGTCGTCGACGACCCGCACCTGGCAACCGCCGATCAGCCGGCCGTCGTGCTCGATGACGTAGCCGATGGGGTGCTGGGTGGCGAACCGCTCGTTCCAGATCCGCACCGCCGCCGTGTGCTGCTCGGCGGTCGGCCCCTCCCGGACGCCGAGCCACCGCAGCACCACGTCGTCGTGGCCGGCGATGGCCTCCTCGACGTCGGTCTCGCGCCACGCGCGCAGCGTGACCGTCCCGTCCGTGAGGGTCGGCTGCGAGTTCACGGGGCCACCCTAGCCACGCCCGCCGCGCCGAGGAGCCGCCCGGGCCGCGGGCTCAGGCCCGCCGCCGGAACCACACCGTCGCGAGCGGCGGCACCACGATGTCGGCGTGGGCGGGCTGGCCCGACCACTCGCCCTCGACCGCCGTCACCGACCCGAGGTTCCCGACCCCGGAGCCGGTGTAGGCCTCGGCGTCGGTGTTGAGGATCTCCTCCCACACGCCCTCCGCGGGCAGGCCCAGCCGGAAGTCCTGGTGGGGGACCGCCGAGAAGTTCGCCACGCACACCACGTCGGATGCCCCGGGCGAGCGGCGTACGAACGAGAACACGTTGCGCCCGGCGTCGTTGGCGTCGATCCACCCGAAGCCGCTGGGGTCGTCGTCGCGCCCCCAGATCGCCTCGCTGGAGGAGTACGCCGTGTTCAGGTCGCGCACCAGCGCGTGCACGCCGCGGTGCTCGGGGTGGTCCAGCAGCCACCAGTCCAGCTCGCGCGACTCCGCCCACTCCGACTCCTGGCCCATCTCGGCGCCCATGAACAGCAGCTGCTTGCCGGGGTGGGCCCACATGTAGGCCAGGTAGGCGCGCAGGTTCGCCAGCTGCTGCCAGCGGTCGCCGGGCATCTTGCGCAGCAGCGAGCCCTTGCCGTGCACGACCTCGTCGTGGCTGATCGGCAGCACGTACTTCTCCGACCACGCGTAGACCAGCGGGAAGGTCATCTCCCCGTGGTGGTGGGCGCGGTGCACGGGCTCGTGCTGGAGGTAGCTGAGCGTGTCGTGCATCCAGCCCATGTTCCACTTGAAGCCGAAGCCCAGCCCGCCGTCCGAGGTCGGCTGGGTCACGCCCGGCCAGGACGTCGACTCCTCGGCGATCGTGACGATGCCGGGGACCCGCTTGTAGGCGGTGGCGTTCATCTCCTGGAGGAACTGGACCGCCTCGAGGTTCTCGCGGCCGCCGTGCTTGTTCGGCGTCCACTCGCCCTCCTCGCGGGAGTAGTCGAGGTAGAGCATCGAGGCGACCCCGTCGACGCGCAGCCCGTCGGCGTGGAACTCCTCGAGCCAGTAGATCGCGTTGGCGTAGAGGAAGTTGCGCACCTCGTTGCGCCCGAAGTTGAAGATGTGGGAGCCCCACTCCTTGTGCCACCCGCGCTGCGGGTTGGGGTCCTCGTACAGCGGGGTGCCGTCGAAGCGCACCAGCGCCCACTCGTCGGTGGCGAAGTGACCGGGCACCCAGTCCAGGATCACGCCGATCCCGGCCTGGTGCAGCCGGTCGATGAGCAGTCGCAGGCCGTCGGGGTCGCCCATCCGGGAGTCGGCGGCGAAGTACGACGTGACGTGGTAGCCCCAGGACCCGCCGAACGGGTGCTGCATCACCGGCATGAACTCGACGTGGGTGAAGCCCAGGTCCGAGAGGTAGGCCGGCAGCTCCTCGGCGAGCTGCTCCCAGCTCTTCTCGCGCCGCCAGGAGGCGAGGTGGATCTCGTAGGTGCTCATCGGCTCGTGGGCCGGCTGCCGGGTGGCCCGGGCGGCCATCCACTCCTCGTCGCCCCAGACGTGCTGGGACTCGAAGACCCGGGAGGCGGTCAGCGGGGGAACCTCGGCCCAGGCGGCCATCGGGTCGGCCTTCTCGCGCCACTCCCCGTCGGCGCCGAGGATGGCGTACTTGTAGCGGGTGCCGCTGCCGACACCGGGCACGAACAGCTCCCAGACCCCGGAGCTGCCGAGCTGGCGCATCGGGTGCTCGCGCCCGTCCCAGGAGTTGAACTCGGCCTTGAGGCGTACGCCGCGCGCGTGCGGCGCCCAGACGGCGAACGAGGTGCCGCTGACCGGGCCCGCGGCGCCGGGGTAGTGGTGCACGCGGGCGCCGAGCACCTGCCAGAGGTTCTCGTGGCGCCCCTCGTTGACCAGGTGCAGGTCCATCTCGCCGAGCGTCGGCAGGAACCGGTACGGGTCGTCGACAGTCGTCGGGGCGGCGTCGTAGGCCACCTCGATCCGGTAGTCGGGAACCTCCGAGGTCGGCAGGACGCCGGCCCAGATGCCCTCGTACTCGTGCTCGAGGCGGGCGCGGGTGCCGTCCGCCGCGACCACGCTCACCGAGGCGGCCATGGGCTTGAGCACCCGCACGGTCACGGCGCCGTCGTGGGGGTGGGCGCCGAGCACTGCGTGCGGCTGGCCGTGCTCGCCGCGGACGAGCTGCTCGAGCTGGTCCCGGTCGACCGGGAGCACCGCGGCGGGGCGGCCGGTGGCGTCGTCCGGGCCGGGGTTCTGCGGGGTGTTCATGAGGCTCCGATTCTCGCGATGGCCTGCAGCGGGATGCGCACCCACGTGGGCCGGTTGCGTGTCTCGTACACGGTCTCGTAGACGGCCTTGTCGGCGACGTAGCCAGCCAGCAGCGCGTGCTGCTCGGGGGTCAGCTCGCCGCCGGCGTACGCCGCCAGGAAGTGGTCCTTGTTGCGCTGGGCCCACTCGTCGGCCCGGTAGGCCAGCTGGGCGGCGCCCTCGGGGTCCTCCTCCACCGCCGCGCGCTCCACGACGTGCGGGGCGTAGTCGAAGGAGCGCAGCATGCCGGCGACGTCGCGCCAGCGGGAGTCCGGGAGCTGGCGCTGGGCCAGCGGCTTGGCCGGCTCGCCCTCGAAGTCGACGATCTTCCAGCCCAGGGAGGTGCGCATCGTCTGGCCGAGGTGCAGGTCACCGTGGATGCGCTGGACCCGGATCTCGCCGAGCTCGGCGACCCGGTCGTACGCCGCGCGCAGCCCGGCGGCGTGCTCCTCCAGCTCGGGCACCACGCCGAGCGCGTCCTCGAGCCGGGCCCGCATCCCGGCGGCCAGGTCGGCGGCGTCGGCGGGCTCCGCGGCGGGGAAGGCATGCGTGAGCGCCTCGTGCACCTCCCGCAGGGCGTCCCCGAGGCGGGTGGCCTCGCCGGCGAAGTCCCCGCCCACCTCGTGGGCGTGCAGGTCGGCCTCGGCGAACAGGTTGCGCACGCTGGCCAGGGCCAGGTCCCAGCCGTCGGTGGCGGTGCGGAGGAACTGCTGGAGCATCGCGAGGTGGTGGACCTCGTCCGCGTCCTGGCCGCCGTTGCGCCACTCCACCCAGCCGTACAGGGCGGCGACGTGCTCGGCGCCGGCGCGGGTCAGCGCCTCGTGCACGGTGATGTCGGGGTTCGCGCCGGCGGTCACCTTGCGGAACAGCTTCATCACCGCGTCCTCGCCGTAGAGCACCGAGGAGTTCGACTGCTCCCCGGCGAACAGCGAGGGCTGCGCCTCGAGATCGAGCTCGTGCCCCGGGAGGCGGTGGAAGGTCAGCCCACTCGCCTCGTCGGTCCACTCGTCGGCGGTGCGGGCGAAGCTGCGCAGCCAGTTCTTCATCGCGACCCGGTCGTGCAGCGCGTCGTAGGCGTGCACCCAGCCCAGGTCCGGCTCCTCCCACCAGCCGATGAAGGCATGCTCGAGGCGGGTCTGCGCCTCCGGGTAGAGCGCGAGCGGGACCTGGTAGACCTCGGTGCCACCCTCGGCGTCGGCGTAGCCCAGCTCGACGAGGTGGAGCAGCACCGGCGGGCCGTCCTCGACCCCGCCGGGGACCTCCGCGCCGACCCGGTGCACGGCGGTGACCGTGAAGGGCCGGCCCTTGCCCCCGAACCAGCGGGTTCGGGACAGGAATCGGACGAACAGCTCCGGGTCGATGTGCTCGACGATCACAACAGGGTCCCCTCGTCGCCGGTGTCGGGAGTGGTGAGGCGGAACCAGTAGAACCCGTAACCGCTCAGCGTGAGCAGGTAGGGGAGCTCGCCGATCCGCGGGAACGGCACCCGGCCGAGCAGCTCGACCGGGACCATCCCTTCGAAGCGCCGCAGGTCCAGCTCGACCGGCTGCGGGAAGCGGGAGAGGTTGTTGACGCACAGGATCACGTCGCGGGTGCCGTCGGCCTGGTCGTGCTCGCGGGTGTAGCTCAGCACCGTGGGGTTCGAGCCGCCGAGGTCGTGGAAGGAGCCCAGGCCGAACGCCGGGTGCTGGCGGCGCGCGTGGATCATCCGCCGGGTCCAGTGCAGCAGCGAGGAGGAGTTCTCCAGCTGGGCCTCGACGTTGACGCTCTGGTAGCCGTAGACCGGGTCCTGGATGGTCGGCAGGTGCAGCTTGCCGGGGGTGGCCGAGGAGAAGCCGGCGTTGCGGTCCGGGGTCCACTGCATCGGGGTGCGGACGCCGTCGCGGTCACCGAGCCAGATGTTGTCGCCCATCCCGATCTCGTCGCCGTAGTAGAGCACCGGGGAGCCCGGGAGCGAGAGCAGGATCGCGCAGAACAGCTCCATCTGGTTGATGTCGTTGTCCAGGAGCGGGGCGAGGCGCCGACGGATGCCGATGTTGGCCTTCATCCGCGGGTCCTTGGCGTACTCGTTCCACATGTAGTCGCGGTCCTCGTCGGTGACCATCTCCAGGGTCAGCTCGTCGTGGTTGCGCAGGAAGATGCCCCACTGGCAGCCGCTGGGGATCGGCGGGGTCTGCTCGAGGATCTCCGAGATCGGGAAGCGCGACTCGCGGCGTACCGCCATGAAGATCCGCGGCATCACCGGGAAGTGGAAGCACATGTGGCACTCGTCGCCGCCGGACTCGTAGTCGCCGAAGTAGTCGACGACGTCGGCCGGCCACTGGTTGGCCTCGGCCAGCAGCACCTTGCCGGGGTAGTGCTCGTCGACGAAGCGGCGCACCTTGCGCAGGAACTCATGGGTCTCGGGGAGGTTCTCCCCGTTGGTGCCGGGCCGCTCGTAGAGGTACGGCACCGCGTCGAGCCGGAAGCCGTCCAGGCCCATGTCGAACCAGAACGAGATCGCCTCGAGGATCGCGTCGTGGACCGCCGGGTTGTCGAAGTTCAGGTCCGGCTGGTGGGAGAAGAACCGGTGCCAGTAGTACTGCTGCCGGACCGGGTCCCAGGTCCAGTTCGACGGCTCGGTGTCGACGAAGATGATCCGGGCGTCGGAGTACAGGTCGTCGTTGTCGGACCAGACGTAGAAGTCCCCGTAGGGGCCCTCGGGGTCCTCGCGGCTGGCCTGGAACCACGGGTGCTGGTCGCTGGTGTGGTTCATGACGAAGTCGATGATCACCCGGATGCCGCGCTCGTGCGCCGCGTCGAGGAAGTCGTGGAAGTCGTCGACGGTCCCGATCTCGGGAAGGATGTTGGTGTAGTCGGCGACGTCGTACCCGCCGTCGCGCAGCGGCGAGGAGAAGAACGGCGGGATCCACAGGCAGTCGACGCCCAGCCACTGCAGGTAGTCGAGCTTCTCGATCAGTCCCTTGAAGTCGCCGACGCCGTCGCCGTTGGAGTCCCGGAACGAGCGCACCAGGACCTCGTAGAAGACAGCTGTCTTGAACCAGTCCGGCGTGTTCCCCGGCTCGTCGGGGAACGGGTCACCCTCGTGGGTCTGCCCCATCGGGGTGACATGGACCTCGGTCAACTCGTTCTCCTCACGCTCAGAATGTGGGCCGGCTCGTGGTGCGGGTCGAGCCGGACGTAGTTGTGCTGGCCCCAGCTCCACTCCTGGCCGGTCAGCTCGTCGACCACGCCGAAGGTCTCGCCCCACTCCATGCCCATGGCGGGCAGGTCCAGGTGGACTGTCGTCTCGCGGGCGGCGTGCGGGTCGAGGTTGACCACGACCAGCACGGTGTCGGCCGTTCCGGCGCCGGTGGGCCCCGGCGGGACCCCCTTGCTGAAGACCAGCACGTTCTCGTCGTCACTGTGGTGCACGACGATGTTGCGCAGCTGCTGCAACGCCGGGTGCTGGCGCCGGATCTCGTTGAGCCGGGTGAGGTACGGCGCCAGGCTGCGGCCCTCCTCCTCGGCCTTCGCCCAGTCCCGGATCCGGATCTGGTACTTCTCGGAGTCGAGGTACTCCTCGCTGCCCGGCTTCACCGCGACGTGCTCGTAGAGCTCGTAGCCGGCGTAGACGCCCCACGAGGGGGAGCCGGTGGCCGCGATGACGGCGCGGATCTTGAACGCCGCCGGGCCGCCGTACTGCAGGTAGGAGTGCAGGATGTCGGGGGTGTTGACGAAGAAGTTCGGCCGGATCAGGTGGTCGGACTCGTGCGACACCTCGCGCAGGTACTCCTCGAGCTCCCACTTCGCGGTGCGCCAGGTGAAGTAGGTGTAGCTCTGGTGGTAGCCGACCGCGCCCAGGCCGTGCATCATCGCGGGCCGGGTGAAGGCCTCGGAGAGGAACAGCACGTCGGGGTCGGTGCGGCGCACCTCCTTGAGCAGCCACTCCCAGAAGGCCAGCGGCTTGGTGTGCGGGTTGTCGACGCGGAAGATCCGCACCCCGTGCCGCATCCAGTGCTTGACGATGCGCAGCACCTCGCGGCTGATGCCGGTGGGGTCGTTGTCGAAGTTGACCGGGTAGATGTCCTGGTACTTCTTCGGCGGGTTCTCCGCGAACGCGATCGTGCCGTCGGCGCGGGTGGTGAACCACTCCGGGTGGCTGGTCACCCACGGGTGGTCCGGCGCGGCCTGGAGCGCGAGGTCGAGCGCGATCTCCAGGCCCAGCTCGCCGGCCCGCGCGACGAAGGCGTCGAAGTCCTCGAGCGTGCCCAGGTCGGGGTGGATCGCGTCGTGGCCGCCGTGCCGCGACCCGATCGCCCACGGGGAGCCGGGGTCGTTCGGACCCGGGTCGAGGGTGTTGTTGGGGCCCTTGCGGTTGACCTCGCCGATCGGGTGGATCGGCGGCAGGTAGACCACGTCGAAGCCCATCGCGGCGACCGCGTCCAGGCGCTTCGCGGCGGTCCGGAAGGTGCCGCTGGTGACCACGCCGGTGGCCGGGTCGCGGGTGGCGCCCTCGGAGCGGGGGAAGAACTCATACCAGCTGCCGAACAGCGCCCGCGGGCGGTCGGCGTACGCCGGGAACGGTCCCTCGACCGTGACCAGCTCGCGCAGCGGGTGCGCCAGGAGGATCGCGTCGAGCTCGGGGGACTGGAGCACCGCGAGCCGCGCGCCGGCCGGGCGGTCGGTGTCGCCCGCTGCCTCGATCGCGCCCTCGAGGACCGGGATCGCCTCGGCGTCGGCGCGGGGGTCGAGCTCGGCGAGCACCCGCTCCAGCAGCAGCCGGCCCTCGGTGAACATCAGCTCGACGTCGACGCCGGCGGGGATCTTCAGTCCGGCGGCGTGCTGCCAGGTGCCGACCGGGTCCGACCAGGCCTGGATCTCGAAGGTCCAGGCCCCGCCGGTGTCGGGGGTCACCCAGGCGCCGTACCGATCGGGCACCTCGGGGTCCTTGGTCATCCGGACCGGGGGCCGGCGGGCGCCGGAGGGGTCGGTGAGGACGACCTCCGCCCCGAGCCGGTCGTGGCCCTCGCGGAAGACCGTGGCTCGCACGGGGAACGGCTCGCCGACGGTGGCCTTGGCCGGCAGGCGGCCCAGATCAACGACGGGGTGGACGTTCATGACGGGGATGCGTCCGACCATTGCTCCAACCTAGTGGTGGGTGATGACGACGCGCCTTGTACCCACTGACCCCGGATCGCTGTCGGGTGTGCCTCGCCACGTGCCCCGGGTGCAGCCGAGGAGCGCCGCGCGGCCGGACTTCTCGGACAGTCCTCGCGCTTCTGGGGGTTTGCAATGCCCGAGAACCCCGGGCCCCGACCCCCAACCCCCAGACTCGGTTGGAACGGCAGGGGTCTGCCGCTAGCGTCAGGCCGGTGCGAGCCCTCCGGCGATTCACCGTCCGCCCCGTCCTGCCGCCCGCCCTGGGCGCCCTCGGCCGGCTGGCCGGCAACCTGCGCTGGTCCTGGCACCCGCCCACCCAGGACGTCTTCGCCGAGGTGGACCCGGAGCTGTGGGCGGCCACCGGCCACGACCCGGTGGCGCTGCTGGCGTCGGTGGGGCAGCGGCGGCTCGAGGAGCTGGCGGCGGACGCCGGCTTCCGGGAGCGGCTGGCGGCCGCGGACGCCGACCTGACGGCGTACCTCGGCGACGAGCGCTGGTTCCAGCGGCGCGCCCGGACCACGGGAACGCCGGCGGCGATCGGCTACTTCTCCCCGGAGTTCGGGATCTGCGCCGCGCTGCCGCAGTACTCCGGCGGACTGGGGATCCTGGCCGGCGACCACCTGAAGGCGGCCAGCGACCTCGGGGTGCCGCTGGTCGGGGTCGGGCTGCTCTACCGGCACGGCTACTTCCGCCAGGCGCTCTCCCGGGAGGGCTGGCAGCAGGAGAGCTACCCGGCCCTGGACCCCGAGGCGCTGCCGATCTCGGCGCTGCGGGAGGCCGACGGGTCGCCGGCGACGATCGCGGTGGCGATGCCCGCGGGTCCGGACCTGCTTGCCCGGATCTGGGTGGCGAGCGTCGGGCGGGTCCCGCTGCTGATGCTCGACACCGACGTCGAGGGCAACCCCGAGGACTACGTGGAGGTGACCGACCGGCTCTACGGCGGCACCAGCGAGCACCGGCTGCGCCAGGAGCTGCTGCTCGGCGTCGGCGGGGTCCGGGCCCTGCGGGCGCACGCCCGGATCACCGGGCACCCCGCCCCCGAGGTCTTCCACACCAACGAGGGGCACGCCGGCTTCCTGGGCCTGGAGCGGATCCGGGAGCTCACCGCCGCCGAGGACGGGCCGCACCTGGACTTCGAGACCGCGCTGGAGGTCTGCCGCGCCTCCACGGTCTTCACCACCCACACGCCGGTGCCCGCCGGGATCGACCGGTTCTCGCGCACCCTGGTCGAGCAGTACTTCGCCACCGGCGGCGCCACCCCCGGCGTCCCGGTCGAGCGGGTCCTGGCCCTGGGCGCGGAGGACTACGAGGGCGGCGACGCGGCCGTGTTCAACATGGCGGTCATGGGCTTCCGGCTGGCCCAGCGCGCCAACGGCGTCTCCCGGCTGCACGGGCACGTCTCCCGCGGCATGTTCCACGGGCTGTGGCCCGGACTCGACGAGGGAGAGGTCCCGATCGGGTCGATCACCAACGGCGTGCACGCGCCGACCTGGGTCGCGCGCGAGATCCTCGAGCTCGCCGCCCGGCACGGCGGCGACGCCGCCGGCGCGGACCCGGCGCAGTTCTGGGCGGCCGTGGACCGGGTGCCGGCCAAGGAGGTCTGGGCGGTCAAGCGGCAGCTGCGCGAGCGGCTGGTCCACGACGCCCGGCGCCGGGTCGCCGGGTCCTGGGAGGAGCGTGGTGCGGCCCGGGCCGAGCTGGGCTGGACCGAGACGGCGCTGGACCCGGACGTGCTCACGATCGGCTTCGCGCGCCGGGTGCCGTCGTACAAGCGGCTGACGCTGATGCTGCGCGACCCCGAGCGGCTCAAGCGGCTGCTGCTCCACCCCGAGCGTCCGGTGCAGCTGCTCGTGGCCGGCAAGGCCCACCCCGCCGACGACGGCGGGAAGCGGCTGGTCCAGGAGCTGGTGCGCTTCGCCGACGACCCCGAGGTGCGGCACCGGATCGTGTTCCTGCCGAACTACGACATCGCGATGGCGCAGCCGCTGTACGCCGGCTGCGACGTGTGGCTGAACAACCCGCTGCGTCCCTACGAGGCCTGCGGCACCTCGGGGATGAAGGCCGCGCTCAACGGCGGCCTGAACCTCTCGATCCTCGACGGCTGGTGGGACGAGTGGTTCGACGGCCGGAACGGCTGGGCGATCCCGTCCGCCGACGGGGTCGCCGACCACGACCGCCGCGACGACCTGGAGGCCGAGGCGATCTACCAGCTGCTGGAGCACGAGGTCGCGCCGCGCTTCTACGACGTGGACGCCGACGGGGTGCCGACCCGCTGGGTGGAGATGCTGCGCCACACCTGGGCCTCGCTGGGCCCGAAGGTGCTGGCCACCCGGATGGTGCGCGACTACGTCGAGGAGCTCTACGTGCCCGCGACACGGACCGCCCGGCTGCTCGACGGTGACGGTGGCAACAGCGGGAACGGCGAGGACGGCAGGCGAGGCGGGGCCGGCGAGCTGGCCGCCTGGAAGCAGCGGGTCCGCCGGGAGTGGCCGCGGGTGCGCGTCGAGCTCGTCGAGACCGACGGGGACCCGGCGCAGGAGCCCGCGGTGGGCGACCGGCTGCGGGTGCACGCGTTCGTCGCCCTGGGCGAGCTGTCCGCCGACGACGTCGAGGTGCAGCTGGTGCACGGCCGGTCGACGCCCGAGGGCGACCTGCTCGACCCGGCCATCGACCTGCTCGCGCCGGCCGAGACCTACGAGGACGGGCGGCGCCGCTACGACGGCGAGGTCGTGCTGGACCGGCCCGGCGCGGTCGGCTACACCGTTCGCGTGGTGCCGCAGCACCCGCTCCTGGCCTCGCCCGCCGAGCTGGGCCTGGTGACGCTCCCGACCTGAGCCGGCGCGGGCTCACACCTCGCGCAGCACCACGACCGAGCGCCGGCGGATCTCGAGGCACTCGCCGGCGGAGACGGTGGTCCCGACCGGCAGCCGGTCGTCGGTGCTGAGCACGACCTCGCCGCGCTGGACCCAGTCGTTCTCGGGCAGCTGGACCTGCTGGGGCACCGCGCCCGCGTTGAACCACATCATGAACGAGGCGTCCTGCTGCTGCTCGCCGTGCGGCCCGGGCGCGCGCAGCGGCTTGCCGGAGAGGAACATCCCCACGGTCTGCAGCTGCGGGTCATGCCAGTCCGCGCCGGTCATCTCCCGGCCCGACGGGTGCAGCCAGGCGAGGTCCTTGGGGCCGCCGACCATCGTGGGCCGCCCCTCGAACCAGTGCCGCTGGCGCAGCGCCGGGTGCTCGCGGCGCAGCCGCAGCGCGCACTTGGTGATCTCGTAGACGTCCAGCCAAGCGTCGTCGGGACGCCAGTCGATCCAGGAGGTCTCGTTGTCCTGGCAGTAGGCGTTGTTGTTGCCGCGCTGGGTGCGGCCCCGCTCGTCGCCGGCGGTGATCATCGGGACGCCGTTGGACAGGCACAGCGTCGCCATCATGTTCGCGGCCTGCCGGCGGCGTACGGCGAGCACGCCCGGGTCGTCGGTCTCGCCCTCGACGCCGTGGTTCCACGAGCGGTTGTTGTCGGTGCCGTCGCGGTTGTCCTCGCCGTTGTCCTCGTTGTGCTTGTGGGCGTAGGTGACCAGGTCGCGCACGGTGAAGCCGTCGTGGGCGGTCACGAAGTTGACCGAGTTGTACGGCGAGCGCCCGTCGTCGGCGTACAGGTCGCTGGAGCCGGCCAGTCGGGTGGCGACCGCGTGCAGGCCGGGGGAGTGGTTGCGCCAGAAGTCACGGAGCTCGTCGCGGTACCGGTCGTTCCACTCCACCCAGGGCGGGGGGAACTGGCCGACCCGGTAGCCCTCCATCGAGGCGTCCCACGGCTCGGCGATCAGCTTGACGTGGCGCAGCACCGGGTCCTGGCCGATCGCGATCAGCAGGTGGCAGTCCATGTCGACCTCGTGGTCGACGCGGGTCAGCGCCGACATCAGGTCGAAGCGGAACCCGTCGACGTGCATCTCGGTGACCCAGTAGCGCAGCGAGTCCAGGATCAGCCGCAGCGCGAACGGGTGGCCGGCGTCGACGGTGTTCCCGCAGCCGGTGACGTCCCAGTAGGTGTCGGGGGCCGGCAGGTCGGCGTCCGTGGCGGGCACCCGGCAGTAGACGCTGTCGTCGAGGCCCCGGAAGGACAGGGTCGGACCCAGCGGGCCGCCCTCGGCGGTGTGGTTGTAGACCACGTCGAGGATCACCTCGAGGCCGGCGTCGTGGAACGCCTTGACCATCGCCTTGAACTCGGTGACCTGCTCGCCGCGGTCGCCGCCGGCGGCGTACGCGTTGTGGGGGGCGAAGTAGCCCAGGGTGTTGTAGCCCCAGTAGTTGCGCAGCCCGCGCTCCAGGACGCCCGGCTCGGAGACGAACTGGTGGACCGGCAGCAGCTCGACGGCGGTCACCCCGAGGTCGCGCAGGTAGTCGGTGACCGCCGGGGTGGCCAGGCCGGCGTAGCTGCCGCGCAGCTCCTCCGGCACCCGGTCGTGCAGCGCGGTCATCCCCTTGACGTGCAGCTCGTAGATGACCGTGTCGCGCCAGCGCCGGCGCAGCGGGGCGTCGTCGCCCCAGTCGAAGTCGTCGTGGTGCACGACGCTGTGGGGGACGTGGGGAGCGGAGTCGGTGGTGCTGCGCTCGGTGGGCCGGCCGGGGACGTGGCCGAAGATCGCGGGGTCGAGGGTCAGGTCATCCGAGACGGCCCGGGCGAACGGGTCGAGCAGCAGCTTGTCGACGTTGAACCGCAGCCCCGAATCGGGGTCCCAGGGCCCGTCCACCCGGTAGCCGTACCGGGTGCCCGGCGCGAGCCCGGGCACCGCGCCGTGCCAGATCCCGAGCGTGTGCTCGGTCAGCGGGTGCCGGCGCTCGCCGCCCTCGTCGTCGAGGACGCACACCCACGCCCCGCTCGCCCGTGGGGCGTGCACGGCGAAGTTCGTGGCCTCGGGGGACCAGGTCGCGCCGAGCGGGTAGTGCCGACCGGGCCAGACGGGGGAGCGCTCGCCGGGGTGCTTCCACAGACGGGGGCTCACCCGGTCATTGTGGCAAAGCCGGGGCACAATGCGACCCGGAACGTGTCGACGAGCAGAGAAGAGGCAGGTCATGGCGGAGCAGGCGGGCGGTTTCACCGGCGAGTTCGTGCGGTTGGAGGTCGCCGACGGGGTGGCCACCATCCGGTTGGACCGGCCCAAGATGAACGCCCTGGACGCGGCCATGCAGGAGGAGATCCGCGCCGCTGCCGGCGAGGCCTCGCGTCGTGAGGACGTCAAGGCCGTCGTGGTGTACGGCGGCGAGCGGGTCTTCGCGGCCGGCGCCGACGTCAAGGAGATGGCGCAGATGTCCTACACCGACATGGTCCGCCGCTCCGGCGAGCTGCAGGCCTGCTTCACAGCGGTGGCCCGGATCCCCAAGCCCGTTGTCGCGGCGGTGACCGGCTACGCGCTGGGCGGCGGCTGCGAGCTGGCGCTCTGCGCGGACGTGCGCTTCGCCGCCGAGGACGCCGTCCTCGGCCAGCCCGAGATCCTGCTCGGGATCATCCCCGGCGCCGGCGGCACCCAGCGGCTCACCCGCCTGGTGGGGCCGGCGAAGGCCAAGGACCTGGTGTTCACCGGCCGCTTCGTGAAGGCCGACGAGGCGCTGGCCATCGGCCTGGTCGACCGGGTCGTCCCCGCTGCCGAGGTCTACGAGCAGGCGCTGGCCTGGGCGCGGCAGTTCACCGGCGCCGCGACGTACGCGCTGCGGGCGGCCAAGGAGAGCATCGACCGCGGTCTGGAGACCGACCTGGACACCGGCCTGGAGATCGAGCGCCAGCAGTTCGCCGCGCTGTTCGCGACCGAGGACCAGACCATCGGGATGCGCTCGTTCGTCGAGAACGGGCCGGGCAAGGCGGAGTTCCTCGGCCGCTGAGCAGCGCGCGGCGCAGCGCCGCCGCTTCCGGGGTGTGCCATCCTCGGGCCAGATTTTTTCACGAGGGCGGGAGCCCGGAACGGGGTGTGGCGTGGCGGAGACGAGGACCAAGGCGAGCGGTACGACGGCGCGGGTGCGGGTGTCGCTGGCCCAGGCGGCCTGGGCGCTGTGCGCCCTGTGCGCGCTGGTGCTGGCGGTCGGCGCGCTGCTGGTCGCCATCGAGGCGACCAACGAGTCCAACGACCTGGTCCGGTTCGTCCTGGACCTCGCCGGCGTCGTGGACCTCGGCGTCTTCTCCCGCACCGACGGGGTCTTCGACTTCGCCACGCCCACCAAGGACGCCCTGTTCAACTGGGGTCTGGCCGCGATCGTCTGGCTGGTGATCGGCCGGGTGCTGGACCGGCTGCTGCGCCCGTGAGCCTGGCCGCCCGGTGTTGAGGGGTGCCGGCCGGACCGAATCGGTCGGGACCTTTCGCTCCTGACCCCGGAAAACGAGGACATCTGGCGGTTGACAGATCTCCGGGCCGTTTGTCCTGCCGGTCAGTGCATCCGCGCTCATGCCCCCCGGAACCGTCAGCGCACACCGCCACGACGCCGGTCCAGACCAGGCTGGAGAAAAGGTGACCGGCCAGCCGCTACGACATCATTTATCGTATATTCCCCACTGAGATGTGGGCCACACCGCCGCGGTTGGTCCATCAGAGGAGGACTCATGCGTTTGCGTAGATATGCGGGCCTGCTGGCCGGGGCGCTCGTCGCCGGCACCATGTCCATTCCGATGCTGGCGTCGTCGGCGTCAGCCGCCCCGAGCACGGTCTCGGTGAGCCGCGACTTCGCCTGCAGCTACGGCGACTTCTCGCTGCCGTACGTCGTCACCACCTCGGTGACCGCGGACGGCGCCGCCGTCACCGCGACCCTGAATGACATGCCAGCGACCGGGTTCCCCACGGGCCTTAAGGTCGCGGGTTTCGAGGCCGAGATCGGTCTTGACCTGGATGGCGAGTCGGTGGAGCTCGCGGGTGAGAACACCTACCCCACGAACATCTCCGGTGGCGGCACCGGCGTCACGGTCCAGCTTCCGATGCCGGCGTTGGCGGGCACTCGTACGGCCACTGCCGCGCTGACTGCCGGAACGATCGACAGTCTTGACCTGGTCATGAAGGCTGGCTTCCAGTTCAGCCCGGCCGTCCCGGTGACGATCACCGACAACCCGCTGACCTGTGTGGCTGGTGCTGTGCAGACGTCGACGACGCTGGCCGCGACCTCGCCGTCGGCGGGTGTCGTGCAGCTCGCCGCGACGGTGGCCCCGACCGCGGAGGGCACCGTCGAGTTCCAGGAGGCTGGCGCCACGGTCGGCACCCAGACGGTCGCCGGTACCGGCGCGTCGCTCAACCTGAGTGGCGTCAGCGCCGGTGACCACAGTTACACGGCGAAGTTCGTGCCCACCGACGCTGCCGAGTTCGCCGCCTCGACCTCGGCCGTCGTCAAGGTCACGGTTGCGGCCTCCGGCCCGTCCGCGGCGTGCGTCACGGCACAGGACAGCGTCAAGAGCGCGCTGACTGCGGTCACGAAGGCTAAGGCTGCGGTCAAGAAGGCCAAGGCCAAGATCAAGAAGGCCAAGACCACGGTCAAGAAGGCCAAGGGCAAGAAGAAGCAGAAGGCCGCCAAGAAGCTCAAGAAGGTCAAGGCGTCCGCGAAGAAGGTCAGCAAGACCCTCGGCGCAGCGACGAAGAAGCACGCAGCCGCTGCCGCTGCGGCCAAGAAGGTGTGCTGATCAGGTAGCAGCGCACTGGTCGACGTGCCCCGGTCCTTCTTCCCTGAAGGGTCGGGGCATCGTCGCGTCCCCAGTGCCGCGTCGTCGACTTGCCACGTCGCGCAGCCGTCGTCGCGAGGCGGTCCAAGACAGGGGTCCCGCCGGTCGGAGCAGTCCTGTCGACCATGACAGCGGCACTGTGACGCAGCCAACCGCGGACGCCTGTGTCGCCGCTCAGGACGCGGCGGTAGCCTCACAGCCACACTCGAGTCCACAGGAGGGGCCGTCAGGCCATCGCCATGAACATTGTTGTCTGTGTGAAGCACGTGCCCGACTCCACCGCCGACCGGCAGTTCGAGTCGGACAACACCGTTGACCGCGTCGGCGTCGACGGACTGTTGTCCGAGCTCGACGAGTACGCCGTGGAGCAGGCGCTCCAGATCAAGGAGAAGGCCGGCGACGGCGCCTCGGTCACCGCGCTGTGCATCGGCCCCGAGAAGGCCGTCGACGCCGTCCGCAAGTCGCTGCAGATGGGCGCCGACAAGGGGGTCCACGTCCTCGACGACGCGATCGCCGGCTCGGACGCGATCGCGACCTCGCTGGTGCTGGCCAAGGCCGTCGAGAAGGCCGGGGCCGAGGGCCCCGTCGACCTCGTCGTGTGCGGCATGGCCTCCACCGACGGCTCGATGAGCGTGGTTCCGGCGATGCTCGCGGAGCGCCTCAACCTGCCGCAGGTCACCTTCGCCTCGGTCATCGAGAGCCAGGGCGACCAGGTCCGCATCAAGCGCGACGGCGACACCGCGACCGAGGTCATCGGCGCGACGATGCCGCTGGTGCTCTCGGTCACCGACCAGTCCGGGGAGGCTCGCTACCCCTCGTTCAAGGGCATCATGGCCGCGAAGAAGAAGCCGCTCGAGACCTGGTCGCTCTCCGACCTGGGCGTCGACGCCGGCGAGGTCGGCCAGGCCGCCGCATGGACGGAGGTCCTCGAGACCGCCGCCCGCCCGCCGCGGACCGCCGGCGAGATCGTTCAGGACGAGGACGGCTCGGGCGCGACCGCGCTGGTCGACTTCCTCGCGTCGAAGAAGTTCATCTGAGCCGCGGCTCAGGCCGCGTAGAGGAGCGAGTCACCCATGTCTGAAGTTCTGGTTCTCGTCGACCACGTCGACGGCACCGTCCGCAAGCCCACCCTCGAGCTGCTCGCGCTCGCCAAGCGCCTCGGCGAGCCCTCGGCCGTCTTCATCGGCGGGGCCGACCAGGCCGCCGCCGCGAGCGAGAGGCTCGCGGCGTTCGGGGCCGAGAAGGTCTACGTCGTCGACGACGCGCAGACCAAGGGCTACCTCGTGGCGCCCAAGGCCGAGGTGCTCCAGCAGCTGGCCGAGAAGACCTCCGCGGCCGCGGTGCTGCTGGTCTCGGGCTACGAGGGCAAGGAGATCGCCGGTCGCCTCGCGATCAAGCTCGGCTCCGGGCTGATCACGGACGCCGTCGACATCCAGGTCGACGGGGGAGTCCCGGTGACCACGCAGAGCGTGTTCGCCGGCAACTTCACGGTCACCGCGAAGGTCACCCGCGGCACCCCGATCATCACGGTCAAGCCGAACTCGGCGAGCCCCGAGGAGTCGGCAGGCGCGGGCACCGTCGAGGAGTTCGCCGCGACGATCTCCGACGACGCGAAGAAGGCGCAGATCGTGGCCTCGCAGCCGCGCAAGGCGACCGGTCGTCCCGAGCTCACCGAGGCCGCGATCGTGGTCTCCGGCGGCCGTGGTACCGGCGGCAACTTCGAGCCGGTCGAAGGCCTGGCCGACGCCCTCGGCGCGGCCGTCGGCGCCTCGCGGGCCGCGGTGGACTCCGGCTGGATGCCGCACACCTTCCAGGTGGGCCAGACCGGCAAGACCGTCTCGCCGCAGCTCTACGTCGCGAACGGCATCTCCGGCGCGATCCAGCACCGCGCCGGCATGCAGACCTCCAAGACCATCGTGGCTGTCAACAAGGACGAGGAGGCCCCGATGTTCGAGCTCGTCGACTTCGGCGTCGTGGGCGACCTGCACGCCGTCCTCCCGGCCGCGACCGAGGAGATCAACAAGCGCAAGGGCTGAGCCTGCGGCTCCCGCCTCCCGAGCCCGTCCCGCGCATTGCGCGGGGCGGGCTCGTGGCGTCCCGGCCCGTCGCCGCCGAGGCGGCGATAGCGTGCGGGGCGTGAGCCCCCCACCCCTCCGCCTGCACCAGCGGCGCGCGCTGGACGCGCTCGAGGAGGTCTGGGCGGCGCGGCGGGCCCGGGCCTGGGTGGTGCTGCCGCCCGGCGCGGGCAAGACCCGGGTCGGCACCGAGACCATCGCGCGGCGGCTGGCGTCCGGCGCCATCACCCACGCGGTCGTGCTCAGCCCGAACACCGCGATCCAGGGGCAGTGGGCGGCCGCCGCGGCCGCGCAGGGGCTGGAGGTCGGGGACTCCCGCGACCTGGCGACCACTGTCACGACGCTGACCTACCAGTCGGTCGCGGTCTTCGATCCCGACTCAGAGGCCGACCCAGGGGTCGACGCAGGGGCCGACCCAGGGGCCGATCCCGCGGCGGACGCCGACGACCAGCCCGGCGCTGCCGCCGAGCCGTCGCTGCTGGACCGCCTGCACCGCAACGGCCGCGCCCTGGTGGACCGGATGGACTCCATCCCGCGCCTGCTGATCGTGCTCGACGAGTGCCACCACCTCCTGGAGGTCTGGGGCCGGCTGCTGGCCGAGGTGCTCGAGCGGGTCCCCGACGCGCTGGTCCTGGGACTGACCGCTACCCCGCCGGAGGCGCTGAGCGGGGACCAGGCCGAGCTGGTCGCCGAGCTCTTCGGCGAGGCGGCCTTCACCGCGGGCGTGCCGGCCGTGGTCCGCGAGGGCGACCTCGCGCCGTACGCCGAGCTCGCGTGGCTGACCACGCCGACCGTCCACGAGGAGGAGTGGCTGGCCGGGGAGGCGGTGCGGTTCGCCGAGCTGACCACCGACCTCACCAGCCCCGACTTCGGCTCGGTGCCGTTCCTCCAGTGGCTCGACGCGCGCTTCGTCACCCCGGTGCCGCGGGTCCGCACCTGGGCGGAGGTGACCCGCGCCGAGCCGGCCGCGGCGGCCGCGGCCCTGCGCATGCACCACGCCGGCCTGCTCGCGCTGCCGGCCGGGGCCCGCCCCGCCGAGGCGCACCGGCGCCCGCCGACGGTCGAGGACTGGGTGCTGCTGCTCGACGACTGGCTGGACCGGCACGTGACGCTCACCGACGACGAGCGCGACCACCAGGTCCTGGAGGCGGTACGCCGCGCGCTGCCCGCGGTGGGCCACGTGCTGACCCGCCGCGGCATCCGCCGGGGGCGCTCCGCCGTCGACCGGGTGCTGGCCCGGTCGGAGTCCAAGACCACCGCGGTCGTGGAGATCGCCTCCGCCGAGGCGGTGACGCTGGGGGAGCGGACCCGGGTGCTCGTGGTCTGCGACCACGAGCGCGCGAGCGCGACCGTGTCCACCCGGCTGCTGGACGTGATCGACCCGCAGGCGGGGTCCGCCACCGCCGTGCTCGCGGCCCTGGCGGCGGACCCGACGACCCGGGCCCTCTCCCCGATGCTGGTGACCGGCTCGACAGTCGCCGGCACCCGCGAGGTGCTCGAGGCGCTCGTCGACCACGTCGGCCGCAGCGACCTCGCGCTGGCCGCGGCCCTGGTGATCACCGAGGACGGGCCGGTGGCCCGGGTGACCGGCCCCTGGACCAGCCGCCGCTGGGTCGGCGCGATCACCGAGCTGTTCGAGGCGGGCCGGTGCCAGGTGCTGGTCGGCACCCGCGGGCTGCTCGGCGAGGGCTGGGACGCCCGCCGGGTGAGCACGCTGGTGGACCTGAGCACCGCGACCACCACGACCGCGGTGGTCCAGACCCGGGGCCGGGCGCTGCGCACCGACCCGGCCTGGCCCGAGAAGGTCGCGGTGACCTGGTCGGTCGTCTGCGTCTCCGAGGAGCACCCCAAGGGCGGCAACGACTGGGACCGCCTGGTGCGCAAGCACACCGGCTTCCACGGCGTGGACGAGGACGGGGACATCGTCGACGGCGTCGCTCACGTGGACGCCGGGTTCTCGCCGTACGCACCACCGCCGGTGGCGGACTTCGCCGAGGTGAACCGGCGGATGCGGGAGCGCAGCACCCGCCGCGACCTGGTGCGGGCCAGCTGGCGGGTCGGCGAGCCGTACCGGGACCTGGTCGTCCCCACGCTGCGGGTGCTGGCCCGGGAGGTCCCGCCGACGGCGGCGGCCCCTGCGCCCGAGTACCCGACCGGGGAGCTGGAGCTGCTGATGGCCGCCGCGGACGGCGGGGCCGGGCCGGACCGGGTCCGGCCCGAGGACCGCGTGGTTCGGCTGTGGCCGCGCCCCCCGGAGGTGCGGCTCGGGCCCGACGGGCTGGACCCGGGACCGCACCGCCCGCCGCGCCTGGTCGGCGTCCGCGAGGCGACCACGACGCTCCTGGCCGCGACCGCGGCGAGCGGCTGGCTGGCGCAGCCGAGCGTGGGAGCGATCGCGGCGGTCCTCGCCGCGGGCGGCGCCGCGGCCACGCTCGGCCACCGCACCCGGGTGCTGAACCGGTGGGCCGGCGGCGTGCTCGCCCAGGTGGCCGGGCCGCCGAGCCTGGAGCGGGTCTCCTGCGCCCTGGCCGACGCGCTGCACGCCGCCGGCCTGGCCGGCGTCGGCGCGGAGGCGGTGGTCGTCGAGGTGCATCCCGGCGGCGAGCACCGGCTCCGGCTCGAGGACCCCACCGGCGCGGGGGCGGCCACGTTCACCGAGGCCCTCGACGAGCTGCTCGCCCCGGTCGGCACCCCCCGCTACCTGATCGGCCACCACGTCCTGGCCGCGCCCGCCGGCCCCGACGAGCGTCCGGTCGGCCGCGCCCGCCGCGGGGCGAGCGCGCTGCGCCGGCTGCGCCGCACCCCGCCGTCCGGACAGGTCTGGCACCAGGTGCCGACCGTGCTGGGCACCAACGGCGAGCGCGCCCGCACGCTGGCCGACGCCTGGGGGCGCTGGGTGGGCGGGACGACACTGCTGTTCACCGGCTCCCCGGAGGGCGCCGGGATCCTGGCCGCCTCCCAGGGCGCCGACCCGTTCGCGGTCACCACCGTCGTGCGCCGGCACTGGACCTGAGGCGGCGACCGTGGACCCCTTCTCCGACGCCGGGATGTCGCTGCGACCGCTCGAGGGCGGCTGGTCGGGCGAGACGTTCCTCGCCGAGGCCGGCGGCGAGCGCTCCGTCGTGCGGATCTACTCCCGGCCCAGCGACCGCGGGGACGCTGCCCACGAGGTCGACGCGGCGCTGCTGCGGCTGGTCCGCGGCCTGGTGCCGGTGCCGCGGGTTCTGGAGGTACGCCGCGCCGACGCGGCCTCCGGCGCCCCCGCGCTGCTGGTCACCGAGCACCTGCCCGGGACCCGCGGCGACCTGCTGCTGGCGACGCTCGACGAGGACGGGCTGCGGCGCGCGGGGGCCGCGACCGGCCGGATCGCCGCGACCCTGGCCGGCATGCCGCAGCTGCGTGCCGGCTCCTTCGTCGACGGGGACCTGACGGTCAGGCCTTTCGAGGCCGACGGCCTGCCCGCCTGGGTCGAGGACGCGCAGGCCCGGCTGCGCGGGTGGTCGGCCGCGGAGCTGACCGGGCTGCGGCGGGTCGCCGAGGACGCGCAGGCGCTCCTGGACACCGTGGAGCGGGTGAGCCTGGCCCACAGCGACCTGAACTCGAAGAACCTGCTGCTCGACCCCGTCTCCCTCCGGGTCACCGGGGTCCTGGACTGGGAGTACGCCCACGCCGGGCACCCGTTCACCGACCTCGGGAACCTGCTCCGCCTCGACCGGCACCCGGCGTACGTCGAGGCAGTGCTGGGCGCCTGGACCGAGCGGCACGAGACCCCGCCCGACCGGGCGCTGGACCTGGCCCGCTCGGCGGACCTGGTGGCGCTCCTCCACCTCGCGGTCCGGGCGGGGGAGAACCCGGTCGCGACAGCGGCCGACCGGCAGCTGCGCGCGGTCGCCACGACCGGCGACGTGCACGCCGTCCCCTGAGCACCCGAGCGCCCCACGGCGGGTGCTCACTAGGCTGGACCCATGAGCATCGAGCAGGACGTCGTCGCGGTCGCCGAGCGGTCCCGGGAGGCCAGCCACGAGCTGGCCCTGGCGACCCGGGCCCACAAGGACGCCGCGCTGCACGCGATGGCCGACGGCCTGCGGGCCCGGGCCCCGGAGGTCCTCGCGGCGAACGCCGAGGACGTCGCCCGGGCCGAGGCCGCGGGGACCCCCGCGAACATCGTCGACCGGCTCCGCCTCACCGAGGAGCGCATCGAGGCGATGGCCGGCGGACTGGTCGAGGTCGCCGGGCTGCCGGACCCGGTCGGGGAGGTGGTGCGCGGCAGCACGCTCGCGAACGGGCTGGAGCTGCGCCAGGTCCGGGTCCCGTTCGGGGTCGTCGGCATGATCTACGAGGCCCGGCCCAACGTGACCGCCGACGCCGCTGGCATCTGCCTGAAGTCCGGCAATGCAGTGCTGCTGCGCGGCAGCTCCAGCGCCCGATCCAGCAACCGGGCCGTCGTGGCGGTGCTGCGCGATGCGCTCGAGGCGACCGGCCTGCCCGCGGACGCCGTCCAGCTGGTGCCCGGCGACTCCCACGACAGCGTCAAGGCGCTGATGCGGGCCCGCGGCCACGTGGACGTGCTCATTCCGCGCGGTGGCGCCGGGCTGATCCGCTCGGTGGTCGAGGAGTCGACGGTGCCGGTGATCGAGACCGGCACCGGCAACTGCCACGTCTACGTCGACGCCGGGGCCGACCTCGACAAGGCCCTCGCGATCGTCCTCAACTCCAAGACCCACCGCACCAGCGTCTGCAACGCGGCCGAGTCGCTGCTCGTGCACGCCGACGTCGCCGAGGCGTTCGTGCCGCGGGTGCTCGCGGCGCTGCAGGAGCAGGGCGTCACCGTGCACGGTGACGCGGCGTTCGCGGCGTACGACGGGGTCGTCCCTGCCACCGACGAGGACTGGGCCGCCGAGTACCTCTCCCTCGACCTCGCGGCTCGCGTCGTGCCCTCGGTCGAGGAGGCCGTCGCCCACATCCGGCGCTGGTCGAGCGGGCACACCGAGGCGATCGTGACCGAGGACCTGGGCGCGGCCCGGCTGTTCACCGCGGCCGTCGACTCCGCCGCGGTGCTCGTCAACGCCTCGACCCGGTTCACCGACGGCGGGGAGTTCGGGTTCGGCGCCGAGATCGGGATCAGCACCCAGAAGCTGCACGCGCGCGGGCCGATGGGACTGCCCGAGATGACCTCCACCAAGTACGTCGTGACCGGGAACGGGCACGTGCGCTGAGTTCGGCCGCACCGACCGCTCGCGAGCGCAGCGGGCCGGGTAGGCTGCAGCCATGCTCAGCCCTCTGATGACCGTGCTCGCCGCCGAGGAGACCCACCACGAGGTCGACCACGCCCTGTCCTGGGGCATCGGCGCCGTCGTCCTGGTGATCCTGCTCGCCATGATCGGCGCGCTCGTCGCCTTCGGTGCCGGCCGCGACCACAGCTGACGTGACGCGTGCCGTGACCGGGCCCCGCCGCGTCGGGGTCATGGGCGGCACGTTCGACCCGATCCACCACGGGCACCTGGTGGCCGCCTCGGAGGTCCAGGCCTGGTTCGACCTCGACGAGGTCGTCTTCGTGCCGACCGGCGACCCGTGGCAGAAGAGCGAGCGACAGGTCTCGCCGGCGGAGCACCGCTACCTGATGACGGTGATCGCCACCGCCGCGAACCCCCGGTTCACGGTCTCCCGCGTCGACATCGACCGCGAGGGCCCGACGTACACCCGGGACACCCTGGCCGACCTGAAGGCCACGATGCCCGACACCGAGCTGTACTTCATCACCGGCGCCGACGCCCTGACCGAGATCTTCACCTGGCGCGACCCCGAGGAGCTGTTCGCGCTGGCCCGGTTCGTGGGCTGTACCCGCCCCGGGTACACCATGGACCCGGCGACGCTCGCCCTGATCCCGGACGACCGGGTCACGATGGTGGAGATCCCCGCCCTGGCGATCAGCTCCACCGACTGCCGGGCCCGCAAGGAGCGGGGCGAGCCGGTCTGGTACCTCGTCCCCGACGGCGTCGTCCAGTACATCGCCAAGCACGACCTCTATCCCGCCAAGCCCGATTCCGGAGTCTCATGACCGCCACCGACCACGCCGTCGAGCTCGTCCACGCCGCTGCCCGCGCGGCCTCCGACAAGCTCGCCCAGCAGCTCATCGCCTTCGACGTCAGCGAGCAGCTGGCGATCACCGACGCCTTCCTGCTCGCCTCGGCCAGCAACGACCGGCAGGTCAAGGCGGTCGTGGACGCCATCGAGGACAAGCTGCGCGAGCTCGGCGCCAAGCCGATCCGCCGAGAGGGCCAGCGCGACGGCCGCTGGGTGCTGCTGGACTACGGCGACATCGTCGTGCACGTCCAGCACGAGGAGGAGCGGGAGTTCTACGCGCTGGAGCGGCTCTGGCGCGACTGCCCGGCGATCGCGCTGCCGGCCGACGTGACCGAGGCGCCCGCGGCCCCCGCCACGGATGAGCAGTAAGCGCCTGGTCCTGCTGCGGCACGGGCAGACCACCTGGAACGCCGAGCACCGCATCCAGGGCCAGCAGGACGTCGAGCTCGACGACACCGGGCACGCGCAGGCCGCCGCCGCGGCGCCGTACGTCGCGGCGTACGCGCCGAGCCTGCTCTGGTGCTCCGACCTGGCCCGGGCCCGCCAGACCGCGGCGTACGTCGCCAAGGAGACGGGCCTGGACCCGACCTACGACGCCCGGCTGCGCGAGAGCGCGCTGGGGGAGTGCGAGACGCTGACCCACGAGGAGCTCGCCGCGGCCTCGCCCGAGCAGTACGCCGCGTTCCGGCGCGGCGACTGGGACCTGCTCCCGGGCGCCGAGGGTCAGGCCGTCGTGCGCGAGCGGATGGTCGCGGCGCTGGAGGACCTGCGCGCGGCGCTGCCCGAGGGCGGCACCGGCGTCGCGGTCTCCCACGGCGCGGCGCTGCGGGTCGCGGTGGCGGGGCTGCTGGGCTGGCCCGAGGGCGCCCAGTGGACGCTGGGGAACCTGCGCAACTGCCACTGGGTGGAGCTCGCCGAGTCTCCCGCCCGGGGCGGCCGGCTGGTGCTCGAGGGCTACGGCCTGACCCCGATTTCCCTTTCCCGGGACTGACTGGCTAATATTCCGCAGGTCGCTCGGCCGGGGAACCGGAAGAGCAACGATGGGGCTGTGGCGCAGCTGGTAGCGCATCTGCATGGCATGCAGAGGGTCAGGGGTTCGAGTCCCCTCAGCTCCACCATCGAGACAGAGTCGAAGCAAGGCCAGTGGCCGTGCCCGGTTCCTCCACGGAGGAGTCGGACACGGCCACTGGTCATTTGCGGCCCCGGCGCTCGGTCAGCCCACGGCCTTCTTGACCAGCGTGGCGATGGTCCTCGCCGCCCGCTCGCCGAGGTCGGTGACGGCGTACGAGGTCGGCCACAGGCCGATGTCGTCGTCGAGGTCGGCCTCGGGGGTGAACCCGAACGTCGAGTAGCGCTCCTGGTCGGCCCGGCCGCTGCGGAAGAAGCACACGACCTTGCCCCGGCGCGCGTAGGCCGGCTGGCCGTACCAGAGCTTCGGCGCCAGCTCGGGCGCACTCTCGGTGACGATGGCGTGGATGCGCTCGGCCACGGCCCGGTCGGCGGGCTCCATGTCGCGGACCTTCGCCAGCACGTCGAGCTCGTCGGCGGCGGCCCTGTTGCCGCGGCCCCGGGACCTCTCCTTCGTCAGCTCGGCGGCACGCGCCTCGAGTGCCGCCCGCTCCTCCGCGGAGAACCCGCCTGTGCTGCTGCCGGTGCCGTCGGGGCCCTTCGTGCTCATCGCTGCCTCGCTCGGGTCGGTGGGTCGGTCCTCGGACGCTAGCCGCGCTCCGGCGGCCAGTGCTTCCCGATTCCTGACCGATTCCCGACCGGTTCCGCCCGTTCCCCACCGTCCTCGACCCTGGCACGATGGCGGCCATGGGGCAGGAGGACGCCCAGGCGCAGCGCCTGCGGGCGATCACGGTCATCCGGCGGGTCCGGGACCGGATCGACCGCGAGTACGCCGAGCCGCTGGACGTCGAGGCGCTGGCCCGCGGCGCGCACCTGTCGGCCGGGCACCTGAGCCGGGAGTTCCGTCGGGTGTACGGCGAGTCGCCGTACGCGTACCTGATGACCCGGCGGATCGAGCGGGCGATGACGCTGCTGCGCCGCGGGGACCTCAGCGTCACCGAGGTCTGCTTCGCTGTCGGGTTCTCCTCGCTGGGCACGTTCAGCACGCGGTTCACCGAGCTGGTCGGTGTCGCGCCGAGCGTCTACCGGCGCGACCACTCCCGCGCCGCGGCCGGCATCCCGCCGTGCCTGGCCAAGCACGCGACCAGGCCGGTCCGGAGCCGGGAGACGCGCACCGGATAGTCGCCGCCGGCGCCTCAGGCGGGCCCGCGGACCTCGCCGTCGCCGCCGGCGGCCAGGGAGCGGCCGATCACCAGCCGCTGGATCTGGTTGGTGCCCTCGAAGATCTGCATCACCTTCGCCTCGCGCATGTAGCGCTCGACGGGGAAGTCGCGGGTGTAGCCGTAGCCGCCGAGGACCTGCACCGCGTCGGTGGTCACCCGCATGGCGTTGTCGGTCGCGACCAGCTTGGCCACCGACGCCTCCCGTCCGAACGGGAGCCCGGCGTCCTTGAGGCGTGCGGCGTGCAGGGTGGTCGCGCGGGCCGAGGCGACGGCCGCCTCCATGTCGGCCAGCAGGAAGGCGAGCCCCTGGTGGTCGATGATCCGGGAGCCGAAGGTCTCCCGCTCCCGGGCGTAGGCCACCGCGTGGTCCAGCGCTCCCTGGGCCAGCCCGGTGGCGACCGCGGCGATGCCGAGCCGGCCGGAGTCGAGCCCGGCCAGCGCGATCTTCAGGCCCTCGCCCTCCGCGCCGAGGCGCCGCTCGACAGGCACCCGGACGTCGTCGAAGCGGACGGTCGCGGTGGTCGACCCGGTCAGGCCCATCTTGTCCTCGGGCTTGTCCGCGGACAGACCGGGCGTGTCGGCGGGGACCAGGAAGCAGGAGATGCCGCGGCGGTCTCCGGGCTCTCCCGCGGTCCGCGCCATCACCGTGTAGAAGTCGGCCTGGCCGCCGTGGGTGGTCCACGCCTTGGCGCCGTTGATGACGTACTCGTCGCCCACCCGGGTGGCCTTGGTCCGCATCGCGGCGGGGTCGGACCCGGCGTGCGCCTCGGAGAGGCAGTACCCGCCGAGCAGCTCGCCGCCCAGCAGGTCCGGCAGCCACCGCCGCCGCTGCTCCTCGGTGCCGCGGGTGGCCAGCGCGAAGCCGGAGAGCGCGTGCACCGAGACGCCGACGCCGACGCTGGCCCAGACCGCGCCCAGCTCCTCGAGCACCTGCAGGTAGACCCCGTAGGGCTGGCCGCCCCCGCCGTCCTCCTCGGGGTAGGGCAGGCCGAGCAGTCCGGTGCGGCCGAGCAGCCGGAACACCTCGCGCGGGAACTCCTCCTCGCGCTCGGCGCGGGCCACGCGCGGCGCCAGCTCGGTGGTGGCGATCTGGCGCACCAGTCGGATCAGGTCGGCGGCCTCGTCGGTGGGCAGCACGCGTCGTGCGGTCATGGTCGCGGCTCGCTCTCGCGCTCGGGAACTGTACTCAGCAGCGTACGGGAGTACGGTTATCCGCTTCGATAGGGTCCTGCGAGCAGCCCAGCGGGAGGTGAGGGATGACGACGCCCGTCGTACGCCGTCGGCGCAGCGCGCGCCAGCTCGACCTGCTCGACCGACTGGTGGCCCTGATGGCCGCGGAGGGGTTCGCCCACCTCACGCTCGACGACGTCGCGGAGCGGCTGCACTGCTCGAAGTCCACCCTCTACGTGCTGGCCTCCTCCAAGCAGGAGCTGGTCGTCGAGGTCGTCACCCAGTACTTCCGGACCTCGGCGGCCGTCGTGGAGGAGCGGGTGGCCCGGGTCGAGGGGCCGCTGGAGCGCGTCGTGGCTTACCTGGAGGCGGTCTCCTCGCGTCTGGCCCTGCTCTCGCGGGAGTTCCTGGAGGACCTGGCCGACTTCGGCCCGGCCGCCGCGGTCTACCGCCGCAACACCGAGCTGGCCGCCGACCGGATCCGCGAGCTGATCGCCGAGGGGATCGCGGGCGGCGGGCTGCGCTCGGTGCACGCGGCCTTCACCGCCGAGATGATCGCGGCGACGATGTTCGACATCCAGCGCGGCGAGCTCACCGCCCGGCTCGGCATGGACGACGCGGCGGCGTACGCCGAGCTCTCCACGCTCGTCGTCCAGCTGCTGGCGCCGGCCGACCCGCCCGGGTCTCGGACGTGAGCCGACCCGCCAGGACGAGGTCCTGGCGGGTCGGAGCCGGGGCGCGGCGGGGGCGGGGGCGGGTGCTCAGCCGGCGGCGCGGAACGGGTCGTGCTCGGCGAGGATCCGGTCGACACGCGCCTGGTCCAGGCGGGTGACGACGTACTGGGTCTCCTGGGCGTCGCGCACGCACTTGGCGAGCGTGAACGTCGAGGAGACCAGGAACAGGGAGGTCATCGCCAGGAAGGCCCGCACCCAGGGGTCGACGGGCAGGAACAGCATGGCGAGGCCGAGGGCGAACAGGCTGATGCCGAAGGCGAGGCCGGCCTGGACGAAGAAGGCGGTGGTGTTCTTGCTCTGGTTCGGGTTCGGAGTGGTCATGGGGAAGACCCTCCCGGGAATCGGCGCCCGGCGCCTGAGTCGACGTACTCAAAACCCGGTTTAGGGCAGCCTCACCTTTCTGGAATCACTCCAGAAAGCGTGGCAGGGTGGGGGCTTCCCCGACCGCTCCCCCCGAGAGGAACCCCCGTGTCCGACGTCCTGCACACGAACGCCCCGACCCACGTCGCCCGCCCCGCGTTCCAGGCCTCCGAGCAGCTCGCGACCCACCTCCAGCAGCTCCTCGTCGACCTGACCGACCTGCACCTGCAGGGCAAGCAGGCGCACTGGAACGTCGTCGGCCTGAACTTCCGCGACCTGCACCTGGCCCTCGACGAGGTCGTCGACGCCGCACGCGAGTTCTCCGACACCGTCGCGGAGCGGATGCGCGCGATCTACGTCACGCCCGACGCCCGCGCCGCGACCGTGGCCGAGCTGACCAGCCTCGCGCCGTTCCCCGCCGCCGAGGTGAACACCGCGGAGACCGTCGACCTGATCAGCGGCGCGCTGTACGCCGTGGCCGGCACCGGCCGCCGCATCCACGACGAGGTCGACGCCGAGGACCCCACCAGCGCCGACATCATCCACACGGTCCTCGAGCGCCTCGAGCAGCTGGCCTGGATGATCGACGCCGAGAACCGGGTCGCGAACAAGAGCCTGCCCCGCCCGATCCACCGCTGAGCCGCGGCCGGGGCGCGCCGGGTCAGCTCACCTCGAGCTCGGACCAGTCGACCCGGGCCAGCCGGGCGCGGTACTCCGCAACCAGGCCGGGCCAGTTGGTGGTGATCCGCTCCCCGTCGACGTACCAGCTCTCGCAGCCCGCGAACGCGCTGCGCGAGAGCCGGGTCTGCATCTCCCGGTCGTAGTCGTCGTAGACCTCGGGGCGGACGCCGACCAGCCGGGCCCGGCCCGCCGCGACCGCGGCGGCCACCTCGGCGACGTACTCGGCCTGCGCCTCGAGCATCGCGATGATCGAGCTGCCGCCGAGGTTGGTGTTGGGGCCGTAGAGGCAGAACAGGTTCGGGAACCCCGGGACGCTGAGGCCGAGGTGGGCGCGGGCGCCGTCCGCCCAGGCCCGGCGCAGCGAGGCGCCGCCCGGGCCGGTGACCTCGAGCGAGCCGAGGAAGTCGGTGGCCGCGAACCCGGTGCCCCAGACCAGCACGTCCGCCTCGTGCAGGCGCCCGTCGGCGGTGCGCACCCCGCCGGCCTCCAGTCGGGTCGGGGGATCGGTGACGACCTCGACGTGCGGGCGGGCCAGCGCGGGATACCAGTCGTTGGAGAACAGCATCCGCTTGCAGCCCAGTCCGTAGTCCGGGACCAGCCGGGCCCGCAGTGCCGGGTCCGGCACCTGCGCCCGCAGGTGCGCCCGCCAGCCCAGCCGCAGCGCCCCCAGCAGCGGCCGGCTCAGCCGGGAGTCGCCGGACAGGGCGGCGTTGAAGCGCTCGGTGAGCCAGAACCAGGCCCGGCGCTCGGCCTTCATCAGCGCGGGGAGCCGACGCAGCACCCGGTGGTGGCGGGGCCGGAAGGCGCGGTCCGGCTTCGGCACGACGTACGGCGCCGAACGCTGGAGCACCGTGAGCGAGCCGACCCGGTCCACGATGCCCGGCACCAGCTGGATCGCGCTGGCGCCGGTGCCGACCACCAGCACCCGCTTCCCGGTCAGGTCGACGTCGTGGTCCCACTGCGCGGAGTGGAACGTCGGGCCGTCGAAGCGGCCGGGCAGCCGCGGCACCGCCGGCTCGGAGAGCTGACCGGTCGCGGTCACCACCAGGTCCGCCTGGTACGTCGTGCCGGTGGCCGTCTCGACGCGCCAGCAGCCGGCGGTGTCGTCGAAGCGGACAGCCGTGACAGCGGTCCCGGTGCGGACCAGGTCGAGCAGTCCCTCCGCCGCGGCGGTGCCCCGCAGGTAGTCGAGGATCTCGGGCTGGGTGGGATAGCGGCGCCCCCAGTCCGGGTTGAGCGCCCAGGACCACGAGTAGAGGACCGAGGGGACGTCGCAGGCGGCGCCCGGATAGGTGTTGTCGCGCCAGACCCCGCCGATGTCGTCGGCGCGCTCCAACACCGTGACGTCGCGGATGCCGCGCCGCAGCAGCGTGCGGGCGACGCCCAGCCCGCCGAACCCGGCACCGACCACGACCACGCGAGGACCAGTCATGGGGCCGAACCTAGGGCGGCCGGCGCCGGCGGGGGAGACGCCCGCGGGCGGCAGAGTCCATAATTCCGGCCATGACCGTGCTCGCCGACCCGGCCGCCCGCGGCTGGGACTTCCCGCGCGCGGTCGCCGGCGTCGCGCTGCTGGTGCGGCACGGCCGCTCCCGCGGCGTCCCGGCCGAGGCGGCGCTGGCCGGCAGCGGCCTGGCCGCCGAGGACCTGCTCGCCCGCGACCCGGCGCCCGAGGTCACCGCCGCCCAGGAGCTGCGGGTGGTCCGCAACCTGGTGCGCCACCTCGGCCCGGACGCCGGCGCCGAGGTCGGTCGCGCCTACCGGGCCGAGACCTTCGGCGCGTTCGGCTACGCGCTGGTGGCCAGCCGGACGGTCCTGGACGCGGTGGACCTCGCGCTGCGCTTCATCGACCTGTCCTTCACGTTCGCGATCCCGCGCGCCGCGGTGGTCGGCGACCGGGTCGTCGCCACGGTGGACGCCGGCGGGCTGCCGGCCGACGTCCGGGCGTTCCTGCTGGCCCGCGACGCCACCGCCATCCACACAGTGCTCGCCGACCTGGTCCCCGGCGGCGTCGGCGCCGACCTGGTGGTCGGCGAGCGGACGGCGACGCTGAGCTTCGCGGCCACCGAGCTCGCCCGCCCGCTGCCCACGGGCGACGCCCGGTCGCTGGCGGTGGCCCGGTCGGTCTGCGCGGAGGCCGCCCGGCGGCGCCGCGAGCGACCCGGCACCGTCGCCGACGTCCGGGTGCTGGTGACCCAGCAGCTCGTCCACGGCGCCCCGATGGCGGTGGTGGCCGCGGGTCTCGGGCTCAGCGAGCGGACCCTGCGCCGCCGGCTGGCCGCCGCCGGCACGTCGTACCGCGCCGTCGTGGAGGAGGTCCGCGCCGGGCTGGCCTGCTCGCTGCTGGCCGGTCCCGCCACCATGCCGGTGGCCGGGCTGGCGCAGCGCCTCGGGTACGCCGACGCGACCAGCTTCGGGCTGGCCTTCCGCCGCTGGACCGGGACCAGTCCCGCGGCGTACGCCCGAGCGGCGCGGTAGCATGGCCCCATGCGCAGGCCCCTGCTTCTTACCTAGCCGCGTCGAGACGCACGACCCGACGCGGCTGCCCCTCGTCCTCGAGGGGTTTTTTTGTGCCCCGGGCCGGACTCCACCGCCACACGAGAGACGAGAATGAGCGACCAGACCCAGAGCCACCAGGACGAGCAGACCGCGTACGACGTGCGGGGCGTGCAGGAGAAGTGGCGCCCGGTCTGGGAGCGGCTCGACCCGTTCCGCGCGGGCTCGGCGGGCGAGGGCGCGGAGAAGCGCTACGCGCTGACGATGTTCCCCTATCCCTCCGGCGACCTGCACATGGGGCACGCCGAGGTGATGGCTCTGCACGACGTGATCGCGCGCTACTGGTGGCAGCGCGGGTACGACGTGCTGAACCCGATCGGGTGGGACTCCTTCGGCCTGCCGGCCGAGAACGCCGCGATCCGCAACGACGAGCACCCGGCGACCTACACCTACGCGAACATCGAGACCCAGGCCGAGTCGTTCCGCCGCTACGCGGTCTCCTTCGACTGGTCGCACCGGCTGCACACCTCCGACCCCGAGTACTACCGCTGGACGCAGTGGCTGTTCCTGAAGTTCCGCGAGCGCGGGCTGGCCTACCGCAAGAACAGCCCCGTCAACTGGTGCCCTAACGACCAGACGGTGCTGGCCAACGAGCAGGTCGTGCAGGGTCGGTGCGAGCGCTGCGGCGCCGAGGTGACCAAGCGCGAGCTCAACCAGTGGTACTTCCGGGTCACCGACTACGCCCAGCGGCTGCTCGACGACATGGACGCGCTGCAGGGCACCTGGCCGGACCGGGTGCTGGCGATGCAGCGCAACTGGATCGGCCGCTCCGAGGGCGCCCACGTGGACTTCGACATCGCGCTGACCGACGGGTCCACGCGGACGGTCACCGTGTTCACGACCCGCCCCGACACGCTCTTCGGGGCCACGTTCATGGTGGTCGCGGCCGACGCGAAGCTGGCCGAGGAGATCGTCGACCCCGAGCGCGCCGATGCGCTCGCGGCGTACCTCGCGGAGGTCCGCAAGGCCTCCGACATCGACCGGCTGGCGACCGACCGGCCCAAGACCGGCGTCGACCTGGGCGTCACCGCGCTGAACCCGGTCACCGGGGAGCAGATGCCGGTGTGGGCCTCCGACTACGTGCTGGCCGACTACGGGACCGGCGCGATCATGGCGGTGCCCGCCCACGACCAGCGCGACCTGGACTTCGCGAAGACCTTCGGGCTGCCGGTGCGCCGGGTCGTCGACACGGGGGAGGACAACCCCGAGGAGACCTACGTCGCCACCACCGGCGACGGCACCTACGTGAACTCCGGTCCGCTGGACGGGCTCGCCGACAAGACCGCCGGCATCACCCGGATCATCGAGCAGCTCGAGGCGGACGGGCGGGGGACCGGCACCGTCAACTTCCGGTTGCGCGACTGGCTGCTGAGCCGGCAGCGCTTCTGGGGCGCGCCGATCCCGATCGTGCACTGCCCGGCGTGCGGCGAGGTCCCGGTGCCCGAGGACCAGCTGCCGGTGCGGCTCCCGGACAACCTCAAGGGCGCCGACCTCAAGCCCAAGGGCACCTCGCCGCTGGCCGCGGCCGAGGAGTGGGTCAACGTCGAGTGCCCCTCGTGCGGCGGCCCGGCCAAGCGCGACAGCGACACGATGGACACCTTCGTGGACTCCTCGTGGTACTTCCTGCGCTACCTGGACCCGAACTACACCGAGGGCCCGTTCGACCCCGCCAAGGCGCGCGAGTGGATGCCGGTCGCGCAGTACGTCGGCGGCGTCGAGCACGCGATCCTGCACCTGCTCTACAGCCGGTTCTTCACCAAGGTGCTCCACGACATGGGGATGCTCGACTTCGTCGAGCCGTTCTCGGCGCTGCTCAACCAGGGCCAGGTGATCAACCAGGGCAAGGCGATGAGCAAGTCGCTGGGCAACGGCGTCAACCTCGGCGAGATGATCGACGAGTACGGCGTGGACGCGGTGCGGCTGACGATGGTCTTCGCCGGCCCGCCGGAGGACGACATCGACTGGGCGGACATGTCGCCCGGCGGCGCGCTGAAGTTCCTGCAGCGGGCCTGGCGGCTCTCCGGGGACGTCACCTCCCCGGTCGGGACCTCGCCCGAGGGCGGGGACCCGGCGCTGCGCCGGGCGACGCACCGGACCCTGGCCGAGGTCGAGCAGCTCCTGGAGAGCCACCGGTTCAACGTGGTCGTGGCCCGCACGATGGAGCTGGTCAACGCCACCCGCAAGGCCGTCGACACCGGCGCCGGGCCGGACGACCCGGCGGTGCGGGAGGCCGTGGAGACCGTGGCGATCCTGCTCTCGCTGGTCGCGCCGTACACCGCGGAGGAGATGTGGGAGCGGCTCGGCCACGAGCCCACCGTCGCCCGTGCGGGCTGGCCGGTGGTCGACCCCGCGCTGCTGGTCGAGGACACCGTGACCGCCGTGGTGCAGATCCAGGGCAAGGTCAAGGCGCGCCTCGAGGTCGCCCCGGACATCTCCGAGGCCGACCTGGAGTCCCTGGCGATGGCCGACCCGGCAGTGGTGCGCGCGATCGACGGCCGGCCGGTGCGCAAGGTCGTCGTCCGGGCCCCGAAGCTGGTCAACGTCGTCGTGTGAGCGGTTCCTCGTCTAGCGTTCGGGGCATGCCGGTCCGGATCGTCACCGACTCGACAGCGATGCTGCCGCCGGAGCTCGCCGCCGAGCGGGACATCGCGGTGGTCCCGCTGCAGGTCGTCATCGGCCCGCACGTCCACGACGAGGGGGCCGACGGGGCGACGCCGGAGGCGGTCGCGGCCGCGCTGCGCTCGTTCACGCCGGTCAGCACCTCGCGCCCGGCCCCCGCGGTCTTCGCCGACCTCTACCGCCGGCTGGCCGAGGAGGGGGCGGAGGAGATCCTCTCCATCCACCTCTCCGCGGACATGAGCGGCACCTACGAGTCCGCCCAGGTCGCCGCGCGGGACGCGGGTGTGCGGGTGCTGACCGTCGACACCCGGCTCGTGGGGCCGGGTGTCGGGTACGCCGTGCTGGCCGCGGCCGACGTCCTCGCCGCCGGGGGCGGTCTCGAGGACGCCGCCCGGGCCGCCCAGGAGTCCGCGGCCGCCTCGACCTCGCTGTTCTACGTCGACACCCTGGAGCACCTGCGCCGCGGGGGCCGGATCGGCGCTGCCGCCGCGCTCGTCGGCAGCGCCCTGGCGGTCAAGCCGCTGCTCGGCTTCGACGACGGCCGGGTGGTGCCGTTGGAGCGGGTCCGCACCTCGGGGCGGGCGCTGGCGCGCCTGGAGGAGCTCGCCGTGGAGGCGGCGGACGGTGCGGAGGCCGGTGTCCGCGTGGAGGTGAGCGTCGCCCACCTGGCCAGCCCGGACCGGGCTGCCCAGCTCGCCGAGCGGCTGGCCGAACGGCTCGCCGAGCGGCTGGACGGCGCCGAGGTGACCTGCGGCGAGCTGGGCGCGGTGCTCGGGGCGCACGTGGGTCCCGGGGTGGTCGCGGTCTGCGTGGCGCCCCGCGCCTGACCGGGCGCCGTCCACAGCCGGCCTTCGGGCCGGCGTCCTCCACAGGCACGTGGTGCCCGGACCCGGCCGGCCGGTCGTGCTGCCTAGGTTCGCGGCATGCGCAGCCGACCCAGCCCCGACCACCAGGCGGCCGTGTCGCGGCGGCTCGCCCAGCTCGGCGCGGAGCTGGCGGCCTCGCGGATCCCGGCCCCCGGGCCTGAGGGTCCGCACGCCCCGAGCGGGCCTGAGGACGACGACGCGTGGTGGGCGGGGCACACCCGGGTCGCGACGGTCGCCCCTGCGGGACGGCTGACCCCGCCCGGCCCCGCCGAGCCCGAGCCGGAGCCGGACCTGCTGGCACCGGCGCCGCGGGCGTCCGTGGTCCCGGTCCCGGGCCGGCACGCTGCCCGGCGCGGCGGCCGGGCGCCGGTGGCCGCGGGGACGACGGCGGTGGCGGGCCTCGTCCCGGAGCCGCTGCGCGGGCGGGCCGGCCTGGGCCCGGGGCCGGTCGCCGTGGTCGCGGTCCTGGTGGCGCTCGGCCTGGCGGCCACCTGCTGGTGGGTGGTGCGGGCGGACCCCGGGGAGCCGGTGGGCAGGCTGGCGTCGGCCGACCGCGGTGCGCTGGCCACGCCTGCCGGCCCCGGCAGCCCGGGCGTGGCCCCGGGCGCCGAGGCGGCCTCCCCGGGCGCCGAGGAGGGGGCTTCCGGCACCGGCACCGTCACCGTCGACGTGGCCGGGAAGGTCCGCCGTCCCGGCATCGCCGTGCTTCCGGCCGGGTCCCGGGTCGTCGACGCCCTCGAGGCCGCCGGCGGCGCCCGCCCCGGGGTGGACCTGACCGGGCTGAACCTGGCGCGGCTGCTCGTCGACGGCGAGCAGGTGCTGGTCGGCCGGGCCGCGGCTGCGGTCGCCGGGCCGTCGTCGGGGCCGCCGGGCGGCACCGCGCCAGGCACGGCCGGTGCGCCCGGGGCCGCCCTGGTCAACCTCAACCTCGCCTCCCAGGCCGAGCTGGAGCTGCTTCCCGACGTGGGGCCGGTGACGGCGCAGGCGATCATCGCCTGGCGCGAGGAGCACGGCGGGTTCGGCGCCGTGGAGGAGCTCCTCGAGGTCGACGGGATCGGCGACGTGACGCTGGCGAAGCTGACGCCGCACGTCACGGTCTGACCCGGCCGACCCGGTGCGGCCCGCTGACGAGGGCACTCCGTGGGCACAGCTGCGGGCCCGGCCCGACCTCCGGCTGCCGCTGCTCGGGCTGGCGGCCTGGGTCGGAGCGCTGGCGGCCCACCTGCTTCCCCGGGGCGCGCTGGCCGGGCTCGCCGCCGGGGCGCTCCTCTGGCTGGTCCGGGCCCGGCGACGGGGCTCGCCCCGGGTGCTGACCGTGGCCGCGATGGTGCTGGTCGCCGGTGCGGTCGCGTGCTCGGTCCTGGTGCGCGCCGAGCAGGTCGCCACCAGTCCGCTGGCCGAGCTCGCCCGGGACCGGGCGGTGGTCTCGACCGAGGCCGTGGTGACCTCCGACCCGCGCCCGGTCGCCGGCCGCTTCGGCGAGGTGGTGCTGGTCCGGCTCTCGGTGCGCGAGGTGACCGGCCGCGGCGCGACGCACCGACTGCGGGCGGCGGTCCTCGTCCTCGCCGACGAGGACTGGCTCGACGTACAGCTCGGCGCGCGGGTGCGGGCCACCGGCCGGCTCGCCCCCGCGGACGACGCGGACCTCGCCGGGGTGCTCTCCGCGTCCGGGGCGCCGCGCCCGGTCGCGGCCCCGGACCTGTGGTGGCGTGGCGCCGCCGCCGTGCGCGCGTCACTGCGCGAGTCGGTGGCGCACCGCCCCGAGGACCAGCGGGTGCTGGTCCCGGCGCTGGTCAACGGCGACGACGCCGGACTCGACCCGGGGCTCGCCGAGGACTTCCGGGCCACCGGCCTGACCCACCTGCTCGCGGTCTCCGGCACCAACCTCACCCTCGTGGTCGGCTTCCTCCTCGTCCTCGCCCGGTGGGCGGGCGTCCGCGGCCGGTGGCTGTACCTGGTCGGGGCCTGCGGGATCGTCGGGTTCGTGCTGCTGGCCCGCACCGAGCCCAGCGTCCTGCGCGCCGCGGTGATGGGCACCGTCGCGCTGGTCGCGATGGGGAGCAACGGCCTCCAGCGCGGTCTGCGCGGCCTCGGCGCGGCGGTGCTCGGCCTGCTGCTGGTCCAGCCGTCGCTGGCGGTGGCACCGGGCTTCGCGCTCTCGGTCCTGGCGACTGCCGGGATCCTGGTGCTCGCGCCCGGCTGGCGCGATGCGATGGCCCGCTGGCTCCCGCGCTGGCTGGCCGAGGCCGTGGCGGTTCCGGCCGCCGCGCAGCTGGCCTGCACACCGCTGGTCGCGGGCATCTCGGGGCAGGTGAGCGTGGTCGCGGTGGTCGCCAACCTGGTGGTCGCGCCGGTGGTCGGCCCGGCCACCGTGCTGGGCCTGGTCGGCGGGCTGCTCGGCCTGGTCGCCGAGCCCGCGGGGCGGGTGGCCGGGACCGGCGCGGCCTGGTGCGTGGCGTGGATCGTGGCGGTCGCCCGCCGGGGCGCCGGGCTGCCGACGGCCGCGGTGGAGTGGGGGACCGGTGCCCTGTCGCTGGCGGTGCTGACCCTGGGCTGCGTGCTCCTGGCAGTCCTCGCGCCCCGGCTGCTCGCGCGGCGTACGACGGGGATCGGCTGCTGCCTGGTCATGGTCCTCGCCGTCCTGGTCCGGCCGCCGACCCCCGGCTGGCCCCCGGCCGGCTGGGTGGTGGTCGCGTGCGCGGTCGGTCAGGGCGACGCGCTGGTGGTCCGCTCCGGCCCCGACGCCGCCGTCGTGGTGGACGCGGGCCCGGACCCGGACCTGGTCGACGCGTGCCTGGACGAGCTCGGCGTGGACCGGGTGCCCCTGGTGGTGCTGACCCACTTCCATGCCGACCACGTCGACGGCCTGCCCGGGGTGCTGGCCGGCCGGGCCGTCGACGCGGTGGCGACCGGGGCGCTGCTCGACCCGCCCGCCGGCGTCGCGGCTGTCGAGTCCGCGGCGGCCGCAGCGTCGGTGCCGGTGGCGCCGCTCGCCCCCGGCGTCCACGAGGTCGGCGAGGTCACCCTCCAGGTGCTGCGCCCCACCGACCCCGGCGTCCGCGGCGGCCCCGGCGACGGCAGCACCGCCAACGACGCCAGCGTCGTGCTGCTGGCCAGCGTCCGCGGGGTCCGGGTGCTGCTGACCGGGGACGTCGAGCCCCCGGCCCAGGCAGCCCTGGCCCGGGACTGGCCGGGCCTGCGTGCCGACGTGCTCAAGCTCCCGCACCACGGCAGCCGCCACCAGGACCTCGACTGGCTGACCTCGCTGGGCGCCCGCGTGGTGCTGGTGCCGGTGGGGGAGGACAACGACTACGGCCACCCGGCCCCGGCGCCCCTGGCGGCCCTCGAGCGCGCCGGAGCCCGGGTCCTGCGCACCGACACCGACGACGACCTGGCGGTCACGGTCGACGGTGACGAGCTCGGCACCGACGCCCGCGGCTGAGCGTCGGCGGGCTGTGGCAGGCTGGACCCACCATGGCGAGGGGACCGAAGGCAGCTGACGTGCTCGGGCGGGTCACGCTGGTGACCGGCAAGGAGGAGTTCCTGGCCGAGCGCACCGTCCAGACGGTCCGCGCCGCGGTCCGGGCGCACGACCCCGAGGCCGAGCTCGCCGACAGCCCGGCCGCCGACCTGACGCTGGCCACGCTGGGCGAGCTCGCCGCCCCGTCGCTGTTCTCGACGATCCGCTGCGTGGTCGTGCGCAACCTGGAGAACCTCCCTGAGGAGTCGGCCGAGGGGCTGCTGCGCTACGCCGCCGCACCCGCCGAGGACGTCGCGCTGGTGCTGGTCCACGGCGGCGGACCGAAGGGCAGCGGGGTGCTGACCAAGCTGCGCAAGCTGGGCCCGGTCACCGAGGTGAAGTCGGCGGAGCTGAAGGCCTCCGAGTACCCCTCCTTCGTGGCTGCCGAGGTCCGCAGCCACGGGTCGACGATCGACTCCGAGGCCGCCGGCGCGCTGGTCCAGGCCGTCGGTCAGGACCTCCGCTCGCTCGCGGCCGCCGCCTCCCAGCTCGTCAACGACTTCGCCGGCGGGCCCCTCAACGTCGAGAAGGTTCGGCAGTACTTCGGCGGGCACGCTGAGGTGAAGAACTTCCAGATCTCCGACGCGATCCTCTCCGGCGACCGGGCGCGGGCGCTCGAGGAGCTGCGGTGGACGATCGCCAACGGCACCTCGCCGGTCTACGTCCTGGCAACCGTGGCCGGACAGCTGCGCAGCGTGGCCAACTACGCCGGCGGCAACCGGGAGTCGGGGATGCCCTCGTGGAGGCAGGACAGCCTGCGCAAGCAGGCGCGTGGCTGGTCCCACGCGGGTCTGGCCAAGGCGATCCGAGCGGTCGCCCGCGCGGACGCCGACCTGAAGGGCGCGGCGAGCGATCCGGCGTACACGATGGAGCGCCTGATCCTCACCGTGACCGGGCTGCGCGAGCGGCGCTGACCCGGTCTGGACCCGCGTCGAGGGGCAACGCAAAAAGGCGCCGCCCCCGAGGGGGCGGCGCCGAAGTGCGAGGGGCCTCAGAGAGAGGCGGCCTGCTTGGCGATCGCGGACTTGCGGTTCGCGGCCTGGTTGCGGTGGATGACGCCCTTGGAGACGGCCTTGTCCAGCTTCCGGGAGGCCTCGCGGCCGGCCAGGACGGCAGCGTCCTTGTCGCCGGTCTCCGCGAGCTCGCGGAACTTGCGCACGGCAGACTTCAGGCCGGTCTTCACGGCCTTGTTGCGCTCGTGGCGCTTCTCGTTCTGCTTGTTCCGCTTGATCTGGGACTTGATGTTCGCCACTACTGCGCCTTCGTCGTAGGTGTGGGGATGGTGCTAGACGGTGCTGCTGAGTCCAGGTGTGCTGTCGGCGCCGCTGCCCTCGGGAGGGCGCGCAACAAGCGACGTGCAAGATTAACAGCGCCGGACGCGGCCGCCCAAATCAGGCGGCGCGGGCCGAGATCAGGGCGTCGGCAGGTCGAGCTGGTCGCAGCGCCGACAAGTGGTACGCGTCGGGGCGCTCGCGGTCGACCTCGGCACCCGCCAGCCGTGTCCCTGGAGCCGACAGGTGAGGGGCAGCGCCGTCGCCGGCGCGCCGGCCTGGGCTCCAGCCGGGATGAGCCCCGTCCGCTGGGCCACCAGTCCGACCCCGCCAACGACACCCAGGACCACGAGGATCCGTACGACCATCCTGTTCACGACCACGCCCTTCTCTCGCTCAACCAGTTCCACACGACGTCACCCTGCCAGCGCTGCGCGTCGCGGATGTACGGCGAGGTGTGCGGCACCGGTTGGGTCGATTGGTGGAGGAAGTACCCAGCTACCAGCGCTAGCAACACATCGACGTGCTCGGGCGGCAGATCGCGGGTCAGCGGCCGGGCGGACAGCACGGCCTCCACGTCCAGGCCGTCGCCGCGCGGCCCGATCAGCGCCAGCACCGAGTCGATCCAGGCGGCGCCCGCCACCGGCCAGTTCCAGTCGCACAGCAGCGCGGTGCCGTCCGGGGCCAGCAGCACGTTGTCGTCGCGCACGTCGGTGTGCACGAGGGTGCGCCCGCCGCACACCGAGGCGTACGCCGCCGCGAGCGCCGCGGCCTCGTCGGCGTGCTCGGCGAGGCCCGGCACGCCCAGCGGGGCGGCCCGCAGCGCGTCCCAGTACGCCGGGAACGCGGCGAACTCCTCCTCGAAGGTGCCGGCGCCCGCTCCGCCCGGGGCCGGGGTGAGCACCCGGGCGCACTCCTCGAGGGCGTCCAGCGTGGCGTCCAGCTCCGCGGGCCGCCAGGGTCGGGCCGGGGCGCGGCCGGTGACGTGCTCGATGCCGAGGACGACCCAGTCCTCGTCGTCGAGGGACCAGCGCAGCCGCGGCGCCGGGGTCTCGGCGGGAAGGTCGGCGAGCTTGCGCGCCTCCTCGCGGTAGGACTCCGCGAACATCCGCTGCGCCCGCACCGAGGCCGCCTTCACGAAGTGCCGGCTGCCGTCCGCACAGGTCAGCACCGAGGCGAAGCCCGGCGTGAAGCCCGCTCCCTGGGACTCGGCGGAGACGACCGGGGAGCCGCAGCGGCGGGCGATCAGCGCGCGCACGGCAGGCGGCAGGTACTGCCACTCGAGCCGCCGCGCCGTGCGGCCGTGGGGGATGGTCGTGGGGATCACCGGCACATCCTCGCCCGGTGCGGTGCCCGGGTCCCGCCGCGGCTCGCCCGGAAGTCGGGCAAAGGACTGGGTTCCTCGTCACCGTCTCCCGGAGCCCCGCGGACGGGGCGGGGCCGCCGCGTCAGGCGGCGCCCGCCGGTGCGGGGGTCTCGCGGGCCACCGGGTCGGGCCGCCACCCCGGGGGTCCGAAGACGTAGCCGAGCTTGTCGCGCAGGCGCGGGGTGGCGCGCACGTCGCGGGCGATCGCGGCGTACTCGTGGGTCTGCAGGCGCAGCACGTGGTAGGTCCCGACCGGCGTGGTCAGCCCGTACGTCGGGCGGTGCAGCTCGGGCTGGAAGGAGCCGAAGAGCCGGTCCCAGACGATCAGGATCCCGCCGTAGTTGCGGTCGAGGTACTCGGGGTCGCTGCCGTGGTGCACCCGGTGGTGCGAGGGCGTGTTGAAGACCAGCTCGATGGGCCGCCACAGGGTGCGGATCCGCTCGGTGTGGACGAAGAACTGGTAGACGAGGCTGACGGAGAACCCGAAGAAGACCAGCGCTGGCGGCACGCCCAGCAGCGGCAGCGGCGCCCAGATCACCAGCTCGTGGGAGTTGTTCCACTTCTGGCGCAGCGCGGTCGCGAAGTTGAAGTGCTCGCTGGAGTGGTGGGCCTGGTGGGTGGCCCAGACCAGTCGGACCCGGTGGGCCACCCGGTGGGCCCAGTAGAAGAAGAAGTCGACTCCCACGATGGCCAGTGCCCAGGTCCACCAGGCGTCGGCCGGCAGCTGCCAGGGCGCGACGTAGGCGAAGAGCACTGCATACACCGCGAGGCCCGCCGACTTCCACAGCGCCATCGTCACCACCGAGACCGCGCCCATGCTGAGGCTGGCGACGGTGTCCCGCCGGTCGTACCCGGCGAACCCGGCGATCCCGTCGGGACCCTCGTCCTCCAGGAAGTACGCCGCGAGCGCCTCGACCACGACGAAGACCACGAAGAAGGGCATCGCGAGCGCGACCGGGTCGCGCAGGGGCTCGGGCAGGGAGTGCCACAGGTCCGTCACGGCTCGGGATCCTGCCTCAGTCGTCGAGTCGGGTCCACCACCTCCGGCATGGGAGGATGGTCGCGTCCGTCCCGACCCACGTACGTCGAGAAGAGCTCGTGCCCCAGACCCCCGCGCCGAAGCCCGGCTCCACCGATCCCGCGATCATCCGCAACTTCTGCATCATCGCGCACATCGACCACGGCAAGTCCACGCTCGCGGACCGGATGCTGCAGCTGACCGGCGTCGTCGACGCGCGGGCGGCCCGGGCCCAGTACCTGGACCGGATGGACATCGAGCGCGAGCGCGGGATCACGATCAAGAGCCAGGCCGTCCGGATGCCCTGGACGGTCCCGGTGGGCAACGAGGAGGGTGCCGAGTCCGGCACCTACGTGCTGAACATGATCGACACCCCCGGTCACGTGGACTTCACCTACGAGGTGTCCCGGTCCCTGGAGGCGTGCGAGGCAGCGGTCCTGCTCGTCGACGCCGCGCAGGGGATCGAGGCCCAGACCCTGGCGAACCTCTACCTCGCCATGGGCGCCGACCTGCACATCATCCCGGTGCTCAACAAGATCGACCTGCCCGGCGCCAACCCCGACAAGTACGCCGCGGAGCTGGCCGGCCTGGTCGGCTGCGAGCCCGAGGACGTCCTGCGGGTCAGCGCCAAGACCGGCGTCGGCGTGGAGGGCCTGCTCAACGAGATCGTCAAGCAGACCCCCGCCCCGGTCGGGGACGCGGACGCCGCGCCGCGCGCGCTGATCTTCGACTCCGTCTACGACACCTACCGCGGCGTGGTCACCTACGTCCGGGTCATCGACGGCAAGCTCACCCACCGCGACCGGATCAAGATGATGTCGACCGGCGCCGTGCACGAGATGCTCGAGGTCGGCGTGATCAGCCCGGAGCCGGTCAAGGCCGCCGACCTCGGGGTCGGCGAGGTCGGCTACCTGATCACCGGCGTGAAGGACGTGCGCCAGTCCCGGGTCGGTGACACGGTCACCAGCCAGCACCACGGCGCGACCAAGGCGCTCGGCGGCTACAAGCACCCGAACCCGATGGTGTACTCCGGGCTCTACCCGATCGACGGCGACGACTACCCGACGCTGCGCGACGCCCTGGAGCGGCTCCAGCTCAACGATGCGGCGCTGACCTTCGAGCCGGAGACCTCCGGCGCGCTGGGCTTCGGCTTCCGGATCGGCTTCCTGGGCCTGCTGCACATGGAGATCACCCGCGACCGCCTGGAGCGTGAGTTCAACCTCGACCTCATCTCGACGGCCCCCAACGTGGTCTACGAGGTGCTGATGGAGGACGGCAGCGAGCTGGTGGTCACCAACCCCAGCGAGTATCCCGAGGGCAAGATCGCCGAGGTGCGCGAGCCGGTCGTCAAGGCCACGATCCTCAGCCCCAGCGACTACATCGGCACGATCATGGAGCTGTGCCAGACCAAGCGCGGCACCCTGCAGGGGATGGACTACCTCTCCGAGGACCGCGTCGAGATGCGCTACACGCTGCCGATGGGCGAGATCGTCTTCGACTTCTTCGACCAGCTGAAGTCGCGCACCAAGGGCTACGCCTCGCTGGACTACGAGCGCTCCGGCGAGCAGGCCGCCGACCTGGTCAAGGTCGACATCCTGCTCCAGGGCGAGCCGGTCGACGCGTTCTCCGCGATCGTGCACCGCGACGCGGCCTACGCCTACGGCGTGATGATGGCCGGGAAGCTGAAGGACCTGATCCCGCGCCAGCAGTTCGAGGTGCCGATCCAGGCCGCGATCGGCGCGCGCATCATCGCCCGCGAGAACATCCGCGCGATCCGCAAGGACGTGCTGGCCAAGTGCTACGGCGGTGACATCACCCGCAAGCGCAAGCTGCTGGAGAAGCAGAAGGAGGGCAAGAAGCGGATGAAGATGGTCGGCCGCGTCGAGGTCCCCCAGGAGGCCTTCGTGGCCGCGCTTTCCACGACCCAGCCCACGGAGAAGTCGAAGAAGTGAGCCTCCCCGCGGGGCTGCTGGCGTACGCCGCCCGCGGTCCCGCGTGGGTGCAGTGGCTCGACCGGCTCCCCGCGCTGCTGGGCGAGCTGCAGGAGGAGTGGCAGCTCACCGGTGACGGCGCGGCCGCCCACGGCCACACCGCCGTCGTGCTCCCGGTCCGCACCGCCGGCGGCCGCCCCGCCGCGCTGAAGGTGGGCTTCCCCCACGAGGAGGCCGAGCAGGAGCACCTCGCGCTCCAGCACTGGCACGGCCGCGGCGCCGTCGAGCTGCTGCGCGCCGACCCGCACCGCTCCGCGCTCCTGCTCGAGCGCCTGCACCCCGAGGACCTCGCCGACCTCTGGGACCTGGAGTCCTGCGAGATCGTGGCCGGGCTCTACGACCGCCTCCACGTTCCGGCCCCCGGACGGATCCGGCGCCTCGCGCCGCACGTCCTGCGCTGGGCCGACCAGCTCGCGGCGCTCCCGCGCGACGCCCCGCTCCCGCGCCGGCTGGTCGAGCAGGCCGTGACCAGCGCCCGGGACCTGGTGGCCACCGAGCCGCCCGGCGGGGACCGGCTGCTGCACACCGACCTCCACGACGCGAACGTGCTCGCGGCCGATCGCGAGCCGTGGCTGGCGATCGACCCCAAGCCGCTCGCCGGGGACCGCCACTACGAGCCCGCGCCGCTGCTGTGGAACCGCTGGGAGGAGCTGGTCTCCGGCCCCGGCAGCGTGCGCGACGGGCTGCGCCGGCGCTTCCACACAGTTGTCGACGTCGCCGGGCTCGACGAGGGCCGGGCCCGCGACTGGGTAGTCGTGCGGATGCTCGTCAACGCGCTGTGGCACCTCCAGGACCCGGCGGGAGCCGTGCCCGCGCCCGCCGACGAGTGGCTGACGCGCTGCATCACCGTCGCCAAGGCCGTGCAGGACTGAGTCGTCGGCGGTGCTGGCGCCCGACCCACGGCGGCCAGTCGCGGTCCAGACCGCGTTGACGGCGTACGCCGGCGTGCGCGGACACTGCGCTGGCGCCGCTGCCGTGTCCCTGGCTGTGTCATGGCTGTGTCCCTGGCTGTGTCATGGCCAAGGCGACGGACGCCGTCCCCCTACCGAGAGGACCCCGATGAAGATCCCCCCGCTTCGCCGTCTCGTTCCCGCGATGCTGCCGGCCCTGCTCCTGGTCGGCTCCGCCGCCCTGGTCGCCCCCGGCGCCGCGACGGCCGGCGCCCTGCCGGCGCCCGCGCCGGCCGCTGCCGCCGGGCCGATCACGCCGGTCCCGGTCTCGAGCTACCAGAGCAAGATCACCAACGACGGCACGACGGTCTTCCACCCGACTGCTGGGACCGGCCGGCTGCCGGTGGCGCTGCTGCTCCAGGGCGGCAAGGTGCACCGCCAGCACTACGAGGAGTACGCCGCGACGGTGGCCTCCTACGGCTTCGTCGTCGTGACGCCCAACCACCGCCGGCTGAACTTCGTCGACCTGGACTACTACACCTCCACCAGCCAGGTGGGGGAGACGCTGAGCTGGATGGCGGCCGAGAACGCGAGGGCCGGCTCGCCCCTGCGCGGGCGGATCGACACCGGCACCATGGTCCTGCTGGGGCACTCCTTCGGTGGGGCCACCGGCCTCTCGATCGCCGAGGACAAGTGCTCGATCCCGTTCTGCACGACGCTCTCCTTCGACCTGCCGGCGGCCGTGAAGGCGGGGTCGTTCTACGGCACCAACAACGCGATCCTCGGCATCTATCCGAAGATCGACAACCAGATCCCCGTCCAGCTCGTGCAGGGACAGGCCGACGGCGTCGCGGAGCCGGCGCAGGCCGAGGCGACGTACGCCAAGCTCGGCAGCGGCCCGAAGCAGCTCGTGCGGGTCGCCGGGGCGAACCACTACGGCATCACCGACGGCCAGGACCCCAGCGGCGCTGAGCCCGAGGTGAGCCCGCAGTCGCTGCCCCAGGCGACGAGCATCGAGGTCTCGGCCCGCTGGGCGGCCCTGTGGCTGCGCGCGCAGCTGGGCCACGCCGGCGCCGCCGGCTACGTCACCGGCACCGGGGACGCCTCGGACCCGCTCGTGACGGTGACCAGCGCGCCCTGAGCCGATCCCGTCACCTCTTCGGCCGGACCTGGGGCCGAAGAGGTGACGGGCGGGCCCGGGCAGGTCAGGATGTCCGCGTGGAGAACGCGCGCGTGCTGTCGGTGAACCTCGGCCGCCCCGAGACCGGTGAGTGGACCGGCCGGGTGGGCAGCTCGGGGATCCGGAAGACGGCCACCCCCGACCCGGTCGCCGTCCGCCGCGACGGGCTGGTCGGTGACTCGGTGTGCGACCGGCGCGACCACGGGAGTCCGGACAACGCCGTCTACGTCTTCGCGCGCGAGGACCTGGACCGCTGGTCCGACGAGCTCGGCGCTGCGCTGCCGGACGGGCAGTTCGGCGAGAACCTCACCACCCGCGGGATCGACGTCAACGAGGCGCTCGTCGGCGAGCGGTGGCGGGTCGGCACCGCCCTGCTCGAGGTCGCCAAGGTGCGTACGGCGTGCCGGGTCTTCGCCGGGTTCATGGAGCTGAGCGGTCACGACCCGACCGGGTGGATCAAGCGGTTCACCCGCGACGGTCGCCCCGGTCCGTACCTGCGGGTCCTGGAGGAGGGCGTGGTGCAGGCGGGCGACCCGATCGTCGTCGAGCACCGCCCCGACCACGACGTGACAGTCGCGGTGCTGTTCCGGGCGTTGACCACCGAGCGGGACCTGCTGCCGCACGTGCTGAGCGTCCCGGCGCTCTCGGAGACCGTGCGCAGCAGGTACGCCGCCCGGGCCCCGCGCTGAGGGGGCGCGGCGGCTGCCAGCCGGATCCCAGTCGGATCCCAGTCGGATCCCAGCCGGACTCGGCGTGGGGGTTACCCGCCAGTGTTGATGTGACGTAGGTTACCTGCCATCCATCCCGCGGGGAGGGTGAGGTCCGGGTCCGACCTTCCGCGCCGTCCGGCAGGAGAGACATGCCCGCGAATCCCGACACGAGCTTCGTCGACCACCTTCCTCCCAACATGGCCGTGCAGCTTCTCGAGCGCGTGGCCACGACGCCGGACGCGGAGGCCTTCCGCTACCCGCGTCCCGACGAGACCTGGGAGTCGGTCACCTGGCGAGAGGCCGGGGAGCGGATCAACCGGCTCGCGGCCGGCCTGCTGGCCCTCGGCCTCGAGCCCGAGCAACGGGTCGGGATCGCCTCCAGCACCCGCTACGAGTGGATCCTCGCCGACCTCGCGATCATGTGCGCCGGGGGTGCGACCACCACTGTCTACCCGACGACCAACGTCGAGGACACCGCCTACATCCTCGGCGACGCGGAGTGCCGGGTGGTCTTCGCCGAGGACGACGAGCAGATCGCGAAGATCCGCGCGCACCGCCACGAGCTGCCGCACCTGGCGAAGGTCGTCACGTTCACCGGCACCCCGGACGGCGACTGGGTGATCGACCTCGAGGCGCTGGCCGAGCTCGGCGACGCCCACCTGGCCGAGCACCCGACGATCGTGGAGGAGACCGCGAAGTCGATTCCGCCGGACCAGCTCGCGACGCTGATCTACACCTCCGGCACCACCGGGCGTCCCAAGGGGGTGCGGCTCCAGCACCGCTCGTGGGTCTACGAGGGCGCGGCGATCCAGGCCCAGGACATCCTCGACGAGAGCGACCTGCAGTTCCTCTGGCTGCCGATGGCGCACTCCTTCGGCAAGGTGCTGCTCTCGGCCCAGCTCGCCTGCGGGTTCGCCACCGCGATCGACGGCCGCATCGACCGGATCGTCGACAACCTCGGCGTCGTGAAGCCGACCTTCATGGGCGCTGCGCCGCGGATCTTCGAGAAGGCCCACGGCAAGATCGTGACGATGCAGCAGGCCGAGGGCGGGGCCAAGGAGAAGATCTTCCTCAAGGCCTTCGAGGTCGGCCAGCGCGTCGACGAGCTCAAGCGCGTGGGCAAGCCGGTGCCGTTCGCGCTCGGGCTGCAGCACAAGGTCTTCGACAAGCTGGTCTTCAGCAAGGTCCGGGACCGCTTCGGCGGCCGGGTGCGGTTCTTCATCTCCGGCTCGGCCGCGCTGAACTCCGAGATCGCGCAGTGGTTCCATGCCGCGGGCATCCTCATCCTCGAGGGCTACGGGATGACCGAGAACGCCGCCGGGGCGACTGTCAACAGCCCCGAGCACTACAAGATCGGCACGGTCGGCCCGGCACTGCCGGGTGCGGAGATCCGCATCGGCGAGGGTGACGAGGTGCAGCTGCGCGGCCCGCACGTGATGGAGGGCTACCACAACCTGCCCGAGGAGACCGCGAAGGCGTTCACCGAGGACGGCTGGCTGCGCACCGGCGACAAGGGGAGCATCGACGCCGACGGCTTCCTGACCATCACCGGGCGGATCAAGGAGCTGTTCAAGACCTCGGGAGGCAAGTACGTCGCGCCGCCCGCGATCGAGTCGAAGTTCAAGGCGATCTGCCCCTACACCAGCCAGTTCATGGTCTTCGGCGACGAGCGCAACTACTGCGTCGCGCTGATCACGCTGGACCCGGACGCGATGAACATCTGGGCGGCGGAGAACGACATGGCCGGGGCGTCGTACGCCGAGATCGTGCGCTCCGAGAAGGTGCGCGCGATGGTCGCCGGCTACGTCGACGAGCTCAACTCCCGACTCAACCGCTGGGAGACCGTCAAGAAGTGGGACATCCTGGAGTCCGACCTCAGCATCGAGTCGGGGGAGCTGACCCCGTCGCTGAAGGTCAAGCGCACAGTGGTGGCCGCCAACAACGCCGACCGGATCGCCGCCCTGTACGACGCCTGAGGTCCGTCCCGGGCGGCCGAGCCGCCGCCCGGGATTGACCTGATCGAACAAGTGTTCGATCATGGGGTGTGGTCATCTCCATCCCGACCGCGGCTGCGGCCGCCGACGAGATCCGGGCGCTGCGCGAGCGCATGCACCGGATGACCGACGGCGTGCCCAGGATGCCCCTGGACACCCACCCGGCGCTCTCCGGGGTGGTCCAGCTGCGCACCGGCGGAGCCTACGAGGTCGACAGCACCGCCCTCGCGCTGGCGCTGATGGCCGGGCCCTCCCGGGCGGGCGCCTGGTGCGCGGTGGTGGGGGTCCCCGACCTCGGTGCGGAGGCCGCGGCCGAGGTCGGCGTCGAGCTCGGCCGGACCGTCCTGGTCCCCGAGCCCGGAGACCTGTGGCTGGAGGCCACCGCAGCCCTCGTGGACGTCGCCCAGGTCGTCGTGGTCCGGCCGCCGGGGCGGGTGGCCGAGCACCTCGCCGAGAAGCTCGGCGCCCGGCTGCGCAAGCGGGGCGCGGTGCTGGTCGCGTGCGGCCCGTGGCCCCGCGCCGAGGTCCGGCTCTCGGCGACCGAGTCCCGCTGGACCGGCGTCGGCCGCGGCGAGGGCGCGCTGCGGGCGCGCCGGCTGGTGGTCGAGGCGCGGCGGGGGGCCGCGCCCGCCCGGCGTACCTCCCTGTGGTTCCCGGCCCTCGACGCACCGCTGCGCCGGGCCGAGACGGCCCCCGAGGCAGCCTCCGAGACGCTGGCGCCGGTGCGCGAGGCCGGCTGATGGCGGGCCGGATGCTGGTGGTGTGGTGCCCCGACTGGCCGGTCGTGGCCGCGCTCGCCGAGGAGGGCCGACCCACGCACCTGCCGGCGGCGGTCTTCTCCGCCAACCTCGTCGTCGCCTGCAACGACGCCGCCCGTGAGTACGCCGTGCGCCGCGGCATGCGGCGGCGCGACGCGCAGTCGCGCTGCCCCGAGCTGCTGGTGCTGGCGGCCAACCCCGACCGGGACGCACGCTCCTTCGAGGACGTGCTCGCCGCGCTGGAGGAGCTGCGGCCCGGGGTGGCGCCGCTGCGCCCCGGGCTGGTCGCGCTGCGCTCGCCGGGCCGCTACTACGGCGGGGAGCGCGAGGCGGCGGCGGTGATCACCGAGTGCCTGGTCGAGCGCGGGATCTGGGACTGCCGGGTGGGCGTCGCCGACGAGCTGTTCACCGCCGAGCAGGCCGCCCGGCGGGCGCTGCCCCAGGACAGCGTGGTGGTGCCGGCCGCCGGGTCCGCGGGGTTCCTGTCCGGGCTGCCGGTCGAGGTGCTCGACGACCCGGGGGCCGTGAGCCTGCTGCGCCGCCTCGGGCTGCGCACCCTCGGCAGCCTGGCCGACCTGCCGCCCGCCGACGTCCAGGCCCGGTTCGGCCCCCGCACGGCCTGGGTGCACCGGGTGGTCCGGGGCGAGGAGACCGACCTGCTGGCCGCTCGCACGCCGCCCCCGGAGCTGGCCTGCCACGTCGACTTCGAGCCGCCCCTGGACTCCGCGGAGACCGTCTGCTTCAGCGCCCGGCGCACCGCCGAGCAGTTCGTCGAGGGGCTGGCCCGCCGCAACCTGGCCTGCACGGAGGTCCGCGTCGAGGTCGAGAGCGAGGGGGCGGTGGTCTCCACCCGGCGCTGGCTGCACCCGCGCTGGTTCAGCGCCGCCGACGTGGTCGACCGCCTGCACTGGCAGCTCCAGGGCGGGTTCCGCGGCGGCGAGGTGCGGGCGCCGGTGGAGCGGGTGCGGCTGGTGCCCGAGACCGTGGTGCCCGACGCCGTGCACGCCGACGGCCTGTGGGGCGGCACCGACGAGCGGGTGGAGCGCGGCATCGCCCGGGTGCAGGGGATGCTCGGCCACGATGCAGTGGTGGCGCCGGTGCTCCAGGGCGGCCGGTCGCCGGCGGAGCGGCAGGCCGTGGTGCCGTGGGGCGAGCGGCCCACCGGGCTGCGGCCCCGGGAGCTGCCCTGGCCGGGCAGCATCCCGCCCCCCGCCCCGGCCCGCGTGCTGGCCACCCCCTGGCCGGCCGAGGTGGTCGCCGGGGGCGGGCACCTCGTCTGCGTCGACGAGCGCGGCGCCGTGCGCGGCGAGCCCACGCGGTTCCGCACCGGCTCCGGCGAGGGCTGGCAGCAGGTCGCGGCCTGGGCCGGCCCGTGGCCGGTCGAGGAGCTGTGGTGGGAGGCAGCGCCCGGCAGTGAGCCGCGCCGGGTCGCGCGCTTCCAGGTGGTCGGCGTCGACGGGCGGGCCTGGCTGCTCACCTACGACAGTGCGGGCGGCCGCTGGGTCACCGAGGCGGCGTACGACTGATGGGGCACGACTGATGGGGTACGACTGATGGGCTGGAGCAACCCGCCGATGCCGTGGGGGGAGCTGGAGAGCCGGCTCTCCGGTCGGCCGCGCCCGCAGGACGAGGCGCCGGTCTCCCGGCGCAAGCGCCGGCCCCAGCGGGCCGAGATCGAGCGGCCCGACGCCGTCGTGCCGTACGCCGAGCTGCACTGCCACAGCAACTTCAGCTTCCTCGACGGGGCCAGCGGCCCCGACCAGCTGGTCCGCGAGGCGCTGCGGCTGGGGCTGCACGGGCTCGCGCTGACCGACCACGACGGGTTCTACGGCGCACCGCTGTTCGCCGAGGCCGCCCAGGTGCACGCCCGCGGCGACGGCCGCGACCTGCGCACGATCTACGGCGCCGAGCTCTCCCTCGGGCTGAGCCGCCCCCAGCAGGGCGTCCCCGATCCCGAGGGCAGCCACCTGCTGGTGCTGGCCCGCGGGGTGGAGGGCTACCACCGGCTGGCGGCGGCGATCACCGACGCGCAGCTGCGCGGGGACGAGAAGGGCCGCCCCGACTACGACCTGGGCGAGCTCGCCGAGCGCGGGCGCGGGCACTGGCTGGTGCTCACCGGCTGCCGCAAGGGCGCCGTACGCCGGGCGCTGGCCGAGAGCGGCCCGCCCGCCGCGGCGGCGGCGGTGGACCTGCTGGTCGAGCTCTTCGGGCCCGAGCACGTCGCGGTCGAGCTGATCGACCACGGGCTGCCGCTGGACTCCGGGCACAACGACGTCCTGGCCCGGATCGCCCGCGAGCGCGGCCTGCCCCACGTCGCCACCAACAACGTCCACCACGCCCGGCCCGAGGGGCACCGCCTGGCCGCGGCGATGGCAGCGGTCCGGGCCCGCCGCAGCCTGGCCGAGATGGCCGGCTGGCTGCCGCCCTCGGGGGCGGCCTCGCTGCGGTCGGGGGAGGAGATGGCCCGCCGGTTCGCCCGGCACCCCGGCGCGGTGGCCCGCTCGGTGGAGCTCGCCGACGAGGTTGCCTTCGACCTGCAGAAGGCTCGGCCCCGGCTGCCCAAGATCGGGATCCCCGAGGGCCACACCCCGATCAGCCGGCTGCGGGAGCTGACCGAGCGCGGCTTCGCGCAGCGCTACGCCGGGACGCCGCTGGCCGCCGACGCGCGGGCCAAGGTCGACCACGAGCTCGACGTGATCGAGCGCAAGGACTTCGCCGGGTACTTCGTGATCGTCCACGACATCGTCGAGTTCGCCCGCTCCCGCGGCATCCAGTGCCAGGGCCGCGGGTCGGCGGCCAGCTCGGCGGTCTGCTTCGCGCTCGGCATCACCGCCATCGACCCGGTCTTCTACCGGCTGCCCTTCGAGCGGTTCATCTCCGCCCACCGCGAGGAGGAGCCCGACATCGACGTCGACTTCGACTCCGACCGGCGCGAGGAGGTGATCCAGTGGGTCTACGAGCGCTACGGCCGTCTCAACGCCGCCCAGGTCGCCAACGTCATCGGCTACCGCCCCAAGATGGCGGTGCGCGACGCCGCCAAGGCGCTCGGGTACTCCCCGGGCCAGCAGGACGCGTGGTCCAAGCAGGTCACCAGCTGGAGCCACGTGGCAGCGGAGGGCGAGCAGGAGGGTGAGCACGAGCTGCCGGCGCCGGTCGCCGACCTGGCCAACCAGCTGCTCGGCGCCCCCCGCCATCTCGGCATCCACTCCGGCGGGATGGTGCTGACCGAGCGGCCGATCGGGGAGGTGTGCCCGATCGAGCGGGCCCGCATGGACAAGCGCACGGTCCTGCAGTGGGACAAGGACGCCTGCGAGTTCATGGGGCTGGTGAAGTTCGACCTGCTCGGGCTCGGGATGCTCAGCGCGCTGGACCACATGATGCGGATCAGCGCGGAGCACCTCGGGGAGCACTGGGAGCTGGCCACGATCCCCAAGGAGGAGCCGGCCGTCTACGACATGCTCTGCCGGGCCGACTCGATCGGGGTCTTCCAGGTCGAGAGCCGCGCCCAGATCGGCACCCTGCCGCGGCTGCGGCCGCGGGAGTTCTACGACCTGGCCATCGAGATCGCGCTGATCCGGCCCGGCCCGATCCAGGGCGGCGCCGTGCACCCCTACATCCGCCGCGCCACCGGGCGCGAGCCGGTCGACTACCCGCACGTCTCGCTGGTGCCGGTGCTCGAGCGCACCAAGGGGGTGCCGCTGTTCCAGGAGCAGCTGATGGACATGGCCCGCACGCTGGGGGACTGCACCCCCGACGAGGCCGACCTGCTGCGCCGCGCGATGGGCTCCAAGCGCGGGGTCGAGCGGATCGAGAGCATCAAGGAGAAGCTGTACGCCGGGATGGCGGCCAAGGGCCTGCACGGCGAGGAGGCCGACGCGATCTACGTCAAGATCCTCTCCTTCGCCAACTTCGGCTTCGCCGAGAGCCACGCGCTCTCCTTCGCCAAGCTCGTTTACGCCAGCTCCTGGTTCAAGCTGCACTACCCGGCCGCCTTCCTCGCGGCGCTGATGCGCGCCCAGCCGATGGGCTTCTACTCAGCCCAGTCGCTGACCGGGGACGCCCGCCGCCACGGCGTCGAGGTGCTGCGCCCGGACCTGGCCCGCTCCGCGGCCACCGCCGACCTCGAGCTGCGGCCGGGGATGTCCCCGGGGCCCACCGGCCTGGCGGCCTGCTGGCGCGACCAGCAGCGCACCGAGTGGGTCCCCGGCACCCCCGACCCCACCCCCGTCCACCGCCGCGACACGGCGTACGCCGTCCGGCTGGGGCTGGACTCGGTGCGCGGCATCGGCACCGAGGTGGCGATGCGGATCGTGGCCGCCCGGGCCGAGCGGCCCTTCGCCGACCAGGCCGACCTGTCCCGGCGGGCGGGCCTGGACACCCGGCAGCTGGAGGCGCTGGCCACCGCCGGCGCCTTCGAGGGCTCCGGCCTGACCCGGCGCCAGGCGTTGTGGAACGCCGGCTGGACCGAGAGCCCCGACCAGCTCGAGGGGCTGCGGATGGCCGCGCCCGCCCCGATGCTGCCGGAGATGGACGAGGTGGAGACCACGATGGCCGACCTCTGGGCGACCGGCATCACCCCGGGCGGGCACCCGTTCGGGCACCTGCGCGAGCAGTTGCGCCGCGCGGGGGTGCTCGCCGTCGGGGACCTGGCCGCCGCCGAGGCCGGCCGGCGGGTCACGGTCGCGGGCCTGGTCACCCACCGGCAGCGGCCCGGCACCGCCGGCGGCGTCACGTTCCTCAACCTCGAGGACGAGACCGGGATGCTCAACGTCGTCTGCACGGTCGGGGTGTGGCGGCGCCACCGCAAGGTCGCGGTCTCCTCGGCGGCGGTGCTGATCCGGGGGATGCTGGAGCGCTCCGACGGGGTGACCAACCTGGTCGCGGACCGGATCGGCCCGATCGAGGAGCTGCACCCCGAGGCCGGGCGGGCGCTGCGGGCCCGGCACCGCTCCCGCGACTTCCAGTGAGGGCCCGGCGGCTCCCTCGACGTGCCGGTTCAAGGCCCCGGGTGGGAGGATGGGGCAGTGCCTTCCGCCCTTCCCGACGGTGATCCCGTCCCGGTCGACGGCGCGCTCCCGGAGTCCGCGCTGGCCGAGGTCGGACGGCGTCCCTTCGGCCTCTACGTGCACGTGCCGTTCTGCGTCGTGCGCTGCGGCTACTGCGACTTCAACACCTACACCGCCAGCGAGCTCGGACCGGTCGGCAGCGCGCCCGGCGCCTCGCGCGCGACGTACGCCCAGGCCGCGGTTGCCGAGGTGCGCCAGGCCCGGCGGGTCCTGGGCGACGCCGCGCCGACGGTGTCGACGGTATTCCTCGGCGGCGGCACCCCGACGCTGCTGAGCCCGGCCGACCTCGGCTCGATCGTCGCGGCGATCGACGAGGAGTTCGGCCTGGCGCCGGACGCCGAGGTGACCACCGAGGCCAACCCCGACAGCGTCTCGCTGCGCGACCTGGACGGGCTGCGTGCCGCCGGCTTCACCCGGGTCTCCTTCGGGATGCAGTCAGCGGTCGAGCACGTGCTGGCCGTCCTGGACCGGACCCACGACCCGCGGCGGGTGCCGTCGGTCGTGGAGTGGGCGCGCGCGGCCGGCTTCGAGCAGGTCAGCCTCGACCTCATCTACGGGACGCCGGGGGAGTCCGTCGCGGACTGGGCCACGACCCTGGACGCGGCGCTGGCCTGCGCGCCAGACCACGTCTCGGCGTACTCGCTGATCGTCGAGGAGGGCACCGCGCTGGCCCGGCGGGTGCGCCGCGGCGAGCTGCCGATGCCCGACGAGGACGACCTCGCCGACAAGTACCTCCTCGCCGACGAGCGGCTCGGCGCCGACGGGCTGGCGTGGTACGAGGTGTCGAACTGGGCGCGTGACGAGCAGAGCCGTTGCCGCCACAACGTCCTGTACTGGACCGGTGCGGACTGGTGGGGCGTCGGTCCCGGCGCGCACTCCCACGTCGGCGGCGTGCGCTGGTGGAACGTCAAGCACCCCGCGGCGTACGCCGACCGGCTGGCTGCCGGGCGCAGCCCGGCCCACGCCCGGGAGGTCCTCGACGCCGAGGACCGGCGGGTGGAGCGGGTGCTGCTGGAGGTGCGGCTGCGCGAGGGCCTGGCGGCGGACGTGCTGGACGCCACCGGCCGGGCCGCGGTCCCCGGGCTGGTCGACCGCGGCCTGGTCGAGCCCGGCCCGTGGCCGGACCGGGTGGTGCTCACCCGCCGCGGTCGGCTGCTCGCCGACGCGGTGGTGCGAGACCTGCTGCCCTGAGGTCCGCGCGAGCCCTAGGGTGTGGTCATGACCCAGGGACCCGAGACCCCCCGCCCGGAGAACGAGCCCGAGGAGACCCGCCCGCAGGCTGCGGAGGACCGTCCCGCAGGCGGCCCGGCGGACTCGGGGGACTCGGGAGACGCGGGCGGCCCGGAGTACTCCTCGCCGTCCTACCACCAGCCCTCCTACGAGCGGCCCTCCTACGACGCGCCGCCGACCACCCCGCAGCCGCAGGACCCGCCGCAGCCGCCGGCCGGCCAGTCCCCGGCTCCGGAGCCGGGCGCCCAGCAGCCGCCGTACGCCCCGGACCCCGCCACCCAGGACCCCGCCACCCAGGACCCCTACGCCCAGGACCCCTACGGCCAGCCGCCCGTGGACCAGGGCTACCAGCCCTACGGCCAGGAGTACGGCCAGCCGGGCTATCCGCAGCAGGGCTACCCCCAGCAGGGCTACCCCCAGCCCGGGTACGAGCAGTCCGGCTACGGCCAGGGCTACGCGCCGGGCTATCCGCCGGCGTACGGCCAGCAGGGCTACCCGGGCGCGCCGTACGGCGTGCACCCGGTCACCGGCGTGCCGTACTCGGAGAAGTCGAAGCTGGTAGCGGGCCTGCTCCAGATCCTGCTGCCCTTCGGCATCGGCCGGTTCTACGTGGGCGACACCGGCATCGGGGTCGCCCAGCTGCTGGTCACGATCCTGACCTGCGGCATCGGCGCGCTGTGGCCGTTCATCGACGGCATCGTCATCCTGGCCACCGACAGCTCGGACTCCCAGGGGCGCCCGCTGCGCGACTGAGCGGAGCGGGCCGGCTCAGTCCGAGGTGACGAAGTCGATGAGCTCCTCGACCCGGCCCAGCAGGGCCGGCTCCAGGTCGTTGTAGGAGGAGACCCGGCCCAGGATGTGCTGCCACGCCCGGGCGATGTCGGCCTGGTTGCGGTGCGGCCAGCCCAGGTGCTGGCAGACCCCCTTCTTCCACTCGATCGAGCGCGGGATCGTCGGCCACTCCTGCAGCCCGATGCGCTCGGGCTTCACGGCCTGCCACACGTCGATGAACGGGTGGCCGACGATCAGCACGTGCTTGCCGACGGGGGAGCGGGCGATGCCCTGGGCGATCCGGGACTCCTTGGAGCCGCGGACCAGGTGGTCGACCAGTACGCCGACGCGGCGGCCGGGCCCGGGCTTGAAGCCGACCAGGTGGTCGGCGAGGTCGTCGACGCCGCCGAGGTACTCCACGACCACGCCCTCGATGCGCAGGTCGTCGCCCCAGACCTTCTCGACCAGCTCGGCGTCGTGGCGGCCCTCCACGAAGATCCGGCTGGCGCGCGCGACCCGGGCCTTCGCGTCGTGCACGGCCACGGACCCCGACGCGGTGCGGGTCGGGCGGGCCGGGGCCGCGGCCCGCACGGGCGCACTGAGGATCACCGGGCGGCCCTCGAGCAGGAAGCCCGGGCCGAGCGGGAACGTGCGCCGCTTCCCGCGGCGGTCCTCCAGGGTCACCGTGTGCAGGTCGCGGTCGACAGCGACGACCTCGCCGCACCAGTCGGTGGTGACCTCCTCGACCACGGTCCCGAGCGCCGCAGGGGCCTCGGTGGCCCGGCCGCGCTTCGGGGCCCGCCAGTCGGTGGAGAGGACGTCGGGTCCGTATCGGTCTGCCACGTCGGGCCACGCTAGGCGGCAGCACCGACCGGGCGGGGACGGCGCGCCGGGCGGGCCGGGGTGTGACCTGCGCTACTCGGCGTCCGGCTGGCCGGTGCCCTGCTCAGCGCCCTGGTCAGCGCTCTGCTCGGCGCCCTTGCCCTCCAGGAGGTCCTCGACCGTCTCGCCGGGCTCGAGGCCCTCGGCGAGGGGGTTGTCCTCGCCGGGCTGGAGGTCGTCGGGCAGCTGCTCGTCCGGAATGCCGATGGCCGGCTCGTCGTCGGAGGTGGTCATGCCGGGTAAGTACCCCGACGACCCGGAGGTCAGACCAGCGGCAGGCGCCGCTGGCTCAGCGGGAGCTGCTCGTAGCCGCGGCGCACGGCGTCGCTGAGGTCGGCGCTCGGGAAGGGCCACTCGGCGGACCCCAGCGCCTGGTCCAGCGGCACGCCGCGGGTCGCGAGGTCGCGGATCGTCTCGGCGACCACGCCGACGGCGTCGCGCTGGTCGACGACGAACTCCCGGTCGACCACGGCACCGTGACCGGGGACCACCACCGAGTCCGGTCCGGTCAGGCCGAGCACCAGGTCCAGGGCCAGCGGCCAGTCGAGCGGATGGCTGTCGGGACCGTAGGCCGGCGGCCCGGACTCCTCCACGAGGTCACCGGCCAGCAGCACGTCCGCGTCGGGCACGCGTGCGACGAGGTCGCCCGCGGTGTGCCCGCGGCCGGGGTGGAAGAGCTCGACGACCCGGTCGCCGAGGTCGACCGCGAGCGCGGAGGAGAACGTGACCTCGGCGGGCACGATCTCGGTCGCCAGCACCTCGGCCCGGTGCGGGTCGTCGGGATCGGCGGCGTACGCCGCCTTGATCCGCTCGCCGGCGGCGCGGGTGGCGGCGGCCGCGTGCTCGTGGGCGTGCACCGGGATCGCGCCGTACTCGGCGCGGAAGGTGCCGTTGCCGAAGGTGTGGTCGAAGTGCTCGTGGGTGTTCACGAGCCCGACCACGTCGCCGCGCCCGAGTCGGCGCACCTGCTCGACGACCGCCCGTGCCGCGGCAGCGGAGGCGTGGGTGTCGACGACGAGCAGTCCCCGCGAGCCACCGACCGCGACGATGTTGACGTCGAACCAGTCCTGGCGCGCGACCCAGACCCGGTCGGCGATCTCCTCGAATCCCATCAGGTCACTCTAGGGCGGCGCGCCGGCTGGCGGTGGCGCTGCGCCTCAGCAGCCGGTGCCGAGCTCGCGACGCAGCAGGTCGCCGAGCTCGGCGGGGGTGCGGGCGGTGCGCGGGAAGGTCAGGACGGAGCGGTGGGCGCCCTGGGGGTCCACCCAGCTGAGCGTGACGCGGCCCGGTCGCAGGTCGCTCACCGCGACCCCGAGGACCTCGCCCACCGGCGTGCCGGTGGCCGCCGAGACGCTGCGGCGCAGCTGGTCCTGGTGGCAGTCGTTGGCGTGCTCGCTGGAGCGTTGCAGGAAGCCCCGGTTCAGGGCGTGCCCGGCGGCGGCGTACTCGGCCAGCGGGACGTGGGTGCGCTCGGCGGCGTCGGGGCCGCTGCACAGCGCCACGGCGCGGGGGACCACGCTGACGAACAGGCGTGGCTCGGCGCAGCACTCGCAGGTGTCGTTGCCGGTCACCTCCAGCCGGCCGGTGATCGTCACCACGGCCGCGCGCTCCTTGCTGGCGCTGGGGCCGAGGCCGCTGCGGACCGTGACGACGGCCTCCCGCCCGACCGCCGCGGCGAGCCCCGAGCCCGGGACGCACAGGAAGGTCGGGGTGCCCTGGGCGTCCTGCAGCCCGAGGCCGTCCTCGGCGCCGACTCCGCTGCGCCCCGGGACCATCAGGGTGACCGAGGCCGGGCAGGCCAGGATGCTGCGGGCTTCGGCGGCCGCCTCGCGGGGGTCGAGCTGCGGGCGGATGGTGGGATCGGCAGTCATGGGCCCTCCTTCGAGCACTTAGGTTAGCCTAACCTGCACCGCCGCGCAGCGAATGTCCCACGTCCCGCACCGGCGTCGGAAGGCCTTGTAGGATTGGCACTCAGATCAGTGGAGTGCCAGCTAGGAGGCGAGATGCAGGAGGACCGCAGGCTCGCCGTGCTCCGGGCGATCGTCGAGGACTACGTCTCGACCGAGGAGCCGGTCGGCTCCCGTGCGCTGGTCGAGCGGCACCGACTCGGCGTCTCGCCGGCCACGGTGCGCAACGACATGGCCGTGCTGGAGGACGAGGGCTACATCACCCAGCCGCACACCAGTGCCGGCCGGGTGCCGACGGACAAGGGCTACCGGCTGTTCGTCGACCGGCTCACCACCGTGAAGCCGATGACAGCGGCCGAGCGTCGCGCGATCTCGTCGTTCCTCGACGGGGCCGTCGACCTCGACGACGTCGTCCAGCGCTCGGTCCGGCTGCTCTCGCAGCTGACCCGCCAGGTCGCCGTGGTGCAGTACCCCACGCTCTCGCGCTCGACGGTGCGTCACGTCGAGCTGGTGGCGCTCGGCGCCCGCCGGCTGCTCGCGGTCCTGATCCTCAGCACCGGCCGGGTCGAGCAGCGGGTCGTCGAGGTCGCGGCCGACCTCGGCGACGACCCGCTCGCCGACCTGCGCACCCGGCTCAACCGCGCCGCGGTCGGCCGGACCATCGCCGAGGCGGCGACCGCGCTGCGCGAGGCGGTCCCGGAGGGTGAGGATCCCGCAGCCCTGGCGACCGGCGTGCTGGTCGAGGCGCTGGTCGAGGCCATGGTCGACCACCGCTCCGATGAGCGGATCGCGGTGGGCGGCGCGGCGAACCTCGCCCGCTACGGCGACTCCTTCGACTCCGCCGTACGCCCGCTGCTGGAGGCCCTCGAGGAGCACGTCGTGCTGCTGAAGCTGCTCGGCGAGGCCACCTCCGGAGGCGCGCTCACCGTGCGCATCGGCGCCGAGGGGCCCTACGAGCAGCTCGCCTCCACCAGCGTCGTCGCGACCGGCTACGGACCCCGCGACGAGGCGCTCGCGACCCTGGGCATCGTCGGCCCGACCCGGATGGACTACCCGGGCACCATGTCCGCCGTGCGCGCCGTGGCCCGCTACGTCTCGCGCATCCTCGACGAGGGCTGAGCGCGCCGCCCTCGCGCACCACCGACTCACCCACCAGCACGAAGGAACCACGTTGAGCCAGGACCTGTACCAACTTCTCGGTGTCGACCGGGACGCGGACGCCGACGCGATCAAGAAGGCTTATCGGCGCCTGGCGCGCACGCTGCACCCCGACGTCAACCCGGACCCGGAGACGCAGGAACGGTTCAAGGAGGTCACCCGCGCCTACGAGGTGCTCTCCGACCCGCAGAAGCGGGCGGCGTACGACCGCGGCGGCGACCCGTTCGGCGGCGCGGCCGGCGGGTTCGGTCAGGGCCCTGGCTTCTCGTTCACCGACATCATGGACGCGTTCTTCGGCGGTCAGGGCGGGGCGGCGCAGGGGCGCGGTCCGCGGCCGCGGCACCGGCGCGGCCAGGACGCGCTGATCCGCCTGGACGTCGAGCTGGCCGAGGCCGCCTTCGGCGTCACCCGCGAGCTGAAGGTCGACACCGCGGTGCTGTGCAGCACCTGCCACGGCGACGGTGCGGCTCCGGGCAGCCACCCGGTGCCGTGCGAGACCTGCCACGGCCAGGGCGAGGTCGCGCACGTGCAGCGCTCGTTCCTCGGCGAGATCCGGACCCTGCGCCCCTGTGCGGCCTGCCGCGGGTTCGGCACGATCATCCCCGACCCCTGTCGCGAGTGCTCGGGCGACGGCCGGGTCCGCTCGCGCCGCACGCTGACCGTGAAGATCCCGGCCGGGGTCGACGACGGCACCCGCGTCCAGCTCGCCGGCGAGGGCGAGGTCGGTCCCGGCGGCGGCCCCGCCGGTGACCTGTACGTCGAGATCCACGTCGCTCCGCACTCGACGTTCACCCGGCACGGCAACGACCTGCACTGCACCGTGCTGGTCCCGATGTCCGCCGCCGCGCTCGGCACCACGATCACGCTCCCGACCCTGGAGGCGGACGTCGAGAAGGGCGCCGACAGCGGGGTCGAGACCGAGCTGGAGATCGAGATCAAGCCCGGCACCCAGTCCGGCACCGACCAGGTGCTGCGGGCCCGCGGCGTGCCCGGCCTCCGGGGTGGACGCGGGGACCTCGTGGTCACGATCGCCGTCGAGACTCCGACCCGCCTGGACTCCCGTCAGGAGGAGCTGCTGCGGGAGCTGGCGGCCCTGCGCGGCGAGTCCGACCCGGCGGGCCAGGTCCGACCCGGCACCAAGTCGGTGTTCGGTCGGCTCCGCGACGCGTTCAACCACTGAGCGCGGCGATGTCACTTCCAGTCCACCTGGTCCCGTCGCTCGAGGGGATCCGCGAGGGTGACGAGGTCGTCGTCGAGGGCGACGAGGCCCACCATGCGGTCGCCGTACGCCGCCTGCGCGTCGGCGAGCGCGTCGTCCTCACCGACGGGCGCGGCACCGCCCTCACCGGCGAGGTGACCTCGACCGGCAAGCGGGTCTTCACGGTCGCCACGCTCTCCATCGGCGACGTGATCGCCGCCGACCCGTCCTTCACGGTCGTCCAGGCCGTTCCGAAGGGGGACCGCGGCGAGCTGGCCGTCGAGATGCTCACCGAGATCGGCGTCACCCGGATCGTCCCGTGGGCCGCGTCGCGGTCGGTGGCGGTGTGGAAGGGGGACCGGGCCGAGAAGTCCCTCGCCAAGTGGCGGAGCACCGCCCGGGAGGCCGCCAAGCAGGCTCGGCGCGCCTGGTTCCCCGAGGTGACGCCGCTCGCCAGCACCGACGAGGTCGTCGCGCTGATGGAGGGCGTGGACCTGGTGGTCGTGCTGCACGAGGAGGCGCACGTGCCGCTCGCCTCGCTGGAGCTGCCCGACTCCGGGGAGGTCATGGTCGTGGTCGGTCCCGAGGGCGGCCTGGCCGAGGACGAGATCGACGGCTTCGTCGCCGCGGGGGCGGTCTCGGTCCGGATGGGTGGCGAGGTGCTGCGCACCTCCACCGCCGGGGTGGCGGCCGTGGCCGCGCTGCTCGCGCGCACCCGCCGCTGGGGCTGAGCGACCTAGGTCGCGAGCAGCTCCTCGACCGGGCGGGCTCGGTCGTCGGGTCCTTCCGCGCGGCCGCGGTGAGCGGCGGAACGTCTCCACGACCTGCACCCGGTCGAACGCCTTCCGGTCCAGGAGGGGAGCCTCGCGTGCGGCGAGAGGCACGGCGGCGGTCCCTCCTGCGCCTGCAGCCCCACCAGGTGCCGCACCTCGTCGTCCTCCGGCGACGCCGACACGCTCCATCAGGTGATGGCGCAGCAGTAGGGTCCGGTTGAGCCGGCGCCGGGTGAGCCTCTCTCCCGCACCCCAGGCGCGCTCCCGGTCCGCGTGCGGGCGCAGCGGGTCTCGACACCCTCAGGCTCCAGGGCGCCTTCGCGGCTCGACCACCGGGGCAGGTGGTCGAGCCGTGAGGAGCGCAGCGACGAGCGTGTCGAGGCCCGGGTCAGGTGGTGACGATGGTGGTGCCGGTGTGGTCGCGGCGCAGGTGGATGCCGTTCGGGGTTCGCCACAGGTAGGTGGTCTCGTCGAGCTTGGTGTAGGTCCAGGCTGTGTGGGTCTTGGCTCGGTGGTGGGTGCGGCACAGGGGTGCGAGGTTGGGGTCGGTGGTCTCGCCGAAGTCCTCGTCGTCGCCCGGTGGTCCTTCGCGCTCATGGCGGTGGCGGATGACGTGGTCGGTGTCCGCGCGGCGGGCCGAGCGGCCGCACCAGGGGAAGACGCAGGCCGGGTTGTTGAGCTGGACCCGTTCTGACATTCGGTCGGGGACCTCGTAGGCGGTGGTGTGGTCGACGTCGGCGAGGTCGATGACCGGCTTCACGATGACCTGGGAGTCGGGGCTGGCGCACCAGGTCCTGACCTGGTCGACGGAGACGAACGAGCGGCTGTTCTCGACCCGGGCCAGATGTAGCCCGTCCGCGCCGGCGATGGCCGCCTCGGTGAGGTGGACGTGGACGACGACCTGGCGGGGCTGGCAGCGCTTGGACAGGCCCTCGATCTCGCTCGGGGTGGTGTCCAGGTCGAGGGCCAGCTGGCGGCGGGCGATCTCGCCGACCGCTAGGGAGCGGCGTACGTCGAGGGACTCCGCGCAGCCGAGCTCCCCGAGGATCCGGGCGCCGCGGGCGACCGCGCCTTCGAGGTCGAGGGCGTCGGCCAGGTCGAGCTCGCCGTCGACGATCACGGTGCCTGCGAAGGAGATCCGTCCGGTGTCGAGGTCGAAGTGGCGCCGGTCGGCGGCTGCCTTGCGCTTCTCCTCCGCGCCGGCCGGGTCGAACCGAACCCGGGCCTCCTCGATGAGCCGGTCCAGGGCGGCGTACCCGATCTTTCCGGCCACCGCGTGGACGTGGGTGTCGACGTAGGCCGCGCCGTCGGCGGGCAACGAGAGGGTGTTCGCCGCGACCTTCCGGCCCCGCCAGGCCGGCACCTCTCCGGCCCGCACGGCAGCCCAGGTCCGCGGGAGCCGGTGCGCGAGCTCGACCGCCTCGCCGAGCATCGCCCGGGCCGCGTCCGAGGACATCCCCAGTGCGGCGCCCAGCTCGAGTGGCGCGAACTCGGTGACCAGTGGCGCGCCGGGGCCCGCGATCGCGACCTCACCCTCGGCACCCGGGAGGCAGGCCGCGTCGTCCAGGCAGTCGACCGAGTGCATCGACGCCCAGGCCACCGCGGCCTCGATCAGCTCGACCTCGGCCCGATCCGCGAGAGCCCGGCGCGACCGCACGAAGGCCAGCACCGCGGCGGGGCTGTCGCACTCGCCCAGCGGGGCGGGGTTCGGGTCGATGGCCATAGCACATCCTACTCGAACACGTGTTCGAAGCACCAGGGCTGAGGCGAGCAATGTGGAAGGAAATTCTGCGACGGAGGGCGGGACCGTCACCCCAAGACAACGGCAACGCGACCGCGGGCGGAACCAAGACCCTCAACCCCAGCGGCGCGGAACCACCTGGTCCGGTGACCGGGGTCTCGACACCCTCGAGTGCCCCGGCGGTCGAGCCCGCCGGGGTGACGCCGACTACTTGACGGTGATCGTCCGGGTGTCCTCGGTGGGCCCGAAGCCCTCGCCGCCGGACTGGTCGTCGGTGCGGGCGACGAAGGTGTACTCGCCGGGCGCCAGACCGGCCACGTCGACCTGGGTCTGCCACGGGTAGAGCTTGTCCATCCAGCCGTCGGCGGTGGCGAAGCCCTTCTTGACGACCTTCTTGCCCTGGCGGATCTCCCACGGGACGTTCGCCTCGGGGGAGTTGGCGACACCGCTGGCGGTGAAGCTGCCGGAGACGGTGGCGCCCTCCTCGGGGGCGGTGATGCTGACCAGGGCCAGGGTGTCGAGCTGGTCGCCCGCCGTGACGCCGGAGCCGGCGGTGTCGACCCCGAAGAGCGCGGCCGGGGTGTCGCCGACGAAGACCTGGACCGGCACCCGCTTCTGCTGCACGCCCTGGAGCGTGTAGACGAGCTGCTGGACGGCCAGCGGGCCCTCCTCGGAGGAGTCGAGCCCGGCGGGGGTGGTCCAGGAGTCGTCGGGCAGCGTCACCCGGAAGGCCTCTCCGGTGAACTCGATGCTCGCGAAGCTGCCGGTGGGGTACGCCGTGCGGTAGTCCGGGTCGAGCGCGGCGCCGGAGGTCACCAACGCGGCAGCGGCGGCCAGCGGGTCGGCGGCCGCGACCTTGCGGAACTCGCGGAACAGGCGGGGGCCCTGCGGGGTGTCGCCGACGAAGTACACCGGCACGGTCACCTGCTCGCCCGACTCGGACGCACTCGGGGCCGGGGACGAGGGGGAGGAGGAGGCCGGGTCCGAGGGCGAGGTGCTGGCCGACGGGGTCGCGGAGGTCTCCGGGGAAGCGGGGTCCTGGGCGCGCGACGGCTCGTCCTCCCCGCAGCCGGTGAGGGCGGCGAGGCTGAGCGCCGCGGTGGCGGCGAGGACGGCGGTCCGGAACCTGGGGGAAGAACTCATGGGCCCATCCTCCCGCGAACGCTCGGAACTGGGTGGACCTGCTCCCACATCGGCGGTCCGCGTGTCGGTCCGCGGAGCGGCGCAGCCCCCAGGCCAGGTTCCGTGCGAGCATGCCCGGATGGAGGAGACCGACTGCCTGTTCTGCAAGATCGTCGCCGGCGAGATCCCTGCCGAGGTGGTGCACAGCACCGAGCGGACCGTCGCGTTCCGCGACCTGAACCCCCAGGCGCCCACGCACGTGCTCGTGGTGCCGAAGGCCCACTTCGCGAACGCCGCCGAGCTGGCGGCGGGCGACCCGGTGGCGTCGGCCGAGCTGGTGACCGCGGCGGCCGCGGTCGCCGCTGCGGAGGGGCGCGAGGACTACCGGCTCGTCTACAACACCGGCGCCGACGCCGGGCAGAGCGTGTTCCACACCCACCTGCACCTGCTCGCCGGGCGCTCGTTCGGCTGGCCGCCGGGCTGATCCCGGCGGATCCGCCTCAGTCCAGGACCTCGACGACCAGCCGAAGCGCGTCCAGCACGACGGGCAGGCCGAAGACCGCCAGCATCACCCAGGCCGTGATCCGGTGCACCCGCTTGCGGGGGTCCAGCGAGCCGGCGAAGTCCAGGAGCGCACCGTCGGGCACCGTGTGGTTCAGGCCCATCCGTCGGGCGTCGGGCGGCAGGTGCTGCCCGGGGAACCACGACGGCGGGGTGTCGTCGTCGTGATCGTCGAGATAGGACAGGTCGTCCGGGCCCGGCGGGTCCGCGGGGTCGTCGGGCGGTCTCATCCGTCCACGGTACGTCGCACCCGCCGCCCGCAGGCCGATTCGCCCTCGTTGAAGTGGTGCCGCTCCCGTAACATGGTGATGCTCCCAGCATCTTCCGGAAAGGCCGCCCGGTCCGGGCATCCATGACTGACACGCACCACAACGACGGCGAGCCCCAGGGCACGCCCACCACCAGGCACACCGTGCTGGTCCCCAACAGCATCGACATGGTGAGCCTCCTCGGCCCCGGTGACGAGCACCTCGGGATCATCGAGGGCGGCTTCGAGGCCGAGATCCACGTCCGCGGCAACCGCATCACGATGCGCGGCGAGCCCGGCGAGGTGGCGCTGGCCGAGCGGCTGCTCGACGAGCTGGTGACGATCCTGCGCACCGGGCAGGGGATCAGCTCCGAGACCGTCGAGCGTGCCATCACGATGCTGCGCGCCGAGACCACCGAGCGCCCGGCCGACGTGCTGAGCCTGAACATCCTCAGCAACCGGGGCCGCTCGATCCGTCCCAAGACGCTGAACCAGAAGCGCTACGTGGACTCCATCGACAAGCACACGATCACGTTCGGCATCGGCCCGGCCGGCACCGGAAAGACCTACCTGGCGATGGCGAAGGCCGTGCAGGCGCTGCAGGCGAAGAACGTCAACCGGATCATCCTGACCCGGCCGGCGGTCGAGGCCGGGGAGCGGCTCGGGTTCCTGCCCGGGACGCTGAGCGAGAAGATCGACCCCTACCTGCGCCCGCTCTACGACGCCCTGCACGACATGATCGACCCCGACACGATCCCGAAGCTGCTCGCGGCCGGGACCATCGAGGTCGCGCCGCTGGCGTACATGCGCGGACGCACGCTCAACGACTCCTTCATCATCCTCGACGAGGCGCAGAACACCTCGCCGGAGCAGATGAAGATGTTCCTGACCCGGCTGGGCTTCGGCTCCAAGATCGTGGTCACCGGTGACGTCACCCAGGTCGACCTGCCCAACGGCACGAAGTCCGGACTGCGGGTGATCCAGGACATCCTCACCGACGTCGAGGACATCTCGTTCAACCGCCTGAACAGCCACGACGTGGTCCGGCACCGGCTCGTCGGCCGCATCGTCGCGGCGTACGACGAGTTCGACGCCCGCGGCCCGGTGGCCGGCACCCAGGGCGGCCGCTCGTGAGCATCGAGGTGCTCGACGAGTCCGGCCACGCCCTCGACGTCCGCCACCTCGCCGAGCTGGCCCGCTTCGTGATGGACCGGATGCGGGTGCACCCGATGGCCGAGCTGTGCATCAAGGCCGTCGACGAGGACACGATCGCCGAGCTGAACGAGCAGTGGATGGAGAAGGAGGGCCCCACCGACGTGCTGGCCTTCCCGATGGACGAGCTGCGGCCCGGCCTGGTCGACGAGGAGCCCGAGGAGGGCGTGCTCGGCGACCTGGTGCTGTGCCCGGCCATCGCGGCCCGGCAGGGCGAGGCCGCCGGGCACGGTGAGCTCGCCGAGCTGGAGCTGCTCACCACCCACGGGATCCTGCACCTGCTCGGCTACGACCACGCCGAGCCGGAGGAGCACCGCGAGATGTTCGGCCTCCAGGACGAGCTGCTGGCCCAGTGGCGCGCCACCCGGGCCGCCGGATCTCCGGTGACACCGCAGTGATCCCTGGTGACGTCTGGCTGCTGGTGACGGCAGCCGTGCTGGTGCTGCTCGCCGGCGGGCTCTCGGCGGCCGAGGCGGCGCTGTCGTCGTTCTCCCGGGCCCGTGCCGAGGAGCTCGCGGAGGAGGGCAAGGCGGGTGCCCGCGGCCTGGTGACGCTGCTCGCCGAGCCCGCGGCCGCACTGAACACGGCCTTGTTCCTGCGGCTGCTCTTCGAGATCTCCGCGACCGTGCTGGTCGCCCAGCAGGTCGATGAGATCCTCGACGGCGCCTTCTGGGTCAGCACCCTGATCGCGATCGCGGTGATGCTGGTCGTGCTCTTCGTCGTCATCGGCGTCGCGCCCCGGACCCTGGGCCGCCAGCACTCCGAGACCGTCGCCCGGATCTCCTCCGGCCCGCTGTCGGCGATCACCCGGGTGCTCGGCCCGCTGCCACGGCTGCTGATCCTGATCGGCAACGCGCTCACGCCCGGCAAGGGCTTCCGGGAGGGCCCGTTCTCGACCGAGACCGAGCTGCGGGAGCTGGTCGACCTGGCCGAGGCGTCCTCGGTGATCGAGACCAGCGAGCGGCGGATGATCCACTCGGTCTTCGAGCTCGGCGACACCTCGGCGCGCGAGGTGATGGTGCCGCGCAACGACGTGGTCTTCGTCGAGCGCCACAAGAACCTGCGCCAGACGCTCTCGCTGTTCCTGCGCAGCGGCTTCTCCCGGGTGCCGGTCATCGAGGACAACCTGGACAACATCGTTGGCTTCGCCTACCTCAAGGACGTCGTGCGCCGCGACTTCGAGGCCCCGGACGTGGAGTTCACCCAGCGCATCGACTCGGTGATGCGCCCGGTGCACTGGGTCCCGGAGTCCAAGCCGGTCGACGCGCTGCTCTCCGAGATGCAGGCCAACCACCAGCACATCGCGGTCGTCGTCGACGAGTACGGCGGCACCGCCGGCCTGATCACGATCGAGGACATCCTCGAGGAGATCGTCGGCGAGATCACCGACGAGTACGACCAGGAGGAGGTCGAGGTCGAGCGGCTCGACGACGGCTCGGTCCGCGTCTCCTCGCGCTACCCGGTCGACGACCTCGACGAGCTGGTCGGCTTCGACGTCGCCGAGGAGGACGTCGACTCGGTCGGCGGCCTGATGGCCAAGCACCTCGGCCTGGTGCCGATCCCCGGCTCGCAGGTGGACGCCCACGGCCTGCGCTTCGTCGCCGAGGACACCGCCGGGCGGCGCAACAAGATCGGGACCGTGCGGATCAGCCGACTGACGCCGGCCGACGAGGAGCAGCCCGAGAGACAGGAGTCGATCCGTGAGTGAGCCCCGTGCCGAGCTGAGCGCCGAGGACCGGAAGCTGGTGACGCTGGCCCGCGCCACCCGGGCCCGCACCGGCGCCGCGGAGGGTGCCGCCGTGCGTGACAGCGACGGGCGCACGTACGCCGCCGCGACCGTGGACCTGCCCTCGCTGCGGGTCTCCGCCGTCGGGGTCTGCGTCGCGATGGCTGTCGCGTCCGGGTCCTCGGGCCTGGAGGCCGTGGTCGTGCTCACCGACGCGGACCGGGTCGCCGCTCCCGACCTCGCCGCGATCGCGGAGTTCGCCGGGCCCGAGGTCGTCGTCTACCGGGGGGACCCGCGCGGGACCGTGACAGCGACGGGCACCGCCGGCGCCTGAGCCGGGGCGCCGGCCCCCGTCACCAGTGCGAGGGGATCTGGTCGCCGAGCTCCTCCGGAGCCAGGGCCGCCAGCGCCCGGCGCACCGAGGTGACGATCGTCGCGGCGACGAAGCCGTCGCGGCGCGAGCCCGCGTCGTGCTCGCGGATCGCGGTCGCGAGCCGTTGCACCGCCTCGTCCGTGGCCTCCAGCCGCTCGGGGTCGGCGGTCGGTCCGTCGAGGGAGCGCAGCAGCTCGGCCATCGACTCCAGGGTCCGGGCCGCCGGCGTGATCAGCTCGCCGCGGTCGCGACCGTCGCGCAGCAGGTGCCCGCGCGCGACGACCAGCGAGGCGACGTCGTCGATGAGCAGGGCGAGCTGGTGCAGCGCCCGGGCCTGCTCGTACTCGTGGTCCAGCGTCTCTCGCCAGCGCCCGAGCCGCCAGTTGCCCCGCCTGGCCTCGGTCAGCTCGGCAGTCATCATCTGCAGCCGGCCGATCGCCGGGTGCAGGTCGTGGCGCCGCTTCGCCCACTCGGCTGCGGTCAGCTCGTCCTCGCACCGTAGGCCCTCGGCGAGCGCGTCGAGCTGGTCGGCCAGCATCGTGCGCAGCTCCTCGATGCGCCGCTCGGTGCGCAGCAGCGGCAGCGGCGGCACGGCGAGGTTGACCGCCACGCCCACCGCCGCGCCCATGGCGGTGAGCCCCAGGTAGGCGAGCGGGTAGTGCACCGGGTCGGCGGCGCCGACGAGCAGCACGAACAGGCCGGAGACCGGCACCCAGCTGCCCATGGCGCGCAGCGGCCGCAGGCCGGCAGCCATCGTGCCGATCCCCACGACCACCGCCACCCCGAGGCCCACCGGGACGTCGAGGAGCCGGACCGCGAAGGCCAGGGCCGCCCCGACCGAGACCGCCAGCACCGTCTGGGCGGCGTCCCGTGCCGACCGGGCGACGGTGTTCGTCACGGCGACGACAGCGCCCAGCGGGGCGTAGTACGGGTAGTCGGCCAGGAAGCCCCCGAGCTGCCGCACCAGCAGCCACGCCAGGCCCGCCGCCACGGCGGTCTTCAGCCCCTGGACCACCAGCGGCCGGTGCGCCAGCCAGGTTCCGGCCCGGCCGGGCAGTTGGCGCCACGTCATGGCACACATTCCATCCGAGGTCGGTCCCCGATGACGCATCGGGGCAATCCCGCGACCCGAAACGGGGGAGGCGGGGGAGGAGTACCTTGCAAGAGTGACCGGCGAGAGGGGCCACGACGCCCACCCGCACGCTGTCCGGAGGCTGCAGAGGTCGTACGCGGCGATCCCGGCCGGCTCGCCCGTGCGCCTGGCCAAGCAGACCTCCAACCTGTTCCGGCCGCGGGCCGCGACCACCGCCCCGGGCCTCGACGTGAGCGGCCTGCACGGCGTGCTGGCCGTGGATCCGGTCGCGCGGACCGCTGTCGTGCAGGGGATGTGCACCTACGAGGACCTCGTCGACGCGACGCTCCCGCACGGCCTGATGCCGACAGTCGTCCCCCAGCTGCGCACGATCACCCTCGGCGGCGCGGTCAGCGGGCTCGGCATCGAGTCCACCAGCTTCCGCAACGGGCTGCCGCACGAGGCGGTGCTGGAGATGGACGTGTTCACCGGCGCCGGCGAGGTGGTGACGACCCGGCCGGGCGAGGAGCTCTTCGATACCTTCCCCAACAGCTACGGGTCGCTCGGCTACGCCACCCGGCTGGTGATCCGGCTCGAGCCCGCCCCGCCGTACGTCGCGCTGCGCCACGTCCGGTTCCCCGATGCGGCAGCGCTCGCCGACGCGGTCGCCAAGATCGTCGCCACCGGCGAGCACGACGGCACCCGGGTGGACGGGCTGGACGGCGTCGGCTTCGGGCCCGGCGAGCTCTACCTCACCCTGGCGACCTGGCAGGACGAGCTGGGCGGGACCACGGCCGTCGCGCCGCTGGAGACCAGTGACTACACCGGCCAGGAGATCTACTTCCGCAGCATCCAGCAGCGCAGCACCGATCTGCTCACGGTCTACGACTACCTGTGGCGCTGGGACACCGACTGGTTCTGGTGCTCGGGCGCCTTCGGCCTGCACCGGCCGCTGGTGCGCCGGCTGTGGCCGCGGCGCTGGCGCCGCTCGGACACCTACCACCGGCTGATCGGGCTGGACCGCCGCCTCGGCATCGCCGACCGGCTGGACCGGCGGGCCGGCCGGCCGCTGCGCGAGCGGGTGATCCAGGACATCGAGGTCCCGGTCGAGCGGCTCGCGGAGTTCCTCGCCTGGTTCGACGCCGAGGTCGGCATGCGGCCGGTGTGGCTGTGCCCGCTGGTCGCGGCTCGGGCCTGGCCGACCTACCCGCTCCAGCCGGGCACGACGTACGTCAACGTCGGCTTCTGGGGCACGGTGCCCGTCGGGCCCGAGGCGCCCCGGGGCCCGGTCAACCGGGCGGTGGAGGCGAAGGTCCACGAGCTCGGCGGCCACAAGTCGCTCTACTCCGAGGCCTTCTACGACCCCGAGACGTTCGACGCCCTCTACGACGGGCAGCACCTCGCGGCCGTCAAGGACCGCTACGACCCCGACCACCGGCTCACGAGCCTCTACGACAAGGCGGTGAAGAAGAGATGACACTCCTCCAGAAGCCCACGGTGCCGATCGGCGAGGCGGTCTCCGCGCTGCTGCCCGACGGCCTGCCGGTGCGGTTCACGGCGTACGACGGCAGCGCCGCCGGCCCCGAGGACGCCCCGATCCACCTGGAGCTCCGCACCGAGCGGGGGCTGCGCTACGTGCTCACCGCCCCCGGCGACCTGGGAATGGTGCGGGCGTACGTCTCCGGCGACCTGGTCCTGCACGGCGTGCACCCCGGTGACCCCTACGAGGCGCTCGCGGTGCTGCAGGGCAACCTGCGGTTCCGGGTGCCCAGCCCGGGCGAGGCCGTGCAGCTGGTCCGCGGCATCGGGCTGGGACACCTCAAGCCGCCGCCGCCCCCACCGCAGGAGCAGCTGCCGCGCTGGCGCCGGGCCGTCGAGGGCCTGCGGCACTCGCTGGCCCGCGACGCCGAGGTCATCGGGCACCACTACGACGTCTCCAACGCGTTCTACCGCCACGTGCTGGGGCCCTCGATGGTCTACACGTGCGCGGTGTTCCCCGACGCCTCGGCGACCCTGGAGGAGGCGCAGACCGAGAAGCTGGACCTGGTGGCCCGCAAGCTCGACCTGCGTGCCGGCCAGCGGCTGCTCGACGTGGGCTGCGGCTGGGGCGCGATGGTGCTGCACGCCGCCCGGGAGTACGGCGTGCAGGTGATCGGCGTGACGCTCTCCCGCAAGCAGGCGGAGTGGGGACAGGCAGCCATCGAGGAGGCGGGTCTGGGCCAGCTCGCCCAGGTGCGCCACCTCGACTACCGCCAGGTCGAGGAGAGCGGGTTCGATTCGGTCAGCTCGATCGGGCTGACCGAGCACATCGGGGTGCGCAACTACCCGGCGTACTTCTCGTTCCTGCGCAGCAAGCTGCGCCCGGAGGGGCGGCTGCTCAACCACTGCATCACCCGCCCGCACAACCGCCGCGCGGAGACCGGGGCGTTCATCGACCGCTACGTCTTCCCCGACGGCGAACTCACCGGGTCCGGCACGATCATCGCCGCCGCGCAGGACGAGGACTTCGAGGTCATGCACGAGGAGAACCTGCGCCAGCACTACGCGCTGACCCTGCGGGAGTGGTCCCGCAACCTGCGCGAGCACTGGGACGAGTGCGTCGCCGAGGTCGGCGAGGCCACCGCCCGGGTGTGGGGGATCTACATGGCCGGGTCGCGGCTGGGGTTCGAGCGCAACGAGATCCAGCTGCACCAGGTCCTCGCGGTGCGCACCACCGAGGACGGCTCCGACGGATTCCCGCTCCGGCCGACGTGGTGACTACGCTGCTGCAGTGAGCACGAGGGCCGAGCAGTACACCGCGCAGGTCCGCCGCCGTGAGCAGCTCTCCGACCACCTGGTCCGCCTGGTCCTGGGCGGACCCGGGCTGGCCGGCTTCACCTCGACGGGGATCCCCGACGAGTGGGTCGGCCTGATCGTGCCCGGCCAGTTCCAGAGCCGGTACTACACGGTCCGGTCCTGGGCCGAGGGCGAGCTGGTCCTCGACGTGGCCGTCCACGACGTCGGGCTGGTGACCGAGTGGGCCCGCCGCGACGGCCCGGGCGAGGTCGTCGGGGAGACGGTCACGATCACCGAGCCGAAGGGCTCCTTCGCGCTGCCCGACGGGGCGCAGTGGCTGATGCTGGTCGGCGACCTGACAGCGATGCCGGCGATGGCCCGGATCGCCGAGCACAACCGGGCCCACCTGGACCTGCCGACCCGGATCTGGGCCGAGGTCCCCAGCGACGTGGCCGGCTACCTGCCCGAGGGGCCGGAGGTCACCTGGCTGGCCCAGCCCGGTGACGGGCGCAGCGCCCTGGCCGCGGCGGTCGAGTCGATCCAGTGGCCGGCCGGCGAGGGGTACTTCTGGATGGCGGGGGAGTCCGCGCAGATGCGGGCGATCCGCAAGCACCTGATGCGCGAGCGGCGGCTGCCGAGCACGGCGTACGACGTGATGGGCTACTGGCGCGGGGGTGCGGCCCGCCAGCCGCGCGCGGTCGACCCCGGTCCCGTGTGGCGCGCCGGCAAGGCAGCCGGCAGGACCGACGACCAGATCTGGGCCGACTACGACGCCCAGCAGGAACCAGCGAGGGACTCGTGAGCACCCCACCGAACGGCACCATCCCCCACCGGAGCGGCTTCGTGTCGTTCGTCGGCCGGCCCAACGCCGGCAAGTCCACGCTCACCAACGCGCTCGTGGGCGCGAAGGTGGTGATCACCAGCTCCAAGCCGCAGACCACGCGCACGGTCGTGCGCGGCATCGTGCACCGTCCCGACGCACAGCTGATCCTGGTCGACACCCCGGGCCTGCACCGGCCGCGCACCCTGCTCGGCGAGCGCCTCAACGACCTGGTGAAGACCACGCTCGCCGAGGTCGACATCGTGGCGGCGTGCTTCCCGGCCAACGAGAAGATCGGGCCGGGCGACCGGTTCATCGTCAACGAGATGGCGAAGGTCAAGCGGACCACCAAGGTCGCGATCGCCACCAAGACCGACCTGGCCACCCCCGAGCAGATCGGCCAGCACCTGCTCGACATCCAGGCCCTCGGCGTCGAGACCGGCACCCAGTGGGCCGAGATCGTGCCGGTGTCCGCGCAGGCCGGCGACCAGGTCGAGCTGCTCAAGGACCTGCTGGTCGGGCTGCTGCCCGAGGGGCCGCGGCTCTATCCCGACGGTGACCTCAGCGACGCGCCGGAGGAGATCCTGGTCGCCGAGCTGGTCCGGGAGGCGGCGCTCGAGGGCGTGCGCGACGAGCTTCCGCACTCGATCGCCGTCGTGGTCGAGGAGATGGGCCTGCGCGAGGGGCGTCCGGACGACAAGCCGCTGCTCGACATCCACGCCAACGTCTACGTGGAGCGGGACTCGCAGAAGGGGATCATGATCGGGCACAAGGGCGCCCGGCTGCGCAAGGTCGGCACCGACGCCCGACGCCAGATCGAGGCGCTCCTGGGCACCCCGGTCTACCTCGACCTGCACGTCAAGATCGCCAAGGACTGGCAGCGCGACCCCCGCCAGCTCCGCAAGCTCGGCTTCTAGCCCGCAGGAGCAGTCATGGCGTCTCGGACCTCTCCCCGGCCCCCGCAGGTCCGCGAGCTGCGGCTGCCCGGCCTCGCCGACGGCGACCCGGCCGACCTGGTCGGCAGCGCCGACCTGGAGTCGGTGCGGTACGCCGACCTCACGCTGTCCCGGCTCGACCTGCCCGGCGCCCGGCTGAGCGGCGTCCGGCTGCAGGGCGTGAGCGCGGCCGAGGCGGACCTGACCGGCGCCCGCCTCGCCGAGGTCCACCTGGACCTGGTCGACCTGCCGGTGGTCCGCGCCGGGCGAAGCCAGTGGCGCGAGGTCCAGGTCACCGGACGGCTGGGCTCGGTCGAGGCCCACGAGGCCCAGCTCCGCTCGGTGCACTTCATCGGCTGCAAGCTCGGCTTCGTCAACCTGCGCGGCGCCGAGCTCCTCGACGTCGCGTTCACCGACTGCGTCGTCGAGGACCTCGACCTGGTGCAGTGCCGGGCCCGCCGGGTCGGGTTCGCGGGCACCCGGGTCACGAACCTGCGGGTGCAGGACAGCGAGCTGCACGACCTCGACCTGCGCGGCGCGCGCCTGGACGGGGTCGCGGGGCTGATGCACCTGCGCGGCTCGACCCTGAGCCCCGCCCAGCTCGCCGACCTCGCGCCCGCGATGGCCGCGGAGCTGGGCATCGGCGTCGGGGACTGAGCCGGGCTGGCGGGTCCGAGGATCCCCGGTTAGTGCCCGAGAAGTACGCCGTGGCCCGAAGCTCAGTCGGGGACCCAGCAGCGCCCGTAGGTCTGGCCGTTGGCCCACTGCCGCCGGGTCGGCCACTCGTAGCCCCACTGGAAGCTGAGCGGGTCCTCGGCGCGGTCCCGGCCGGCGTCCTCGCAGACGCCCTGGCCGGCCCGCCGGGCCGCGGCGGCGCCGGGATAGCGCCGACCGGGCAGGTCCACGGTGGCGACGGCGCGCCAGGTGTGGCGTGCCGAGCAGATCACCCGCTCGAAGTCGGGCTCGTCGGGGGCCGCGGTGGCGCACATGCCGTACCGGTCGCGTCCGGCCTGGCCGTCGAGCACGCCGCGCAGCCGGCCCGACAGCCCCGCCAGCCGTCCGTCCCGCGCCACCGCGATCAGCTCGCAGCGGTACCAGGACGCTCCGGTGTCGGACTGCGCCACGGTCGGGGTGAACCAGACGGCGCGCAGCATCGACAGGCGCAGGTCCTCGGTGGAGCCGCCGACATAGCGGCGCAGACGCTTCGGGCAGGTGCTGGCGACCTGCTCCTGGACCGCCGCCGAGTCGACCCCGAGCAGGTGCCCGGCCAGCAGGTCGTCGAGGCTCCCGACCGCGAAGGTCACCGAGGTGTGCCGGCTCCCGCACCGCACCGGGGCGGCGTCACTGGTGGGGGCCAGCGCCTGGTCCCAGGTGAGCTGGTAGCAGGCGCCCGCGGCGGGCCGGGGTGCCGGACTCGCGGTCGCCGTCGGGGAGGAGCTGCCCGCGCTCGCCGGGCGGTCCTCCTCGTCCTCGGAGCCGCCGTCGTCGCCGGTGCAGGCGAGCAGCACGGGGACCAGCACGGCCAGCAGTGCGAGCAGCACCGCGTGGACGGGGCGGTGTCGGTACCTCACTCGCTCGTCCGGGCCCAGCAGACCGAGCGCCGGTTGCCGGCCTCCCACTCCGCCTTGTGGAACCAGGTGTAGGCGAAGTCGTAGCTGGCGGGGTACTCCAGCCAGGCGCCGACCCACTTGGAGCAGAAGTCGCGGCTGGTGACCTCCACGACCCGGTCGCCGGGGTAGGGATCGTCGGGCTCGCCGACCTGGATGGCGCTGACCGCCCGCCAGTCGTGCTCCTGCGAGCACGGCACCCGCGGCGCCCCGGTGACCGAGGCCCCCTGCACGCAGGCCATCCACTCGTCCGGGAGTCCCTGCAGCAGGCCCTCGGCGTCCTCCGGCAGCGGGGCGTACGCCGTGGTCTGCTCGCCGCCGCCCACGACGTCGCAGCGGTACCAGCGCGCGCCGTCCGCCCACGCCTCCTCGGAGGGGCGGAACCAGGCCCAGCTCAGCATGCTGCGCATCACCATGCTCTGGTCGGCGCCGAGGAACTCCATGAACCGGGCCGAGCAGGTGCGGTAGGCGAACGCGCCGAGCTGCTCGTCGTCGTGCTCGGCGTCAGCGAAGCGCTCGGGCAAGGTGCCGACCAGATAGGTCTGGGCGGTGTGCTCCTCGGTGCAGGGCACCGCGGGGCTGGCGTTGTCGGGGCGGGCGACGTCCTCGGGGGTGAGGACCCGGCACACGCCGTTCTCCGGCGGCTTCTCCGGGCTGGCCTGCGCCTCGGAGTCCTCGTCCGCGCCACCGCAGCCGGCCATCGCGAGGAGCAGGGCCAAGGCCGCCGTGGCGCGAGCGGCCAGGGGTGCGACGCGGCGCAACGCGTTCCTCCCGGTGCGGCTCGGCGGTGGACCGCTGTGATCCTAGCCGGTCGCCTGCTCAGCCCACCTGCTCGCGCAGGTTCTTCAGGATCCGGGTGAGCAGCCGGGAGACCTGCATCTGCGTGACTCCGAGGTCGGCGCCGATCTCCTCCTGGGTGCGGTCCTCGAAGAAGCGCAGGTAGAGGATGCGCCGGTCGCGCTCCGACAGGCTGCGCACGACCGGAGCCAGCGTGACCCGGGCCTCGCTGGCCTCGCGTGCGCGGTCCTCGTCGGCCACGAGCTCACCGAGGGTGGTCGGCGACTCGTGCGTGACCGGGGTGTCCAGCGAGGTCGGCTGGAAGCAGCCGAAGGCCTCGACGGCCTCGCGGTACTCGTCGTGGTTGATCCGCAGGTGCGCGAGGATCTCCAGCTCGGTCGGGTCCCGGCCCAGGTCGTGGGCCAGCTCCTCGATGCCCCGGTTGACCCGCCACTGCAGCTCCTGGATCCGGCGCGGTGGCCGCACCGTCCAGCCCTGGTCGCGGAAGTGGCGCTGCAGCTCGCCGCGGATCGTCGGCACCGCGTAGGTGAGCAGGTCGTTGCGCAGGCCGGCGTCGAAGCGCATCACGGCCTTGGTCAGGCCCTCGTAGGCGACCTGGACGAGATCGTCCTGCGCGATCCCGCGCCCGCGGTAGCGGGACGCCACGGCCTCGGCCACGCCGCGGTTGACCAGCACGACCTCCTCGAGGATCCGGGTCCGGGTCGCTGCGTCCTCGGCGATGGCCGCCAGCGCGAGCAGGTGGGTGGTGCGGGACGAGCGTTCCTTGCGGCTCAGTCCGCGGTCGCCGCTGCGGGGGCCGGCGGGGCGCCTGGTCGGGTCGCCCGGGGGCGTGCGGGGGTCAGTGGTCATGAGCATCCATCTCCCAAGATCGATGGAGGGTCCGCCGGCTGCGGTGGAGGCCAGTGACGTGCCCTGCGTCACCTCGACGGTACTCACCGCAGCCGCAAGCGCAAGCAGGTGCGGCCCGCCGGAAGGCGCTGTCCGGCCGGTCCCGCGCCCGGCGGTGGGCCCGAAGCCACCCCCTGGGGTGTGGTCGCAATGCCTCGTTACGGACCGACGGGGCCGGGGTACCGGCGTCCGGACCGCGCGACCGGGACGACGGATTCGGCGGTGACCATCCCTGGACGAGAGGCGCGGAGGCATGACGTGGCAGTGACCCCGCTGGTCGGTGCACACGGCGTACCCGCGAAGGTGTCCGCGTGAAGCACTATCGTCCCGAGCCCGCCGCTGCTGCCTTCGAGTACGCGACCTCGGCCCTGGCGCTCGCCGAGGGCCCCGAGCTGGTGCTCACCGCACAGAACTTCGCCGCGCGCACGGCGTACGGGGATCGGACGGGGCTGCCGCTCGGTGCGGCCTTCCCCAGTGCGGTCACGTCGGGCGTGGTCGAGCTCGCGAGCGAGGTGTACCGCACCGGGTCGGCGCAGGTGCGCGACGAGCTGCGTCTGGAGCTGCCCGGAGCCGGACCGATCCCCGACCTGCCCGGCGAGGTGTTCGTGCGGCTGAGCCTGTCGCCGACGCTCGCCGCCGACGGGTCCGTCGACGGGGTGCTGCTGGAGACCTCCGACGTGACCGCGTCCGTCTACGCCAAGCGGGCCGCGGACGCGCGCTCCGCTGACGCGAAGCGTGGTTTCGACGCCGCCGCCGACACGCTGGTCGTGCTCCAGGACGCCCTGCTGCCGGAGGGGCTCCCGGTCGTGCCGCGCCTCCAGCTGGCGGCGCGCTACCTCCTGGCCGAGGACGGCCCCACCGCCGGCGGGGACTGGTTCGACGCGATGGCGCTCGCCGACGGCCGCACGGTGCTGGTGGTCGGCGACGCGGTGGGCCATGGCGTGCGCGCCTCGGTGGTGATGGGTGAGCTGCGCACCCTGTTCGAGGAGCGGGTCCGCGTGGACGGCGATGTCCTCGGCGCCCTGGACCTGCTCGAGCGGCGGGCCCGGCGCGTGGCCGCCGCCCGCGCCGCGACGGTGTGCGTCGCGATCGTGGACGCGGACCGCCGCGCGATGCGCTACTGCACGGCGGGGCACCCGCCGCCGCTGCTGGTCGGCGAGGACGGCGAGGCGCGGTACCTGCCCCTGACCGGGGGCGCCCCGCTGGGGTCGGGGCAGCCGTTCCCGATGGCCGAGGTCCCGCTCTCCCCGGGGGACACCCTGGTGCTCTACAGCGACGGCCTGGTGCAGCGGCCGGGCCGCTCGACCGGCCAGAACACTCTGGACCTCGCCCAGACCGTCGCCCGCCTCGTCCGCGCTGCGCCCGAGGACCGGTGCGGCGAGACGCTGGTGGAGCTCATCGCCCGGGAGACGGTCGAGCAGCTGTCCCTGGTCGGCGGGGTCGAGGACGACGTCAGCCTCGTGGCGGCCCAGGTGGTCGAGCCCATCCCCGATCTCGCCATGACGATGCCGGCCTTCCCCGACGCCCTGCGCGCGGTGCGCCACAACGTCGCCGACTGGCTCGCCTCGCACCACATCGACGAGCTTGACGAGCTTGCGCTCCAGCACGCCGTGGGCGAGCTGGTCAGCAACGTGGTCGAGCACGCCTACCCGCCCGACGCGGACCGCGACACCGCGACGGTGACGGTCAGTGGCCGGCTGCGTCCTGACGGCGCGGTCGAGCTCACGGTCACCGACCGTGGCCGGTGGCGCCCGGCGCCGGCGGCCGGTGGCCGGGGCCGCGGCCTGGCGATGGCTCAGGGCTTCGCCGACGAGCTCGAGATCTCCGACCGTGCGGAAGGCACCACCGTGTGCGTGCGGCACTGGCCACGGGTCGCGGTCAGCCTGCTGACCTCCTCGGGCCCGCGCCGTCCCAGCCTCCGTGCCGGATCCGACTCGCTCGTCGTCTCCGGCGACGGTCCGGTCGTCGCCGTCAGCGGAGCACTCGACGGCCGGACCGCCGACGAGCTGCGGCACCGGCTGGGCCAGGTGAGCCGCGGGGGCACCAAGACGGTCCACCTTGACCTGTCCGATGTCCTCGTGCTGGCGAGTGCCGGCGTCCAGGTGCTCTACGAGGCGGGCGCGGGGCTTCCCCGGTCGCCACTGGTGCTGGTGGCGCCGGCGGGGTCGGTGGCCCAGCACGTGCTCGAGCTCGTGCAACTGCCGTACCTGACCCAGGTTCCGGATGATGAGACGCCGGGGGGTTCTTAGGCGCGACTTATGGCCGCGCACCCCCCATTTAGAGCGACATCCCTCTTCCGGCGATGCCAATCTCACCCGCAGGGGTGGGGTCCGCGGATGACTTCCAGCCCTGATACCCCTAGGGTCGGGGTATGGATGAGAGGCCGTTCGCGGTAACTGCGAGCCCCGGTGTGCTGAAGGTCAGTGGTTCCGTCGACGAGTACGCCGTGATCGCGCTGCGCAACGCGCTGCGCGAGCAGACCCAGGACTACACGCGCTCGCTCGCCGTCGAGCTGAGCGACGCCGACTACCTCCCGAGCGTCGCGGTGAGCGTGCTCGTCACCGCGATCCGCTCCGCAGGCCAGAACGGCGTGACGGTCTCCCTGGTCGCCAGGACCGGGACCATCGCCCAGCGGGTGCTGCTGGTGTGCGCCCTGCCGTACTCCACCGAGCTCCCCGACATCGCCGAGAGCAGCGAGACCCCGCCCGGCCCGTCCGTCGTCGCCTGACCGGTCCGCCGATCGGCTCGCGACGGATGTCGGGGGCCTCCAGCTCGGGCTGGCGTCAGTAGCTGAGCAGCGCGGCCAGCGTGCCGCCCAGCTGGTAGCCGGCCGCCGTGGCGTCGTCGTCGACGTCGCCGAGCACCTCCAGCACGGCGGCCGCCTGCGTCCACGGGAGCGCCTGGACGATGCTCTGCACCGAGCGCACGGCACCGGTGGTGTCGTAGCGTCCGTGCACCCACAGCCCGTACGGCTTGCGGCCACCGCCGGCTGCGGACGCCGCGCCGTCGTCGGCCAGCGCGCCGCCGGCCTCGAGGAAGATCGTGTCGAAGAAGTGCTTCAGGGCACCCGACATGTAGCCGAAGTTCGCCGGGGTCCCCAGTAGGTAGCCGTCGGCCTCGAGCACGTCGGCGGCCCGGGCCTCGAGGGCCCCCCGGACCACGACCTCGACGTCCGTGATCGCCTCGTCGCGGGTCCCCGCGAGCACGGCCTCGGTCAGTGCAGCGACGGACGGAGTGGGGGAGTGGTGGACCACGAGCAGACGCTTCATCGCCGCCAACGCTAACCGCCCCCCGTCCTGACGGACGAGGGGCGGCGCATGGTTCGGGTGGTGGTCAGACGGCGGCGTGCGTCCGGTCGGTGGACTCGTCGACCGCGAGGTCCTCGCGCAGCCCGTCGAGGATCCGGCTGAGCAGACGGGAGACCTGCATCTGCGTGACGCCGAGCTCCTGGCCGATCTGCGCCTGGGTGCAGTCCTCGGCGAACCGGAGGTGGAGGATGCGGCGGTCCCGCTCGGAGAGGCGGCGGACCACGGGCTGCAGCATGACCCGGGCTTCGAGCGCCTCGCGCTCGCTCTCGTCGTCGCTGGCGAGCAGGTCGCCGACGGTCATGTCCCCACCCTCGTGGAGGGTGTAGTCGAGGGACGCCGGCTGGAAGCAGCCCTGGGTCTCCAGTGCCTCGCGGACGTCGGCCACGGGGATCTCGAGCGCCTGGGCGATGTCCTCGGGCTTCGCCGGCCGGCCGTCCTCGAGGCCGGAACGGTGCAGCGCGACGACCCGCGAGTGGATCTCCTGGATCCGGCGCGGCGGACGCACGGTCCAGCCGTGGTCGCGGAAGTAGCGCTTGAGCTCGCCGCTCATCGTGGGCACGGCGTAGGAAAGGAAGTCGCGCTCCTGCGCGACGTCGAACTTGCGCGCGGCCCGCACCAGGGCACAGCACGCGACCTGCTCGAGGTCCTCGAGGGCCACCCCGCGGTTGCGGAAGCGGCGGGCCACGGCGTGGGCAACCTGGATGTTCAGGACCACAACCTCGTTCAGGAGCTCCTCGCGCTGCTCCGGGGACGCCTCGGCGGCCTCGGCGAGCAGGGAGGCAGTGCGTTCGCGACGGACCTGGTCCGGCGCCTGGCGGTGCATCGCTGCGGTGGTCATGGTGAGGTTGATGCCCGGGCCCAACCGAGTTGAAACTCAAAGCATCCGCAACTTCGGTGTGATCCCGGGCTCGGGAGGCGTCCCCCGTCAGGCCGGGCTCCTGCTGTACGTTCGCGCCATGCCGGGGACGAGCTCGAAGCTGCCGACGGTCGTCGTCGTCGATGACGTCGCCGATCTGCGCTCGGTCGTCCGCTCCCGGCTGCGCCTGTCCGGGCGCTTCGAGGTCGTCGGTGAGGGGCAGGACGGCCGCGAGGCCGTCGACCTGGTCGCCGAGCACCGGCCGGACCTGCTGCTGATGGACGTCTCGATGCCCGGCGTGGACGGCCTGCAGGCGCTGCCGGAGGCCCGGGCGGCCTCGCCCACGACGCGGGTCGTGATGTTCAGCGGGTTCGACGAGCACGGGCTGGCCGACCGGGCCCGCGCGCTAGGCGCCGCGGCGTACCTGCAGAAGTCGCTGACCCTGGACACGCTCGTCGACGACCTGCTCGAGGTCCTTCGGGACCCCTCGTCCACCGTCCTGGTGCCCCCGCCCGGAACCTCGAGCGACGGCGTCCCGGAGGAGGGCCCGGTGCTCGCCGAGCACCAGGAGCGGTTCCGCGAGGTCTTCGAGGACGCCGCGATCGGCATGGCCACGGTCACGCTCTCGGGGCGGATCGTGCGCAGCAACCGGCATCTCGCCGGCTTGCTGCAGCGGCCCGCGGCAGAGCTCCTCGGCAGTGCGTACGCCGAGGTCGTGACCGGGGTGGACGTCGAGGGGCTGATCCGCACGATCGTCGTCGACGGCCATGACGACGCCCGCGCCGAGCACACCGTGCCGGGTCGGCCCGGCGTGCTGCTGCAGTCGACGCTCACCCCGGTGCTCAGCGCCGAGCGGGAGCCGCTGTACCTGTTCCTCCAGGTGCAGGACGTCACCGGCCAGCGCGAGGCCGAGGCCGGGCTGCGCGAGAGCGAGCAGCGGTTCCGGCTGATGGTCGAGACCGTCCAGGACTATGCGATCTTCATGCTCGACCCCGACGGGCGGATCGCGAGCTGGAACGCGGGCGCTGAGCGGCACAAGGGCTACACGGCCGAGGAGGCCGTCGGGCAGCACTTCCGGATGTTCTACCCGCCGGAGGTCCGGGAGCGTCGCCATCCCGAGCACGAGCTGCAGCTCGCGCTGGCGCACGGGCGCTACGAGGAGGAGGGCTGGCGGCTCCGCAAGGACGGCAGCCGGTTCTGGGCCCAGGTGACGATCACCGCCGTGCGGCGTCCGGACGGGAGCCACCTCGGGTTCGCCAAGGTCACCCGCGACGTGACCGAGCGCCGCCGGCTGCTGCAGGAGCAGGAGGCGGCGGCCGAGGCCCTGGCCGCAGCCAACGAGCGGCTCCAGCAGGTGGCCGACGAGCAGGCCCAGTTCGTCGCGGTGACCGCCCACGAGCTGCGCGGGCCCGTGGGCACCATGGCGATGTCGGCGGAGACGCTGCGCCGGCACTGGGCGGACCTCGAGGCCGGGGAGCGCGATGAGTTCCTGCAGGCGATGGCGTCCAGCGCCAACCAGCTCAACCGGCTCCTCGCCGACCTGCTGACGGCCTCCCGGCTCCAGGCCAGCGCCCTGGAGATCCGGTCCGGCGCCGTCCCGGTGTGGCGACACCTCGAGGAACTTGCCAGCGTGCACCGCAAGGCGCATCCTCAGTCGGTGGTGCACCTCGAGGGGGACGAGGGCGCCATCGTCCACGCCGATCCCGGAAGACTGACGCAGGCCATGGAGAATCTCTTGGGCAACGCGCTGCGACACGGCCGCCCGCCGGTCCGGGTCCGGGTCGTGTCGCACCCCGCCACCGTCGACATCGAGGTCCGCGACGCCGGCGACGGAGTGCCGGAGACGATGCGCCAGCGGCTCTTCGACCGGTTCGCGACGAGCGGTCACGGCGGCGGCACCGGGCTGGGCCTGCACATCGTCCGGGAGCTGGCCCGGGCCCAGGGTGGCGACGCGGCGTACCGCCCCGCGGACGGCGCCTTCGTCCTGACCCTGCCGCGCGCCGAGGAGACACCATGAGCGCCGCCGGCCGACCCGGGGGCGTGGTCCGGGTGCTGCTCGTCGACGACGCCGTCGACGCCCGGCGCCTGGTGCGCACCGCGCTGCGCTTCCGCGGGGGCTTCGAGGTGACCGGCGAGGCCGGGACCTGCGCCCAGGCGGCCGAGCTCGCCGCCGAGCTCCAGCCGGACGTCATCGTGCTGGACCTCGGCCTGCCCGACCTGGCCGGCCGCGACGTGCTGGGCCGGGTCCGGGCGAGCGCGCCCGCCGCGAAGGTGGTCGTCTTCTCCGGCGCCGACCCCGACGACCGGCTCTGGTTCGAGGAGAACACCGCCGGCTACGTGCTCAAGAACGAGGACCTCGACTACCTCGTGGACCTGCTCGAGTCAGCCGGCCGCCCCGAGCAGCAGTCCGTCGAGGTGGACCTCCCGCAGGACCTCGGCAGCGTGCGCCAGGCGCGGTCGCTGGTGCGCAGCACCCTCGACGACTGGGAGCTCGGCCACCTGCTGGACGAGGCCTGCCTGGTCGTCAGCGAGCTGGCGACCAACGCGCTCAACCACGCGGAGTCCTCCTTCCGGGTGCGCGTCAGCCTGAACCCCGGCACCCTGCGCCTCGAGGTGGCCGACAGCGGCCCCGGTACGCCGGAGCCGCAGCCCCAGAGCGACACCCGGGAGGGCGGCCGGGGACTGGTGCTGATCGCCGCCATGTCGGCCTCGTGGGGCATCGAGGAGTCGGCGCGCGGCAAGGTGGTCTGGGCCGAGCTGGCCCGCGAGGTCTCCTGAGCTCGAGCTCGCCCCCCGTCGCGATGGCCGCCAGGATGGCGGGATGGACGACACACGCACGATGCGGGAGCGGATGCTCGCCGGCGACCTCTACCTCGCCGACGACCCGGAGCTGGTCGAGGCCACTCGCGCTGCCCAGGACCTTGCTGCGACGTACAACGCGACGACCAGTCGCCAGGAGCCGCTGCGCCGCCTGATCCTCGAACAGCTGCTCGGCGCCGTCGGGGAGGACACCGACCTGCGACCGCCGGTGCAGGTCGACTACGGGACGAACATCCGGATCGGTGCGCGCTGCTTCGCGAACTTCGGGCTGCTGGCCCTCGACGTCGCCGCCATCACGATCGGCGACGACGTCCAGATCGGGCCGAACGTGCAGCTGCTCACCCCCACCCACCCGGTCGAGCCGGAGGCCCGCCGCGCCAAGTGGGAGGCCGCGCGCCCGATCACGATCGGGGACAACGTCTGGCTCGGCGGCGGGGTGATCGTCTGCCCCGGGGTGCGCATCGGCGAGAACACAGTGGTCGGCGCCGGCTCGGTCGTGACCCGGGACCTGCCGGCGAACGTGGTCGCCGTGGGCAACCCGGCACGGGTGATCCGGTCGGTGGCCGAGGCCTGAGACGTCCTCGACCTCACCCCGGGCGACCTTCACCCCTGGGGGTGAAATCGAATGAGAGGGGTGTTTTCGCGGCGGCGAAGGGGTAAATCAGATGTCAGGAACACCGCTCGCCCCCGTCGGACTTACGCAGTTCCGGACGGGGGCGTTGCGGTTTCCGGCCGGCTCAGCGCCGGCCCAGGCCGCAGGTGGCCGGCCCCTCCAGGACCTCGCCGTCCGGGCCGAACCGCGAGCCGTGCAGCGGGCAGTCCCAACTGCGCTCGGCGTCGTTCCAGCGCACCACGCCACCGAGGTGGCTGCAGACCGCGGAGACCCGTCGCTCGGTGCCGTCGACCGTCGACACCGCCGTGGGCGGGCCGGCGTGGTCCAGGCGGACGGTGCCCTGGCCCTCGGTCGGGGGCGTGCCGGCACCCGGGTGCAGGGCCGGGCGCAGCCAGCCGCCGGCCATCTCCAGGGCGACCTCGCCGTTGAGCTTGGCGGTGTCGAGCGCGCCGCGCAGCTCGGCGCGCTGCCACGGGCGCAGGATGTCGGCCCACGGCCGCTGCTCCCCGAGGACCTGGCCGGCGACCGCGAGGGCGGCCGCCACGCCGTTGGTCATGCCCCACTTGGAGTAGCCGCCGGCGACCAGCACCTCGTCGGCTCCGGGCAGCACCGGGCCGGCGAACGGCAGACCGTGGTGGGGGACGTAGTCCTGTGCGGACCAGGCGTGGGTCTCCTCCGCGTCGGGGAACCAGTGCGCGGTCCACTCCCGCAGCCCCTCGATCCGCTGCTGCTCCGAGACCGGGGCGCCGACCTTGTGCCCGTTGCCGCCGACGAGCAGCAGTGAGGCGCCGTCGGTGCCGGGGGCGTCGCGCAGGGACCGCGACGGGGAGTCGGCGGAGAGGTACATCCCGTCCACGTGCGGCTCGGCGGTCCGGAACGCCAGGCCGTAGGAGCGCGACGGCGACATCCGGGCGAAGAACCCGCCGCGGTCCAGCACCGGCATGTTGGTGGCGACCACGACCGTGCGAGCCGTCGCGGTGCCGTGCTCGGAGACGACCTGCACCGGGTCCTTGCCGGTCACCCGGCGGACCCGCACCCCCTCGACGAGGCGTACGCCGTGCGCCACTGCCTCCCGGGAGAGCGCCTCGAGCAGCTCGCACGGATCGACCTGCTTCTGGTCGGCCAGCCGCACCGCACCGCGGGTGGGGTAGGGCAGCGGCACCTCGTCGAGCCACTCAGCCTCGAGGCCCGCGGTCCGCACCGCCTTGAGCTCCGCGCGGATCATCCGCTCGCCCAGCGCCGTGGTGGCGTAGGTGTAGGCGGGCCGGTCCTGGATGCCGACCTGCTGGTCGGCGCAGAACCGGACCAGCCAGGCCTGGGCCTCGAGGTTCGCCTCGGCGTAGCGGCGCAGGACCTGGTCCGGATGCCGGCGGGAGAGCCGGGAGAACTGGGTCCCCTGGAGCAGGCTGATCTTGGCGGTGCTGCGCCCGGTGGTGCCGACGCCGACGTGCCCGGCCTCGACCACCAGCACCGAGCGCCCGGCGCGGGCCAGCAGCACGGCGGTGGTCAGCCCGGTCAGGCCGCCCCCGACCACGACGACGTCGTGCTCGCCGGACAGGCTCGCAGGGGTGCTCGCCTCGAGGGGCGAGCGTGGGTGCCGGTCCTGCCAGAGGGAGGTCAGTGCCACGGGGAGGCTCCTGGGTCGGTTCGGTGGGTCAGTCGCGGTCGGCGCGGGCGTCGGTCCGGTGCGGGTCCTGGTCCGGTGCGCCGGCGCTCTCGCGCAGCTCCCGGCCGCGTTGGCGGTCCTTGGCCTCCTGCTTCTGCTTCTTGTCGATGTTGCGGGTGTCGCGGGGCGGCAGCTGGATCGTCTCCTCGGCCGCGACGCCGGACTGCAGCTCGCGGCCGCGCTCCAGCTCCGCGTCGAGCTCGGCGCCGAACAGCAGGGCGATGTTGGTGATCCACAGCCACAGCAGGAAGACGATGACGCCCGCGAGGGCGCCGTAGGTCTTGCTGTAGGAGGAGAAGTTCGCGACGTAGAAGCCGAACGCGAGCGAGAGCAGGATCCAGGTGAGGATCGCGAGCACGGCGCCGACGCTGATCCAGCGGAACTTCGGCTGCTTGACGTTCGGAGTCGCGTAGTAGAGGAGCGCGACGATGATCACGACCACGGCGAGCAGGACCGGCCACTTGGCGATGTTCCAGACGGTCACGACGCTCGAGCCGAGGCCGACCGCCTCGCCGACCGACTCGGCGACCGGGCCGGTCAGCACCAGGGCGAGCAGGACCAGCGCGGCCAGGATCACCACGATCACCGTGACCAGCAGCATCATCGGGCGCAGCTTCCAGATGGGCCGGCCCTCGTCGATCTCGTAGATGCGGTTCATGGCCCGGCCGAACGCGCCGACGTAGCCGCTGGCCGACCACAGCGCGCCGAGGAGACCGAGGATCAGGGCGAGACCGGCACCCTGGGAGCCGCTGAGCTCGCGCAGGGTGGGGCCGACGGTGTCGGCGACGCCGCCGGCGCCGACGTCGGAGAGGATCTTGAGTACCTCGTCGACGGCCTTGCCGTCCTGCCCGACCAGCCCGAGCACCGAGGTCAGCGCGATGGCGGCCGGGAACAGCGCCAGGACGGCGTAGTAGGTCAGGGCGGCGGCCAGGTCGGTGCACTGGTCGTCGGAGAACTCCCGGACGGTCTTGCGGGCGACGTAGAACAGCGAGGGCTTGCGCAGGTCGGTGGGGGAGTCGACCTTCTCGTCCTCCGGGTCCGACCCGGGGGCGGGGCGACCGGTGTCAGCGCTGCTCGAATTGGGTGAGCTCATGCGCTGCGGTGCCCCGCTCCCGGGGGTTTGATGCGCCCGGAGGCGTCGGTCAGACCGTGGTGGCGAACCGGTCCCAGACGCGGTGGAACGCCATCTGCTCCTGGACCTCGGTGAAGACCGCCGCGGCGGAGTCGCCCGTCACGACGCCGGCGTCACCGACCGGGATGCCGGCCGCCGTGATGGCCGCCGTGCCCGCGCCCCAGGCGCCGATCACCTTGGCGTGGCGGTGGCACTCCTGCACCAGCAGGCTGACCCGCGGGTCCACGGCCGGGTCGCCCACGGCGCCGGACTTGTCGTCGCGGTTGGTCAGCGCGTCCGGCGCCGGCTTCGGGCTGCCGGCCAGGAGCAGCACGTCGACCTCGACCGAGCGTCCGGTCGCGAACGTGCGCTGCACGGGCATGCCGCCCACGGTCCCGCCGTTCGGGCCGAACAGCAGCGGCACCATGCCGGCCTCGTGGATGGTGCGGCGCAGCGCCTCGACCCCGTCCAGGTCGCCGTCCGGGTCGACGACGATGCCGATCATCCGCCCGTCGGGCGGGAACGGCCCCTTGATCTGGGAGAGCGCCGGGCTCGGCTCGACGTCCGCGAGCGGCACAGTCGGCTCCGGCGCGGGCAGACCCAGTCCGGTCGCGACCTCCTGGCACAGCACCGGGTCGATGTTGGCCAGGCTCTGGAGCTGGCGCTCCTTGACCGCCTGCTCGTAGCACTTGCCGAGCTCGAAGGTGTAGGCCCGGATGATGTGCTCCTTCTCGACCGGGGTCATGCTCAGCCAGAACTGGCGCACCTGGCTGTAGTGGTCGTCGAAGGAGGCCGGGTTCTCCCGGACCTTGGTCGCCTCCGCGACCTTGACCGCCGCCTCGATGAAGGCCCGGGTCTCCTCGTCGGAGAGGTCCGCGCCCGCGGCGAACGGGCAACCGCCGTCCAGCGAGTTCGGCTTGTACGGCGCGACGCCGCTGTGCACGGCGTGCTGGTGGAAGCCGTCGCGGAACATGTCGTTGGTCGGCACGTGCGGACGGTTGACCGGGATCTGGTTGTAGTTCGGCCCGCCCAGCCGGGACAGCTGGGTGTCGACGTAGGAGAACAGCCGGGTCTGCAGCAGCGGGTCGTCGGTGACGTCGATGCCGGGCACCAGGTGTCCGACGTGGAAGGCGATCTGCTCGACCTCGGCGAAGAAGTTCGTCGGGTTGGCGTTCAGGGTGAGCTTGCCGATGGGCTGCACCGGCGCGATCTCCTCGGGCACGATCTTCGTGGGGTCGAGCAGGTCGATCCCGGCGAACATCTGGTCGGGCTCGTCGGGGAACACCTGGACCCCGAGCTCCCACTCCGGGTGGGCGCCGGCCTCGATGGCGTCGTACAGGTCGCGGCGGTGGAAGTCGGGGTCGATGCCGCCGATCAGCTGCGCCTCCTCCCAGGTCAGGGAGTGCACGCCGAGCTTGGGCTTCCAGTGGAACTTCACCAGCGAGGTGCCGCCGTCGGCGTTGATGCACCGGAACGTGTGGACCCCGAAGCCCTCCATCATCCGGTAGGAGCGCGGGATGCCCCGGTCGGACATGTTCCACATCGTGTGGTGCTGGGCCTCGGTGTGCAGCGAGACGAAGTCCCAGAAGGTGTCGTGGGCGCTCTGGGCCTGGGGGATCTCACGGTCCGGGTGCGGCTTGCCGGCGTGGATGACGTCGGGGAACTTGATGCCGTCCTGGATGAAGAAGACCGGGATGTTGTTGGCGACCAGGTCCCAGTTGCCCTCGTCGGTGTAGAACTTCGTCGCGAAGCCACGGGTGTCGCGCACGGTGTCGGCCGAGCCACGCGAGCCCAGCACCGTCGAGAAGCGCACGAAGACCGGGGTCTCCTTGCCCTTGGCGAACAGCCCGGCCATCGAGACCGAGGCTGCGGTGCCGTAGCCCTCGAAGACGCCGTGAGCGCCCGCACCGCGGGCGTGGACGACGCGCTCGGGGATGCGCTCGTGGTCGAAGTGGGTGATCTTCTCGCGCAGGTGGTGGTCCTGCAGCAGGGTCGGGCCACGCCGCCCGGCCTTCAGCGAGTGGTCGGTGTCGCGCAGCCGGGTGCCGGTCGAGTTCGTGAGGTACGCCGCCTGCTGGGCGCGGGCGGTCGGCGGGGCCCCGGTCTGGGCGCCGGTCGCGGTGCCCGTGGCGGGAGCGCCCTGGTCCGGCTTCGGCGGCAGCGGCGGGACCGGGGCCGTCGGCTCCTCGAGCGGCGCCGGCGCCGGTCCGGGGCCACCCGGCACCGGAACGTCGCCGAGCGACTCGAGCTTGCGGATCGCGGCCTTTGCGGTCTCCTTGGGGTCCATCACTGGCCTTTCGTAGAACGTGTTGAGCGAACAGACCGCGGTACCCGTCGACACCGCCGCCGACACGGCGGGCTCCGGGCCCGCGCCGGAGTGGTCTGCGCCTCGCCCCCACGGCGATTGGTGGGGTCCGGCGCCGGGTACTTTCTCGCCATGATCGAGACCTTGACCCGCGCGGGGCGCACGTGCTGACGCCGAAGGCCCGGGGCGCGTTCAGCGCCGCCGTCTTCGAGGCGATGAGGTCGGGGGAGGGGCGCGTCGCCGACGTGGCCCCGGAGTCGCCGGATGACGCCGCGATCGCGCTGTGGGGGCTCTTCGAGCTGCACTACCGCGGGTTCGAGGACGTCGACGACGACCTGGAGTGGCACCCCGGCCTGCTGGCCGTGCGGCACGAGCTCGCCACGGACCTCGAGCGCCGGCTGCGCGAGCGCTGGACGCCGTACGCCGTCAGCGGGAGCACGGCGGCCGAGGTCGGCGCCGAGCTGTTCGCCTACATCGAGGACCACGACGGCCCGTCGCTGGCGCGCTACGTCCACACCACCGCGGAGACCGATCAGGTGCTCGACCTGCTGCGCTGGCGCTCGGTCTACCACCTCAAGGAGGCCGACCCCACCTCGTGGGTCGTCCCGCGGCTGACGGCTCGCCCCAAGGCGGCGCTGATGGAGCTGCAGTTCGACGAGTACGGCAACGGCGACCCCGCCCAGCTGCACCACCGGCTGTGGGAGCGGGGGATGGAGGGCGTCGGCCTGCGCTCGGAGTACGGCGCCTACGTCGACGAGGCGCCGCTGGAGGCCCTGGAGCAGAACAACGCGATGAGCCTGTTCGGGCTCAGCCGCAAGCTGCGCGGCGCCGCGCTCGGCCATCTCGCTGCCTTCGAGGCGACCAGCTCGCTGCCGTCGCGGAAGATGGCGCAGGGCCTGGACCGGCTCGGCATGGACGCCGCGCTCATCGGCTACTACACCGAGCACGTCGAGGCGGACGCGGTGCACGAGCAGCTGGCGGCCCGCGACATCTGCGGGGTGCTGGTCGAGGAGGAGCCGGCCCTGGGCGAGGACGTGTTCTTCGGCGCCTTCACCTGCCTGGACCTCGAGGACCGCTTCGCCCACCACGTGCTCGGCCTGTGGGGGGCGGACGCGTGAGCGACCGCGAGCGGCCCGGGCGCCCGGACATCGTCCTGTGCCCGGGCGGGCCGATGCTGCTGCGCGGGGACCACGTCATCGAGGACGCCGACGGCAACGAGCACCGCACCCACCGCCCGGTCTCGGCCGTGTGCCGCTGCGGCAAGTCCGCCTCGCAGCCGTGGTGCGACGGCACCCACAAGGTGTTGCCCGCCAAGTTGCGTCCCTGACGCGGGGTCTCGACACGCTCGCTGCGCTCGCGGCTCGACCACCGGGCCGACGCGCTCGCGGCTCGACCACCCGGGCCGACGCGCTCGCGGCTCGACCACCGGGCCGACGCGCTCGCGGCTCGACCACCGCGCCGACGCGCTCGCGGCTCGACCGCCGGGCCAGGGTCAGGCGTCGCGGCGCACGCGGGCGAGGACGCCGCGCTCGTACTCGCGGACCTCGACCAGGGCGAGGTCGGCGTACGTCGTGAGGCCGGAGCCGACCGCCTCGGCCTGCTCGGTGGTGCCCAGCTGGAGCAGCAGCGAGCCGCCGGGCAGCAGGTGGGCGGCGGCGGTCTCCACGCAGGTCCACGCCAGCGCGAGCCCGTCGTCGCCGCCGTCGATGGCCAGCAGCGGGTCGCCCGGGAACCGGCCGGTCTCGGCCCGGCGCACCCACGGCGGGTCCGCCTGGACCAGCGCGTAGCGCTCCTCGGCGGCCAGCACGGCGTCCAGCGCGCCCTCCCGGACCTCGACCAGGTCGGCGAGCCCGGCGTCGGCGGCGTTGCGGCGTGCGTAGTCGCAGGCGACCGGGTTGAGGTCGACAGCGACCAGCGGACGGCGCTCCCGGGCGACCGTGAGCAGGCCGATCTGCCCGGCCCCGGTGCACAGCTCCAGCACCGGGCCGTCGGGACCGCCGCGCAGCAGCTCGGCGCCCCACTCCGCCTGCGCGACGGTCCAGGACCGCGGCCGGAGCACCCGCTCGTCGTGCCGGATCCGCAGCTCGGCGAAGTCCGCGACCTCCTCGGGGGGCACCACCGTGTCGCTCAGCTCAGCCGTCATCGCAGTCCTCCGGGGACGAGTCGTCGGACCCGGGCGTGTGCCAGGGCCGCGCGGGCGGCGTTCATGCCGCACGCGCCGTGCACGCCGCCGCCGGGATGGGCGGAGGCAGAGCCAAGATAGAGCCCCCCGATGCCGGTCTCGGCACGGCCCAGCCCGGGGACCGGGCGGAAGATCAGTTCCTGGTGCAGCTGGGCGGTGCCGCCGCCGACGGCGCCGCCGATCAGGTTGGCGTTGCGGGCCTCGAGCTCGCGCGGCCCGAGCACCCGGCGGGCCCGGACCCGGCTGCCGAAGCCGGGCGCGAGCCGCTCGAACCGCTCCTGCATCCGGTCGGCGAAGCGCTCGCAGTCCGCGGAGTCCCACACGCCGCGCACCGAGCCGTCCCCGGCGTCGCGGGTGCTGTGCTGCGGCACGTGGGTGTAGGCCCACAGCGACTCGGTGCCCGCGGGGGACCTGCTGGGGTCGGTGGTGGTCATCTGGCCGGCGAGCATGAACGGCTGAGCCGGGATCGCGTGCGCGGAGACCTGGCTGAGGGCCTCCGACATCTGGTCGACGGAGTCGGCCACGTGCACGGTGCCCGGGGCGTACGGCGGAGGCGTCGCCCAGGGGACCGGGCCGTCCAGGGCCCAGTCCACCTTGACCGTGCCGGGGTCCATCCGGAACTCGCGCATGCCGCGCACGACCCGGTCGGGCAGGTGCTCCTCGGCGACCAGGCCGCCGAACAGGCGCGGAGCCGAGACGTCGGCGACGACCGCGTGCCGGGCGGTGTAGCGCTCGTCGGCGGTGCGCACGGCCCGGGCCCGGCCGCCCTCGACATCGATGGCCACGACCTCGGCCGAGCACCGGATCTCGCCGCCCCCGCTGGTGAACCGGCGCGCGAGGGCCTCGGCGAGGCCGCCCGAGCCGCCGCGGGGGACCGGGAACCCCACGGTCTGACCGAGCATGGTCATCATCAGGCCCATCAGTCCGGAGCCCGGAGAGTCCAGGGGGATGTCGGCGTGCCCGGAGTTGCCGGCGATCAGCAGCGGCGCGCCCGAGCCGCCGAACCGGTTGCGGCCGAGCTCGACCGCGGGCAGCAGCAGGGTCCGCACGAACGAGAGCCCGCCCACCGAGCGCAGCCGCGCCAGCATCCCGAGGCCGTTGCGGACCGGCGGGAACGGGCTGAGCAGCGCACCGATGAGCTGGCCGCCGATCCGGTCCCACTGCGCGCACAGGTCGAGCCAGGCCTCGCCGTCGCCCGCGTGGGCGTCCTCGAGCAGGCCGGCCGTCACGGCGCGGTCGCGGTGCAGCACGGCCCAGGAGCCGTCCGGCCGGGGGTGGCCGAGCACGGCCGGGGCGTGCACCCACTCCAGGCCGTGCTCCTCCAGGCGCATGGCCTGCACGTGCGGCGAGGCGTGCGCGAGCGGGTAGAACGCGCTGAACATGTCGTGCACGAAGTCCGGGTCGACCGAGCGGTCGCTGTGGACGGCGCCGCCCACGTGGGGCTGCGCCTCGAGGACCAGCACCGACCAGCCGCGGTCCAGGAGGTGGTTCGCCGCGACCAGACCGTTGGGTCCGGACCCGACGACGACGGCGTCGTACGCCGTCACGGCCGCCGCTCGGCGACGTAGGCCAGCCGGCGCAGGCTCTCCACGTTGCGCCAGTGCAGCTGGGGGTCGCGCAGTGGCTTCGGCATCAGCCGGGCCGGGCCGGCGGTGGCGTCCTCCTCCATCACGACCTCGGTGCGGCCCTCCAGCGGTCGCAGCCGGACCACGACCTCGGCTTCGCCCGCGGGCCACGCGCGGGCCCGCAGCCGCAGCATGGAGCCCGGGGTCGCGTCCAGGACCTCGGTGAAGTCGTCGATCAGCGCGGGCCAGGTCCCGACCGAGTGGTGCAGCCGGGAGCCGGGCTCGGGCCAGCTCTCGTCCACCTCGCGCATCCGGGAGGCGCCGACCACCCACAGCGGGTAGAGCCAGCCGTCGGCGAGGACCGACCACACCTTCTCGGGGGTGGCGTCGACGACCCGCGTCGTCGTGCTCATCCGGTCGTCCCGGGGACGGCGGTGGCACCGACGAGCGCGACGCTCTGGGGCTGCTGCTCCATGTCGGTCTCGTCACCACCGCGGCTGAGGGCGACGAAGATGAGAACCACCCCGACGACGAGGAAGACCGTGACCGCCCACGCGGCGCCGACCTTGCTGCTGACCTTCATTCGATTCCTTCCGCTCAGTGGCTGTGCCGGCGCCCCGGTACCCAGCGGCACCCCGGCGACACGACGGCCGGGGGCGGTGGCGGTGCGCTACAGTGCGGGGGTCATGATGCGTCAGCGCCTGCTCCTTCGCTGCCGCAGCGAGGTCTGAGACCAGCCGGACCCCTCGCTGCGGTGTGCCTGCTGCCCCGGCGCCCGACGAATCCAGCGAGGATCTCCATGACCCAGCAGCACCAGCCCCCGGCCACTACCGCGCTGAGCAACACCGCGAACAGCCAGCGACCCAGCGGCATGCCCATCGAGCGCTACCGCCCGTTCGTCCCGGTGGACCTGCCGGACCGCACCTGGCCGACCCGGAAGATCGCCGCTGCGCCGCGATGGCTCTCCACCGACCTGCGCGACGGCAACCAGGCCCTCATCGACCCGATGACGCCGGCGCGCAAGCTGACGATGTTCGACCTCCTCGTGAAGATGGGCTACAAGGAGATCGAGGTCGGCTTCCCGAGCGCCAGCCAGACCGACTTCGACTTCGTGCGCCAGCTCGTCGAGGAGGACCGGATCCCCGACGACGTCCGGATCTCGGTGCTGACCCAGGCCCGCGAGGACCTCATCGAGCGCACCGTGCAGTCGCTGGTCGGCGCCGACCGGGCGACCGTGCACCTCTACAACGCGACTGCGCCGTTGTTCCAGCGCGTGGTCTTCGGCGTCACGCCCGCGGAGTGCAAGCAGATCGCCACCCACGGCACCGAGCTCGTCATGAAGTACGCCGAGCAGAGCCTCGGCTCGGCGTTCTCGGAGTTCGGCTACCAGTACTCCCCGGAGATCTTCACCCAGTCCGACACCGACTTCGCCCTCGAGGTCTGCGAGGCCGTCTCGGACGTCTGGCAGCCGGAGCCGGGCCGGGAGATCATCCTGAACCTGCCGGCGACCGTCGAGATGTCCACGCCCAACACCTACGCCGACCAGATCGAGTACTTCTCCCGCGGCCTGACCCGCCGCGACGTCAGCGCGATCAGCCTGCACCCGCACAACGACCGCGGCACAGCGGTGGCGGCCACCGAGCTGGGGCTGATGGCCGGCGCCGACCGGGTCGAGGGCTGCCTGTTCGGGCACGGCGAGCGGACCGGCAACGTCGACCTGGTCACGCTGGGCATGAACCTGTTCAGCCAGGGCATCGACCCCCAGGTCGACTTCGCGATCGACGGCGGCATCGACGAGATCCGCCGCACCGTGGAGTACTGCACCCAGCTGCCGGTGCACCCGCGGCACCCGTACGCCGGTGACCTCGTCTACACGGCCTTCTCCGGCTCCCACCAGGACGCGATCAAGAAGGGCCTCGAGGACCTCGAGCGTCGGGCCGCGGAGCGTGGCATCTCGGTGCGCGACATCGAGTGGGAGGCGCCGTACCTGCCGATCGACCCCAAGGACGTGGGGCGCAGCTACGAGGCAGTGATCCGGGTCAACAGCCAGTCCGGCAAGGGTGGCGTGGCCTACGTGCTGAAGGCCGAGCACAAGCTCGACCTGCCGCGGCGCGCGCAGATCGAGTTCAGCCGGGTCGTCCAGCAGCGCACCGACGCCGACGGCGGCGAGATGACGCCCGAGGCGATCTGGGAGACCTTCCGCAGCGAGTACCTCGACCGCGAGCAGCCGCTGAGGCTGAACTCCGTGCACACCTCCTCGGCGGCCGGCGAGCTCGACGCGCTCACCGTCAACGTGTACGTCGACGGCGAGCCGCGCACGCTCGAGGGCACCGGCAACGGGCCGATCGCGGCGTTCGTCGCGGCGCTCAACCAGCTCGTCGCCGACGAGCAGGCGGCCGGCAACGCGGTCTACGCCGACCGCGGCGACGTCCGGGTCCTGGACTACGCCGAGCACGCGCTGTCCTCCGGCGGCGACGCGCTCGCTGCGGCGTACGTCGAGTGCGCGGTCGGCGACAAGGTGCTGTGGGGGATCGGCGTGGACGCGAACATCGTCACCGCCTCGCTCAAGGCAGTCGTCAGCGCGATCAACCGCGCCTGACCGCCGCCCCGCGGGGGGCCGCCATCGGTCGCGGTAGAGGGAGCACAATGGTCGCGTGCCCCTCTACCGCGACGAGGCGATCGTGCTGCGCACCCACAAGCTGGGCGAGGCCGACCGCATCATCACCCTGCTGACCCGCCACCACGGGCGGATCCGTGCGGTCGCCAAGGGCGTGCGCCGGACCAGCTCCCGGTTCGGGTCCCGGCTGGAGCCGTTCACGCACGTGGACCTGCAGCTCGCGGAGGGGCGCAGCCTGGACACGATCACCCAGGCCGAGACGCTGACGCTGTTCCATGCCCGGCTCGGGCTGGACTACGACCGCTACACCGCGGGCACCGCGATGCTGGAGACCGCCGAGCGGCTGGCCTCGGAGGAGCGGCAGCCCTCGGTGCAGCAGTTCCTGCTGCTCGTGGGCGGGCTGCGGGCGATGGCGGGCGGCGAGCGCGGCCCCGGGCAGGTGCTGGACTCCTACCTGCTGCGCTCGCTCGCAGTGGCGGGCTACGCGCCGTCCTTCGAGCACTGCTCGCGCTGCGGGCTGGAGGGTCCGCACCGCTGGTTCAACCCGTCGATGGGCGGGATGCTCTGCGCCACCTGCCGGGTGCCCGGCTCCGCCTCTCCCGCCGCGGAGACGATCGAGGTCCTCGGTGCGCTGCTCGCCGGCGACTGGCCGACGGTCGAGGCCGCCGAGCCCCGGCACCTGCGCGAGGCCAGCGGCCTGGTCGCGGCGTACCTGCACTGGCACCTGGAGCGCGGCCTGCGCTCGATGGCGTACGTCGAGCGCTGAGCCCGGCTCGCCGGCGGCCCCCGGGCCACGGCCGGCTCCGGGCCAACTAGGCTCCCGGGCGTGAAGCGCGCCGTCCGGATGCCGACCCCGCACCCCTCGGGCGCGACCCCGCCGCCGATCCCGAAGGAGCTGGTCCCGCGGCACGTGGCGGTCGTGATGGACGGCAACGGGCGCTGGGCCAAGGAGCGCGGCCTGCCCCGCACCAAGGGCCACGAGCAGGGCGAGTGCTCGCTGTTCGACGTGGTGGAGGGCGCGATCGAGATCGGTGTGAAGGCGATCTCGGCCTACGCGTTCTCGACCGAGAACTGGTCGCGCTCGCCCGACGAGGTGCGCTTCCTGATGGGCTTCAACCGCGACGTGATCCGCCGCCGCCGCGACGAGATGCACGAGCTCGGGGTCCGGGTCCGCTGGGCCGGCCGGACGCCGCGGCTGTGGAAGTCGGTCATCCGCGAGCTCCAGGCCGCCGAGGAGCTCACCCGCGACAACGACGTGTGCACGCTGACGATGTGCGTCAACTACGGCGGGCGCGCGGAGGTCGCCGACGCGGCGCGCAGCATCGCCCGGGAGGTAGCGGCCGGCCGGCTGGACCCGGAGAAGGTCGACGAGCGCACCTTCGCCCGGCACCTCTACGTCCCCGAGCTGGCCGACGCGGACCTGGTCTGGCGCACCTCGGGGGAGCAGCGGCTCTCGAACTTCATGCTCTGGCAGGCCGCCTACAGCGAGCTGGTCTTCACCGACGTGCTCTGGCCCGACGTGGACCGGCGGCACCTGTGGCAGGCGATCGACACCTACGCCCGCCGGGACCGGCGCTACGGCGGCGCCGACCCCGCCTGACCGGGCCTCAGCCCCGGTCGGACCGTCGGCGGCGCAGGCGGGGCCTCGGCAGGGCGGCGGTCACGCGGCGACGGGCGCGTCGTACGGCGTCCGCCGCGCGCCTGATCGGCGTGAGGACGACTGCGCGGAGCCATCTCGCCGGCGCCGCCAGCACGCGGCCGATGAACCGGCCGACGGCACCTGCGGCCGCCCGCGCCCACCGGAACGGCGCCAGCACCAGCTCGCCGAGAGCCCGCAGGACGGGCCGCACCACCGCGGCCAGCCGGCTCCGGACCGCCGCCCACCCCGCAGCGATCCAGTGGAAGGGGCGGGCGACCAGCCGCCCGAGCGTGCGGAGCGCCGCGGTCGTCCAGCGCAGGGGCGCCCGCAGCACGCTCCCGAGCGCGCCGGCCACGGCGGCGGCCCACCGGCCGAGGAGCTCGGCCACCGGGCGCAGCGCCGCGCCGATCGCCCTCCACAGCCGCGCGAGCGGCCGGAGCAGCCAGGAGACCGGCCGGAGCAGCCAGGAGACCGCCCGCTTCACCGCGGTGAGGACGCCCTCCACGGCCCCGGCGATCGCCGCCACGACGCGGCGCACGCCGCGGCCCACCCAGCGGAGCAGGTCCCATGCCCAGACGAAGGGGAGCAGGGGCAGGCCCAGGACGACCTCGAGGCGCGAGGACGGCTGGTGGTCGCGGTTCTCAGGCATGCGGGGGAGTCTGCCGGATCGAGCCCACCGGTGTGGGCAGGTCGTCGCAGGCTCGAGCCCGCGCGCCCACCGCTCGACGCTAGGAGCGGGCCGCAGAGCAGCCCGGGCAGGTCCCGAAGATCTCCAGGGTGTGGCTGACCGCGGCGAAGCCGTGCTGCTCGGCGATCGCGGTGGTCCACCGCTCCACGGCCGGGCCCTCGACCTCGACGGTGCGCCCGCAGTCGCGGCAGACCAGGTGGTGGTGGTGGGTGCCGGAGCAGCGCCGGTAGATCGCCTCGCCGTCCTCGGAGCGCAGCATGTCGATCTCGCCGGCCTCGGCCAGCCGCTGCAGGGTCCGGTAGACAGTCGCCAGGCCGACCGCCTCGCCGCGCTCCCCGAGCAGCTCGTGGATCTCCCGGGCGGAGCGGAAGTCCTCCACCGAGGCCATCGCCTCCGCGACCGCGATCCGCTGCCGGGTCGGCCGCAGGGGCGGGGTCTCCTCAGTGCTCGTCATAGTGCCTCCCGTGGACCGCGTGCCGGTGGCCGTCGTGGACGTAGTCGACGTGGTCGCCGTGCGGGACGGCGACGTGCCCGCAGTCGGGCCCGTGCTCGTGGGCGTGCTGCTCGTCGCAGACCTCGTGCTCCTCCGGCGCGACGGCGGGGAACGGAGTCCGCAGCCGCGCGCGGCGCCGGTAGAGCGCGCCGATCGGCCAGGTCGCGACGAAGCAGGCAAGCGCCAGCAGCACGATCGCCGGACCGGGCGCGACGGTCAGGTCCTGGCTGGTGGAGAGGTACGCCGAGACCAGCAGCCCGCCGACGCCCGAGCCCGCCCCGACGGCGACGGCCCCGATCATCGTCGCGCGGAACGAGCGGGCCAGCTGCTGGGACGCGGCGACCGGCACGATCATCAGGGCCGAGACCAGCAGCAGGCCCACCGTCCGCATCGCGATGGTGACGGTGACCGCGGCCAGCACGGCGATCAGCAGGTTGTAGGCGCGGACGTTGAGCCCGGCGACCCGAGCGAAGTCCTGGTCCTGGGCGACCGCGAACAGCTGGGGAAGCAGCCCGAGGCCGAGCACCAGCAGCACCACCGCCAGCGCGAGGGTGAACCAGATGTCGCCCAGCGAGATCGAGGTGATCGAGCCGAACAGGTAGCGCTGGAGGGTCGCCCCGCTCTGGCCGGCGAGGCCGGTGATCATCACGCCGGCTGCCAGGCCGCCGTAGAACAGCAGCGCCAGCGCCAGGTCGGCGCTGGTGTGGCCGCGCTCGCGGATCACCTCGATCGCGATCGCGCCGAGGATCGCGACCACGACGGCGGTCCAGGTCGGGGCGATCCCGGTGAGCAGCCCGAGGGCCACGCCGGTGACCGCCACGTGGCCCAGGCCGTCGCCGAGCAGGGCCAGTCGGCGCTGGACGAGGTAGGTGCCGATGACGGGGGCCGCGAGCCCGGTGACGAAGGCGGCGAGCAGCGCCCGCTGCATGAAGGGGTAGCCGAGCAGGTCGATCACCAGGGCACGTCCTCGTGGTGGGGGTCGGGCGCCCGGTCCAGCGGGGCGATGACGCCCGGGTGGTGGTCGTGGCGGCCCTGGTGGGGGTGGTGGTGCCCGTGGGCGTCGTCGACGGCCAGCGGCGGTCCGTCGTACACGAGGCGTCCGTCGCGCAGGACCACCGTGCGGTCCACCAGGTCCGCGAGCGGCCCGAGCTCGTGGGTGACCAGGACGATCGTGCTGCCGGCCCGGGACAGCGCGGCCAGCGCGGCGGCGAGCGCCTCCTGGTTGGGCAGGTCGACGCCGGCGGTCGGCTCGTCGAGGAAGAACAGGTCGGGATCGCCCGCGAGGGCGCGGGCGATCAGCACCCGCTGCTGCTGTCCGCCGGAGAGGGTCGCGACGTTGTCGCGCGCCCGGTCGGCGAGGCCGACCAGGTCCAGCGCGGCGGCGACGGCGGCCCGGTCCGCGCGGCTCTGCGGGCGCAGCAGGCGACGCCGGGTCAGCCGCCCGGAGGCGACCACCTCCGCCACCGAGGCGGGTACGCCGCTGGCGGCGCTGGCGCGCTGGGGCACGAAGCCGAGGCGGTGCCAGTCGTGGAAGGACTCCAGCGGGGTGCCGAACAGTGCCAGCGACCCCCGGGACAGCGGGCGCAGCCCGGTCAGGGCGCGCACCAGCGTCGACTTCCCGGAGCCGTTCGGGCCGAGCAGCGTGACGAACTCGCCCGCCCGGACGGTCAGGTCGATCTGGCGCAGCACCGGGCGCCCGGCGATGGCGACGGCGCCGTCGCGCAGCTCGATCACGGGCTCGGTCACGGGCTCGGGCTCGGTCACGGGCCCGATGGGCTCGGTTGCGGGGTCACCGGAGCCGCTCAACAGCTGTTCGCCTCCTGCAGCTTGGCGAGGTTGCGGCGCATGAGGGAAAGGTAGTCCTCATCGGCGGTCTCGTCGCTGAGCCCCTCGACGGTGTCGAGCACCTCGGTGCGGACCCCCGCGTCGTCGGCGAGCGTCTCGGCGCTCTTGGCGCTGACCAGGGACTCGGAGAAGACGGTAGTGATCTGCTCGGTCTCGATGAGGTGCTGCAGCTCGGCGAGGGCGGCCGGGCTGGGCTCGGCGTCGGGGGAGAGTCCGGTGATCGACTCCAGGTGCAGGCCGTACTTCTCGAGGTAGCCGAACGCGTCGTGGTTGGTGACCACTGTCGTCACCGCGCAGTCGGCCAGGCCCTCGGCGTACTCCGCGTCGAGCTGCTCGAGGTCGGCGCGCAGGTCGGCGGCGTTGCGCTCGAAGTCCTCGGCTCCGTCCGGGTCGATCTCGGCGAGCCGCTCGGCGATCGCGTCGCCGAGGTCGGCCATCCGCAGCGGGTCGAGCCAGAAGTGCGGGTCGTCCTCGCCGTGGTCGTGCCCGTCGTCGCCGTGGTCGTCCTCACCGTGCTCGTGGCCGTCCTGGTCGAAGGGGAGCAGGTCGACCACCGTCGCGGCGTCGAGCACCTCGCCCCCGGCGATCTCCTCGGCGGCCTCGTCGACGCTCGGTTGCAAGCCGCCGACGTGCACGAGCAGGGCCGAGTCGGCGACGGTCGCGGTCTCCCCGACGTCGAGGGTCAGGTCGTGCGGCTCACCGCCGGGGGTGGTCAGGTTCTCGACCTCGAAGGCGTCACCCGCAACCCGCTCGGCGACGTACTGGAGCGGGTAGAGGCCCGCCGCGATGACCGGCTTGCCGTCGGAGCCGCCGCCGTCCTCCGAGAACGCGCCGCACCCGGCGAGCGCCGGGACGGCCAGGACGGCGAGGGCCGTGGCGGCGACGCGGTACGGGAAGCTCATGAGAACGATTCTCAGCCAGTTGAGAATGGTTGTCAAAATCGGCCGCGCGGAGCCGGCGCTAGGGTGCGGCCATGCTCGTCGTGACCAGGTTCCGCGTGGAGGAGTCCGACGCTGCGGCGTTCCGGCTGGCCCTGGAGGACGCCCGGGCGGCACTGGCCGACCGGCCCGGCCACCTGTCGGGAACGGCGGGGCGCAACCTGGACGACCCGACCCTGTGGACGCTGGTGACGGTCTGGGAGCACGTGGGCGCCTACCGCCGCGCGCTCTCGGCGTACGACGTGAAGATGCGCGCCGTCCCGCTGCTGTCGCGGGCCATCGACGAGCCCAGCGCCTACGAGCCGGTGGAGCCGGGGACCGACCTGAACCGGGCCGGGGCCCGGTCGATAGGCTGAGTCGTTCACGACCGGCAGCCAGCCGGCCGACCCCAGCACAGGAGCTGTTCCCCGTGGCCAAGGCCCCCGCAACCGTCGTCGACAACGTCGTCTCGCTCGCCAAGCGCCGGGGGTTCGTCTACCCCTGCGGCGAGATCTACGGCGGCACCCGCTCGGCCTGGGACTACGGCCCGCTCGGCGTCGAGCTCAAGGACAACATCAAGCGCCAGTGGTGGCGCTCGATGGTGCAGATGCGCGACGACATGGTCGGCCTGGACTCCAGCGTGATCCTGCCCCGCCAGACCTGGGAGGCCAGCGGTCACGTCGACACGTTCAACGACCCGCTGACCGAGTGCCAGTCCTGCCACAAGCGCTTCCGCGCCGACCACCTCCAGGAGGCGTACGCGGAGAAGAAGGGCATCGAGGACCCCGACACGGTGGACCTCAAGGACGTGGCGTGCGCCAACTGCGGCACCCGCGGCGCCTGGACCGAGCCGCGCGAGTTCTCCGGCATGCTCAAGACCTACCTCGGCGTCACCGAGGACGAGTCGGGCCTGCACTACCTGCGCCCGGAGACCGCGCAGGGCATCTTCCTCAACTTCGCGAACGTGGTCACCTCGAGCCGGATGAAGCCGCCGTTCGGCATCGCCCAGATCGGCAAGTCGTTCCGCAACGAGATCACGCCCGGCAACTTCATCTTCCGCACCCGCGAGTTCGAGCAGATGGAGATGGAGTTCTTCGTCAAGCCCGGCGAGGACGAGGAGTGGCACCAGTACTGGATCGACGAGCGCACCCGCTGGTACACCGACCTCGGCATCGACCCGCAGAACCTGCGGCACTACGAGCACGCCCAGGAGAAGCTCTCCCACTACTCCAAGCGGACCGTGGACATCGAGTACCGCTTCCGGTTCGCCGGCTCGGAGTGGGGCGAGCTCGAGGGCGTCGCGAACCGCACCGACTTCGACCTGTCCACGCACTCCAAGCACTCCGGCCAGGACCTGTCGTACTTCGACCAGGCCAACAACGAGCGCTACGTGCCGTACGTCATCGAGCCGGCCGCGGGCCTCTCGCGCAGCCTGATGACGTTCCTCGTCGACGCCTACACCGAGGACGAGGCGCCGAACACCAAGGGCGGCGTCGACAAGCGCACGGTGCTGCGCCTCGACCCGCGCCTGGCGCCGGTGAAGGCCGCCGTGCTGCCGCTGAGCCGCAACGCCGACCTGTCCCCGAAGGCCAAGGCACTGGCCAGCGAGCTGCGCCGCAACTGGAACGTCGACTTCGACGACTCCGGCGCGATCGGCCGCCGCTACCGCCGCCAGGACGAGATCGGTACGCCGTACTGCGTGACCGTCGACTTCGACACCCTCGAGGACAACGCGGTCACCGTGCGCGAGCGCGACACGATGGCCCAGGAGCGGATCAGCCTCGACGGCATCAGCAGGTACTTCGCCGAGCGTCTCCCGGGCTGCTGATGGGCGCGGTTGTGCACGGCGACCGGACGGTGCGGCGCCCTCGGCGGGCCCGGCGGGGGACCGCGCTCCTGGCCGGGCTGACGCTGGCGGGCGCGCTGCTCGCCGGCTGCTCCGGCGACGACGAGCCGGACTCGGCGGGCAGCTCGGAGTCCGGGACGCCCAGCGCCTCGGACTCGCCGTACCTCCCGGTCCCCGAGGGCGTGGAGCTCACCGCCCCGGGCACGCAGCTGAAGGTCGGCGAGACCGCCACCGTCGCCTGGGAGCCGCGTCAGGACCTCGTCGGCGTGCTCGAGGTGACAGTGGACCGGCTGGAGAAGACGACCTACGCCAAGTCGTTCCGCGGCTGGAAGCTCAGCAGCGCGCTGGACGACGCGGCGCCGTACTTCGTGCGGGCCACCGTCACCAACGTCGGGGACACCGACCTGGGCGGCCAGCGGATCCCGCTCTACATCGTCGACGGCGCGAACACGCTGGTGGAGTACTCCTCCTTCGCGAGCAGGTTCAAGCCGTGCCCGAGCGGTGACTTCCCCAAGCCGTTCGCCGCGGGCGCCACCCAGCAGGTGTGCCTGGTCTACCTCGCGCCGAAGGGCGGGGACCTGACGGCCGTCAGCTTCCGGCCCACCCAGGAGTTCGACCCGATCCTGTGGACCGGAAAGCTCGAGGCGCCGGCGGACCAGGCCGCACCGAAGGGCAAGAACAACAAGTTGAAGAAGCAGCGGGCGCAGCGGAACCGGAACTAGCCGCACGGGCCGGGATTTCCACGCGCGCCGGGCCCGGCCGACAATGGGGCGCGTGACTGCCGCGCCCATGCCCTTCGCACCGCTGACCCTGGGGTCGCTGCAGGTGGACACCCCCGTGGTGCTCGCGCCGATGGCCGGCATCACCAACGCCGCCTACCGGCGGCTGTGCGCCGAGCAGGGCGCCGGCCTCTACGTCTGCGAGATGATCACCTCGCGCGGGCTGGTCGAGCGCGACCAGCACACGATGGACATGCTGGTCTTCGACGAGCTCGAGACGACGCGGTCGGTGCAGCTCTACGGGACCGACCCGGTGTACGTCGGGAAGGCCGCGGAGATCCTGTGCGCCGAGTACGGCGTCGCGCACATCGACCTGAACTTCGGCTGCCCGGTCCCGAAGGTCACCCGCAAGGGCGGCGGCGGCGCGCTGCCGTGGAAGCGCGGGCTGCTCGGCTCGATCCTGGAGCACGCGGTCGCCGCGGCCACGCCGTACGACGTCCCGGTGACGATGAAGACCCGCAAGGGCATCGACGCGGACCACCTGACCTACCTCGACGCCGGCCGGATCGCCCAGGAGACCGGGGTCGCGGCGATCGCACTGCACGGGCGCACCGTCGCGCAGGCCTACTCGGGCGAGGCGGACTGGGACGCGATCGGGGAGCTGGTGGCGCACGTCGACATCCCGGTGCTCGGCAACGGCGACATCTGGGAGGCCGCCGACGCGCTGCGGATGGTCGAGCAGACCGGCGCTGCGGGCGTGGTGGTCGGGCGCGGCTGCCTGGGCCGGCCGTGGCTGTTCCGGGACCTCGCGGCCGCGTTCGCCGGCGAGCAGGTCGCGACCCTCCCGACGCTGGGGGAGGTGGCGGCGATGATGCGCCGGCACGCCGAGCTGCTGTGCCAGCACCTGGGGGAGGAGCGGGGCTGCAAGGAGTTCCGCAAGCACGTGTCGTGGTACCTCAAGGGCTTCGCCGCCGGCGGTGAGCTGCGCCGCTCGCTGGGCCTGGTCGACTCGCTCGCGGCGCTGGACCGGATGCTCGGCGAGCTGGACCCCGCGGAGCCGTTCCCGGTCGCGGAGCTCGGCACGCCGCGCGGGCGCCAGGGCTCGCCGCGGGCGCGGGTGGCGCTGCCGGAGGGCTGGCTCGACGAGGCGGACGGGACCGGCTGTGCGGTCCCGGAGGACGCCGCGGCCGGCTCCGGCGGGTGAGCGGACGCACGTTAATTTAACGTTCAGCGATTGGGCGCGGCTCCCGAGCTGTGGTTGTGTGGGTGATCGCGCGCCTGTACCCCTGAGGTTTCGCATCCGTTCACCTGCACGCAACAGCAAAGGAATCAGCGCTGTGGCCGAGCATCGCCACAAGCGGGAGACCCCCGCCCGCCGCATCCCCCGTGCCGTCGTCATCGCCGGCCCGCTCGCCGTGATGGCGACCGCTTCCGTGGTCACCCTCGGCGTCGCCCTGGGCGACCCCGCAACCAGCCCGGCCCCCAGCGCCGCGCCCGTCAGCAGCGAGACCTCGCCGTCCGCCGCCGCCCGCGGCACCTCGGACGTGGCCTCGAAGGCCCTCAAGGTCGTCTCGCGCTCCGGCTCCCGCTTCAAGATCAAGCCGATCTCCAAGGCCGAGAAGCTGATCGCCCCGGCCGAGGTCCGCCAGGCCGTGCGCTCCGCCGACACGAAGCTGTGGGCCACCGAGACGCTCAACCTGTGGCCCGCTCCGGACGCCGAGGCGGACCCCGCCGGCGAGCTGGAGGCCGGCGAGCGGGTGCTCGTGACCGGCCGCACCTTCGGTGAGCGCGAGGAGGTCGTCGTCGACGGCGCCGCGCGCTGGGTCACCGCCGGCTACCTGGCCGCGGAGAAGCCCGAGAAGGAGTCCGTGGAGGAGGTCGCCGCCGAGTGCACGAACGGCACCTCGGTGCCCAGCGGCGTCAGCCCGAACATCGCCAAGGTGCACGAGGCCGTGTGCGCGGCCTTCCCGGAGATCAGCACCTACGGCACCTTCCGCAGCGACGGCGAGCACGGCCAGGGCCTCGCGGTGGACATCATGGTCAGCGGCGAGCGCGGCTGGGAGGTCGCGGAGTTCGTCCGCGACCGGTACGCCGACCTCGGCGTCAGCTACCTCATCTACGCCCAGAAGATCTGGTCGGTCGAGCGCAGCGGCGAAGGCTGGCGGGGCATGTCCGACCGCGGCTCCACCACCGCCAACCACTACGACCACGTGCACGTCACGACGTACTGACCGACCCGCGGCGACCGGCCGGTGGTCGAGCCGTGAGCGCAGCGAGCGTGTCGAGACCCCGGTCAGGCGGGGATGATGGTGGTGCCGGTGTGGTCGCGGCGCAGGTGGATGCCGTTCGGGGTTCGCCACAGGTAGGTGGTCTCGTCGAGCTTGGTGTAGGACCAGCTGGTGTGGGTCTTCGCCCGGTGATGGGTCCGGCACAGGGGTGCGAGGTTGGGGTCGGTGGTCTCGCCGAACTCGCCGTCGCCCGGTGGTCCTTCGCGTTCGTGCCGGTGCCGGATGACGTGGTCGGTGTCCGCGCGGCGGGCCGAGCGGCCGCACCAGGGGAAGACGCAGGCCGGGTTGTTGAGCTGGACCCGTTCTGACATTCGGTCGGGGACCTCGTAGGCGGTGGTGTGGTCGACGTCGGCGAGGTCGATGACCGGCTTCACGATGACCTGGGCGTCGGGGTTGGCGCACCAGGTCTTGACCTGGTCCGCGGCGACGAAGGAGCGGGTGTTCTCGACCCGGGCCAGGTGCAGCCCATCCGCGCCACTGAGGGCTGCCTCGGTGAGGTGGACGTGGATCACGACCTGGCGGGGCCGGCACCGCTTGGACAGCGAGGCGACTTCGGCAGGAGACGTGTCCAGGTCGAGGGCGAGTTGGCGGCGGGCGATCTCGCCGACGGCCAGGGAGCGGCGGACGTCGAGGGACTCTTCACAGCCGAGCTCGCCGAGCACCCGAGCCCCGCGGGCGACCGCGGAGTCCAAGTCGAGGGCGTCGGCGAGGTCCAGCTCGCCGTCCACGACCACCGTGCCCGCGAACGCGACCCGGCCGGTGTCGAGGTCGAAGTGCCGCCGGTCGACGGCAGCCTTCCGCTTCTCCTCCGCACCTGACGGGTCGAACCGGACCCGGGCCTCCTCGATGAGCCGGTCCAGGGCGGCGTACCCGATCTTCCCCGCCACCGCGTGAACATGCTGGTCGACGTACGCAGCCCCGTCGGCGGGCAGCGACAGGGTGTTCGCGGCGATCTTGCGACCCCGCCACGCCGGCACACTCCCGGCCCGCACCGCAGCCCAGGTCTTCGGGAGCCGGTGCGCCAGCTCGACCGCCTCACCCAGCATCGCCCGAGCAGCGTCGCTGCTCATGCCGAGCGCGGCACCGAGCTCGAGCGGGGCGAACTCGGTGACCAGCGGAGCACCCGGCCCCGCGATCGCGACCTCACCCTCGGCACCCGGCAGGCAGGCCGCGTCGTCCAGGCAGTCGACCGAGTGCATCGAGGCCCAGGCCACCGCGGCCTCCAGCAGTTCGCCCTCAGCCCGGTCTGCGAGAGCCCGCTGGGACCGGGCGAAGGCCAGCACCGCGGCGGGGCTGTCGCACTCGCCCAGCGGGGCGGGGTTCGGGTCGATGGCCATAGCACATTCTAATCGAACAGGTGTTCGAAGCGCCAGGGTCAAAGTGGGGAATGTGGAAGGAATCTTGGTAACGGAGGGCGGGACCGTCAGGCCCAGGCAACCGCCAGCGCGAGAGCCCGAAGGACCAAGACCCTCAACCCCCGCGGCGGGCAACCGTTTTGTCCGGTGACGGGTGGTCTCGACGCGCTCGTCGCTAGCGCTCCTCACGGCTCGACCACCGGCACGGCTCGACCACCGAGACCGGCTCGACCACCGGGTCTCGACACGCTCGTCGCCGGCGCTCCTCACGGCTCGACCACCGGAGCGGCTCCCGCCGGGGGCAGAGGCCCGGGTGGGGCGCAGTAGGGTCGCGCCGACATGGATTCCCTCGACCTCTACGACGACGCCGACCGCGAGCGCTTGGTGCCGGAGCCGCCGAAGCGGGTGGATGCGCCGGTGCGCACCCCGTTCGAGCGGGACCGGGCCCGGGTCGTGCATGCGGCGGCGTCGCGCCGGCTGGCGGCGAAGACCCAGGTGATGGGCCCGCAGAGCGACGACTTCGTGCGCAACCGGCTGACCCACAGCCTGGAGGTGGCCCAGGTCGCGCGGGACCTCTCCCGGGCGCTGGGCAGCCAGCCCGACATCGCCGAGACCGCCGCGCTGGCGCACGATCTGGGCCACCCGCCGTTCGGGCACAACGGCGAGCGGGTGCTGGCCGAGCTGAGCGAGGACTGCGGCGGCTTCGAGGGCAACGCGCAGACGCTGCGGCTGCTGACGCGGCTGGAGGCCAAGACCTTCGACATCGAGGGCCGGTCGGTCGGGCTCAACCTGACCCGCGCGACGCTCGATGCCTGCACGAAGTACCCCTGGCCGCGGGAGCAGGCCGACGCGCCCGGCGGCGTGCACAGCGACGGCTCGCCGCGCGAGGTCCGCAAGTTCGGCGTGTACGACGACGACCTGCGCGTCTTCGGCTGGCTGCGGGAGGGTGCGGCGGCCGGCGGGCGACGCCGCTGCCTGGAGGCGCAGGTGATGGACCTCGCCGACGACGTCGCCTACTCCGTGCACGACGTCGAGGACGGGGTGGTCGCCGGCCGCATCGCCCTGACCCGGCTGGACCCCGCGGCGGTCTGGGCGACGGTGCGCGACTGGTACGTCCCCGAGGCCGACGACGCCGAGCTGGACGCGGTCCTCGCGGGCCTGCGCACCCAGGACAGCTGGCCCACCTCGCCGTACGACGCGAGCCGGCGGAGCCTGGCCGCGCTGAAGAACCTCACCAGCGACCTGATCGGCCGCTTCTGCGGCGCCGTCCAGCACGCCACGTTCGCGGCGGGGGACGGGCCGTTCCTCCGGTACGCCGCCGACCTGGTGGTGCCGCGGACCACCCAGCTGGAGATCGCGGTCCTCAAGGGGATCGCCGCGCACTACGTCATGCAGGCCGACGACCGGCTCGCCGCGATGGACCGTCAGCGCGAGCTGGTCATGGAGCTCGTGGCGGTCCTGGCCCACCGGGGAGCCGAGGCCCTGCAGCGCCCGTACGCCGACGACTGGCACGCCGCGAGCGACGACGCCGGGCGGCTGCGGGCCGTCATCGACCAAGTGGCGTCGCTCACCGACGCCAGCGCTGTCGAGTGGCATCATCGGCTCCGGTCGCCCCGAGCCTGAGCCGGCCCCCACCCCCAGGAGGAACTCCCGTGTCCCGACCGCTCGTCTGGCTGCCCTTCGACCCCGAGCTCCTCGGCGACCCGCCCGCCGGCCTGGACTACGAGGTGGTGGACCCCAGCGAGCGGGTGCCGGACTCGGTGGGCGACGTGCGGTTCTACGTGACGCCGTACCGGATGAGCCCCGACGTCGGCGACGTGCTGCCCCAGATGACCGGCCTCGAGGTGGTCCAGACCCTCTCGGCGGGCGTCGACAACGTCCGCAGCCGGGTGCCGGAGGGGGTGACCCTGTGCAACGGCCGGGGCATCCACGACACGTCCACCGCCGAGCTCACCCTCACCCTCACCCTGGCTGCGCTGCGCGGGATCCCGGAGTTCGTCCGGGCCCACGACCGCCGGGAGTGGGAGCCCCAGTGGCGGCCCGCGCTGGCCGACAAGCGGGTGCTGCTCATCGGGTACGGCGCGATCGGCGCCGCGATCGAGGCCCGGTTGCAGCCCTTCGAGGTCGAGGTGGTCCGGGTCGCGCGCACCGCCCGCGAGGGCGTGCACGCGTTCACCGAGCTGCCGACCCTGGTGCCGGAGGCCGACGTGGTCATCCTCGTGGTCCCGCTCACCGACGAGACCCGCGGCCTGGTGGACGCCGAGTTCCTGGCCCGGATGAGGGACGGGGCGCTGCTGGTCAACGTCGCCCGCGGCGCCGTCGTCGTGACCGCGGACCTGGTCGCCGAGCTGAAGGCGGGCCGGCTGCGCGCGGCCGTCGACGTCGTCGACATCGAGCCGCTGCCCCGGGAGAGCCCGCTGTGGGACATCCCGAACCTGCTCATCTCCCCGCACGTCGGCGGCGCGAGCAGCGCCATGTGGCCCCGGGCCCACCGACTGGTGCGCGACCAGCTGCACCGCTACGCCGCCGGGGAGCCCCTGGGGAACGTGATGTCGGGGGCGTACTGACCCGGCCGTAGGATCGGCGCCGTGGCCGGCCGGATACGCGAGCAGAGCATCGCCGAGGTGCGCGAGAAGGCACGCATCGACGATGTGGTGCAGGGCTACGTCACACTGCGCAACGCCGGCGGCGGGTCGATGAAGGGGCTGTGCCCCTTCCACGACGAGAAGTCCCCGTCCTTCCAGGTCACGCCCAGCCGCGGGTTCTACTACTGCTTCGGCTGCCAGGCCGGTGGCGACGTCATCAACTTCGTCATGCAGATCGACGCGCTCAGCTTCGCCGAGTCCGTCGAGCGGCTCGCCGACAAGTACGGCGTCCAGCTGCAGCGCGAGGAGGGTGACGGCCACGAGGACCGTCCGCGCGGCCCGCAGCGCGGCAAGCTGATCGAGGCGCACCGGGTCGCCCAGGAGTTCTACGCCGAGCAGCTGCTGACCCCCGACGCGGTCGTGGCCCGCCGGTTCCTCGCCGAGCGCGGCTTCGACCAGACCGCGGCGGAGACCTTCGGCATCGGGTTCGCGCCGCGCGACGGCGAGGCGCTCTTCCGGCACCTGCGGGCCCGTGGCTTCAGCGAGGAGGAGGTCGTGGTCGGCGGTCTCGTCGCCCGCGGCCGGTCCCTCTACGACCGGTTCCGCGGCCGGCTGCTGTGGCCGATCCGCGAGGCCAGCGGGGAGACGATCGGCTTCGGCGCCCGGCGGATCTTCGACGACGACAAGATCGACGCCAAGTACCTCAACACCTCCGAGACCCCGATCTACAAGAAGAGCCACGTGCTCTACGGGCTGGACCTGGCGCGCAAGGAGATGGCCCGGACCTCCCAGGCCGTCGTTGTCGAGGGCTACACCGACGTGATGGCCTGCCACCTGGCCGGGGTCGGCACCGCCGTCGCGACCTGCGGGACCGCCTTCGGCGACGACCACGCCAAGACGCTGCGCCGCTTCATGCACGACCACGAGGAGTTCCGCGGCGAGGTGATCTTCACCTTCGACGGCGACGCCGCCGGCCAGAAGGCCGCGCTCCGGGCGTTCGCCGGCGACCAGAACTTCGTCTCCCAGACCTATGTCGCCGTCGAGCCCGACGGCCTGGACCCGTGCGACCTGCGGATCCAGCACGGCGACGCCGCCGTGCGGGAGCTGGTGGCCAAGCGGGTGCCGCTGTACCGCTTCGTGCTGGCCAACGTCGTGGAGAAGTACGACCTGGACCGCGCCGACGGGCGCATCGACGCGCTGCGCGAGGGCGCGCGGCTGGTCTCCAGCATCCGGGACCGGTCGAAGGTGGACGCGTTCGCGCGCGAGCTGGCCGGGATGATCGGGGTGGACGTCGAGGAGGCCCGCGCCGAGGTGCGCCGGGCGACCAACCGCCCGGCCGGCACCCAGCGCGCCGAGCGCGGCCGCCGCCCGGCCCCCACCCCCGAGGCCGCGCCGGCGACCCCACCGCGCCGCCAGCTCCCGGACCTGCGCGACCCGCGCTTCCAGCTGGAGCGCGAGACCCTCAAGCTCGTGGTGCAGCACCCGATGGCGATCGGCCGGCTCACCGGCGAGGTCGGCCCGAACGACTTCCGGCACCCCACCTACCGCGGCGTCTGGGAGGCCGTCACCGCGCTCGGCGGCCCGGCCGCCGGCTCCGGCGACCCCACCTGGGCCAGCCGGCTGCGCGACGCGGCGACCGAGCCCGAGGTCTCCTCGGCGATCAGCGCGCTGGCGGTCGAGCCGCTGCTGACCGCGAAGGAGCCGGACGCGGCGTACGTCGCGCTGCACGTGACCCGGCTGCTGGAGCTGACCGCTATGCGCCGGATCGCCGACATCAAGTCGCGGCTGCAGCGCACCAACCCGGTCGAGCAGGCAGCGGAGTACAACCGGATGTTCGGCGAGCTGGCGGCGCTCGAGCAGCACCGCCGCGCGCTGCGCGACCGCGTGGTCGGCGCCGAGTGATCCCGCGACTGCGGCGTACGCCGGCGCCGTTCGCCGTCGGGCCGGGGGAGCGGCTGCTGGCCTGGGCGGTCAGCGACCGCGGACCGGTGGGCGGGACCCGCGACGCGCTGTACGTGCCGGACGGCGACGCGACGATCCGGATCCCGTGGGAGCAGGTCGAGTCCGCCGAGTGGGACAAGGAGACCGAGGCGCTGTGCGTCCTCGAGGTCGGCACCTGGGGCGAGCAGCGCCCCCGGCACGTCCTGGTGCTCACCGAACCGGGGCGGGTGCTGGAGCTGGTCCGGGAGCGGGTCACCGCGAGCGTCGTCCTGCAGCGCCACGTCCCGGTCGCCGGCGGCGGGGTCCGGGTGATCGCCCGCCGGGCGCCCGGCGGCCACCGGCCGGTGGCCTGGTTCTACGAGTACGACGAGGGCGTCGACCCCGATCGCCCCGAGGTCCGGGCCGCGGCCCGCGCCGCTCTCGACGAGGCCCGTGCCGACCTGGGACTGGCCTGAGGCCTCCCGAATTTTCTTCGAGCGCGAGCGCTTGCTAGGGTTTCCCGCGCTGCACCGATCCCCTGTAGCTCAACTGGCAGAGCATTCGGCTGTTAACCGGAGGGTTGTTGGTTCGAGTCCAACCGGGGGAGCAGGAGAAGGGCCCCTGCCTTGCGTTCCACGCAAGGCAGGGGCCCTTCGTTCGTGCTGGGCTCAGGCGGGGACGAACTGGCTCTGCTGGAGCTCGGCATAGGTGCCGTGGGCCGCGAGCAGCTCGTCGTGGGTGCCGCTCTCCACGACCCGGCCGTCCTCCAGCACCACGATCCGGTCCGCGTCACGGACCGTCGAGAGCCGGTGGGCGATGACCAGGCTGGTGCGGCCCTGGCGCAGCGAGACCATCGCCTTCTGCACCAGCATCGCGGTGCGGGAGTCCACGGAGCTGGTGGCCTCGTCCAGGATCAGGATCTCCGGCTCCGCGACGAACGCCCGGGCGATCGTGATCAGCTGACGCTCCCCGGCGGACAGGTTGTGGCCGTCCTGGTCGAGGACGGTGTCGAGGCCGTCGGGCAGTGCGTCGGCGAACTGGTCGACGTTCGAGAGCAGCGCCGCCCGCTCGACCTGGGCGTCGGTGGCGCCGGGGGCGCCGTACGCGATGTTCTCCCGGATCGTCCCCTCGAAGAGCCAGGTGTCCTGGAGCACGATCCCGATCCGGGAGCGCAGGTCGGCGCGCGACATCGCGGAGATGTCGCGCCCGTCGAGCAGCACCCGGCCGGAGTCGGGGTCGTAGAAGCGCAGCAGCAGGTTGACCAGCGTGGTCTTCCCGGCGCCGCTGGGCCCCACGATCGCGACGCTCTGGCCCGGCTCGGCGACCAGGTCGAGGTCGTGGACGACGGCACGGTCGGGGCTGTAGCCGAAGGTCACGCCCTCCAGCTCGATGCGACCGGACGTGGGCGTGCCGCTGGGCACCCCCACCTCCTCCTCGGGGAGGTCGAGGAACGCGAAGACCCGGTCGGCGGACGCGAAGCCGGACTGGAGCTCGTTGAGCATGCCCGAGATCTCGCCGATCGGCTGGGAGAACTGGCGCCCGTACTGGATGAAGGCCTGGACCCCGCCGAGGGTCATCGTCCCGGTGGCGACCCGCAGGCCGCCGACCACGCAGATGAGGACGTAGGACAGGTTCCCGACGAAGCCCATCAGCGGAGCGGCGAGGCCGCTGAGCCCCTGGGCTCGCAGGGATGCGCGGGCCAGGTCGTCGTTCTGCCGGCGGAACGCCGCGACGTGCTCGTCCTCGCGGTCGAAGGCGCTGGCGACCTCGTAGCCGGTGATGCTCTCGTCGAGCGTCACGTTCATCGCCCCGAGGTGCTGCCACTGGGCGACGAACGACGGCTGGGAGCGCTTCATCAGGGCCTTGGTGGCCACCGCGGCGAGCGGCAGCGTGGCCACCACGACCAGCGTGAGCAGCGGCGAGAGGTAGAGCATGAAGCCGAGCACGCTGAACGCGGTCAGCACCGACGTGACCATCTGTCCCAGGCTCTGGGTCATCGAGACCGTGACGTTGTCGATGTCGTTGGTGACCCGCGAGAGCAGGTCGCCGCGGGGACTGGCGTCCGCGGTCGCCACCGGGAGCCGGTTGATCTTGCGCTCGCAGCGGGTGCGCAGGTCGCGGATCACCTCGTGGATCGCGTAGTTGAGCTGGTGGGCGACGAAGAGCTGGATCACCAGGGCGGTCAGGAAGAGCGCGATGGCGAGGCCCAGGATGCCCGCCACCTCCCCGAAGTCGATGCCCTGGCCGGGCACGACGTCGGCGCCGGAGACCACGGCGGCGAAGGCGTCCTGGTCGGACCCACGCAGGGCCTCGACGACCTCGGCCTTCGACCGGTCCGCGGGCAGCTGGGCGCCCAGCACTCCGGCGAAGAGGGCGTCGGTGGCACGACCGAGCACGAGCGGCCCGGTCGCGCCGATCCCGACGCTGGCGGCGGAGAGCACCAGCAGGAGCGCGACCCGGCCGCGCACCGGGCGCAGCAGCGCGAAGAAGCGGCGGCCCTCGGGGCCGATCCGCAGGCGGGCGGGCAGTGTGAGGCTCATACCAGTTCCTCCTGGGTCGCCTGGGACTCGACGAACTCGGTGTAGGTGGGGCACTCGCGCAGCAGCGCCTCGTGGGTCCCGCAGCCGACGACGGCTCCCCGCTCGAGGACGACGATCTGGTCGGCGCCGGCGACGCTCGAGAGGCGCTGGGACACGAACACGACAGCGGCGTCCCCGGCCCAGTCGGTCAGGGCGCGGCGCAGGTTCGCGTCGGTGCGGGTGTCGAGGGCGGAGAGCGAGTCGTCGAAGAGGTAGAAGCGGGGGCGCAGGACCAGGGCCCGGGCGATGCACAGGCGCTGGCGCTGGCCGCCGGAGAGGTTGGTGCCGCCCGAGGCGATCGGCGCCTCCAGCCCGCCGGGCAGCTCGCGGACGAAGTCCTCGGCCTGCGCGACGCCCAGCGCCTGCCACAGCAGGTCGTCGGTCGCGTCGCTCGCGCCGTAGCGCAGGTTGCTGGCCACGGTGCCGGAGAACAGGTACGCGCGCTGCGGCACGATCCCGACGCTCCGGCGCACGTCCTGGAGCCGGTGCTCGCGGATGTCGACGCCGTCGAGGAGGACCGAGCCCTCGCTCGCGTCGAGCTGGCGCGCGAGCAGCTGCACCAGTGTCGACTTGCCGGCGCCGGTGGAGCCGACGACGGCGGTGCGCTGCCCCGGCCGCAGCCGCAGGGTCACGTCCCGCAGGACCGGCTGCTGGGCACCCGGGTGCCGCAGGGTCGCGCCCCGGGCCTCCAGGCCACGGGCGGGGTCGGTCGCGGGGCGAGCGCCGGCCTTCTCGGCCAGGGTCGGCTCGGCGTCGAGGACCTCGCGGATCCGCCCGGCCGAGACCCGGGCGCGCGGCAGCTGCATCACGATCGCGGTGGTCATCAGCACCGCCGACATGATCTGGAGCAGGTAGGTGATGAACGCCGCGATCGAGCCGATCCCGATCTCTCCGGCAGCCACCCGGCCGCCACCGAACCAGATCACGGCGACGATGCCGAGGTTCATCAGCAGCGTCACGACCGGGCCGAGCGCCAGGTACAGGCGACCGACGCCCTTGGACGTCGCGATCATCTCGTCGCTGGCGCGGTCGAAGCGCTGCTGCTCGTGCTGCTCGCGGCGGAAGACCCGGACGACCCGCAGCCCGGCGAGCTGCTCGCGCAGGATGCGGTTCACCTGGTCGATCTGGCCCTGCATGCGCCGGTAGCCCGGCACCGCCAGCCACGCGAAGAGGCCGATGACCAGCACCAGGACCGGCACGGCGACCGCCATCAGGACCGAGAGCCGCGGGTCCTCGCGCACCCCCATCACGATCGCGCCCACCATCGTCAGCGGGGCGGTCAGGAGCACCGTGCAGAACAGCAGCAGGAGCATCTGCACCTGCATGACGTCGCTGCCGCAGCGGGTGATCAGCGAGGACTGGCCGATGCGACGCTGCTGCCCGGAGCCCAGACCCATCACCGCGGTGAACACCCGCTCGCGCAGGTCGCGGCCGAAGTACGTGGCGATCCGGGCTCCGGTCCACACCGCGAGCCCGGCGAGCGCGAGCTGGCCGACGCTCAGCAGCAGCATCCAGCCGCCGATGCGCCAGATCGTCGACTGGTCGCCCTGGGCCACCCCGTCGTCGATGAGGCGCGCGTTGAGGGTGGGCAGGTAGAGGCTCGCGGCGACGCTGAGGACCTGCAGGAGCCCGAGCAGGGCCAGGGAGCCCCGCAGGGGCCGCAGGTGGTTGCGGATCACAGTCAGCATGGGATCGCTTTCGTCGGGGGCCCGTCGGTGGCGGTCCGGGTGGTGGCGGCCGGGGCCGGCGGGCGGGTGTTCCTCACGCTAGGAGCCGGAGCGGCTCGGCGAGTCCGGCTGCGCGCCGATCTCGCTGCGTCGTCGGGCCGGACGAGGCGGGACGCCGGCCCTCCGCCCCATGGCGGAGGACCGCCGTGGGGAGAACCGGTGGGAGACGCCGACGGGCGGTGCCCCCCGGTGGGGAGGCACCGCCCGTCGGCGTCGCGGAGAGCGGCTCAGCAGCCGTGCTCCAGGGTGTTGTCGACCGACGCCGCGGAGGCGGCGCTGACCGTGGCGGCGCAGAACGCCGAGGAGGTGGTCACGGTCGTGGTCGGGGTGATGGCCGGGGCGTCGGCACGGGTGCTGCCGAGCTCGGCAGCGTCGGTGTAGGACGCGTAGCCAGCGATCAGGTCGTGGGTGCTCATCAGATCTCCCGGATCAGCAGCCGTGGTCGAAGGTGTTGTCGACGCTGGCGGACACGACCGCCGCGGAGGTCGCGACGCAGAACGCCGAGGACGTGACAGTGGGCGTGATGGCGGGGGCGTCGGCGTGCGCGGTGCCCAGCTCGGCGGCGTCGGTGTAGGCGGCGTATCCGGAGATGAGGTCCTTGGTGCTCATGGTGGTTCTCCTTCGTGAGGTGTTCGGGTTGGGTTGTTTTCTCTTCGGGCCTGGTCTCCCAGGCATGGCTCCACGCTATTTCGCCGCCTCGTGCACCCGAATCGGCCGCGCGGACGATTCGGCGCCCTCCTGCCGGCCGCCGAGGGCGGACGAGCCGGCAGGTTCGGGCGCCCGCGAAATGCGTCATGGCGACCCCCGGGTCGGGGGTCGCCATGGAGACGCGGACGCCGCGCGGTCTCGCGGGGTCGGTCGAACTCAGCAGCCGTGCTCCTGGGTCTGCCAGACCGAGACGGAGATGCTGGCGCCGATGCTCGCGACGCAGTGGGCCGAGGAGGTCACGGTCGGCGTGACCGCCGCCGCCTGGTCCTCGTGCTGCGCGCCGAGCTCGGCGGCGTCGGTGTAGGAGGCGTATCCGGCGATGAGGTCCTTGGTGCTCATGGTGGTTCTCCTTCGTTGGATGTTCGCGGAGGTCGTTCCTCGGTGAGGTGCCTGATCTCCAGGCAGGCTCGACGCTATTTCGCTCGGCCGTCCGCCCGAATCGGCCACGTGGACGATCCGGCGCCCTCCTGCCGGCGGCCGAGGGCGGACCAGGGCGGACCGGCGGGTTCGGGCGCCCGCGAAATGCGTCATGGCGACCCCCTGGTCGGGGGTCGCCATGGGCACGGACGCCGTGGGCGTCACGGATGAGTCGGTCGGACTCAGCAGCCGTGCTCCTGGGTCTGGTGGACCGAGACGGAGACGCTGACGCTGACGCCGACCGCACAGGGCTGCGAGGAGGTCAGCGGCGTGATGGCGGCCGCGTTGTCGTCCTGCTGGGCGGCCAGCTCGGCGGCGTCGGTGTAGGAGGCGTAGCCGGCGATGAGGTCCTTCGTGGTCATGATGTCTCCTCGTGAGCTTGGTTCTGCACTGGATGGATGGTGGATCGCTCGTTCTGATCCGGTCACCGCGCCCGGGGGCCACGGTGGCGAAGGGAGCTTCGGGTCAGCAGCCCTTCGAGACGGTGGTGTAGATGGACGCGCCGATGCTGGCGGCGCACGGCGTCGACGACGCCGTCGTGGTGGTGGGCGTGATCCCGGCTGCGTCGCCCTCGCTCCCGGAGAGCTGGGTCGCGTCGGTGTACGAGGCGTAGCCGGCGATGAGGTCCTGGGTGGTCATGGGGTCTCCTCGGGGGAGTGGCGGTCTCGGCGTCCCGGAGGCGGGTGCTTTCCGGTGCCTACGACGCTAGGTCCGCGCATCCCGCCCGGGCATCGGTCGCTGCGACGATTCCGGGCCTCGTCGGCGCGGACGACACCGCGGCCCTCGTCTCCTCCCCGGGACGCATGCCCGGCCGGCGCTCAGCGCGCGGTGGGAGCGGTCACGACCTCGATCAGTCCGTCGCCGCCGGCGTAGCGCGCACCTGCGGCAGCGACCTCGCGCGGTCCGGTACGACGTGCGGCGGCCGCCTGGCGGGCCCACAGGTCGAAGCTGTCGCCTCCGAAGACCACGGTGGCGCCGGCGGACGCGAGCGATGCGGGATGGGACATGCCGACGGTCGCGGCGGAGGTGGCGTAGCGCACCGCCGCGGCGAGCTCCGCGTCGTCCGGGCCGGCGGTGCGCAGGTCCTCGATCGTCGCGGCGACCGTGGCCCGTACGGCGTCGAGGCGCTCGGCCGGGGTCTCCAGGACCAGGGCCTGGGTGGCGGCGGTCGCCAGCACCTCGAACCCGGCCGTCACGCCGTACACGTCCCCGCGGCGCTCGCGCAGCTCCTGCACGAGTCGGGAGCCGAAGTGTCCGCCCAGACACGTCGAGAACAGGTGCAGGGCGGCATGGTCGGGGTGCTGGCGCACCGGGGCGGGAGTCCAGATCCGCAGGGAGGCGGTGGGCTCGCCGGCCGGCACCGGCACGGCCACGGCGGCACCACCGCGCGGTCCGGGGTCCTGCGGCAGCGGGCCGGGGCTGCCCGGCGGGCTCACGGCGGCGAGCCGGTCACGCAGGCGTGCCGAGGTCCCCGTCCAGTCGGTCCCGCCCCGGGTGCCGAGGTCGCCGACCGCGACCACGGCGGCGCCGTCGAGCGACAGCACCCGGCGCGCGTACGACGTCACGTCGTCGGGCGTCAGGTCCGCGAGGTCCCGCGCGGCCGCGATGCTGCGGGTGTAGGGGTGGTCGGTGCCCCAGCGGCGCTGGGTGAGCGCCTCGTGCAGCCGGACCTCGCGCAGCGCGGCCGTGCGGCGCAGCCGGTCCAGCTCGCCGGCGATGGCCTCGTCGACGGCCTCCGGCGTGAACGCCGGGCTCTCGAGGCGGGCCATCAGCTCGGCGAGGACGGCGTCGCCGCCCTCGGGCGGGATGGTCGCCGCCACGGTGATCCGGTCGACCGCTCCGGTCGAGGTGACGGAGCCGCCGTGGCCCAGCATGCGCTCGGCGTGCGCGGCAGCGCCGGGATCGCTGGGACCGAGCGGGAGCAGCCGGCCCAGCACCTGGGCGAGCGCCGCCTCGCGGCGCGAGCGGCGGAAGACCGGGAGGATCAGGCGGATCTCGGTGAACGGGGCGCCGGACCAGTCCACGTGGACGCTCCGGGCTCCGTGCGCAAGCCGCTCGGAACGGGTGGGGGGAAGCCTCATGCCGGCACCTGCGCCGCCGCCGCGGGCTCGAGGAGGACCGAGGCGACGTGCTGGTCGAGCAGAAAGGCGCTGGCCGCGTCGAGCAGGTCGCGGTCGAGGGCTGTGGCCGGGTCCGCGGCCGCGTCGACGCCGACGGAGCCGAAGAGCAGCTGGGCGGCGCCGAGTCGACGTGCGCGGTGTCCGGGACGCTGGGCGCGCTGGTACTGGCCGAGCCGGATCCGGGACCGCGCCGTGGCGAGCACCCCCGGGGCCGGGCGGTCGCGGCGCCACTGGTCGAGCAGTTCGCGCATCGCCTCGGTGAGCGGCTCGGCGGCCACGCCGGGGCGCGGGTAGGTGGAGAGGACGAGGGCGTCGGGGGTGCGCGCGTCGAGCGGTACGCCGTACCAGCCGCAGCGCGCGGTCAGGCGCAGCTGCGGAGCGTGGACGGGCAGCAGCATGGTGAGCGCTGTGCAGGCGCCGTACAGCTCGGGGGAGCGGAGCGGGTCGGGCAACCGGAAGCCGACGGCCCACACCGGCTCCGGGGCGTTCGCCGCCGCGACCGTGCGGTGCCGGTCCGCGGTGAGCGCGGGCTCGTCGGTGGCGACGGCCGCGCTGGCCGGCCGGGCCGGGATCGCGGCGAGCAGCTCGCGGATCCGGGCCCGCTCGGCGTCGTCGCCGACGTCGCCCTCGATCGTGACCACGACGCGGTGCGGGGCGTACCAGTCGGCGAAGAACCGCTCGCACGCGGCGACGTCGACCGCGCTCAGTGCGGCCACGTCGCCGTACCCGTCGTGGGTGTTGGCCGGCATCGAGTACATCACCGGCGGGAGGTGCAGCCACGGGAAGCCACCGTGGGGCACCCCGAGGATCTGCTGGGCGATCTCGGCCCGGATGACCTCGACCTGGGTGTCGAGGGTGGCCCGGTCGAGCCGGGGCCCGGCGAGACGGTCCGCCTCCAGCCGTACGGTCTCGAGCAGGGCCTCGGAGGGCACGACGTCGAAGAACTCGGTGTAGTCGTGGCGGGTGTGGCCGCCGACCCGGCCGCCGACCGCCTCCACCTGGCGGAAGTGGCCGCCCGGCTCGACGTGGGCGCTGCCCTGGAACATCAGGTGCTCGAACAGGTGGGCCAGGCCCGAGCAGTCGGCCGGCTCGGCACGGAAGCCGACGCCGACGTGGACGGCGACCGTCGAGACGCCGGCGGTGACCGACGGTGCCGTCACCAGCGTCAGCCCGTTGCCCAGGGTCTCGACGACCGGCGGGCCCGGCGCGCTCACTCGCCCAGGACGCTGGGGGCGACCGCGCTCGCGATGGCGACGTCCATGGCCGTGAAGAGGGGGCCCGGCAGGGGCGTGTCGGAGCGGTCCTCGGCGAGCTGCTCCAGCCGGTGCCGACGGGTGTCGTCCAGGTCCAGGTGGCGGTGCAGCGCCGAGGAGGTCAGCAGTCGGGCGAGGGCCTGGGCGCGCGGGACCGAGCGTGCGGCGGGGCCGTCGAGCTCGGCGAGCAGCGCCGCGCGCAGCGCGGGGTCGACCCGGTGCCGGTCGTAGCCGAAGACGCCGAAGAGCTTGGCCCGATCCTTGGTGAGCACGCCCTGGGCGAGGGCCTCGACCTGCTGGGTGGCCAGGGCGGTGCGTCGCTTGCGGATCCAGTCCCGGATCGGGACCGGCTGCGGCGGCAGGGCCGCGGTGAGCTCCGCCATCCAGGCTCGGCCCGGGGCGGAGGGTGCGGGGGAGACGGCCGAGAACCGGTCCCCCTCGAGGTGGACGTGCCCGGCGAGGGCCAGCTCGCCGAGCTCGGCGGCGGCGGTCAGCGCGTCGGGCCGGGCGCTCTGGTAGGCCTGCCCGTCCTTGTTGTGCAGGAACGCCATCAGTGCCTCGGGAAGGGTCAGGCGGGTGCGCAGGAGTGCGGTGGTCATCACAGTTCTCCTTCGTCGTCGGGGTCGGCGCTGCGTCGGCGCAGCTGCCAGGCGAGCAGGAACGAGGGGGTGGCGGCCGCGAGCAGCAGCGCTGCGAACACCAGGGGCGGCAGCTGGCCCAGCAGCTCCGGATGGCCGCGGTCGTCGAGCCGGAGGGCCACGGTGGCGAGCACGTAGAGCACGCCCAGCGAGCCGAGCGCCGCGACGTACCCGGCGTTGCGCGCTGCGTTGCGCTGGCCGAGCTCGTACTCGTCGACCTCGTCCGCCCGGCGCTCGGCGATGTCGCCGATCACCGTGCGGCAGGCGAACCAGCTGGCTCCGAGCACGACCAGGCTCACGAGGCCGGGCCAGTCCCAGGCCAGGTCGGCCAGGGTCAGCGCCACGAAGGCCAGCCAGCCGGCGGCCCCGAGCAGCACCGCCGTGGGTGCGAGCGCACGCCGTGGCGGGGACGTCGTCTGCCTGGTCATGGGGGGCCTGGTCATGAGGGGTCCTCCTGGGGGTCCGGGCGCCGGTAGGTCGCGGTCACCGACGGGAACGGCTCTCGGCTGAAGACGGCCTCGATCGGGACGCCGAACACCTCGCAGATGCTCATCGCGAGCTGGAGGCTGGGGTAGTGCTCGCCGCGCTCCAGTGCGCCGATCGTCTGGGGGTTGACCCCGACCCGCTCGGCGAGCTGGGCCCGGGAGAGCTTCGTCTCCGCGCGCAGCACGGCGACGCGGTTGTGGATCCGCCTCACCTCGTCCTGCCGAGCCCGTCGTGCCATGCCGACGACGCTAGCGCGGCGCTGTTGGACAAGCAAGATGAAAGATCGAAAAAATCCAACAGACTGTTGTATAAACCCAATGGCGTTGCTACGTTCGAGGCGTCCAGAACGGTTCGGCTACACCACCACATGACCAGCCGAGAGACATCCCCCACGAGGAGGAGTTGTGCTCGCCCTCGAACACGTCAGCAAGTCCTACGGGTCGCACCGGGTGCTTGACGACATCACCCTGCGGGTCCGCCCCGGGGAGCTGCTCGGCTACGTCGGCAGCAACGGTGCCGGCAAGACCACCTCGATGCGCGTCGCGCTCGGCATCACCGCCGCCGACGCCGGGCGCGTCACGCTCGACGGCGTGCCGCTCAGCGACGACGTCCGCGCGCGGGTCGGCTACATGCCCGAGGAGCGCGGCCTGTACCCGACGATGCGGATCCACCAGCAGCTGCAGTTCTTCGCCGAGCTGCGCGGCGTCGCCCCCCGCTCGGCGGCCGCGGCCGCGGCGTACTGGCTGGACCGCCTGGGGCTCGCGGAGCGTCGCGACCACCGGCTCGAGAGCCTGAGCCTCGGCAACCAGCAGCGCGTGCAGCTGGCCGCGGCACTGGTGCACGAGCCGGTGGCACTGGTCCTCGACGAGCCGTTCTCCGGGCTGGACCCGCTGGCCGTCGACGTGATGGCCGAGGTGCTGCTCGAGGAGGCCGCCCGGGGGATCCCGGTGATCTTCTCCAGCCACCAGCTCGACCTGGTGGAGCGGATCTGCGACCGGGTGGCGATCCTGCGCTCGGGACGCATCGTCGCCGAGGGCGCCGTGGCCGAGCTGACCGGCGACGACGGCGGCCGGCACCTGCTGCGCGCCAGCGCGGACCCGGCCGTGTGGGTGCCCGAGCTGGAGCGCGACCTGGATCGCGACGACGTCGCGGAGCACGTCGACGGCGACGCGGTCATCCTGCGCCTCGACGCGGCCGGGCTGGCTCGCACGGTCGACGTGGTCCGCCGCCACGGCGAGCTCGTGGAGCTGCGCCCCTGGCGGCCCTCGCTCGCCCAGGTCTTCCGCGACGTGGGCGGTGCGGCATGAGTGCCCCGACCACGCAGCGGCCGCAGGTCGAGATCGACCGGTCCCGGGTGCGCGGCGCGGGCGGCGTGCTCGTCGTCGCCCGCCGGGAGCTCTCGACCCGGTTCCTGACCAAGGCGTTCGCGCTGAGCACGCTGCTCTTCGCCCTGCTGACCATCCTGGTGCCCCTGGGCCTGGGTGGCGACGACGACCCCGAGCCCACCCGGCTGGCCCACACCGCCGCGACCGCGGACGTCGCGCGGACCGTGGCGGCGGCGAGCGACGGTGGCGTCGAGCTCTCCGCCGTGGACGACGTGGACCGGGGCGCGCGGCTGCTGGACGACGACGACGTCGACGCGGTGCTCACGCAGCGCTCCGACGGTGGGTACGACGTGCTGGTGGAGGAGACCCTGAGCCCCTACCTGGCCACGATCCTGCGGTCGACCGTGCACGACCGGGCCCTGCGCCAGGCCGCCCTCGACCGGGGCGCCACGCCGGCGGAGCTGGAGTCCGCCGCTGCGTCCGGTGCGGTGAGCGTCGTCGCCCGGGAGGGCTCGGGTTCCGGCGGCTCGGAGTCCGGCGGCGACATCGCCGAGGTCCTGCTCGGCCTGGCCTTCGGTGGGGTGGCCGCCGTGGTCGTCCTGCTGTGGGGCATCCCGCTGGCCACCGACGTGATGCAGGAGAAGGTGTCGCGGGTGGTCGAGATCCTGCTGACCAGCGTCCGGCCCTGGCAGCTGCTCGCGGGCAAGGTCCTGGCCACCACCGTAATCGGGCTGACGCAGCTCGTGGTCGTCCTCGCCGCGGCGTACGCCGCGATGGCGTGGAGCGGCGCGTCCCTCGGCCTGGACGGGGTCAGCGGGGCCCAGGTCGCCGTGGGCCTGGTCTGCGTGGTGCTGAGCGTGATCACCTGCTGCACCCTGATGGCCGGTCTCGCCGCCCGGGTCGAGCGCCAGGAGGACCTGGCCAGCGTCCTGCAGCCCGCGATGGCGGCCACGCTCGTCCCGCTCGCGGCCGCTGTCTACCTGGCTTTCGAGTTCGCCGACACGGCGTGGCTCGACATCGCCTCCATGACCCCCGTGCTGAACACCTTCGTGCTGCCCGCCCGGATGGCCCTGGAGTCCGTCCCCGCCTGGCAGGTGGCTGTCTCCCTGGCCGTCGGCGTGCTCACCACGGCCGCCGCCTTCGAGGTGGCCGGCCGGGTCTACGCCGGAGCGGTGCTGCGCTCGGGCGGCCGGGTCGCCCTCCGGGACGCGCTGAGCGCCCGATGAACCGACCGATGCCTGCGAACCACCCGATCACCCCGGAAATCGCCCAGGAAATCGCCCAGGAAGAGGATGACGCCATGACGCCCCGCCCGGTCCGCCGCTCCGACTGCTCGGTGATGTATCCCGGCTTTCCCGTCGACCCGGTGGAGCTCGCCACGTTCGCCGACTTCGTCCGGCTGGCCGGCCTGCGCCGGCTCTACCTGGGCCAGACGATGGTCTTCGAGCCGCACACCACGTTGGCCCGGCTGATCGCGGGCGGCAGCACGACGCCGCTGGGCACGGCGGTGACGCTGATGCCGTTCCGCCACCCCGTCAACGCTGCGCTCCAGGCCCGCGAGCTCGCGCTGTTCAGCGGCACGTCGTACGTCGCGGGGCTGGGGCTGGGCTCGCGCCGCTTCAACGAGGCGATGTCCGGCTGGCCGCGCAGCCCGCTCACCTACGTGCGCGAGTACGCCACGATCGTCCGGGACCTGCTCGACCGCCGCGCCGTCGACCACCAGGGTGAGTACTTCCAGGTCCGGACCCGGCTGCAGCCCGACTTCGACTACCGCGTCGACCTCGGCCTCGGGGTGCTGCGACCCCGGATGACCGAGCTGGCGGGCGAGGTGGCCGACGTGGCCATCTCGTGGCTGACTCCTCCGGAGTACTGCGCCGAGCAGCTGCTCCCCGCCCTCGAGCGCGGCGGCGCCGACCGGGACGGCTCCGCCCGGCTGGCGACAGTCGTCAACGTCGCCGTGGAGCGGCCGGGCCGCGACCCGGTGGAGCTGGTCAAGGCCGGCCTGTACAACCACCTCAGCGCACCCCACTACGGCGACGCCCTGACCAAGGCCGGCTACGACATCAAGATCGGCGACGGTGACCACAACAGCTTGGAGGTCGTACGCCGGGGGCTGTTCATCTACGGCTCGCCGCGCGAGGTGGCCGATGGCCTGCGGGCCTACCTCGACGCCGGGGTCGAGGAGATCCTGATCAACGTCGGCGGGGTCTACCTCAGCCGCGGCTCGCTCGAGGCACTGCAGGACCTCGAGGACATCACGAACGCCCTGGACGAGTCATGAGCGAGGCACAGGCCCAGGCCCTGCAGGCGTACGAGCAGGCTCTGGAGCCGCTCGCCGAGCGCCACGTGACACTGGTGGTGACCGGCTCCATCAGCGCGGCCTTCCTGCCGTACTGGCTGAACTTCGTCGGCGGGCTCCCGGCGCGCCCGGAGCTGCGGGTGCTGCTGACCCGCACCGCGAGCACCATGGTGAGCCCGCGGGCGGTCTCGGCGCTGCTCGGCCGGCCAGCGGAGATCGATGCCTGGGACGACCCGGACAGCGGCGAGGCCACCCATGTCGAGCTGGCGGAGTGGAGCGACGCGTTCCTCGTCTACCCGTGCACGTTCTCCTACCTCGGTCGGCTGGGCGCCGGCCTCGCCGACACCCCCGCCCAGCTGGCGCTGCAGTGCTCGAGGGTGCCCGCGGTGGTGTGCCCCGCGCTGCCCCCTGGCACCCTGGACAGCCCGGCCTACCACCGGCACGTCGCGGGCCTCGCCGAGCGGGGGGCAGTGACGGTGCTGCCGCCGATCCTCGGGATCAGCGCCGCGACCGGGCGCCGGGAGGGCCTGCCTCCGACCCACTTCCCGATCGCCCTCGCGGCCGTCGCGGCGGCGCTGGGGGCCGAGACGGAGCAGGGTGATGGCTGAGCACGTGCTGCGCCGCACCGAGACCGGCTACCTGGTCACGACGACCAGCCGGGTCGAGGCCTCGGAGCTGGGCGGGGCCGGTGAGACCGAGGGAGCCGTGGTCGTGCGCCGGGAGCCCGGCCGGCTGCGCGCCGACGCCCGGGGGCTTCCGCGCGACCTGGTCCGCCAGGTGGCCGGCCTCCCGGTCGAGGGGGTGCGCTGGAGCGTGCCGACCTTCCGCGGCGAGGCAGCCCTGGAGTTCGGCGTGCCCGGGGAGGCGTCGGTGGCGACCCTGCTGCTCGCCGGCATGCCCGTGCCGGCGCTGGCCCGGATGCTCGGGCCGCTGGGCGCGGCGCTGCGCGCCGTCCACGACCTGCCAGACGGCGGCGAGGACCGGGCCGCCCCGCCGCCCGGGCTGCGGCGGCTGGAGCGGTGGCTGGACACCGGGGACGGGCCGGGCGACGCCCCGCGCCTGCACGCGCTCGCCGCCGGCGTCGACGGGCTCCTGGAGGCGCTCCGGGCACACGTCGAGGCGGTGCGCTCCGCACCGGCGGTCGTGTGCCTGGGGGCGCCGGGGACCAACACCGTCTATCCCGCCCCGGACGGCGACCACGTCAGCGTGCTCATCACCGACGAGCTGGGTGCGGGCCCGGCCGCGTGGGACCTGGGCTGGATCCTGGGGGAGCTCCTCGAGCTCGCGAACGACCCGATCGCCGTGGCCCACCCACAGGTCCTGGGCCACAATCCGCTCGCCCAGGCGGTCCTGGCCGGCTACGGGCCGAGCCTGGACGCATCGCTGGTCGGGCGGGCCGCCGTCCTGCGGTGGTGCGTCCACCTGCACGACTACGCGGCGTACGTCGCGTGGGCCGAGGACTTCGAGGACCGCCTGCGACGCCTGGCCCAGCACGCCCGGGATCCGGAGCGGGTGCTGGGCTGAGGGCCGCGCCGTACGGGCGCTGGTCTGGTCAGGAGGCGATCTCGCCGGGCCGGATCAGGCCGCTCTCGTAGGCCAGCGAGACCGCCTGCACGCGGTCGCGGAGGCCGGTCTTGGTGAGGATGTGCGACACGTGGGTCTTGGCCGTGCACTCGCTGAGGACCAGCTCCGCGGCGATCTCGGCGTTGGACAGGCCGCGGGCGACCAGGCCGAGCACGTCGCGCTCGCGGTTGGTGAGCGTGTCGACCAGCTGCGGCCGGAAGGCCCCGCCGGTGGCCCGGCCGCTGAAGTGCGAGAGGACCGTCGACGTGACGTCCGGTGACAGCTGGCTCTGGCCGTTGCGGGCGCCGCGGATGGCGTCCACGAGATCCTCGCCCTCGCTGACCTTGAGCAGGTAGCCGCTGGCGCCGGCCTGCAGCGCGGGGAAGACGCTGTCCTCGTCGTCGAACGTCGTGAGCATGACGACCTTGCTGTCGGTCTGCTCCACGATCTGCCGGGTGGCCTCGATGCCGTTGAGCTCCCCGGGCATCTGGACGTCCATCAAGATGACGTCCGGCTGGTGCTCGATCGCGGCCCGCACGCCGGCGGCCCCGTCACTGGCCTGCGCGACCACCTCCAGGTCGGGCTCGTGGTCGACGATCATCGCGACGCCGCTGCGGACGAGGTCGTGGTCGTCGACGAGCAGCACCGAGACGGGCTCGGCGGTGGGCTGGTCGGTGGGTGTGGGGTGGGACGATGAAGAGCTGCTCACGGGGGGCCTCCGGTGTCGTGGGATGTCTCGGCAGGAGCTGGGTCAGTCCTTCACGCGGTAGCGCGACACGTGCCGGGTGCTGGCGCCGGTGTACGGCGTGCCGGACCAGTCCTCGGTGCGCTCGACCAGCTCGAGGCCCGCGAGCTCGGCCATCAGGTCCAGCTCGGCGGGGAATGCGTAGCGCACGATCTCCTTGACGGTCTCGAACCGTCCCTCGCCGATGGTGGTGTGGCTGACGACGATCAGCTGGAGCGAGCGCTCCACCGCGGTGGTGTCGATCATCAGCGAGCCGTCCGGGAACGGGTGGGTGTCGGTCTTGAGGTCGTCCAGCGCGTGGTAGTCGCGGGGCTCGAAGGCCTCGATGACGACGTCCCCGTCGTCCTTGACCTGCTCGCGCATCAGCCGCATCGTCTCGAGCTGGGTCTGCTGGGTGCGGCCGACGTAGAACGTCGAGAGCGGCACGTAGACCACGTCGTACTTCTCGCCGGTGCTCTGCGAGGTGAAGTCCAGCAGCCGGGTCTCGATGCCGCTGTCGGGGTGGCGCTCGTGGAGTGCGTCGAGCATGGCCTGGGAGGCGTCCACGCCCGTGAGCCGGACGCCCGCGGCGGCGACGAAGGCGCCGACCCGGCCGGTGCCGACGCCGAGCTCGAGCGCCGTTCCGCCGTCGCCGGCGAGCCGGGCGATGTAGACGCCCGCGGCCTGGGCGTCGGGGCCCACGGGGTACATGAAGTCGTAGACCCGGGCCAGTCCGTCGCCGTAGGTGTTCTCGCCGAACTGCTGGACGGGGGCCTGGTGGGGCGTCTCGGTGGCAGTACTCGTCGGGCTCATGCGGAGTCTCCTCTGGTGTGGGATGTCTCGGGCAGGTCGGGGGTCACTGATCGGGGACGAGGTTGAACGCCGGGGCAGCGGGGTCGACGTGCGCCTTGCGGCACTCCTCGACGAAGAGGTCGGCGAGCGTCGAGTCCGGCTCCTGGGCGGCCCGGATCAGGGCGGTCGCTGCGACGGCGCTGCGGTGCTCGCCGAAGCTGAGCTCGCGGTACTGCGGGCGCGGGTCCCGCGGCTCGTCGGCCACGGCCAACCCGGGGCGGATGCGGTGCGCGAACGCGGAGGTGTCCGCAGCGATGCCCGGTACGTCGGCCACGGCGGCTGCCACGTCCTCGGTCACCGCGGCGGCCTCGACCGGCAGGTAGACCACGATCGCGTCGCGGCGCGGGTAGCCGTCGCGGTGGGAGAGGGCCTTCGAGCGGTACGGCACGTCCGCGGCGTTGAGGGTCTCGAGCACGACCCGCCAGGCGCCGGCGGCGCTCTCGGGGTCGACGGCGTGCAGGTAGAGCCGGCGCAGCCGGGTCCTGGCGCTGCGCTCGCCCATGCCGCGCGGACCGTCGATCAGGAAGAACCCGTGGGAGAGGGCCGGCCGGGCCGCCGGGAGCGCGAGCACGGTGACCCCCTCGGGAATCGCGCCCGCACGGACCGAGTCCGGCAGGTGCTCGTCGGGCACGAACGCGCGGACGTCGCCCAGGTCGACCACGGCGCCGCCGTCGCCGAGCTCCAGGATCCGGCCGGCCCGGGGGCTGGTCGCGTGCGGCAGGCTGGCGAGCAGGACCTCCTCGACGTCCCGCTCGCGGACGATGCGACCGAGGTCCTTCTCCTCGGCGCGGCCCGCGTGGAGCACCTCGTAGAGCGAGCCGATCAGGGCCATGCGCAGCTCCGCGGCGGACTCCGCCGAGACCCGGCGCGGACCGACCGTGGCGGTCCAGTCGCTCGGATCCACCTCGATGGCCTCGAGGGTCGCCATCAGCTCGGCGGAGGGGGTGCGCAGGTCGGTCGCGGGGACCGGGGCGGTGAGCGTGCTCATGCGGCGTCCTCCTCGAGGGCGGTGTGGTCGGTGGTGGCCGGCAGTCCCAGGGCGGGTGCCGCGGCGCGGGGGTGCAGGAGGGCCTGGCGCCCGATCCCGGCAGCCCCCCAGTGGAGGGCCGAGATGCGGCTGGCGTTCTCCGCGGCGGCGATCAGCCGGTCGAACATGTGCCAGCCGGCGAACCGGGTCACCCGGTCCAGGAACGCGGGGTCGTCGCTGCCGCCGCCGGCGGCGCGGTAGGCGTTCCAGAAGCGGGTGACCGCCGGGCGGCGCCGCTCCAGGGCCGCGACCCCGCTGGCGACGACGTCCTCGTGGTCCAGGTCGACCTCGCCGAGGGCGGCGGCGGGGTCGGTGTCCCGGTCCCCGAGCAGGTCCAGGGTGGCGCGGTGCAGCCATTCGCCGACCATCGCCCCGACGTCCCGGGCCGCGTCGCCGCGACGGAACTCCTCGAGGTCGACCAGGCGCAGCACCCCGTCGCTGCCGACGAGGAACTGGTCCAGGCGCACGTCGCCGTGGACCGCGCACTGCCGGGCCGCCTTCTCGTCGGCGCGCAGACGGGCCAGCGCGGAGCGCACCTCGGTGTCGGACTGCAGGCGGTGCCAGATCTGGAGCGCGGGCGCGGACGAGCCCTGGTAGACGGGCCACGGCAGCACGTCGAGCCAGGCGACGGGGGGCATCACCGGCTCGTTCTCGCGCTCGGGCACCCGGTCCGCGCTGAGTCGGTGCACGGCGGCGAGGATCGACCCGAGCTCTGCCCCGTGCTCCTCGGCGATGCGGTTCTCCTGATCACCGGCGAGCAGCGCCAGGCTCTCCGCGCCGGGCACCGCCTCGTAGGCCAGGAACCCGAGCTCCTCGTCGGCCGCGACCAGCGGTGCGGTCCGGAGCTGCTCGCGCACCTCGGCGTCGGAGCACCGCAGCGCGTCGAAGGCGGCGCAGGCCCGGAACCGCTCCAGGGAGTCGCCGCCACGCATCCGGATGCGCTTCACGAACAGCTGACGTCCGGTGGTCGTGACGACCAGGAAGTTGCTGTTGCGGCCGAGCTGCTCCTTGGCGGTCTCCGGCCGGAGCCGGCCGAGCCCGTGCTGCTCGAGGAAACCGTCGAGCCGGGGGTCGATACGCATCTCACGTCCTCGTGTTCGGTGGTCGTGGCCCGCCGAAGCGGTGTGCGCTCCACACTGGCGGCCCGGTCCCGCCCGGCACATCGGTCGGCTGACGGACATCGCGACCCCGGCATCTCAGCCCCGCGGGGGATCACCAGCCGGTGCCGTCTCCGCTCTGCGGGGGAGATGCCGGTCGCTCCAGGCCCCCGACGCTCCAGCAGTGCTCCACCAGGTGCCGCGCCACGTTCAGGGCGAGGGAGCGCTCGTCGGACTCGGTCCGCGAGGAGGCGCGCAGCGCCAGCCGGATCGCTGCCGCCCTGACGACGTCCAGGGCGTCGGGGCCGTTGCCGGGACGGGACGTCCGGTAGCCGGTGCTGAAGGCGTTGAGCAGCCGCTCGAACGGCGCCGGGTCCTCGCCGGCGGCCCGGGCCTGGTGGAGCAGCGCGATCAGGTCCCCGGTCACCCAGCCGACGTCCACCGCGGGGTGGACCGTGGCGAGGCCGCCGGCCGCATCCACCACGAGGCGTGCCGGCGCGGGCGCCTCGCACGCGAGGATGCGGTCCAGCGCGAGCCGACCGTGGCCGAGGCGCCCGTCCGCGACCAGCCGCGCCGACCAGCGCTGGAGCGAGGCGGCGTGGACGTCCTCGAGGGGGCCGAGACCGGCCCAGGCGCCGGCCCCCTCGGCCAGCTGGACGGCGTCCGGGACGACGCCGGCGGTGGCGGGCACCATCTCGGGAGCTGTGCCGTGCAGCCGGCGCAGCCAGGCGCCGAGGAGCCGGAGCTGCTCGACGCCGTGGCGGCGGGTCCAGGCGACGGGCGGCGGAGGCCGCAGCAGCTCCTCGAGCGAGCGTGCGCCCGGGGGCAGGTCGGGGGTGGTGGTGGCGAGGACGACCGCGCCGGGGCGGCCCGCAGCGCCCCCCACGGTGCGCCGCGGGCCGCCGGGGCCGGCGGGGACGGGTGGATCTCGGCGGTGTCGTCTCATCGCGGACGTCCGATCGGACGGCTCCCTCCTGGCTGGGGCACGGACGCGGGCGGCTGCTGCCCGGTGCTCCATGGTGGCGGCCGTGCGCCCTGCCGGCATCCGTCGCGCGGACGATTCCGCAGCGTCGTCACTCAGGGATTGGTGGACCCGGACGTCGGGTCGGGGGAGCGGTCCACGACCCCGGCCTCGAAGGCCAGGACGACCAGCTGGACGCGGTCCCGGACCCCCAGCTTGGCGAGGCAGGCGGAGACGTGCGACTTCACGGTCGCCGGCCCGACGAAGAGCGCTTCGGCGATCTCGTGGTTCGACATCCCGTGCGCGACCAGCTCGAGCACCTCACGCTCGCGCTCGGTCAGCGTCTCGAGGAGGCGCCGCTGCTCCTCGGAGGGACCGGGCTCGGGTGTCGGCCCGGTCGGGTCCGTCTCGAGCGAGCCGACACCGCGCCGGATGATCTGACGGGTCACCTCCGGCGCGAGCAGGGCGTGTCCCTCCGCGGCGGTGTTGATCGCGTGGACCAGCTGCGCCGGGTCGGTGTTCTTGAGCAGGAACCCGCTCGCGCCGGCCTGAAGGCTCTCCAGCACGTTCTCCTCGTCGTCGAACGTGGTCAGGATGAGGACCTTGGCGTCGGTCTGCGCGGTGATGGCGCGGGTGGCCTCGATGCCGTTCATGACCGGCATCTGAACGTCCATGAGGATCACGTCCGGGCGCAGGCGGAGCGCGAGCTCGACGGCCTCCGCGCCGTCACAGGCCTCACCCACGACCTCGAGGAGGGGCTCGACGCCGAAGAGCATCGTGAAGCCGGCGCGCACGAGCTTCTCGTCGTCCACCAGGAGCACCCGGATCCGGGGCGACTCCGACGCGGGCTGGGTCATCGGCCCTCCTTCCTGGAGGTCGTGCGGGGCGGGCTCACAGAGGTCCGGCATGTCCTACTCGGCTCCCCACTCGAGGTTGACCGCGACCTCGAAGCCACCGGTGGCGGTGGTCGAGGTGCGCAGGGTGCCGTGGTGGAGCAGCGCGCGCTCCCGCATGCCGACGAGACCGACCTGGCTGCCGGAGGTGCCGCCGCGTGGGCGCCCGTTGTCGCCCACGGTCAGGCTCGCCGTCCCGGCGTCCGGCCCGGTGCTGGTGACGTCGAGGCGCACGTCGACGTGGTCGGCGGTGGAGTGGCGGCGCACGTTGGTGAGTGACTCCTGGAGGATGCGGTGCAGCGCGAGGCCGACGGCCATCGGAACCGACTCCAGGTCCCCGGTGTCCTTGAGCTCGACGGTGAGCCCCAGCTGCTCGAAGGACTCGATGGTCTCGTCGATGCTGGAGAGCCCCGGCTGCGGACCGGCGGCGTCGTGGTGGTCGTCGCGCCCGCGCAGGGCGGTGAGGATCAGCCGCAGGTCCCGGGTGGCCGAGCGGGCGGTCTCCTCGGACTGCAGCATCGCGGTCGTGGCCTGCTCGGGTGAGACCTCGAAGGTACGGCGGGCGGCAGCGGTCTGGATCCCGATCACCGCCACGTGGTGACCCACGACGTCGTGCAGCTCCCGCGCGATCCGCAGGCGCTCGGAGGTCACGGCCTGCTCGCTGAGCCGGTCGGCCTGGTCGACGATCGTCAGTGCCTGCTCCCGGGACCGGGCGGCGCGGAACGCGGCCCGCCAGGTCAGGGCCCCGGCGCCGACGGTGCTGCAGAAGAGGGTGGCGCTCGTCAGGGCAATCGAGATCGCGGCGGCGACCGTCGGCGAGAACGGCCCGGTGTCGGGCAGCCGGTCGAAGGGGTCGAGGGTGTCGCGCACCAGCACCTCGGCGAGCACCCACGTCGACGTCACCGCGGCGAAGACGATGCTCATCACGGCGGCGAGACGGCGGTCGTGCGACCAGGCGACCGCAGTGAAGAGCACGAAGAAGTAGTAGAACTGGGCGGCGAAGACACCGGAGAGCTCGGGAGCCAGCCAGGCGGTCAGGGCCAGGTGGGCACAGGCCAGGGCCAGCGTGTAGAGCGGCAGGACCCGGCGTACCACCAGCGAGAGCGCCGGGACCGCGATCCACAGGTACTGCCAGCCGCGGCTGAGGTCGCTGTCGGTGATGGCGCCCAGGCTGCGGCTGGTCTCCAGGGAGAGCAACGCGCCGGCCGCGTAGCACAGGGCCACGACGAGGTCCCAGCGCAGAGCGCGGCGCCGCTGGAGGGGCCGGTCCCAGCCGTAGCCGATTCCGAAGAACCGGGCCACGGCACCCGGGAGACCGTTCCTGACCACGAAGCCCCCCGGTGCTCAGGTACGGCGTGCCGACCCCTGTGACGATGATGTGCCGGGATCGTGCCACCGGCGCAGGCGCGCGAAACGTCGCCGTCGGAAGGCCGTGGCGGGAACCTCAGGCGCGCCGGGACGCGGCCTCGCGCTCGGGCTTGCTCCACAGGTAGGCGACACCGACGCCGATGGCCGGCCCGAGGCCCATGGACGAGAGGCCGGACGGGGCATCGTCGCGGAAGACGATCCCGAGCGCGACGCCGATCCCGACGCAGATCGCGAGCTTCATCAGGTCAAAGGTCTTGCTGCGCGGCGCCGTGGCCATGACGCACCTCCAGGTGCAGGGGACAGGTCGGTCGTGCTGCTGTCCTCGACGCTAGGACGCCCCGGGAGGGCACGCATCGGTCGCACGACGGATCTCGCCCCCGCCGCGCGGGGGAGCCGGGCGTGCCGGCCCTGCCCGGGCCCGAGGGATCCGCCCGACTAGGCTGCCGCGCGCGGGGCGGTAGCTCAGTCGGTCAGAGCAAGGGACTCATAATCCCTGGGTCGTGGGTTCGAGCCCCACCCGCCCTACGAGGTCGGCCGGTCGTTCCCTGGAATCGTCCCCGGAATCGTCACTGGGACGGTTCGGGCACGTCCACGTCGGCGCAGTCGATCTTCGGGTTCACCCCGAGGTAGTTCAGCGGGCCCGCGACGATGGTCAGCGCGGTGTCGCCGGCGCTCTTGCAGCTGACCTCGCGGTCGTCGCCGAAGTAGCCGCGCTGGAACGCAGCGGCGACGCCGATGGCCAGCCAGACGACGACGACGATCGTGATGATGCTCTTCACGGGGGCTCCCTCCCGGCGCCGTCCGGCGCCGCCTCCCCGGCCCCGTACCCACCCGGTCCTGCGCCGACGCCTGCCCCGGCCGGACGCCGTTTGCGGACCCCCGCCCGGGGGCACCCGGACGCCCCCACCCCAGGAGGAGCGGATGCAGACCAGTCTGGAGTTTCTCGGCACCGCGACCACCCTGTTGCGGCTGGGTCCATTCACGCTGCTCACGGACCCGAACTTCCTGCACCGGGGGCAGCGGGCCTACCTGGGCAAGGGGCTGTTCTCCAAGCGGCTCACCGAGCCGTCGCGTCAGCCGTACGAGCTTCCCGAGCTCGACGCGGTCGTCCTCTCCCACCTGCACGGGGACCACTTCGACCGGATCGCCCGGCGCGAGCTGGACCGCGGACTGCCGGTGCTGACCACCCCGGCGGCCGGCCGGAAGCTGCGCTCCTGGGGGTTCGGCTCGGCGCGGGGGATGACGACGTGGGAGACCCACGAGCTCGTCGACGGCGACTGGCGCCTGGGAGTCACCGCAGTGCCGGGCCAGCACGGGCCCGGGATCGCCCGGCACCTGATGCCGCCGGTGATGGGCACCGTGCTCGAGCTGAGCCGGGCCGGCGGCGCCCCGTGGCGCGGCTACCTCAGCGGCGACACGCTGTGCCGGCCCTGGCTGCGCGAGATCGTCGAGCGCACCGGCCCCCTCGACGCAGCCGTGCTGCACCTGGGCGGCACCCGTGCCCTGGGGCTGCTGGTCACGATGGACGGCGACCAGGGCGCGGACCTGGTGACGCTGCTGCGCCCCGCGGTCACGGTGCCGGTGCACCACGACGACTACACGGTCTTCCGCTCACCGCTCTCGGACTTCCTGAGAGCCTGCGACGAGCGGGCCGTGCAGACCCAGGTCCGCACCGTGGCGCGCGGAGCGACCATCCCGCTCGCAGCGGGTGAGCGGGCCGGCGGTCAGGAGTAGCTCTGCTGGAAGGCGCGCAGCGCCTCCAGGCCCCTCCGCAGCGCGTCCTCGAGCGGTGCGACCAGCTCCTCGGCACCCTCGGTCGTCCCGGCGTCGCCGAGGGACTCCAGGGCTCGGGCGGCCTCGCCCGCGGACGGGACGCCGAGGTTGAGCGCGCTGCCGGCGAGCTTGTGGGCCGCCGCGCGCAGGGCGACGGCGTCCCGGGCCGCGATGGCCTCGCGGATCAGCGCGACGGCCGGCTCCGCGTTGGCCGCGAAGTTGCCGATCGCGCGGTCGAGGTAGGTCGTGTTGCCCGGGTCGAGGTCGCGCAGCATCTCGAGCCGCTCGACGTCGAGTGCGTCCAGGGGGGAGGACGAGGTCACGGATTTCTCCTGGGTGGGGGGAACGGAGACTGGCGGGTCCAGCCACCGGCCGAGGACCGTCACCAGGGCGGCGGGGTCCACGGGCTTGGTGAGGAAGTCGTCCATGCCGGCGGCGAGGCACCGCTCGCGCTCGCCGTCGCGGGCGGCGGCGGTCATCGCGATGACCGGCACCCGGACGCCGGGGGGCTCCCGCAAGCGCAGCTCGCGGGTCGTGTCGTAGCCGTCCAGGCGCGGCATCTGCACGTCCATCAGGATCGCGTCGTACTGCTCCTCGGCGAGGATCTCCAGCGCGTCCACGCCGTCCACGGCGGTCCGGACGGCGTACCCCACCGCTTCGAGCATGCCGGTCGCGACCAGCTGGTTGACGGGGTTGTCCTCGACGACGAGGACCCGGGACCGCGACCGCGCGCCGACGGGGTCGGCCGGGGCGCTCACCGACGCCGGCGGGGAGGCCACGGAGACGGGCACGCTGATCGTAAAGACGCTCCCGCCCTCGGGGCGCGCGGCGTACGCCAGCTCGCCGCCGAGCGCGCGGGTGATCTCGCGGGCGATCCCGAGCCCCAGGCCGGCGCCCCCGAAGACCCGGGTCGACGAGGTGTCGGCCTGCGTGAACGGCTGGAACATCGCCTCCACCAAGCCGGGCTCGATGCCCACCCCGGTGTCGGCGACCTCGACGCACAGCAGGACGCCGTCCGCGCCGACGGGCGACGCGCCCACGTCGACAGTCACCGCGCCGCGGTCGGTGAACTTCACCGCGTTCGAGACGACGTTGGCCAGCACCTGGCCGATCCGGCCGACGTCACCCCTCAGGGCCGCCGGTACGCCGGGCCCGCAGGTCACCGTGAGTGCCAGCCCCTTGGATTCGGCGCTCTCGGCGAGGGGCCCGGTCACGTCGTCGACCAGCCCGCGGACGTCGAAGTCCGACAGGGACAGCTCCAGGGTTCCGGCCTGGAGCTGGGCGAAGTCCAGGACGTCGTTGATCAGCCCGAGCAGCGCCCGGCTGGCCGCCTGGACCCCGGAGGCCAGCCGGAGCCGCTCCGGATCGAGCCCCGTGCGCACCAGCAGGTCGGTCAGCCCGAGCACGCCGTTGAGCGGCGTGCGGAGCTCGTGGCTCATCGTCGCGAGGAACTCCGACTTCTGCCGGGACGCCGCCATCGCCTGGTCGCGGGCGTCGGCGAGCTGCTGCTGCGCCCGCTCGCGCTCGGCGACCCGCGCGACCTGGACCGCCACCTGCTCGACCAGTGGCCGGACCAGCTCCAGGCTGCGCAGGCGGGCCGACGCGGTGATCGTGACGACCGCGCACACGCCCTCGTCGAGGACCACCGGGAAGGCTATGGTGCGCTGCGCGTCGTCCCAGCAGGGCTCCCGCCGGCGCGCCGCCTCCTCGGCGAGGTCCCGCTCGACCGCCGCCTGGCCGTCCGATGCCCCGTCCTCGTGGACGTCCGCCGGGTCCAGGGGCAGCGGGACGACGCCGTCCTCGTCGTCGGCGGGCCGGAACGCCCGGCCGCGCTCCCACTGGTCGTGGCGCAGCAGCAGCGTCCGGGCCTGGCGCAGGACGTCGAGGAGCGATCCGGACTCGTTGGCGGCGGTCGCCACCGAGTGCAGGAGAGCGTTCTGGCCGAGCTGGACCTCCAGCGCCTCGTAGGCCTGCTGGGTCTCGCTAACGTCCTGGTGGGTCCCCGCCATCCGGACGCCTCCGACGGAGTCGCGGTGGACCACCCCGCGTCCGCGGGTCCACACCCACCCGTCGCGGCCCCGCATCCGGGCCAGGAACCCGAGCTCGCCGGCGCCGGCCAGCGCGTCGTGGACGGCACGGTCGACGCCGGACCGGTCCTCGGCGTGCACCAGGTCCAGGAAGCCCGCGTAGTCGACGACCCCGGCCCGCGAGGCGAGCCCGTAGAGGTCCAGCAGCTCCGGGGACAGCGTCACCACGTCGGCGGTGACGTCCCACTCCCAGCTGCCGATCCGCGCGATCCGCTGGGCCTCGGCCAGCCGGCCGCGGCTGCTGCGCAGCTCCTCGAGGGTGCGCCGGCGCTCGTCGTACCCGCTGAGGCGGTGCAGCAGCGCCGTCGGCCGGCCGTCCGGGCCGCGCAGGACGCTCTCGCGCACGATCACCCAGGTCGGGGTGCCGTCGCGGCGCACGAGCTGGACCTCCACCTCGACCTCGCCGTCGGGGACCCGCCCGGCGCGCACGTCCTCCAGATGGGCCGCGAACTGCCCCCGGCCGATCTCGTCGAGCATGTCGAACACGGTCAGCCCGACCGACTCGGAGGCGGGGGCGCCGTACAGGCGCGCGATCTCGGGGTTGGCGTAGATGGTGCGTCCCGCCAGGTCGTGGACCCAGATGCCGTCCGTGGACCGCTCCAGAATCTCTCGATGCAGCGCAGCGAGCTCCATGCCACCTCCCCGGGAGCACACCCTAGGGGGGAGCGCCGCCGTCCGCGTGCGGTGCGTGCCGAGGTGGACGGGTCAGGCCTCGGCCGCGATCAGGTAGCGCCCGTCGTCGTACGCGAGCCGCAGCCGGACGCCCTCGCTGTGCGGCGCTCCCGAGGCGACCTGGTAGGTGTAGGTGTAGCCCACCTCGAGCGTCTCGGGGTCGGCCTCGGTGATCCGGATGGCGTCGACCCAGACCACGTCGCCCCAGAACGAGGTGTACCCCGTGAGCCCATTGCTCTGGTCCTGGAAGCCGGGGGTGAGCATCGCGTATCCGGCCTCGGGATCCTCGGCGGCGGTGCGCAGGTAGTTCTCGACGAAGCTGCGCATCCCGGCCGCCGTGGGCCCCGGGGCCACGGTGGGGCTGGGGGACCTGGGGGCGGAGGTCTCGGCGGCCGCGGGTCGGCCGCCGTCGCCGGCGTCGCGGCCGATCGCCACCGCGACGACCGCCAGCAGCGCCACCACCGCGAGGCCCATGAAGAGCGGCAGGACCGGCGCGCGGCGGCGGCTGCGCGCCCCGGCCGCGGGGACGGCCGGAACGGCCCGGGTGCGGGCCCGGTCCGGGTCGGGGCGGGGGGTGCGGGCAGCTCGCGACGAGCGGAGCGGGGCCAGGTCGGCCGGGCCGGCCGCCAGGTACTCCCGCACTCGGGCTGCCGGCCACCGCTCGGCCGGGTCGTGCGTCATCGTGGCCGCGAGCAGCGGCGACAGCCAGCCCGCGTCCGGGAGCCGGGGCGGGTCCTCGTGCACGATCCGGTAGAGCGCGCCGAGCACGTTCTCGCTCACCTCGTACGGCGGAGCGCCGGCCAGGGCGTGGAAGAGGGTCGCGCCGAGCGACCAGATGTCGCTGGCCTCGGTGGCGGGGTGCCCGGATGCGACTTCGGGGGCGAGGTAGGCGGGGGAGCCGGTGACCATGCCGGTGCGGGTCAGGGTCGCGTCGGCCTCGGCGCGGGCGATGCCGAAGTCGGAGAGCTTCACCTCGCCGTGGGGTCCGACCAGGATGTTGGACGGCTTCACGTCCCGGTGCACGATGCCGGCCGCGTGCGCCGCGGCCAGCGCCTCGGCGACCTGGCCGAGCACGGGCGCGGCCTGGTCCGGCGTGAGCGGCCCCCGGTCGCGGACCAGCTGGGCGAGGGTCGAGCCCTCGACGTACTCCATCACCAGCCAGTGCTCGTTGCCCTCGCGGACCAGGTCGAAGACCGCCACCACGCGCGGGTGGTTGAGGCGGGCGGCCAGCCGCGCCTCCCGTGCGGCTCGCTCCAGGTCGGGGGAGCTGCCCTCCAGGGGCATGCCCAGTCGCTTGAGCGCCACGGGCCGGCCGAGGACCTCGTCGCGGCCCAGCCACACGGCCCCCATGCCGCCTCGCCCGATCTCGTGCTCGAGCGAGTACCTGCCAGCGATCACCTTGCTCGTTCCTTCCGCCGGGCGAGCTCGGTGCCACGGCTTCGAGCCACTGTAGACGGGTCCGAGGGGAACCCCGTGGTCGCCGTGCGACCCCATGGGGCAGTCTTGGAGGGACAGCACCGCACCCGAAAGGCACTCCGTGTCCCTCGATCCCACCCTTCTGGACGACCTCGAGTGGCGCGGCCTGGTCGCGCACTCGACGGACCGCGACGCGCTGCGCGAGGCGCTGTGCTCCGGGAGCGTGCGCTACTACGTGGGCTTCGACCCGACCGCGCCGAGCCTGCACATGGGCAACCTCCTCCAGATCGTCACCGCGATGCGGCTCCAGCGCGCCGGCCACACGCCGTACGTGCTCGTCGGCGGCGCCACCGGCCTGATCGGGGACCCACGGGACTCCGGTGAGCGGATCCTCAACTCCCTCGACACCGTCAAGGACTGGGTGGAGCGGGTCCGCCGCCAGATCGAGCCGTTCCTGTCCTTCGAGGGCGAGAACGGCGCGACGATGGTCAACAACTACGACTGGACCGCCTCGATGTCGACCATCGACTTCCTGCGCGACATCGGCAAGCACTTCCCGGTGAACCGGATGCTGGCCCGGGAGACCGTGAAGCGCCGCCTCGAGGGCGGCGGGATCAGCTACACGGAGTTCAGCTACGTGCTGCTGCAGTCGATGGACTTCCTCAACCTCCACCGCGACCACGGGGTGACGCTGCAGTTCGGCGGGTCGGACCAGTGGGGCAACCTCACCGGCGGCGTCGAGCTGATCCGGCGCGCTGACGGGGGACACGCCCACGCGTTCGCGACGCCGCTGATCACCAAGGCCGACGGCACCAAGTACGGCAAGACCGAGGGCGGCGCCCTGTGGCTGGACGCCGACATGATGGCGCCGTACGCCTTCTACCAGTTCTGGCTCAACGTCGAGGACGAGAAGGTGGGGGAGCTGCTGCGCGCCTTCACGTTCCTCACCCGTGCGGAGATCGAGGACCTGGAGGCCACGCACGCCGAGAAGCCGTTCCTGCGGGCCGGCCAGAAGGCGCTGGCGGAGCAGGTCACCACGTTGGTGCACGGGGCGGAGGAGACCGCACGCATCCAGGCAGCCTCCGCCGCTCTGTTCGGCGGCGGTGACCTCAGCGGTCTGCGGGGAGCGACGCTGGCGGCCGCCCTGCGGGAGGCCGGCTCGACAGTCGTGGACCGGAACGCCCCCATGCCTGGCGTCGTCGACCTGCTGGTGCTCTCGGGCCTGGCCAAGAGCAAGGGGGAGGCCCGCCGCACGATCACGGAGGGCGGCGCCTACCTCAACAACGTGCGGGTCGAGGACGTCGACGCGGTGCCGACCGAGGCCGACCTCGTGGCAGGCCACTGGCTGGTGCTGCGCCGCGGCAAGAAGCGCTTCGCAGGCGTCGAAGTGCGCTGAAAGGGCCCTGACCTGCTCAAACGGGTCTGTGGTCGGGGTCACGGCGAACCGATTTGTGCCGCGGCGGGGGTTGATCTAAAGTTCTGG